>CAVJHG010000001.1:0-351863 GCA_963649335.1 bacterium
TCTACATACGCATGCAAAATACATCAGTTTCTTGCAACTGGAATTTAAGTGATAGGGCCTCACTGCAGCTTATAGAAGATAATATAGACATTTTAAATGAGAGACTTGCTGCAAAGGGATTTGCTCTTACATCCAACCTAGAATGTACAGATAAAAAATTCAGCTTTACCAAAGATTTTTTGCAAACAAAGAATTCTGACAAAAATGATACAGGTATTATACACAGATACAGCTTTGATATGAGGGCTTAGCCTATGAATTCAGATAATAATAATCAAAGGACGCACGATCCAGGGAAAACAGCTGTTGCTCTTGCCTATAATCCCTCTGATGCGGCACCTATTATACTTGCAACTGGCAAGGGTTACCTGGCAGAACAGATTATATCTGAGGCTGAAAAAAATGATGTGCCTTTTTATCAGGATAATGAACTTGCCCAGACCTTGAGTAAGCTTAATATTGGAGATTCTATTCCACCTGAATTGTATGAGGTGGTAGCTGAAATTTTGGTTTTTGTTAATGATATGGAAAAATTAAAAGCAAAAATAGATGGTTGAAAATAAAATTTCTTACAATAACAGACGACATGGCAATGAATATGAAAAAATTGCGGCAGAATATTTAAAAAAGCAGGGATATAATATTATAAAAATCAACTTCTATTGCAAAATGGGAGAGATTGATATAATAGCAAAAAAGGATGAGTTCCTAGTTTTTGTAGAAGTTAAATACCGGAAAAACAAACAGGCTGGATCAGCAGCAGAAGCAGTCACCTTTAACAAAATGCGAAAAATATGTCGGACAGCTGATTACTATATGCTTACTAATAACTTATATTCTGATACTAGTGTGAGGTTTGATGTTATAGCAATAGAGGAAGGACATTTAAAGCATTATGAAAATGCTTTTGAATATATATCATGATTAATTCAAGTCATAAGATTGCCCAGGTACAAGAAAATAGCCCAGCAGCTTTGGCGGGCTTAAGGCCTGGGGATATAATTTTAAAAATAAATAATGTAGAGCTTAAGGATATTTTTGATTATCATTATTATTCTGATGAAGCTGATATTACTCTGGAAATTCTTCATGATAATGGATCTAGTCAAAGTGTCTTTGTAGCAAAGGAAGAAGGAGAGGATTTAGGCATCATTTTTGAAAATGGTCTCATGGATGATTACAAATCCTGCAGTAATAAATGTGCATTTTGCTTTATAGATCAGATGCCACCTGGCATGCGAGATACCCTCTATTTTAAGGATGATGATACAAGACTTTCTTTTTTACAGGGTAACTATGTTACATTGACAAATATGAAAATGGAGGACTTGGACAGAATTATTGCTTATAAATTAGGACCTATTAATATTTCTGTTCATACTACCAATCCAGAGCTTCGAAAAAAGCTTTTACACAACCGATTTGCCGGAGATATCTTAGAGAAGATAAAAAAGCTTTATGACGCTGAAATTCCTATGAACGCTCAGATAGTGTCCTGCCCTGGCTTAAACGATGGTCCTGAACTGGACAGAACAATATCAGAACTTTTACAATTTGCACCAGTGATGGGTTCTCTATCGGTAGTGCCGGTTGGCATCACCAAGTATAGAGAAGGCTTGTATCCACTTCGCACCTATACAAGTGAAGAGGCCGCCGCTGTTATTGATCAGATTGAGCATTGGCAGGAAGTAGCCATGGAGCAGGTGGGCAATCACTTTGTACAGGCTTCAGATGAATGGTATATTATGGCAGGTAGAGAGCTTCCGGAAGCTGATCGTTATGATGGCTTTATCCAGCTTGAAAATGGTGTTGGTATGCTGAGACTTCTTAAAGAGGAAGTGCTGGATGCTTTGGAAGATATAAAGAAGCCACTTTTTATGAAAAAGAGGAAATGCACCATTGCAACAGGCCTTCTTGCTGCACCATTTATAAAAGAGCTTGCAGAGCTTATTTGTCAAAGGTTTCCAAAGGTAACTGTTGAAGTAATTCCTATTACCAATAATTTTTTTGGAAAGGATATCACAGTGACTGGCCTTATCACAGCTAGTGATCTCCTTGATCAATTAAAGGACAAGGATTTAGGTCAGAATCTTCTTTTGTCCTGCAATATGCTTAGAAGTACAGAGGAAGTATTTCTTGATGATGTGACGCTTACTGAAGTGGAGCAAACTTTACAAGTCTCTACCCGTATTGTACAATCAGACGGTCGAGATTTAGTCTATGCCATTATTGGAAGATGATTTGTTTACATAAAGAAAGAGGTATATTATGTCAAGACCCGTTGTGGCCATTGTAGGCCGTCCAAATGTAGGAAAGTCTACACTTTTTAATGCTCTGGCTAGAGAGCGTATATCCATAGTAAAAGATACTCCAGGTGTTACCAGAGACCGTATTTATGCTGATGTATCCTGGCTTAATTACGATTTTACCATGATAGATACTGGTGGTATCGAGCCAGAGTCAAAGGATATTATTTTATCTCAGATGCGTGAACAGGCACAGATAGCCATCGACACAGCAGATGTTATTATTTTCCTAGTAGATGTAAAACAGGGACTTGTGGACTCTGATTCAAAGGTTGCCGATATGCTTCGTCGTTCCAACAAACCTGTTATACTTGTTGTCAATAAAGTAGACAGCTTTGAGCGAGACAGTCTGGATGTTTATGAGTTTTACAATCTTGGTATTGGTGAGCCTTATCCTATATCAGCCAGCTCTCGTCTGGGCTTTGGTGAAATGCTTGATGCAGTAGTAAAATATTTTCCTGAGCCTTCTGAAAATACAGAGGATGATGATACACCTCGTATTGCCATCGTTGGAAAGCCAAATGTAGGTAAGTCTTCCCTGGTCAATAAGCTGTGCGGTCAGGAGCGTTCTATTGTCTCTGATATTGCAGGTACAACCCGAGATGCCATTGATACCAAGGTCCGTTATAACAAAAAGGACTATATTTTTATAGATACAGCTGGTATCCGCAGAAAAAGTAAGATAAAAGAAGAAATCGAGCGATTTTCTATTATCCGCGCTGTTGCTGCAGTAGAAAAAGCTGATGTAGTTATTATTATGATCGATGCTACTGAGGGAGTTACTGAACAGGATGCCAAGATAGCTGGAATTGCCCATGAGCGTGGCAAGGGTATTATTATTTGTGTTAATAAGTGGGATGCCATTGAAAAAAATGACAAGACCATGAAAGAGCACACTGAAAAAATTCGTCAGACCTTAAGCTTTATGCCATATGCTTCCATTCTTTTTATTTCCGTAAAAAGCGGACAGCGTCTTGGCAAAATCTATGAAACAATAGATGCAGTAATAGAAAATAATTCAATGCGTATTGCTACAGGTGTTTTAAATGAGATAGTGACTGAAGCAGTAGCCCTTCAGCAGCCACCTACTGATAAGGGTAAGCGACTTAAGATTTTCTATACAACACAGGTTGCTGTAAAGCCACCTACATTTGTTATTTTTGTAAACGAAAAATACCTTATGCATTTTTCATACGTGAGATATTTGGAAAATAGAATTCGTGATGCTTTTGGCTTTGAGGGCACTTCTCTGAAGTTTATCATCAGAGAAAGAAAGGATGAAGGCTAATGATTATTGGAAGAATAGTATCTTTAATTATTGGTTATTGCTTTGGCATGATTCTTATGGGCTACCTTATAGGTAAGTCTAAAAATATAGACTTAACAAAGGTTGGCTCTGGCAATGTTGGCACTACCAACACCTTGCGTAATTTAGGCCTTACCGCAGGTTTTATCACCTTGCTTTGGGACTGCTTCAAGTGTGTCGTTGCTGTATCTTTTGTATGGCTTATATTTGGTCATTTTTATGAGGACCCATCGATTTACATGATATATGCAGGCCTTGGCACGGTTATTGGTCATGATTTTCCTTTTTATATGCACTTTAAGGGTGGCAAGGGCATTGCATCTACACTTGGATTTATTATTGCGCTTTTTCCTATGGGAGTCCCAATTCCTGCTCTTATTTTCATTGCAACTGTGGCACTTACCCGTTATGTTTCCCTGGGTTCTATTTTGGGTGTTACATCCTTTGCCATTGAGATATTGCTATTTGCCAAGTTTGGTCGACTTTCCTTTACTGGCACAGAACTAATAGAAGTGTGCATTATATGTTGTGGAGTTTCTATTCTTGCAATAGCTCTTCACCATGCCAATATAGGTCGTCTTTTGGCAGGCAACGAGAACAAATTCTCCTTCCATCCGGAAACAAGAGCCTAGAGGTTATATAATATGTCTAAAATATCAGTTATTGGTGCAGGTAGCTGGGGTACAGCTCTTGCAGTGCTTTTATGTAAAAATGGTCATGAGGTTACCATGTGGTCTCACCGCAAGAGCCAGGTTGACTATATGAATGATACAAGAAAAAGTGATAAGTTAAAGGAATGCAGATTGCCTGAGGGTCTTTTCTTGACTGCAGATTTACAGGCTGCCTGTCAGGGCACGGATGTAATTCTTATGTCTGTTCCTTCTACAGCGACGAGAGCTACTGCTGAAAAAATCAAGGCATATCTTACAGGCCATGAAGTTATAGTTACAGTCACCAAGGGTATTGAGGAAGGCACTCTTTTTACTCAGACAGAGATTATAGAGGATGTTTTTGGACCTGACGTCAATATTTGTGTATTGTCAGGTCCAAGTCATGCAGAAGAGGTTGTAGTCTTTAAGCCAACCCTTGTAGTTGCTGGATCTTCAGATAAAGCTACAGCTTATTATGTACAAAATCTTTTCATGAATGAATATTTCAGAGTATATTCATCTCCTGATGTAAAGGGCATAGAAGTAGGCGCTGCACTAAAAAATGTCATTGCCTTAGCTGCCGGTATGTCCGATGGCCTTGGCTTTGGAGATAATGCAAAGGCGGCTCTTATTACACGAGGCATTAAGGAAATCTCTCAGCTTGCTGTTGCAATGGGAGCAAGTGCAGAGACCTTATCTGGTCTTACCGGGGTTGGGGATTTGATAGTTACATGTGGTTCTATCCATTCCAGAAATCGTATGGCAGGCTTTTATATGGGTCAGGGCATGACTTGTGACGCCGCCTGTGACAAGGTTCAGATGGTTGTTGAAGGTGTTAACTCGGCCAAGGCAGCCTTGGATTTGGCTAGAAAATATAATATTGAAATGCCAATTGTAGAACAGGTTAATAATGTTTGCTTCTCAAATCTTTCTGCCAAGCAGGCAGTGTATGAGCTAATGACTCGAGATCGAAAAAAGGAGTCATCACAACTTAGCTGGTAGATGTAAAGACCGCACTTTTTAAGTGTGGTCTTTTTAGATATAAATATTAAAGTTGTATTGAAATAAGCACTATCTAGTGGTAATATTTTCTAAGACACACAAGATATAGTGTCTATCAATTTGATAATTATTTTTATTTTGAATATACAATTAGGAGGCATACAGTGAGATACGTAGTAAAAAAGGATGGTTCATTAGAAGAATTTAATGTGCAAAAAGTAGTAGATGCAGTAGGAAAGTCAGCCACTCGTGTATTGGTTAACTTTACTCCAGAGCAGGAGCGCTTTATTTGCCAGTTTGTAGAAGAGAGGGTTGAAGACTTAAATCTTGACCATATCCAGATTGCCCAGATGCACAACATAGTAGAGGGTGCATTGGAAAGAGTGGACCCTACTGTTGCCAAGTCTTACCGTGATTATCGCAATTATAAGCAGGACTTTGTTCAGATGTTGGATGATGTCTATAAGAAGAGCCAAAATATTATGTATATTGGTGACAAGGAGAACTCAAATACAGACTCTGCCCTTGTCTCTACCAAGCGCTCACTTATATTTAACGAGCTTAATCGTGAGCTTTATAAGAAGTTTTTCCTGACCACAGAAGAGATTCAGGCTATTCGTGATGGCTATATCTATATACATGATATGAATGCCAGACGTGATACCATGAATTGCTGCCTTTTTGATGTAGAGTCTGTATTATCAGGTGGCTTTGAGATGGGTAACATTTTCTATAATGAGCCAAAAAGCTTAGATGTAGCCTTTGATGTCATTGGAGATATTGTCCTTTCTGCAGCAAGTCAGCAATACGGCGGTTTCACCATTCCTCAGGTTGATGAGATATTAGAAAAGTATGCTCAAAAATCTTATGACAAGGCTCTAGCTAAATATATAGATTTGGGAATAGATGAGAGCAAAGCTGAAGAAATAGCTTACAGTGATGTTCAAAGGGAAATGGAACAGGGCTTCCAGGGATGGGAGTACAAATTTAACACTGTAGCTTCCAGCCGAGGCGACTATCCTTTTATTACAGTTACTTTAGGCCTGGGACGATCTACTTTTGCCAAAATGGCTACCAAAGCCTGCCTTAAGGTCAGAAGTATTGGCCAGGGCAAGCCAGGCTTTAAGAAACCGGTTCTATTCCCTAAGGTAGTATTTTTATATGATGAAAATCTTCATGGACCAGGAAAGGAGTTGGAGGATGTTTTTGAAGCAGGTATAGATTGCTCTTCAAAGACTATGTATCCAGACTGGCTGTCTTTGACTGGTGAAGGCTATATAGCATCCATGTATAAAAAATATGGCAAGGTTATCTCACCAATGGGCTGCAGAGCTTTCCTTTCTCCTTGGTATGAAAGAGGTGGAATGGAGCCTGCTGATGATAAGGATGAGCCAGTATTTATAGGCCGATTTAATATAGGTGCTGTTTCTTTGCATTTGCCAATGATTTTGGCAAAGAGTCGTCAGGAGTCCAAGGATTTTTACGAGACACTGGATTATTATCTTGAGATGATAAGAAAGCTTCACATACGTACCTATGCTTATCTTGGAGAGATGAGAGCTTCCACCAATCCTTTGGCTTATTGCGAAGGTGGCTTCTATGGCGGACATCTCAATTTTCATGATAAAATCAAACCTATCCTTAAGACAGCCACAGCTTCTTTTGGCATAACAGCATTAAATGAATTGCAGCGCCTTTACAATGGCAAGTCTATTGCAGAGGACGGAGAGTTTGCCCTTGAAGTAATGAGACACATTAATGACAAGGTAGATGAATATAAGCACGAGGATGGTAATCTCTATGCCATTTATGGCACACCTGCTGAGAATCTATGTGGACTTCAGGTAAAGCAATTTAGAAAAAAATATGGCATAATAGAGAACGTATCTGACCGAGAGTATGTATCTAACTCTTTCCACTGCCATGTGACCGAAGACATTACACCTATTGAAAAGCAGGACAAGGAAGGTCGATTCTGGGAGCTGTGCTCTGGTGGCAAAATACAATATGTCAGATATCCTATCAACTACAACCGTGAGGCAGTAAAAACCTTGGTTAGAAGAGCTATGAAAAAGGGCTTCTATGAAGGAGTTAATTTGTCCCTTTCTTATTGTGATGATTGTGGCCACGAAGAGTTAGAGATGGACGTATGTCCAGTATGTGGCAGCAAGAATTTGACCAAGATAGACAGAATGAATGGTTATCTGTCTTACTCTAGAGTAAAGGGTGACACTCGTCTTAATGAAGCTAAAATGGCTGAAATTGCTGATAGAAAGTCTATGTAGGGAGAATTTATATAAATTATGCGTTATCACAATATTACAGGGGACGATATGCTTAATGGAGATGGTCTTAGAGCAGTTCTTTGGCTTGCTGGCTGTGATCACAGGTGCCCGGAGTGTCAAAATCCAACTACCTGGGATCCAGATGGAGGCCTGGTCTTTGATGAGGCTGCAAAGGACGAGCTTTTCGAGCTTTTATCCAGAGATTATATTTCCGGCATTACCTTTAGTGGTGGAGATCCACTTTTCCCGGGAAACCGAGCTGACCTTACATCCCTTGCTTTAGAAATCAGAGAGAAATTTCCTGATAAAACAATCTGGTTATACACAGGCTTTTCTTATGAAGAGATAAAAGATTTGGATATAATGGCACTCATCGATGTCCTCGTTGATGGAGAGTTCGAGGTTGCCAAAAAGGATTTGCAAGCCAAGTGGCGAGGCAGTATTAATCAAAGAGTTATTGATGTGCCTCAAACAAGAAAATTAGGTCAGATAGTATTATTCTGCGAATAAAGGAGACTTATGAATATTAATATTATAAAGCTAAATGAAAATGCAAAGCTTCCTGAGAGAGGATCTGATTTTGCTGCGGGATATGATCTTTTTGCAAATATAAGTCAAGACATTATTATAGCCCCTCATGAGACAAAAATGATTGGTACAGGTCTTGCCATGGAGATACCTGAAGGCTATTTTGGCGGCGTTTTTGCCAGATCGGGCTTATCATCAAAGGAAGGCTTGCGTCCTGCAAATTGCACCGGTGTTGTTGATGCAGACTACAGAGGAGAGGTAAAGGTTGCCCTTCACAATGATAGTGAAGTAAGTCGCACAATCACACCTGATGAAAAAATAGCACAGCTGGTTGTGATTCCATTTTTATCTGTTGACTTTAATCTGGTATCTGAACTATCTGACACTGTTAGAGGTGCAGGTGGCTTCGGCTCTACCGGTACACATTAACATTAGTTAAAAATTTTGGTTAGTAAATAGCGCCTGTTTCATTACAGACGCTTTTCTAATGAAATAAAATGAGGTTTATTTTATGGCAAAAAAAGTCACTTATGACGAAAGCAGTATATCAGTTCTTGAAGGCCTAGAGGCAGTCAGAAAACGTCCTGGAATGTATATAGGCTCTACATCAAGAAAAGGTCTTAACCACCTGGTGTATGAGATTGTAGATAACTCTGTAGATGAGCATTTGGCTGGAGAATGTGATACTATAAGGGTCACTTTGGAAGCAGACGGCTCTTGTACTGTAGAGGATAATGGTCGAGGAATACCAGTAGGCCTTCATAAGAAGGGCATTTCTGCAGCTCGTCTTGTCTTTTCTACACTTCATGCCGGTGGTAAGTTTGACGACTCTGTATATAAGACATCTGGTGGTCTTCACGGCGTTGGTTCCTCTGTAGTTAATGCCCTGTCAGAATATATGGAGGTCTTCATTTCTCGAGAAGGCTTTATTCATCATGACCGATATGAAAAGGGTATTCCTACTATAGAGCTGGAAAATGGTCTTCTTCCTACTGTAGGCAAGACCAAATCTCATGGTACCAAGATTAATTTTTTGCCTGACCCTGAGATTTTTGAAAAGACATATTTTAAAGAGGACGAGATTAAGTCCCGGATGCATGAGACAGCATATCTTAATCCTGGCCTTACTATTATTTTCAAGGACCTCCGCAGGGATGAGGCTGAGGAGATTACATTTCACGAGCCAGAGGGTATAGTTGGCTTTGTCAAGGAGCTTAATAAAAATACTGAGACCCTGCATGATGTATGTCACTATAAGGGAAGCGCAGAAAATGTAGAAATAGAAGTAGCCTTCCAATATTCCAATGAGTTTAACGAGAATATATTGGGCTTTTGTAATAATATTTACAATTCCGAGGGCGGCACTCACATCACAGGCTTCAAGACTGTCCTTACCACCATTATCAATAATTATGCAAGAGAGCTGGGCATCCTAAAAGAGAAGGATAGCAATTTTACCGGTGCAGATGTAAGAAATGGCATTACTGCCATTGTATCAATCAAGCATCCAGACCCTCGTTTCGAAGGTCAGACAAAGACCAAGCTTGATAATCCAGATGCCAGCAAGGCAGTTGCTTCAGTTTCTTCATCAGAGCTAGAGCTGTATTTTGACCGAAATTTAGATGCTCTCAAAGCTATTATTTCTTGTGCGGAGCGTTCAGCCAAAATACGTAAGTCTGAAGAAAAAACAAAGACAAACCTATTGCAAAAGCAGAAATTTTCCTTTGATCAAAACGGAAAGCTTGCTAATTGTGAGTCCAGAGATGCATCCAAGTGTGAGATATTTATCGTAGAGGGAGATTCCGCTGGTGGCTCTGCCAAGATGGCCCGTAATCGTATGTATCAGGCCATTATGCCTATTCGAGGAAAGATTTTAAATGTCGAAAAAGCTACCATGGACAAGGTACTTGCCAATGCTGAAATCAAGACTCTTATCAATGCCTTTGGCTGTGGTTTTTCTGAAGGCTATGGCAATGACTTTGATATAACAAAGCTTCGCTATGACAAGATTGTCATCATGGCTGATGCCGACGTGGACGGTGCTCATATTTGTACCTTACTTCTTACATTTTTCTATCGCTTTATGCCAGAGCTTATTAGAGAAGGACATGTTTATATTGCAATGCCTCCTCTTTACAAGGCAATCCCTTCGAAGGGAAAGGAAGAGTATCTCTATGACGATATGGCTCTTGAAAAATATCGTAAAAAGATGGAAGGCAAGCCCTTTACTTTGCAGCGCTACAAGGGTCTTGGTGAGATGGACAAAGAGCAGCTGTGGGAGACCACTCTTGATCCAGACCGCAGAAAGTTAAAGCTTGTTGAAATAGAGGATGGCCTTATGGCATCTTCTGTCACTGAGCTTTTGATGGGCAGCGAGGTTGCCCCAAGAAAAGACTTTATTTATCGTCATGCCAATGAGGCTGAATTAGATTTTTAGAGGTGAATAATGGCCCAGGAAATAATTAGAACTGAATATTCTGAAATAATGCAAAAATCCTTCATAGACTATTCTATGAGTGTTATTTTGGCTCGTGCGGTGCCTGACGTGAGAGATGGCTTAAAACCAGTACAAAGGCGCACCCTTTATGATATGTACGAGCTAAAAGTAGATTATAACAAGCCTTACAAGAAATCCGCCCGTATTGTTGGTGATACAATGGGTAAATATCATCCACATGGTGATTCATCTATTTATGAGGCCCTTGTTGTAATGAGCCAGGATTTCAAGAAAAGTCTTCCTTTGATAGATGGACACGGTAATTTTGGCTCTATCGAGGGTGACGGCGCAGCTGCCATGCGATATACGGAGGCTAGACTTGCCAAGGTGACCCAGGAAGTATATCTTGGGGATTTGGACAAGGATGTAGTAGATTTTGTACCAAATTATGATGAAACAGAAAAAGAACCATCTGTCCTGCCAGTTAGGGTGCCAAATCTTCTTATCAATGGCTCTGATGGTATTGCCGTTGGTATGGTTACATCTATTCCTCAGCATAATCTTTCAGAAGTAATAGATGGTGTCATAGCCTACATGAAGAATCCTGATATCAATACCGCCCAGATGCTTGAATACATCAAGGGCCCAGATTTTCCTACAGGAGGCATTATCACCAATAAGGATGAGCTCTTATCCATTTATTCTACAGGTGCTGGAAAAATCAAGATACGTGGCAAGGCCCAGATTGAACAAATTAAGGGTGGCAAGGAGCAGATTGTCATAACCGAAATTCCTTATCCTATGATTGGCGCCAATATAGGTAAGTTCCTCAATGATATTTTCGCCTTGGTAGAGACCAAGAAAACAACTGATATCGTAGATATTTCCAACCAGTCCAACAAGGACGGTATGCGCATAATTGTTGAGCTCAAAAAAGGAGCGGATGCTCAGAATGTGTTAAATCTTTTGTACAAAAAGACTCGTCTTGAAGACACCTTTGGTGTAAACATGCTTGCAGTAGCAAATGGCCGTCCTGAGACCCTTGGAATTGTGCCTATCATAAGACATCATGTTGATTTTCAATACGAGATATGCACCCGCAAATATACCACTCTCCTTAACAAAGAGAAGGATAAGCAGGAGATTCAGGAAGGTCTTATTAAAGCCTGTGATGTTATTGATCTTATCATTGAGATCCTTCGCGGCTCCAAGGATGTAAAACAGGCCAAGGCCTGCTTGGTAAGTGGTATTACTGAAGGGATAAAGTTTAAAAGCAAGCAATCTGAAAAAGATGCTGCTGAGCTTAATTTTACTGAGCGTCAGGCCCAGGCAATTCTTGATATGCGCTTACAAAAGCTTATAGGTCTTGAAATTGATGCCCTTAAAGGCGAGCATGATGCCACATTAAAAAAGATTGCAGAATACTCAGAAATACTTGGATCCCGTGCTGTAATGGCAAAGGTCATTATGAAGGACTTAAAGGCCATTCAAAAAGAATATGGCCGTCCAAGACGCACTGTAATAGATAATGTTGCAGATGTTGTTGTGGAAGAGAAGCCTATAGAAGAAATAGATGTAGCAGTGCTTATTGACAGATTTTTCTATACCAAGGTAGTAGATATGTCAACCTATGAGCGCAACAAAGAGGCTGCTGATTCAGAATCAAAGCATATCATATTATGCAAAAACACTGACAAGCTCTGTCTTTTTACAGACACAGGTGACATGCATGCCATAAAGGTTTTAGACTTGCCAATAGGTAAGTTTAGAGACAAGGGATTGCTGCTTGATACTGTAGACAAGGGCTCAAAGCTTGATCTTAAAAATGAAAATCTTCTTCTTATTGAGCCTATGTCAAAGATTATTTCATCAAAGCTTTTATTCGCCAGCAAAGGCGCCTTTATTAAGCTTGTGCAAGGCCAGGAATATGATGTAACAAGAAAGCTTATAGCTGCAACTAAGTTAAATGATAATGACAAGCTGATATCGGTTTCTTTAATAGATGACACCTCTACCATAGTAATGCAGTCTGAAAAAAATATGTTTTTACGTATAGATGCATTATCAATTCCGGAGAAAAAGAAAGCAGCCGTTGGTGTGCGAGGCATGAAATTGTCTGCTGGCGATAGTCTGACTAATGTATATGTTCTTCATGAAGGTGACAGCTGCGAGGTCAAGGTGAAGGATAATACTGTGGCTTTGCATCGTTTACACATAGGTACAAGGGACACCAAGGGTGTAAAAAAATAAGTGAGAGGCTTATATGATAAAAAACGTATTTTTTGATTTAGATGGAACGCTTATTAATACTGAACCTGGTATTTTAGAAGGTCTTCGTATTGCCTTAACTGAATATGGATATGAAGTTCCAGAATACGGGGTTCTTAAATCCTGCATAGGTCCACCATTTTTGTACTCTTTTCCCAATATTTTACATTTAAAGGAAGAGGATGTGCAGCCTGCCATTGACAGATATCGCAGGTATTATGATGCTGAGGATGGTCTTTTTAATGCAGATGTCTACCCTGGCATCGAGGATTTGCTTGAAAGCTTGAATAAGCAAGGCTACAACCTAATGGTTTGCTCTTCAAAGCCAGAGCCAACCTGTATTAAGCTACTGAAAAACAAGGGCTTGGACAAATATTTCACCACAATTAATGGCGCTACATTGGATGGCAAAATAGATAACAAGGTGGATGTCATTAAGCTTTGCTTTTCACGAGCTCCATGGATGAAGAAGGAAGAGACAATTCTCATTGGCGACACCAAATATGATGCCGCCGGAGCCTCTTTGGCTGGTATTGATTGTCTTGGAGTATCCTGGGGCTTTGGGGAGAATACTGAGATGCTAGAGGCTGGAGCTGCGCTTGTAGTTGATACATGCCAGGAGGTGGCGGATTATATTGAAAGCCATTAAAAGTAACAGAATTATTCAGATACTGTATCCATTGCTGGTATATTATATTTTATATAATTTACTTTATGCACTTTTTGCTATGTTTTTGGAAGAAGCTACAAGTCATCTGTTTTGCCTTATGCTTGCAGGACTTTTTACCATAGTGCCTGAGTATATTATTTATATCAGAGTACCAAGGCTTATTAATACTGAAAAATATCCAGACAAAAGGTCTTTTTTCAGGGATATTTTAAGAATTATTGCTGTTGTAGCTATTGGCCTTCTCTTAAATATTATTATTACCCAGCTATCTATCATAGATATATCTGAATCCTATAAAAACTCCAGTCAGGGACTTTATTCAGGGAGTCTGCCGGTTAAAATATTATGTAATGCAGTGGTTATTCCTGCCTTGGAAGAGCTATTATACCGTGGGATTATTGCAGGGCAAATATATTTATGGCATGGACCTTATCCTGCTATACTAATTTCTGCATTTTGTTTTGGCATTTTACACTTTAATATAGTACAATTTTTATATGCCTTTATAGTTGGTCTGTTTTTAGGCCTGCTTTTCATAAAGACAAAAAGACTTGCGACATGTATTTTAGCCCATGGTCTGATTAATTTTATAGTTATTATAATAAGCTTTTTTTAGGAGGGGTATTAATGGAAGACAAGATTACACTTACAATTGGCAAGCAAAAAAATATTGCACTTATTGCTCACGATGGTAAAAAGCCTGAGCTTATTCAGTGGTGCGAGGACAATAAGGAGATTTTATCCAATCATTTCCTTTGCGGCACAGGCACTACATCCCGTATGATTTGTGATAAAACAGGACTTCCAGTAAGAGGATATAATTCAGGTCCTTTAGGAGGCGACCAGCAGATTGGTGCCAAGATAGTAGAGGGCAGAATTGATCTTATTATTTTCTTTGCAGATCCACTTACCGCACAGCCTCATGATCCTGATGTAAAGGCTCTTATGCGTATTGCCCAGGTATATGATATTCCTATGGCTATCAACAAGGCTTCTGCTGATTTCATTATTAAGTCAGAGTATATGAATTCATCTTATGACCATGATGTTATCAATTTCCAAAAAAATATTAACGACAGAGCTAATTCTTTGTAGGAGAGTGTCTTATGGCAAAAACAGATAATACTACTGTAAAAGATTCAAAATCAGCCTTGGTTGCCCATATACTTGCAGCTGTCATATACGTTGCATTAGGAGCAGCATTACTTTTCATTAATCCAAGCACTATCTACAATCTGGTATATTCATTTTTGGTTCTTGCATGTGGCATTTTATTTATTGCTTTTGGCGCCTTCTACATGATTAAATATTTTTTCAAGCAGGAGTTTCGACGTGTGGCCAATTATGGATTTACCCTTGGAGTTATTTTTATAATTATAGGTTCCATTTTTATTTTTAAGGCTATCCAGATTGCTACATTTATTAATGACATTGTTTGTCTTGGTGGCCTTGTTTTTGGCGCTATTATGTTACAGCAGGCCTTTGCCTTATTTCATATTCAGCGATCATCATGGTTTATCAGTCTTATATTTGGCGCTGCTACAATAGCTGCATCTATTTATTTTTTGGTAAATCAGCTTACTTTTTTTGACGGCAATATTATCGGTGCAGCATACCTTTGCGCAGTTGGAGCCATTAGCCTTGTGTCTCTTCTTATGATGGCATTGGGGCTTCGTGACCATAAGAAGGATTCTAATCGTCTCTTTCAGCGTAACATGGAGGAAGCTCCTTCATCAAAGTCTGGAGATTCTATTTTCGAAGATGATGCCTTTGAAGAGCCTCAAAAAAATGATACTGGTACAGAAGCAAAAGACGATAATTTATTTGATGAATAACAACAGATGGAGGAAAAGTAATGTCCAATATTTCTGATTATCTTGATTGGAGAAGCGATATTCCTTTTTCTTTTGACCCATTTAACGAAGTGGATAACCTGGTATTGTGTGAGCTAGTTTATGTAGCCTTTGAAGGCATTGTATCAGGCCCCACCCTTAAAGAAAAAATAACAATTGAGCAAGCTAGCCAGGCTTATTTTGAAAAGTATTCTGAAGAGGAAATACTTGCCAGAACAAGCATGACTAGGCTTGCTCCTTTTATATTAAAAAAAATGGCAGGGTCAAAGAGATATGGAGGAATGAAGCTTGCGGGCTATGTGAATGAAGTAGATGCTGAAAGCCAAAGTCAATTTGCTGTCTGCACCTTTTATCTTCCAGACAAATCCATATTTGTTGCCTTCAGAGGCACCGATGATACTCTCATAGGCTGGAGAGAAGATTACGATATGTCCTTTTCATGTGGCACAGCGGGGCAGCTTAAGGCTGTTGAATATCTTAATAATAATTTTTCCAGAACCATGAAGGACATTCGAGTGGGAGGCCATTCTAAGGGAGGCAATTTTGCAGTATACGCTTCCGCATTTTGTCGTCACTCAGTAAAAGATAATATTATTGAGGTTTATTCTAACGATGGTCCAGGATTTGTTGATGAGATAATAAATACAGACAAGTACCAGACAATACTTTCTCGTATAAAAGGCTTTATTCCTCAGCAATCTATAGTAGGCATGCTAATGGCTAACAGCTTTTCCAATAAAATAGTTGTATCAGATGCTAAGGGAATTATGCAGCATGACCCTCTTAGCTGGCAGGTTCTACGAAATGAATTTGTTACAGCACCTGAATTAGATCCATTTTCTATAATGTTTGATGAAATGGTAAAAAAATGGGTAATGGGTTATGACTATGAAACCCGCTCCTTGTTCGGTGATATACTTTTTTCAGCCATGAAATCCTCTGGGGCTACCAAGCTATCCCAGGTGACAGGCGGAGGAATCCGTTCAATAGCTGCCATAGTTAAGGATATCCAGGCCTTGGATTCAGACAAACAAGCTATTTTTATGGAAATAATAGTCAAGCTCATGTCAACGGGGGGCTCGGTATTTGCTGATAATTTCCTTGAAATTATTTCAAAAAGTTTGAATCGTAAGAAATAGTGAGAATCAAAGAGAAAAAACGAGAATTTAAGAGGATTTGCTTGATTCATACGGCAAAGTCTTGTTTGCAAGTTTGTCAATGCAATTCTATTATACATTCTGTAGTTAGCACTCAGAAGTGTTGAGTGCTAACAGAACAGTGATTACAATTTAGGAGGTATATAAAATGAAATTAGTTCCATTAACAGATCGCGTTGTATTAAAGCAGTGTGAAGCAGAGGAAACTACCAAGTCTGGTATTATTTTAACATCATCTGCTCAGGAGAAGCCACAGGAGGCTTTAGTTGTAGCTGTTGGTCCTGGCGGAATCGTTGACGGCAAGGAAGTTGTTATGCAGGTTAAAGAAGGCCAGAAGGTTATTTATTCTAAGTATTCAGGTACAGATGTAAAGCTTGAAGGCGAAGAGTATATTATCGTTAGACAGAATGACATTTTAGCAGTAGTAGAATAAGAAAGAAGGTAGATCAATATGGCAAAAGAGATTAAATACGGAGCAGAGGCAAGAAAGGCCCTTGAGGCAGGCGTAGATAAGCTTGCAAATACAGTTAGAGTTACAATTGGACCAAAGGGTCGCAATGTTGTTCTTTCAAAGTCTTATGGCGCTCCACTTATCACAAATGATGGTGTTACAATTGCAAAGGAAGTAGAGCTTGAGGATGCATTTGAAAACATGGGAGCTCAGCTTGTAAAGGAAGTTGCTACAAAAACAAATGATGTAGCTGGTGATGGAACTACTACAGCTACAGTTCTTGCTCAGGCAATGATTAAGGAAGGCATGAAGAACTTAGCTGCAGGTGCTAACCCAATCGTTCTTAGAAAGGGTATGAAGAAGGCTGTTGATAAGGCAGTTGAGTCACTTTCAGCAATGAGCCAGGAAGTTTCAGACAAGGATCAGATCACAAAGGTTGCAGCTATTTCAGCTGGTGACGAAGAAGTAGGTAAGATGGTTGCTGATGCAATGGAAAAGGTTTCAAAGGATGGTGTTATTACCATCGAGGAATCAAAGACAATGCAGACAGAGCTTGATCTTGTAGAAGGTATGCAGTTTGACAGAGGTTATATCTCAGCTTATATGTGCACCGATATGGACAAGATGGAAGCTACTTTGGACGACCCATACATTCTTATTACAGACAAGAAGATTTCTAATATTCAGGAGATTTTACCACTTCTTGAGCAGGTTGTTCAGGCTGGCGCAAGACTTCTTATCATTGCTGAGGATATCGAGGGTGAAGCTCTTACAACTCTTATCTTAAATAAGCTTCGTGGTACATTCAACGTAGTAGCTGTTAAGGCTCCTGGTTATGGCGATAGAAGAAAAGAAATGCTTCAGGATATTGCTATTCTTACAGGTGGACAGGTTATTTCAGAAGAGGTTGGACTTGAGCTTAAGGAAGCTGACATGTCTATGCTTGGCCGTGCTAAGTCAGTTAAGGTTAACAAGGAAAATACTGTTATCGTTGATGGCATGGGTGACAAGGCAGCTATCGATGCAAGAGTTGCTCAGATTAGAAATCAGATTGAAGAGACTACTTCAGAGTTTGATAAAGAGAAATTACAGGAGCGTCTTGCAAAGCTTGCCGGTGGCGTAGCTGTTATTCGCGTTGGTGCTGCTACTGAGACAGAGATGAAGGAAGCAAAGCTTCGTATGGAAGATGCTTTAAATGCAACTCGTGCAGCTGTTGAGGAAGGTATCATTCAGGGTGGTGGATCAGCTTATATCCATGCACAGAAGGCTGTTTGCCAGCTTGCTGATACACTTTCTGGTGATGAGAAGACTGGTGCAAATGTAATTGTAAAAGCTCTTGAGGCTCCACTTTTCTACATCGCAGCAAATGCAGGTCTTGAAGGCTCTGTTATTATTAACAAGGTTCGTGAGTCAGAAGCTGGTGTAGGCTTTGATGCATACAATGAGGAGTATGTAAACATGGTATCTGCAGGTATCCTTGATCCTGTAAAGGTTACTCGTTCAGCTCTTCAGAACGCTGCATCAGTTGCAAGCACACTTCTTACAACTGAGTCAGTAGTAGCTGATATTAAGGATCCAGCTGCTGAGGCTGCTGCTTCTGCAGCCGCTGGCCAGATGGGTGGAATGTACTAAAACATTTTAGCTAAATTGTATCCCTTGGATTTTTTAATCCAAGGGATATTTTGTTTCCTTTTTATACAGCTTTATGCTATGATTATAGCGTTGTTTAAAATAAAAATTGTGAGGTGAACTATGAGCAAGGTAGGTATTCTTACTGACAGCAATAGTGGAATTACACAGTCTGAGGCTAAGGATTTAGGAGTTCATGTTATTCCTATGCCTTTTTATATCGATGGTCAGCTTTACTATGAGGACATTGATCTTACTCAGGATCAGTTTTATGAAAAGCTCACTCATGGTGGAGAGATAACCACCAGTATGCCTATTACAGGCAATCTTATGGATACATGGGATAAGCTTTTAGAAGAGTATGACGAGATAGTATACATCCCTATGTCAAGTGGTCTTTCTTCATCCTGTGCCACAGCTAAGATGTTGTCGGAGGATTATGATGGCAAGGTCGTTGTGGTTGATAACCAGCGTATTTCTGTAACTCAAAAGCTTTCAGCTCTTGAAGCCAAAACACTTGCAGATCAGGGCAAGTCAGCAGAGGAAATCGGACAGGCGTTAGAAGAAGTTAAGTTTGACTCTCGTATATATATTACTGTAGATACTCTTGAGTACTTGAAAAAGGGTGGCAGACTCACTCCTGCAGTTGCAGCTATTGGTTCTCTTCTTAAGATTAAGCCAGTGCTTTCAATATATGGTGAAAAGCTGGACAAATACTCAATGGCTCGCACCATGAAGGCTGCTAAGTCTACTATGATAGAGGCACTGAAAAAAGACATGAAAGAGGTCCTTAAAACAGATAATCTTGATGATGTAATTATCTCTATAGCACATACTCAAAATTATGAGGCCGCTTTAAAATTTAAAGAAGAGCTTTTAGAGGCATTCCCTGGCAAGGAGATATGGATAGATCCGCTTTCCCTTTCTGTATCATGTCATATTGGTCCAGGAGCATTAGCATGTACAGTTACCAAAAAGTTAATTGATACCAAATATATTAGATAATACAGGAGGACAGTTATGGTAAAAGCAGTTGTAGGAGCCAATTGGGGTGATGAAGGCAAGGGCAAAATCACAGATACACTTGCCGCTGAGGCTGATATTATTGTTCGTTTCCAGGGAGGAGCCAATGCAGGCCACACCATAGTCAACAACTATGGTAAGTTTGCACTTCACACATTGCCTAGTGGTGTGTTTTATAATCACACTACCAGCATCATTGGCAATGGTGTTGCTCTCAATATCCCTATTTTAATTAATGAAATTAAGTCTATTACAGACAAGGGAGTTCCTACTCCAAAGATTTTAGTTTCAGATAGAGCTCAAATTGTTATGCCTTACCATATCTTATTCGATGAATATGAGGAGGAGCGTCTTGGTAAAGCATCCTTTGGTTCTACCAAGAGTGGTATTGCTCCTTTTTATTCTGACAAATATGCCAAAATTGGTTACCAGGTTCAGGAGCTTTTTGATGAAGAGCTTCTTAAAGAAAAGGTTGTAAGAACCTGCGATAAGAAAAATGTTATGCTTGAGCA
This sequence comes from bacterium, assembly GCA_963649335.1. Taxonomy (GTDB): domain Bacteria; phylum Bacillota; class Clostridia; order Lachnospirales; family Lachnospiraceae; genus Pseudobutyrivibrio. The sequence goes on from CAVJHG010000001.1 coordinate 20,078, forward strand.
CTTATATCACAAGCCACTTCTTACTCCAGAGGGGCTTCTTGATACCCTTCATGAGTACAGAGATATGATTGCTCCTTATGTATGTGATACTTCTACATACCTTTGGAATGCTCTTAAAGAAGGAAAGACAATTCTTCTTGAGGGTCAGCTTGGTACATTAAAGGATCCTGATCACGGTATTTATCCTATGGTTACATCATCATCTACCCTTGCTGCCTATGGCTGCATTGGTGCAGGTATACCAGCCTCAGAGATTAAGCAGGTTGTTACAGTATGTAAGGCTTATTCATCTGCTGTTGGTGCAGGTGCTTTTGTTTCAGAGATATTCGGTGATGAAGCTGATGAGTTAAGAAACAGAGGTGGCGATGGCGGAGAGTTCGGTGCTACAACTGGACGCCCAAGACGTATGGGATGGTTTGACTGCGTGGCTTCCAAGTATGGCTGTAGAATGCAGGGCACTACAGATGTTGCATTTACAGTAGTTGATGTTTTGGGCTATTTAGATGAGATTCCTGTATGTGTAGGTTACGACATTGATGGCGAGGTAACTACAGATTTCCCTGTTACCAGCAAGCTTGAAAAGGCAAAGCCTGTACTTAAAACTTTGCCAGGATGGAAGTGCGATATCCGTGGTATTAAGAAGTATGAAGATTTGCCAGAAAATTGCCGCAAGTATATCGAGTTTATAGAAGAGCAGATTGGATTCCCTATTACCATGGTTTCAAATGGCCCTGGAAGGGATGATATTATTTATCGTTAGTTATTGTGAAGGCCCACTATATTGTGGGCTTTCTTTATAGGAAGCTAGTATGAAGCGATTTTTCAATAAAAATATAATTATTCCCATTATTATAGTGATTGTTATGGCAATAGTAGTTTTTGTCATACTCCCTATAATATCTAACGTTCCTATGCCTATATCAGGGGATGATGCTATAGAACTTTCTGATGATATGTCAGAAGACAGTTCTAGCGATGCTTCAACAAAGGATAATGGAGTAGAAAATTCTGGTTCGGAAGTATTTACTATAGATTCTTCAGACGTGTATACTTTTACCATAACTGATGTAAGCGGGGTAGAGGCATCTTTTGAAAGGAATGATGACACTTTTGTATACAAGGAAGACAATTCGGCAATCTTAGACCAAGAGGAGATAAACACCTGTCTCTCTTATTTATGCAATATATATGCTGATGCAATGGCAGATTCCATAGAAATTTCTTCTCCTCATTCATTTAGCATTGAGGATGCCTCTGGTAACATAACAAAAATCGATATATATGATGGACCTGACAAGTTATGTTATTTCACATTGAACAATGACACTGACAATATATATATTAATAACGGTACTTTAAATTATCTTTTAGAATTAAATGTGTCGGATTTGTTCTAATATTTTGGTCAAATTAGTGTTTACAGAAACAATTTACTATGGTAGTATATTTTTCGTATGAGTTTACCGTGACTCGGGGTTCGGACACTCCGACCGATTCTGTGTTACGGCATATTATTTATTTATAGGAGGAATCAACATGATTACAAAAGAAAAGAAGCAGGCTATCATCAATGAGTACGCAAGATGCGCTGGTGATACAGGTTCTCCAGAGGTTCAGATTGCAGTTCTTACAGCTCGTATTTCAGAGCTTACAGAGCACCTTAAGGCTAACCCAGGTGATCATCACTCTAGAAGAGGTATGATGAAGATGGTTGGTAAGAGAAGAAATCTTCTTGCTTACCTTAAGAATACTGACATTGAGAGATATCGTTCAATCATTGAGCGTCTTGGCTTAAGAAAGTAATCTATAAGGGCGGAGTATACATTATGCTCCGTCCCTTTTGTTTTTATCTGAATTAAAGCAATTATTCGAAGCCACTGAATTTGGTGCGAAGCTCGCTTCATTTTCAGTAGTTTCGAGTTAATTGCTTAATATATTTTTTATAAGGAGATTACCATGAAGACATTTACAATGGATTTGGCTGGTAGAACACTTCGTGTTGATATCGGCAGAGTAGCTGCTCAGGCTAATGGTGCGGCATTTATTCAGTATGGTGAGACTACAGTTCTTTCTACTGCTACTGCATCAGACAAGCCTAGAGATGGCATTGACTTTTTCCCACTTTCAGTAGAGTTCGAGGAGAAGACATATGCAGTAGGCAAGATTCCAGGAGGCTTCAATAAGCGCGAAGGCAAGGCTTCTGAAAATTCTGTACTTACAGCCCGTGTTATTGATCGTCCTATGCGACCACTTTTTCCAAAGGACTATCGTAACGATGTTACTCTCAACAACCTTGTTATGGCTGTTGATACTCAGTGCCGTCCTGAGCTTGTAGCTATGCTTGGCTCAGCAATTGCTACTTGTATTTCTGATATTCCATTTGATGGTCCATGTGCTATGACACAGATGGGTATGATTGACGGAGAGTTTATCGTCAATCCTTCACAGGAGCAGTGGGATAAGGGTGATTTAAAGCTTACTGTAGCTTCTACTCGTGAGAAGGTTATTATGATTGAGGCTGGTGCCAACATCATTCCTGAAGATAAGATGCTTGAGGCTATTTATAAGTGCCACGATGTAAACCAGACTATCATTGCATTTATTGATCAGATGGTTGCAGAGTGTGGTAAGCCAAAGCATGAATACACATCTTGCGCTATTCCTGAGGAGATGTTTGCTAAGATGAAAGAAATCGTTACTCCTGCAGAGATGGAAGTAGCAGTTTTCACAGACGATAAGCAGACAAGAGAGGGCAATATTCGCGAGATTACAGCCAAGCTTGAAGAGGCTTTTGCTGACAAGGAGGATTGGCTTGCAGTTCTTGGCGAGGCTGTATATCAATACGAAAAGAAGACTGTTCGTAAGATGATTCTTAAGGATCACAAGCGTCCAGATGGTCGTGAGATTACTCAGATTCGTCCACTTGCAGCTGAAATTGATATTATTCCTAGAGTTCATGGTTCTTCTATGTTCACTCGTGGACAGACACAGATATGTGATATTGTTACTCTTGCTCCTCTTTCAGAGGCTCAGAAGATTGATGGTCTTGATCCATTTGTTACTGAGAAGAGATACATTCATCACTACAATTTCCCTTCATACTCAGTTGGAGAGACTAAGCCATCTAGAGGACCAGGACGAAGAGAGATTGGCCATGGAGCATTAGCTGAGAGAGCCCTTCTTCCAGTACTTCCATCTGTAGAAGAGTTCCCATATGCTATCCGTGCTGTATCAGAGACTTTTGAGTCAAACGGTTCTACATCAATGGCTTCTACCTGTGCGTCATGTATGTCTCTTATGGCAGCAGGTGTACCTCTTAAGTCTATGGTAGCAGGTATTTCATGCGGTCTTGTTACTGGTGACACTGATGACGATTTTGTACTTCTTACAGATATTCAGGGTCTTGAGGATTTCTTCGGAGATATGGATTTCAAGGTAACAGGTACAAAAGAAGGTATCACAGCTATCCAGATGGATATTAAGATTCATGGTCTGACTCGTCCTATCGTAGAGGGTGCTATTGCAAGATGCCGTGAAGCACGCTTCTTCATCATGGATAATTGCATGAGCAAGGCCATTGCAGAGCCTCGTAAGGAAGTTGGTCAGTACGCACCAAAGATTATCCAGATTAAGATTGACCAGGAGAAAATTGGTGATGTCGTTGGTCAGCGCGGAAAGACTATTAACGAGATTATTGCAAGATGCGATGTTAAGATTGACATCTCAGAGGAAGGCAATGTATCTATCTGCGGTACTGACGCAGCAAAGATGGCTGAAGCAAAGCGTCTTATTGAAGTTATTACTACAGATTATGCTCAGGGCCAGATATTTACCGGTAAGGTTGTAAGTATCAAAGAGTTTGGTGCATTTGTAGAATTTGCTCCAGGCAAAGAGGGCATGGTTCACATTTCAAAGATTGCTAAAGAAAGAATTGACAGAGTAGAGGATGTGCTTACACTTGGAGACACTGTTAAGGTTGTATGCCTTGGCAAGGACAAGATGGGCAGAATGAGCTTCTCTATCAAGGATGTTCAGGAGTAATTTTTCTGAATAAATCATGAGAAATATTTTTATTTTCTCAATTTATGATAATAGTCACATAGATTTTTATTTATAAATTTTGATTGTGGCCTAGCGTAAATTAATTTATGTGGCGTCTGGCTATTTAGTCAGACGCCTTTTTAAAGGTAAAGAGTAATGCTACTTAATGTTTCACATGTTAATAAAGCTTATGGGGAAGATGTTATTATAAAGGATGCTACATTTTCTGTAGATGAGGGGTCAAAGGTTGCCATTGTAGGTAATAATGGCTGCGGTAAATCTACCCTTATGAAAATAATAGTAGGCCAGCTTCCCATGGATGATGGTGATATCTCACTGAAAAAAGATGCAAGCTTTGGTTATTTAGCCCAGTATCAAGAGGATACAAATAATGATAATATTTTAGATCATGTCCTTAATGCCAGAGCAGATTTATTATCCATGGAAATCAAGCTTCAGGATATGGAATACAAAATGAATGACATTTCAGCTGATGAAATGGAAGATTTTATGGATTCATATCACAAGCTCCAGCATAGGTTCGATCTAAATGGAGGTTATACCTTCCGTTCGGAGGCTGTAGGCATACTGAAAGGCTTGGGCTTTGAGGGCTCTGATTTAAATAAGACTTTAAATGAACTTTCCGGTGGCCAAAAAACTAGAGTGGCACTGGGACGTCTGCTTGCATCTGCTCCTGATTTACTTCTTTTGGATGAGCCTATTAACCATCTTGATTTGTCATCTATTATGTGGCTTGAGGGATATTTATCGTCTTACAAAGGCGCTGTTATTATAATTGCCCATGACAGATATTTCCTAGATAAAATTGTTGACCATGTCATAGATTTATCTCATCACAAGACAAATGTATATACTGGAAATTATACTGCCTTTATAGCTCAAAAAGAGATTGCCGAATTGACATACGCCAGAAGCTATGAAAAACAGCAAAAAGAGATAGAGCACCAAAAGGAAGTAATCGAAAAGCTGCAGTCCTTCAATCGAGAAAAGTCTATTAAGCGAGCTGAAAGCAGAAAAAAGCTTCTGGATAAAATGGAGGTTATGGATGCACCAGATTCTCCAGATGCTAAAATGAGGTTGACACTGGAAATCGATAAGATAAGTGGCAAGGATGTACTTGATTTTTCCCATGTAAGTAAGTCCTATGGCAATAAGGTCATATTTACAGATTTGTCCTTTGAAGTCCATCAAAACGACAGAATTGCCATCTTAGGAGACAACGGTACCGGTAAAACAACAATACTTAAGGTTATCAATGGCCTTACTGATTTTGAGACTGGAACAATCAAATTTGGGGCAAATGTTACTGTAGGCTATTACGACCAGGAACAGCAGGGACTTGATGATAATAATACAGTCTTTTCAGAAATCCATAATGCATACCCCTATTTGACTGAAACAAAAGTGCGAAATACACTAGCCGCCTTTATGTTTACTGAGGATGATGTTTTCAAAAAAATATCTGCACTGTCAGGTGGAGAAAGAGGACGAGTTTCCCTAGCAAAGCTTATGCTATCAAAATGCAATTTTCTCATTTTGGACGAGCCTACCAACCATTTGGACATGGAATCTAAGCAGATTCTTGAAGAAGCATTAAATAACTATGAGGGCACCCTTTTGTACGTGTCCCATGACAGATATTTTGTTAATAAAACTGCCACAACTATACTGGAATTAACTGATGGCAAGCTAGTCAAGTATCTTGGCAACTACGATGATTATATTGCCAAAAAAGAGCAATTAAGTCTTACAACAAAAGAAGACACAAGTACACAAGTTCTTGAAGAAGGCACTGTCACCACTGCCAAGCTTGATTTCAAAGAGCAAAAAAGAATTGAAGCTGAGAAAAGAAAGTTGGCCAATAAAATATCTAAAATTGAGGCTGAGATAGAAGAATGTGAAGCTATTCTAGCAAAGCTTGATGAGGAATTCCTACTTCCTAAAAATATGACCAATTCAGCAAAGCTTAATGAATTGACAGCAAAGCAAAAAGAGATAAATGATAAATTGGAATTGCTGTATGAAGAATGGGAATTGTTAAATTCTTGACATGAAAAGTCGTCGAAATTATAATAGACAAAAGATATTTTGTTATTAACTAGTAACAGTTACCATCTGGGAGGAATAATTTTGGATAAAGAAATCTCACAGGCAGTAATCAGACGTCTGCCAAGATATTATCGATATTTAGGAGAACTTTTGGATGATGGTGTTGAGCGTATATCATCAAATGATTTGAGCAAGAGAATGCATGTTACTGCTTCACAAATAAGACAGGATCTTAATAATTTTGGAGGCTTTGGCCAACAAGGATATGGCTATAATGTTTCTTATCTTCACGAGGAGATAGGTAATATTTTAGGTGTTAATGAGATTCACAATGTTATAGTTATCGGTTGCGGTAATTTAGGTCAGGCCATTGCCAATTATGTTAAGTTTGAGCGTGTTGGCTTTAGAATCATTGGTTTATTTGATGTAAATCCTGCATTAAAAGGCAAAAAAATTCGTGATTTAGAGGTTCAAATGCTAGATGATTTGCCAACATTTATAGCTGAAAATGATGTAGAAATAGCAGCACTTACCTTGCCTAAGCAAAATGCAAAGGCCACAGCTTTAAAGCTTGTTGCTCTTGGCGTTCATGCTATATGGAATTTTGCCCATGTTGATTTGGATGATATTCCTGAGCTCATAGTAGAAAATGTTCATTTGTCAGACAGCCTTATGCAACTGTCTTATAATATTGCTCAGCAAAAACCCACGGAGTAACTATGGTAGAGGGTCAGGATTTTAGCCAATACATAACAAGAGTTAAAACCCCACTAAAGCAGAGCTTATAACTGACTGGATGAATCCAATCCTGAGGATATAGACTTAGAACAAATCGCGGCTGAAAAAGAACCAGACAATAATAGTACAAAAATAAATGATATGAATTAGACTAAGCACTTTTGTGTTTAGTCTTTCTTTTAATTATGATAAAATTATATTTATTCAAAAAGTTATTATCTAGGATAATGGAGATTTGCTTGAGCGTCTTGCGGACAGGATTTGACCTTGCTTTAGCAGGCCTTTACATCTTAAATCCCAGTTAAATAACTTCAATTATCAAATAAATTCGGAGGAATTATGGACAGTACGATAGGCCCCTACATTTTGATTGGTATATTATTAATCATTGCTATAGCAGAGTTTTTTATAATCGTTATTGCAATTAAAAAAGCGAAGGAAGCAAATATAACGGAAGACGATGTAATCTCTTTGGTTAATGAAGGTCAGGAGGATGGCAATATCTTGGCTTCAGAAGCAGAAATGATTCAAAATATTTTTGAATTTTCTGATACAGATGCCAAAGATATTATGACCCATCGCAAAAATATCATTGCTATGGACGGTAATATAACAGTCAAAGAAGCCTTTGATTTTGTAATAGCCAATCATTTCAGCAGATATCCTGTATTTTTAGATGAGTTTGATAACATTATCGGCATATTACATATAAAGGATTTGCTCCCTTTTTATCAGGATCCTGCTATAAACAATACCTTAATAAAGGATTTCCAAGGCTTGGATAGACAGGTGGAGTTCGTGCCTGAGACTCATGGCATCAACACACTTTTTGCAAAAATGCAAAACAAGAAGCGCCATATGATAATTGTATTAGATGAATATGGGCAAGTCAGCGGAATTATCAGTCTGGAGGATATCCTAGAGGAGATTGTGGGAAATATCTTAGATGAACACGATGATGAGGATAAATCCATAGAAGTAAAGGATGAAAATGAAATTATTATGGACGGCAGCACTCCTCTTGACGAAGCTGATGATATCCTAGGAGTTCATTTGTCAGAGGATTTTGAAACATTAAATGGATATTTGATTTCTTTACTGGGCCGCATTCCGGAAGATGGCAGTCATTTTACTCTTGAAGATGATAATTTTAACTACGAGATTAAAGATGTCACTGATAAAGTTATCGATTCAGTTGTGGTTAAAAGAAAAAATCATAAAGATCCTGCAGAGACTTCTGCCGTTGATTAAGCTATATCAAAATGGTATACTTTTAATGTAATTTTTATATAACAAGGAGATTTTATAATATGTCAGGACATTCAAAATTTGCCAATATTAAGCATAAGAAAGAGAAAAATGATGCTGCTAAGGGCAAAATTTTCACTATCATTGGAAGAGAAATAGCTGTTGCTGTAAAAGAGGGCGGTCCAGATCCTAACAATAATTCAAAGCTTAGAGACGTTATTGCAAAGGCTAAGTCAAATAACGTACCTAATGCAACTATCGAGAATGGCATCAAGAAGGCTGCAGGTGATGCAAGCTCAGTTAATTATGAGGCAGTGCAGTATGAGGGCTATGGTCCAAGTGGCACAGCCATTATTGTAGAGTGCCTTACTGATAATCGCAATCGTACTGCTGCCAATGTCCGCAGTGCTTTTACTAAGGGCGGCGGAGCTATAGGCACACCTGGTTGTGTATCATTTATGTTCGACAAAAAGGGACAGATTATTGTATCAAAGGAAGACTGCGATATGGAAGCTGATGACCTTATGATGATTGCCCTTGATGCGGGAGCAGAAGATTTTTCAGAAGAAGAGGATTGCTTCGAAATCTACACAAACCCAGATGATTTTTCAGCTGTAAGAGAGGCTCTTGAGGCTCAAAACATTGCTATGGCCGATGCTGAGGTTACAATGATTCCTCAGACATATGTTGAGCTTACTGATGATCAGGATTTATATAAAATCAACAAGATTCTTGATTTACTTGATGAAGACGATGATGTACAAAATGTATATCACAATTGGGATGAGTAAATTTACAAGAGATTACAGAGTTTAGAGCTGTTATTTTTTTATGTATTAGGGGGATGATACAATGAACAAGATTCTGTTTGCTTCAAGTGAGTGCGTGCCATTTGTAAAAACAGGTGGTTTGGCAGATGTAGTTGGTGCTTTACCAAAGGCTCTTAACAAAGAATATTTTGATGTAAGAGTTGTACTACCAAACTACACCTGTATACCAGAGAAGTACCGTAACCAGTTTCAGTATGTTACAAGCTTTCAGATGGATATGGGGCCTCTTATCGGTAGTAAGTATGTGGGTGTTTTGTCATATGTTTATGATGGCATTACATATTATTTTATTGATAATCTGGAGTATTTTGAGTGCTTTTATCCTTACTCAGAAGAAAGATGGGATTTAGAGAAGTTTATCTTCTTTGACAAGGCAGTTCTTTCTATGCTGCCCCTCATTGATTTTCAGCCTAATCTTATTCATTGTCATGACTGGCAGACAGGTTACATTCCTGTTTATCTCAAAAATAACTTTCAGGGAGACCAGTTCTTTTGGGGTATGAAGTCTATTGTTACCATTCACAATCTCAAGTTCCAGGGAGTTTGGGATGTTGATACTGTTGCAGGTATTTCAGGTCTTTCAAAGGATTTGTTTACTCCTGACAAGTTGGAATACAACAAGTGTGGCAACATGTTAAAGGGCGGCTTAGTGTATACTGATTACATCACTACCGTTTCCAATACATACGCTCAGGAAATTGAGACACCATACTATGGTGAAGGCTTAGATGGTCTTCTACAGGCCAGACATTTTGATATGCAAGGCATAGTAAATGGTATCGACAATACAGTCTATGATCCAGCTACTGATACCAAGCTGTACAAAAATTATGATGCCAGCAATTTCCGCAAGTTTAAAAAGATTAACAAGCTTAAGATTCAAGAAGAACTTGGATTGCAGGTTGACGAGAAAAAGTATATGATAGGTCTTATTTCTCGTCTCACTGACCAGAAGGGACTTGACTTGGTTAATTATTGTATTGAGGGTATTGTAGACGACAATACTCAGCTGGTTGTTATTGGTACCGGTGAGTCTCAATACGAGAATATGTTTAGACATTATGCATGGAAATATCCTGAAAAGATTTCTGCTAATATTTGCTATGCAGATGATTTGGCTCATAAGCTTTATGCAGCCAGCGATGCATTTTTGGTGCCATCAAGGTTTGAGCCATGTGGCCTTACACAGCTTATTTCCTTTAGATATGGCACCGTGCCTATCGTTAGAGAGACTGGTGGCTTGAAGGACACAGTTGCTCCATACAACGAATATGAAAAGACTGGTGATGGCTTTTCTTTCGCTAATTATAACGGTGATGAGTTGCTTAACACAGTCAACTATAGTAAATACATTTATTTTACTAAAAAGACCCAGTGGAATAAGATGGTAGAGCGAGACATGCTTAAAAATTATTCATGGGATCAACAAAAAGAAAAATATGAAAATTTGTATAACTATTTAATTGGTTAACGAATTAACTGAAAAGAGAATAGTATATGCTATTCTCTTTTCTTTACGAGGATAATTTTGGCAAATAAGACAAGCACAAGTACAAGAACAAAAAATAAAACTACAACAAGTAAGAAAAAGACAGCTACAAGAAGTAAAAGCACTGATGCATCAAAAAAAACTCCTAAGTCCTCATCTTCTCCCAAAAGAAGACAGCCTTCTGAGAAAGATATTGAGGACAGTATTTTTTTAAAGGATTCAACCAAAGACATTATTTTACTTTGTTCTATAGCCATATGTATTCTTTTAATGATTAGCAATTTTGGCATAGGTGGAACTATAGGATCTGCTCTGGCAGGTTTTCTATTTGGCACATTTGGCCTTATTCAATATATACTTCCTCTTTGGTTTGTATTTTGTTTATTTTGGATTATATCCAACTATGGCAACAAAATTATTATTACCAAACTAATAGCATCCTTTGTACTACTGATCTTTTTCAGCGGATTCGTTGAGCTTATAGTACATGGACAGGATATGCTTAGTGCAACAGAGGCTTTTGAATTTTCCAAAGAATATCATTATGGAGGCGGATATTTAGGTGGAGGTATAGTATACTTCTTCTACAATAGTTTTGGACTTTTTGGTGCATATCTAGTTGATATTATCATCATGGCCATATCTGTAATTATTATTTCCGAGCATTTTATATTTTGGAGAGTTCAACAGTCTTCTCGGGTACGAAGCGACAGGGCTGCTGCCAGACGCCGAAGACAAAGAGAACAACGGCTTATGGAACAGGATATAGCTCGTAATGGCCGAGATATTCAATATAGTACTTCACGGCAGGCAACTATTGACAAAATAGAGAAGGATAGAATACGTCAGCAGAAGGAAGAAAATAATACAAGTGGACCAAGAAGCAGCAGAAAAAGAACTGGTGTTACAGCAAATACCAATATTTTAGAAAAGGCTTCAGCTGCTGTTAATGATGAAGTTAGTGAAGTAAAGATAAATACAGGTTTTACTGATGTAGAGGTTGAGTCCACATCAAGACATAAGCTAAAGGCAAACAAGCCATCTGCATCTAAGGTGGTTGCTCAGCCTGAAGATGTGCAGGATACTGTTAAAGAGATTGTATTTTCTCCAGTTGATGACATTAAGCCTGTAACACCACAAAAGCCAGCTGACTTTTCATTATCTTCTCCGGTTATCAATATACCATCTGCTCATATTGAGACGGAAAAGCCTGTTCTTGAGACTAAGGTTAAAGACACAGAGCCTTCAAAAACAATAACAGATAACAAATCTGCTGTTTCAGAGTCTATGGAACATGAGCCAATAGCGCAAAAAACTATAGCCCGGGAGCCGGTAGAATCCGAGCCTGCCGCAAATAGTACCCCTTCAAGAAGTACTAAAAAGGCCTCCCTTTCCTCCGCAGAGGAAATCGAAGAATCGGCTACCCAGGTATCGGAGGCAGTAGAAAAGCAGGATACAAAGCCTAAGAAGCCATACCAGAAGCCGCCGCTTTCTCTTTTAAATGATGCTAAAAAAGGTCAGGGCGATTCTAAAGAATATTTGTCTGATATGGCAAATAAGCTTCAGCGTACCCTTTCTAATTTTGGTGTAGAGGCCAAGGTGGTAGCTGTTACTTTGGGTCCATCTGTTACCCAATACAAGATACAAATTGACGCAGGAGTTAAGGTTTCCAAGGTTATTAATCTTTCAGATGACATCAAGCTTAATATGGCTGTTACAGATGTCAGAATTGAAGCTCCTATACCAGGTGAGCCATATATAGGTATAGAAGTACCTAATAAAGAAAAAACTATGGTTGGCTTTAAAGAGCTTGCAAGCTCAACCGAATTTACTAGTGCCAAGTCCAAGATTGCTTTTTGCGTAGGAAAGGACATCAATGGCAATGTAATTGTTGGCAATATAGAAAAAATGCCTCATTTACTTATAGCCGGTGCCACTGGTTCAGGAAAGTCCGTCTGCATTAATACTATAATCATGAGTATTCTTTATCATGCTACCCCGGATGAAGTTAAAATGATTATGGTCGATCCAAAGATGGTAGAGCTTTCTGTATACAATGGCATTCCTCACCTGCTTATTCCAGTTGTTACCGATGCCAAAAAAGCAGCAGGTGCTCTACATTGGGCGGTTAAGGAAATGACAGACCGCTATGAGCTATTAGCCAAAGCTGGCGTTCGTAACATCGAAGGCTTTAATGAAAAGGTAGAGCAGGATGCTTTGCCTGATGAGATACCAGAAGACAGAAGGAAAAAGCTTCCGCAGCTTATTATTATTTTGGACGAGTTGGCGGACCTTATGATGGTTGCTGCATCTGATGTGGAAGATTCTATCGTCAGACTGGCCCAGTTGGCAAGAGCAGCGGGCATGCATCTTATTATTGCTACTCAAAGACCTACTAGCAATGTTATTACCGGTCTTATTAAGGCCAATGTGCCATCCCGTATTGCATTTTCCGTATCATCCAGCATTGATTCAAGAGTAATCATTGACATGAATGGCGCAGAAGAGCTTTTGGGCAATGGTGATATGCTTTATGCCCCACAAAACGAATCTAAGCCGAGACGTCTTCAGGGAGCCTTTGTTTCTGATGATGAGGTTGCTCGAGTAGTTGATTTCTTAAAAAATAAAAATGACAACTCGGACTATGACAAGACTATTACTGAGGCTATAGAAAAAACAGATGTATCTGGTAACAGTGTCAGCATAACAGGTGACATCGACAATTCAAGGGATGCTCTTTTTGAAGAAGCGGGACGTCTTGTTATTGAAAGTCAAAAGGGCTCTATTGGTTATTTGCAAAGAAATTTCAGAATAGGCTTTAACAGAGCTGCTCGAATAATGGATCAGCTGTCTGAAGCAGGAGTGGTTGGACCTGATATAGGCACAAAGCCTAGAGAAATCAAAATGACCTTAGTAGAATTTGAAGAACTATTAAATGCAAAATAAAGAGAGGATATGTGTATGAAAACAGACATTCAAATTGCCCAGGAAGCAGAGCTTTATCCAATAAAGGATGTAGCTAAAAGCTTTGACATAACAGAAGATGATTTGGAATTATATGGCAAATATAAAGCCAAGCTTTCCGATGAGCTTCTAGACAGGGTAAAAGATAATGCTGATGGTAAGCTTGTACTGGTTACAGCCATCAATCCTACACCTGCAGGTGAAGGTAAGACTACTACATCTGTTGGCCTTGGTCAGGCCTTTGGCTGCTTAGGAAAAAGAGCAATCCTTGCTTTAAGAGAACCATCATTGGGACCTTGCTTTGGCATCAAAGGTGGTGCTGCCGGTGGCGGATATGCCCAGGTTGTACCAATGGAAGATTTGAACCTTCATTTTACTGGAGATTTTCATGCAATAACCTCTGCAAACAATCTCCTTGCAGCTCTTCTTGATAATCATATTCAACAGGGAAATTCCCTTGGCATTGATCCAAGACAGATCGTATGGAAAAGATGTCTTGATATGAATGATAGAGTTCTCCGCAATATTGTAGTTGGTCTTGGAGCAAAAGCTGATGGCATGGTAAGAGAGGATCATTTTGTTATTACTGTTGCCTCTGAGATTATGGCAATCCTTTGTCTGGCTGATGATATGGCCGATTTAAAGCGTCGTCTGGGTCGCATTATTGTAGCATACTCTTTCGATGGCAAGCCTGTAACTGCTGATGATTTGCAAGCTACCGGTGCTATGGCCGCCCTTCTCAAGGATGCCATTAAGCCAAATCTTATTCAGACATTGGAGCACACTCCAGCTATAGTTCATGGTGGTCCATTTGCAAATATAGCCCACGGCTGCAACTCTGTCAGGGCTACAAAGGCTTGCCTGAAGCTAGCAGATATTGCAATAACTGAGGCTGGTTTTGGTGCTGATTTAGGAGCTGAAAAGTTTTTTGATATAAAATGTAGAAAAGCAGGACTAAATCCTGATGCTGTAGTTCTTGTTGCTACTATTAGAGCCCTTAAATACAATGGAGGAGTAGCAAAGGATAATCTTTCCGAAGAAAATCTTGAGGCATTACAAAAGGGCATTGTAAATCTTGAGAAGCATATTGAAAACCTTCAAAAATTTGGAGTACCTGTTATTGTTACCCTTAATTCATTTATTACAGATTCTGCCCAGGAAACTGATTATGTTAGAAATTTCTGTGAGAGCAGAGGCTGTGAATTTGCCCTCTCAGAGGTTTGGGAAAAGGGGGGACAAGGCGGTATAGAGCTGGCTAAAAAGGTTCTTGATGTTCTTGAAAATAAAAAGTCTGATTTTAAATTATTATATGAAGACAGCCTTTCTCTTGAAGATAAGATAAAAAAGGTAGCAACTGAGATATATGGAGCTGATGGTGTAACATTTTCTGCAGCTGCTAAAAAAGAGCTTGCAAGAATTACAGACCTTGGTATGGGTGATTTGCCAGTTTGTATGGCTAAAACACAATATTCATTATCTGATGATGCAAAGAAACTTGGCCGTCCTGAAGGCTTCACTATCAATGTACGTGAAGTGTATGCCTGTGCAGGAGCTGGCTTTGTAGTATGTGTTACTGGCTCTATTATGACCATGCCTGGCCTTCCAAAGGTTCCTGCCGCCAATAATATTGATGTAACTGACGATGGAGTTATTACTGGATTATTCTAATATATGAAATGTAAATCATGCGGAAAAGAAATTGAATCTGGTTTAATATATTGTCCTGAGTGTGGCAAGGCCATAGAACTTGTGCCTGAATATAATGTTCTTGAAGAAGAGCTGCTCTCTAAAATTGTAGAGGATAAAAATAAAGAAAAAACCTTTGCTGAGGGAGTTTACAAAAATGTAGACAATAAACCCGCAGAAGAAATATCAAAGGATCTTGCAAAGCCAAAAAAGAAATCCTATAAAAAAGCAGGATTTGCCGGAGTGTGCATAATTGGAATTATTGCTCTCTGCATTATTTTTGTTCTCTACTCTAATATAACTGGCTCCTATTCATATATATTGGAAAAGGCTCAAACCTATGAAGATGAGGGCAAATATACCTCAGCCTTAGAATATTATCAAAAAGCATATAATATGCAGCCTGAAGACTTTACAGTCATTTACGGATTAGGACGCACTTATTATTATACCAAGACGTATTCATCTGCTGTCGAGTATTTAGCTCTTGCTCTTAAAAGTGAGCCTGAAAATACTGAAATTTATGATTATTTGCTGAAGTCTTACGATGCCTTAGATGACAGTGAGAGTATAAGTCAGCTGGCTGAAGATGCACCAACTGACGAAATTAGTCAGATGATTAGCAAGTATATTGTCCTTCCTCCAGACTTTAGCTTGGACAGTGGTGAGTTTACAGATGATATTACTGTCTATATTTCAAGCCAGGAGGACTACCAGGTATTTTACACAACAAATACTAAGGACCCTAGACTTTCAGGTAAGCTTTTTACGTCTCCCCTGGTACTTAAAGAAGGTACTACAAATGTAAAGGCAGTTTGTCTAAGTCCTGATGGGGAATATTCAGACATTGTTGAAAGAGAATATACCGTTTCCTACGGCACTCCGTCTACTCCTGAGGTTACCCCGGAGGCTGGCGAATACAACTATCCAATATCTATTACAGTGACAGTACCTGCCGGAGGCAAGGCCTACTATACTTGGGATGGCTCAGATCCTGCCACCAATGGAACATTATATACGGGTGCCATTGATATTATTCCTGGCAAAAGTGTACTATCTGTAGTGGTATTTGACCGTCGAGGCAATAAGAGTCCTACATACTATGGAGAATATACATATACAGAGTAGATATGAATATAAATATACTTACAGTTGGCAAAATTAAAGAAAAATTCTATCGGGAAGCCATTGATGAATATTCAAAGCGTCTTTCAAAATATTGTTCTTTAAAAATAATAGAAGTAGCTGATGAGAAAACTATAGAAAACTCCTCTGAAACAGAGATTAATCTCATCAAGGATAAAGAAGGGGACCGTTTACTAAAGCATATAGGAGAAAGAGATTTTTGTATTGCACTTGCTATAGGAGGCAAGTCCTACGATTCAGTAGAATTTGCTAAATATATAGATAAGCTAGGGCTGCAAGGA
Source organism: bacterium (assembly GCA_963649335.1). GTDB lineage: Bacteria > Bacillota > Clostridia > Lachnospirales > Lachnospiraceae > Pseudobutyrivibrio. The sequence continues at coordinate 36,571 of CAVJHG010000001.1, forward strand.
ACTTCTACAATAGATTTTGTCATTGGAGGCTCTCTTGGATTGTCAGACAAGGTTTTGGCTAGAGCCAATGCAGCTATTTCTTTTTCTAAAATGACTTTTCCTCATCAATTGATGAGGGTTATATTGCTTGAACAAATTTACAGGGCTTATCGCATTATTAAAAATGAGCCCTATCATAAATAGTCAAGTGAATAAAACCTATGACACAATAGGATAGAGCGTCATTTTCAAAAGCTATTAATAAGGAATTAGCAAATTATGTGTGACACAAGCTTAGATATAGATATACCAGAGAAACATTTAAAAAACCTGTTTGGACAATTTGATTCAAACATAAAGCTTATAGAACAAAAATATAAGCTAACAATTGTACTTAGAGATTCTGTTCTAAAAATCACAGGATCTGCTGCAAGCGTTAAATTATGTAAAAACGTTTTGGAAGAGCTCCTTCGTATGTCTGAAAATGGCGAAATAATAACCACACAGGAAGTGAATTATATTATGTCTTTAGAAGAAGAAAAGGTAATTACACATGAGACCTCCGAGGCAAGGGGCCAGGTGATTTGTCATACAACGTCTGGCAAGCCAGTGACTCCAAAGACACTGGGACAAAAATCTTATGTTGATGCTATTACTGATAACATGATTGTTTTTGGAATCGGTCCTGCTGGTACAGGCAAGACCTATCTTGCCATGGCAAAAGCCATTACTGCTTTTAAAAACGAGGAGGTGTCTCGAATTATCCTTACACGTCCTGCCATAGAAGCTGGAGAGAAGCTTGGCTTTTTACCTGGAGATTTACAGAGCAAGGTGGATCCATATCTTAGGCCCTTGTATGATGCCCTATATCAAATAATGGGAGCAGAAAGCTTTCAGCGAAACATGGAAAAAGGCTTAATAGAGGTGGCTCCATTAGCATATATGCGTGGTCGCACTTTAGATAATGCTTTTATTATATTGGATGAAGCTCAAAATACTACTCCGGCTCAGATGAAGATGTTTCTTACTCGTATAGGCTTTGGCTCCAAGGCTGTTATAACAGGTGATGCCACCCAAAAGGATTTACCATATGGTGCAAAATCTGGTCTTGATGATGCTATACAGATTCTTAAAGGTATTGATGACATCAGTATATGCAATCTTACAGCAGCTGATGTAGTGAGACATCCACTGGTTCAAAAGATAGTAAATGCCTACGACAAGGCTGAAAAGAAATCTGCCTCAAAGGGTAAAAGGAAATCACAAAATGAAAACCACAGATAAGTTGTCTTCAAAAAGATTTATCTTTTCCCTGTTGACAGGGTTAGTCTTTTTAGCAGGTACAGCTGGTCTTTTTATTATCCATGATTGCTTGGCAGAAAGTCTGATATATTTGGCTATTATTGCCATATCATTTATTTTTATTCTTTTTTTGGCAATTACAAAAGATAGGATGGAAGATAAATTGCCATCCCATTTTTTTAATAATTACAATAAGCTTTTTTTTGTCAGTTTAATTAGCTTTGGGATAGTATTTCTATCACATTATTTTGAATTAGAAATGCTCCTGCCCGTAATGCTTATTGTTTTTTTGTTTGATATTATCATTGGAGACAAATATGCTCTTGCAATAAGCCTTTACATAGTATGTATATATTCTGTCGCCATTGAGGCTTCAAATCCTATGGTAATATGCTCCGTAATGCTTGCCTTATACGGATGGATTATATCTGCTTTTATTATTAGAAAGCCTTTTTTAAAACGATTTATAGGTCAGATTATCGCATTTTGCGTAAATATAATACTTCCGGTAATATGTCATTTATTTTTTTATTTGGAAGTAGACACAAATTCGTTTTTTTATATTCTAATAAATGCTATAATTGTCTTTGTCGGTGTTGAGATACTGGTTATTCCTACAAAGCAGTCAATAATTAAGCAGGAAGAATATATATATTCTTTATATTTGGAGCCTGGTTACGATTTATATGAATACATAAAGAATTTTTCACCACTTGAGTACCAGCATGCTACCAGAGTATCTAGTCTATCAGCCTTATGTGCTAAGGCAATTAATGCAGATGTTAACTTAAGCCGTTGCGGAGGATATTACTACCGCTTAGGCAAGTTAAGTGGAGACGATGCTGCACTTAAAGCAGTAACAATAGCCAATAACCACTGCTTTCCAGAGCCTTTAATTGCTATTCTTAGTGAATCCAGTGGCTCAGATGCCCTTCCCTCTACCAGGGAGTCGGCAATTATACATATGGTTGATGCGGTTATTACCAAAATTGAGGTATTTGACCAGGATTCAATGGGAAGTGATTGGAATCAGAATATGGTAATATACCAGACAATAAATGAGTTTTCACAAAATGGGTACTATGACAATTCTGGTTTGACAATGAATCAGCTGCTAATTATTCGAGATTGTATTGTAAAAGAAAAATAGTAATTTTTAATTTTTATAACCAATACTAAAATTAGAAAAGGCATTTTATGACTGTATATATAGAAGAAGAGGTTGAAGTCACATTTGACTTTGACTATAAAAAAATAGCAAATGATGTTATCAATTGCGCCATTGATTTTTTACAGTTTCCTTTCGAGTCAGAAATTAGTCTGACTATTACAGACGAAGAAGGAATAAGGTCCATCAATAAAGAGTTTAGACAAATTGATGCTCCTACAGATGTTTTATCATTTCCAATGATTGATTATCCAGCTCCGGGTTCATTTGATTTCATTGAAAATGATGATGATTTATTTAATCCAGAGTCAGGAGAAGTTATTCTCGGTGATATTGTCCTTTGCCTTCCACGGATTTATTCTCAGGCCAAAGATTACGGACATTCTATACTTCGAGAGTATGCTTTTCTTATAGCCCATAGTATGTTACATTTATTTGGGTATGATCACATGACAGAATCAGATGCAACTGTCATGGAAGCTAAGCAAAAAGAGATTTTAGAAATACTTAAAATCACAAGAAATTAATTAAAAGGAGACATTTTAATGAAAAAACAAGTAGTTTCTGCATTACTTATTCTTACCATGGCTGCATCACTTATGGCCTGTGGCAAGGATGAAGAGAGCACTATCGAAAGCAATACTGCTGATAGTGAAACAAGCGAAGAGGTAGTTGTAGAGTACAACGACAATGCAGCATTCTGGGAGCAGACATCTGAAGATGGCAAGGTAAGAAGTTATCTTACCGGTGATTGGGTTGATGCTTCTTATGGAAGACAGCGTCCTGTTGCTGTAATGATCGAGAATACCAAGGCTTGTTTACCACAATACGGTATTAGCAATGCAGGCATTATTTACGAATGTGTTGTTGAAGGTGGTATTACACGTATGATGGCCATTTTTGATGACTATTCTGGTTTAGAGCAGCTTGGAAATGTACGTAGCTCTCGTCCATATTATGTTATGTTTGCCAGCGAATATGATGCTATTTATTGTCATGCAGGTGGTAACCCTGCAGCTTTTGAGCTTATTGACGGTGGACTTGTAGATAATTTGGATGTTAATGCTCTTGATGGCAAGACCAAGGGTAAAAACGTAGGTTACCGTACTGGTAAGGGTGAGCATACTCTTTATACATACTCTGATGGTATTGATATGGGTATAGAGAAGGCCGGCTATGATATGACTCTTCCAAGTGATTATCAGCCTCACTTTAACTTCGCAGAAGAGGGCAATAGTCTTACTGATGGAGAGGACTGCCAGGCAATTGACCTTTATTATTTTACCAATTCACCTAGATGGGTATACAATGAGTCAGACGGTCTCTACTATAGATACGAGTTTAACAATGGCAAGAACAAGCAGGTAGATGCTATTACAGGTGACCAGCTTACAGCTAAAAATATTATTATCGAGAATGTAGAGTGGTTTACATATACAGGTTCTCAGTATCTTGGTTATCTTATGAGCTACAATACAGGCACAGGTAAGTTTATTACCAACGGTAAAATGGTTGATATTACCTGGTCAAAGGACGCTGATAACGATATTACTCACTATTATTATACTAATGGCGAGGAGATTCAGCTTAATGTAGGTACTACATGGATTCAGGCCTGTCAGGATACATATACAGACCAAAACGTATTTTATGCATCAGCAGACGATGTAAAGTAATTTTCACTTTTATTTATGGCAAAAAGAAAAAAAAATAGCGATACGCAATTTTTATTGCAGGGAAGTATCCTTGCTGTTGCTTCCATTATTAGCCGTATTGTGGGACTCTTATACAGAGTTCCACTTACGGCTACTATTGGTAAAACAGGCAATGATTATTATGGTACCGCTTACGAAATATACAATATAATATTGCTTATTTCATCCTACAGTGTTCCATTGGCTGTATCAAAGCTTGTATCAGCCAGGATGGCAAAGGGCCGATTTAAAGACATAGGCAAAGTTCTTATAGTATCTCTTGGCTTTGCTTTAGTTAGCGGCACAACAGCTACACTTGTGGTTTATTTTGGTGCAGAATTTTTTACCAGTTCATTGCTAAAAACCCCTCTTGCAGCCATTGCCCTCAAGGTGCTGGCACCTACACTTTTGATAGTAGCTATACTTGGTGTACTCAGAGGCTTTTTTCAGGGTCTAGGAACAATGGTTCCAAGTGCTATCTCTCAAATAGGAGAACAGATCATCAATGCCATCGTCAGTGTTGTAGCTGCAACCATTCTCTTTGACTATGGTCTAAAAGTTGGTGGTGTTTTAGGAGATGCTGATGGCTACGCTGCAGCCTATGGAGCTGCTGGAGGTACTCTAGGTACTGCCTGTGGAGCAGGCTTTGCTCTAGCATTTATTCTTTTTATATTCATTATTTTTAACAAAGTTTTTACCAAAATGAAAAAGAAGGATAAAAGCAGGTATTCAGAAAGTTACAGAGATATTATTGCTATCCTTTTTATGACTGCAATTCCTGTTCTTTTAAGTACCACCATTTATAATATTTCGTCTATTATTGATCAAGGTATTTTTAAAAATGTTGCGGTACTGCAGGGTTACTCATCAAATCAGATAAGTGAATGGTGGGGTGTATTTACTGGACAGTATAAGGTACTTATAAATGTTCCTATTTCCATTGCCTCAGCCATGGCCGCATCTACAGTTCCAAGCCTTACTGCAGCTTTTAATTCGGGAGATAAGGCTTTGGTGAGACAACAAATTAATAACGCCAACCGTTTTGTTATGGTTATCGCCTTTCCTTGTGCTGTGGGCATGATGGTTTTGGCTTCTCCACTTATGGAATTGCTTTTTAATGATACAGAGGCCTCCTCAGCTACCATGCTTTTAGTAGGCGGAGTATCCATAGTATTTTATTCTTTGTCTACCCTTTCAAATGGAGTACTTCAGGGCATTGATAAAATGGCTATTCCTGTCAGAAATGCTCTTGTTGCATTGCTTGCCCATATTATATTGCTATTTTTATTATTAGAGTTTCTGGACTTAAATATATATGCCGTTATTATTGCAAATGCCTTTTATGCATTGCTTATGTGCATTCTCAATCAGTCTGCAGTACTTAAGTTTTCTGGTGCCCGATACGACCTTTGGCGAATATTTTTTGCACCGCTTTTGTCCTCAGGCATAATGGGACTTATAGTATATTTAGCCTACAAGCTTTTTAACAGCCTCTTTTTATTACAATTTACTATTTATCAGGCCAACTGCTTTGCCACTGTAATATCCATACTTTTAGGCATGATAGTTTATTTTATTGCCATGCTTCTTACAAAAGGTCTTGATGAGGCTACCTTACGCCGTTTCCCTGGAGGCAGCAAGCTTGTTAAAATAGCCTACAATATGCACTTATTAGGATAAGAGCTTATGAATGATAAAATATATGATGTTTGTGTAATTGGCGGAGGATACTCAGGACTTGTTCTTGCAATACTATGTGCAAGAGCAGGTCTTTTAGTATGTATCTTAGAACAAAATGATATTGTGGGCAAAAAGATATTGTCTACAGGCAATGGCCGCTGTAATTTTACCAATGCAAAAATAAATAAAGAATGTTATTACAGCAATGCTAGCTTAGACCCTAAGGCCTATAAAGACTCAATAGAATTTTTAAATTCTATTGGTGTCGTTGAAAAAGAAAACGCAGGCTATCTTTATCCCTTTACTAATCAGGCTGCTACAGTAAGGGATGCTTTTGAATATGCTATCAAAAATCTTCATATAAACTGCCTACTTAATTGTCAGGTTAGCTCCGTAGAATATGATAATTTATATTGTACAAAGACTTCTCTTGGGCCATGTGTTTCTCGAAAGCTTGTAATAGCTACGGGTGGCTTAGCAGCGCCATTTCTTGGATCATCCACTTTAGGCTACAAGATAGCACAAGAATATGGCATGGCACTGGTAAAGCCTACACCAGCTTTGGTAGGCATCAAAAGTAATGAAAGCTGTCTGAAAAGCCTTGCTGGAGTTAGAGCTGCCGGAAAAGTAACCTATAGAGACCATTCTTTTGAGGGAGAGATACAATTTAATAAAGATGGCCTATCAGGTTATCCGGTTATGTGCCTTAGTCACTACATTGGAAAGGATGAAGAATCAAGCTGCCTTGATGCTATTTCCATTGACTTTGTTTTTTATATGACTCTTGAGGCCCTTACAGCAGAGATTAATAAAAGATTCTTACAAAAGGAACTAACTGTTTCACAAGCTTTAAATGGCTTATGCAATAATAGGGTGATTGATGCTGCATTAAGACGCCTTAATATTGTTGCTGAAAAAAAACTTAAAAATCTTGATAATACTAATTCAGACATAATTGCCAGCCAATTAAAAGCTTTTCCCATAGAGATAGGGTCTACTCTTGGTTTTGACAAAGCCCAGGTTACCGCAGGTGGAATAGATTTAAAAGAGCTTAATATGTCCACCATGGAAAGCAAAAAAAGACCTGGTTTATATTTTATTGGTGAAGTAGTAGATGTGGATGGAATATGCGGTGGCTATAATTTGGAATGGGCCAGATACTCGGCCTCCCTTGCTGCAGCAGATATCATTAGATTACAGGAATAAACTATGTTAAAAATAGATCAGTTAAAAATACAAATTGATGATGAGAGGGACCTTGCTGATATCATAGCCCTTAGGCTAAAAATCACTAAAAAGGATATCCTTGATTTACGTATATACAAAAAATCCATTGATGCCAGAAAAAAGCCTCAAATTTTCTATGTATATTCAATAGTAATTACCCTTTCTGAAAAGTTAGAGAAAATTCTTCTACAACGTTTTAGAAAAGACAATAATGTAAATACCTATATACCTCATAGCTATAATCCTGTAAATGGACCTGTAAAAAATGATAATCGTCCTATTGTGATAGGAGCTGGTCCTGCAGGTCTTTTTGCTGCATTAATATTAGCTCAAAATGGCCTCAATCCTATAGTTTTCGAACGGGGCAAAAGGGTTGAGGAGAGGACAGCTGATATACTTTCATTTTGGGAAACTGGCATACTTAATACCGCCTCAAATGTACAGTTTGGTGAAGGTGGTGCAGGTACTTTTTCTGATGGCAAGCTTAATACTTTAGTCAATGACAAGATTGGCCGCAATCACTTTGTCCTCCAAACCTTTGTAAAATATGGTGCTCCTGGTCACATTTTATATGATGCCAAGCCACACATTGGTACCGACATTTTATCTCTTGTCATTAAAAATATGCGGGAAGCAATTATAGAGCTTGGAGGAGAATTTCACTTTAATTCTTGCGTAGACAGACTGATTATAGAAGATGGCAAAGTAGCAGGAGTATATGTTAAAGACAAAGCATACACAAGTGACAATATAATTTTAGCTATTGGACACAGTGCAAGAGATACCTTTGAGATGCTATCGAAAACTGATATACACATGGAGGCAAAGGATTTTGCTGTGGGCTTTCGTATAGAGCATCCTCAGGATATTATCTCTTATGCCATGTACTCTGATGCCTACAAAAGCCTTCCACCAGCATCATATAAGCTGACCAACAATTTAAATAATGGCAGAGGAGTATATTCTTTTTGTATGTGCCCCGGAGGTTATGTGGTTAATGCTTCATCTGAAGAAAATCGTCTAGTTGTCAATGGCATGAGCTATTCTAAAAGAGACAGCAAAAATGCCAATTCAGCCATAGTCTGCTCTGTAGGAGCTGCGGATTTTGATAAATCAAATCCCTTGGCTGGTCTTGAATTTCAACGTACCATAGAATCAAAGGCCTTTGCTTTGGCAAAAGGCAAGATACCTCAGCAATTGCTTGGAGATTTTATAGAAAAAAGGGACTCTGTTTCCTATGGAGATTTTTCCTCTGAAGTAAAAGGACGAACTGCTCTTAGCAACCTAAGCGATATATTTTCTCAGGAAATCAACCAATCAATTATTGACTCTACCCGGGTATTTGGTACTAAAATAAAGGGGTTCGACAGGTACGATGCTATTCTTTCAGGTGTAGAAAGTCGTACATCGTCTCCTGTAAGAATCAATCGAGATGAATTTTTTCAATCAAATATAAAGGGCCTTTTCCCTTGTGGCGAAGGAGCAGGCTACGCCGGTGGGATTACATCGGCTGCCATGGATGGCATTAAGGTAGCTGAAGCAGTTATAGCAAAAATAAAAGCAGAATAGGATTTTTTATGGCTGAATACACACCAATGATGCAGGAATACTTAAAAACAAAGGAAGAATACAAGGACTGTATTCTTTTTTATAGACTAGGCGACTTCTACGAAATGTTTTTTGAAGATGCCGCACTTGCATCAAAGGAACTAGAATTAACTTTAACTGGAAAAGCTTGTGGCATGGAAGAAAAGGCACCTATGTGCGGAGTTCCTTTTCACGCTGCTGACTCCTACATAAACAGGCTTGTATCAAAGGGCTACAGGGTAGCTATATGTGAGCAGGTAGAGGATCCAAAGGAAGCAAAAGGTCTTGTTAAAAGAGAAGTCATCCGAGTTGTTACCCCTGGTACCAATATGGATCAGATGGCTTTAGATGAAAGCAGCAACAATTACATTATTTCTTTATATTTTAATAAGGGAATCTATGGTATTTCCTGCTGTGATATAACTACTGCAGATTTTTTACTTACTGAAGCTACTGATACAAAAAATGTAATTGATGAGCTGTATAAATATAATCCTTCTGAGATTATATATTCCAAGTCACTAATGGAATCAGATCTAGAGCTAAATGCACTTGCTGACAAATTGTCCTGCGCTCTTTCCTTTATTGATGATTCCAATTTTGAAGAGAGCCTTACTATAAAAACTTTGTTGACACATTTTAAGCTACATTCATTAGAAGGCCTTGGCCTTATTGATTTTCCCATTGGACGAGTGGCAGCAGGGGCTTTACTTTTGTATTTAAAGGATACCCAAAAATCCGATCTTTCACACCTGACTCATCTTACTCCTTATACTGATGGTAAATACATGCTTTTGGATTCTGCCACAAGGCGCAATCTTGAGCTAACTGAGACAATAAGAGACAAGCAAAAACGTGGTTCACTTCTTTGGGTACTGGATAAGACAAAAACTGCCATGGGAGCCCGCCAACTTAAAAAATATATAGAGCAGCCTCTTTTATCTGTAGATGAAATTATTAAAAGACAGGATGCCATAGAAGACATGCTTTCTTCAGTAATTGACACCGAAGAAATTCGAGAATATCTTCTAAAAATATATGATTTGGAGCGCCTAATTACCAAAATCACATATCAGTCAGCAAATCCCAGAGATTTAATTGCCTTTAAAATTTCACTGGAAAGATTACCTGATATTAAGTATATTTTAAGTCATTTTGAGTCAAGACTTTTAAAAGAGCTTAATTCTAAAATAGAGGATTTGCAGGACTTATATAAGCTTATTGATAATGCAATATTAGAGGAGCCGCCCATTTCATCAAGAGATGGAGATATAATAAAAGAAGGCTTTAATGAAGAAATAGATAAGCTAAGAAAGGCCAAAACCCAAGGAAAACAATGGCTTGCTGACTTAGAGGCTAAGGAAAGAGAAACTACTGGCATCAAAAATCTTAAGGTAAAATACAATAAGGTATTTGGCTTTTATCTTGAAGTAACCAATTCCTATAAGGATTTGGTTCCAGACTATTATGTAAGAAAGCAAACTCTTGCCAATGCTGAGCGATACTATACCCCTGAGCTGAAGGAATTGGAAGATTCCATACTTGGGGCAGAAGACAGGCTTAATCTACTTGAATATGAATACTTCAAAAAGGTAAGAGAAACCATAGCATCAAAAGTAAATGATATCCAGTCTACAGCTTCAGCCATTGCCCAGGTGGATGCCTTGGCATCTCTTGCAACTGTGGCAAGAAACAACAACTATGTACGTCCTGTTATTAATAATCGTGGAGCTTTGGATATAAAGGATGGCCGCCATCCTGTAGTTGAAAAGCTTACAGCAAATGATCAATTTATTGCAAACGATTGCTATTTAGATGAGTCCACAAACACCATTGCCATAATAACTGGTCCCAATATGGCAGGTAAGTCTACCTATATGCGCCAGGTAGCCTTAATTGTTCTTATGGCACAGATTGGTTCCTTTGTTCCAGCAGCTTCTGCAAGAGTAGGAGTATGTGATCGTATTTTTACCAGAGTTGGTGCCTCAGATGACTTGTCTACTGGTCAATCTACCTTTATGGTGGAAATGAACGAAGTGGCCAATATCCTAAATAATGCCACATCTCGTTCCCTACTTATTTTGGATGAAATAGGTCGCGGCACTTCAACCTATGATGGCCTCTCAATTGCTTGGGCTGTTGTAGAATATATTTCTGAAAAAATTGGAGCCAAGACACTATTTGCCACCCACTATCATGAACTTACAGAATTAGAAGGACAAATAAGTGGCGTACACAATTATTGCATAGCAGTCAGCGAAAATGGTGAGGACATTGTTTTCTTAAGAAAAATAATTCCAGGTGGAGCCGATCAAAGCTATGGTATTCAAGTAGCTCGTCTTGCTGGTCTTCCTGAGGATTTATTGAAAAGAGCTCGGGTCATAGTCAATTCATTAAATGAAAGTGATATTGCTGCGGTTTCTGATAAAATAACAATGCAGGAAAAGCTTGAGGCCAAATTAAAGGACATTCAATCAGAGAAAATTTCTGCTTACGATAATGAAATACTTACAACAATTAAAAGCATGGACATTACAAAGATAACTCCTCTTGAAGCCATTAATATGTTGTATGATTTTCACGAAAAGGTAAATAAATAATGGCCAAAATCAATCTTTTAAGTCAGGAAACAATAGATAAAATTGCAGCCGGAGAAGTGGTAGAGCGTCCAGCCTCTGTTGCCAAGGAGCTAATTGAAAACGCAATAGATGCTGGGGCTACCGCGATTTCCATAGAGATAAAAAATGGAGGAATAGAATATCTTCGTATTACAGACAATGGCTCAGGTATTGCAAAAGAAGACATTCCCCTTGCTTTTTTGCGTCACTCTACAAGCAAAATCATTAATGCAAAAGACCTTATGGACGTTAAATCCCTAGGCTTCAGAGGGGAGGCGCTTTCTTCCATATCTGCTGTAGCCAGAGTAGAGCTTATCACAAAAACTGCCGATGCTTTAATGGGAAGCGACTATGTCATAGAAGGGGGTAGTGAAATATCTTTTACAGATATTGGTGCTCCAGATGGTACAACCTTTATTATCCGCCAGCTTTTTTATAATACTCCAGCCAGGAGGAAATTTCTAAAAGCGGAATCCACTGAGGGCTCTCTTGTCTATGATGTTGTGGAGCATTTGGCTTTATCTCATCCGGAAATTTCATTCAAATTTATTATGAATGGCAAAGAAAAGCTGATGACTTCAGGCAACGGTTCTTTATCTGACAATATTTATCAAATATATGGAAGACAAATTGCTTCTAATATACTTGATATCAACTATGAAGATGATAGTATGCATATACATGGCTTTATAGGCCAGTCTGTCATTGCAAGAGGCAACCGGGCATTTGAGCATTTTTTCATAAATAATCGTTATATTAAAAGCAATAATCTTTCCAAGGCCTGTGAAGAGGGCTACTATGGCTTTTTAATGGGGCATCAGTTTCCATTTTTTGTTATTAATCTTGATTTTAAGTCTGCCTTTGTAGATGTTAATGTTCATCCTACTAAACAGGAGGTCAGATTTGAAAATGAGCATCTTATTTGCGAGCTGCTCACCAAAACCATCAATAATCGCCTTCTTAACAGAGAGGATGTTATTGAAAGCACTGTAGATAAAGATGAAAGCAAGACTCCTTTTATTATTGAAAAGGTAGTTGCAGAGCCTTTTGAAAAGAATCGACTAAATGCTATTAAAGCAAATATAGTAGAGCAGATAAAGAAGGATTCGCCATACGAAAAAAAATTTGCCACTAATAATATATATCAGGCTCCAGTAAATAATGTATCAAAGGAGAGGCCTGTCTCTCTTGTAAATAAAGATATTTCAAATCATGGGGGCAATTTTAGTTTTGAAGAAGATGGGCCTAATCAAGAAAAAACTACTGATTTAAAAGATTTAGTTCAGCCTAAGGATGATAAAGCTGCCTCTTCAGATACCAAAGCTTCTTTTATAAAGCCTACTCAGGCAAAGTATGAGCAGCTCAGCTTTTTATCAAAAGAAGCACAAAAGGATCATAAAATAATAGGTCAGGTTTTTGACACCTATTGGATTATAGAATATGATGGCAAAATGTATATCATCGATCAACATGCTGCCCATGAGAAGGTCCTTTTTGAAAAGACCATGGCAAGACTAAAGGACAATGAGATGACTACTCAACAAATTAGTCCTGCAATCATTATTTCATTGTCTAATCAGGATTTGCTTTTGTTTGAAAAATATCGCTCTGCCTTTGAGAAGATTGGCTTTGAAATAGATTCATTTGGTGGAAATGAGCTTTCTATAACAGGAATTCCAGGCAATTTCTTAAATCTAAATCCCAAGGATTTGTTTTTAGAGCTCTTAAGTGATTGCGATACCTATAAGGCCAGTGATTCCTTTGATATAATTATTGAACGTGTAGCCTCCATGTCCTGTAAAGCCGCCGTTAAAGGCAATAATAAGCTATCTGTTTCAGAAATTAAGCAGCTTATAAATGACTTACTTTCCTGCGATAATCCATACCACTGTCCACACGGCAGGCCTACCATGATTTCCTTTTCAGAATATGAATTGGCCAAGAAATTTAAAAGGATTGTATAATGAAAAACCTGGTTATTTTAACAGGCCCTACAGCAGTAGGCAAAACATCGCTTTCTATTCAGCTTGCCAAAGCTGTTAATGGAGAAATTATATCGGCAGATTCCATGCAGGTTTATAAAGGCATGGACATCGGAACAGCCAAGATTACAAAAGAAGAAATGGCAGGTGTCAAACATCATCTTATAGACTGCTTAGATCCTACAGAAGATTTTCATGTAGTAAAATTTAAAGAACTGGCCTTAGATGCTATGGAGGATATATACTCTAGAGGCAAGCTTCCCATAATCTGTGGTGGCACCGGCTTTTATATTCAGGCTCTTTTATACGATATTCAATTCACTGAAAATGCTGTTGATTATCAATACAGAAAGTCTCTTGAAGATATAGCAAATACTAGGGGAGTAGAAGTATTGCACGCTATGCTTAATGAAATTGATCCAGCTTCTGCTGCCAATATTCCTGCAGCAAATGTGAAAAGAGTAATCAGAGCTATGGAATATTTTCAGCAGACTGGCCAACAATTTTCTATCCATAATGAACGGGAGAAAAATCGAACCAGTCCCTATAACTTTTCTTATTTTGTTTTAAATGACAATCGGGACCTCTTATATGAACGAATTGATAAGAGAGTAGATAAAATGATAGCTGATGGTCTTATTGATGAAGTTAAAAGCTTAATAGACCTTGGAGTCAAAAAAGGTATGACTGCCTTCGATGGCATTGGATATAAAGAAATTCTTATAGCATTGGAAAATAATTTAAGTATAGAAGATGCCATTTCAGACATAAAACAAAATTCAAGGCACTATGCCAAAAGACAATTAACCTGGTTTAGACGGGAAAAAGAAGTCACCTGGCTAGATAAATCAACATACTCAGATGCAGAATTATTAAGCTTAATGCAAAAAGAACTAAAAGAGAAAGGAATCATATAATGCAAAGCATTTATAAAGAAATAGGCATATCAGACAAAGTCTATAACTTTGGTTCAAATATTTTAAATGATTTAAAAGAAAGATTTGACCAGGTAGACCAAGTCGCAGAATATAATCAAATAAAAGTAATTAAGGCCATGCAAGACCATAAGGTTTCTGCAGAATGCTTTAATGGGTCTACTGGTTATGGCTATGATGATATAGGCCGAGAGACTCTAGAAGCGGTATATGCTTCAGTTTTCAAGGCTGAGGATGCATTGGTGCGCCCACAAATTACTTGCGGCACCCATGCCTTGGCTCTTGCTTTAATGAGTAATTTACGACCAGGCGATGAGCTCTTATCACCAGTAGGAAAGCCATATGATACATTGGAGGAGGTTATAGGTATTAGACCGTCCAATGGTTCCCTGGCGGAATACGGTGTTACTTATTCTCAGGTTGATTTACTTGCAGATGGCTCCTTTGATTACGATGGAATAAAAGCTGCAATTAATGAAAAAACAAAGCTTGTCACCATACAACGCTCAAAGGGATATGCCTCAAGACCTACCCTTTCAGTAGAAAGAATAGGTGAGCTTATAGCTTTCATCAAAAATATCAAGCCAGATATAATATGCATGGTTGATAATTGCTATGGGGAATTTGTTCAAAAAAGAGAACCTATAGAAGTTGGAGCTGACATGTGTGTAGGTTCCCTTATTAAAAATCCTGGTGGTGGTCTTGCTCCTATCGGAGGCTATATTGTTGGCACTAAGGAGTGTGTGGAAAATGCAGCTCACAGGCTTACCAGCCCAGGGCTCGGCAAAGAAGTAGGAGCTTCTCTTGGCATTATGCAGTCGTTTTTCCAGGGCCTTTTCTTAGCCCCAACTGTAGTAGCTGCTGCCTTAAAGGGAGCTATTTTTGCAGCAAATGTATACGAAAAATTAGGCTTTCCTGTTATACCTAATTCAACCGAGGATAGATACGATATAATTCAAGCCGTTACCTTTAATAAGCCAGAAGGCCTTATAGCCTTTTGTCAGGGAATACAGGCGGCTGCTCCTGTGGATTCTTATGTCACACCAGAGCCTTGGGATATGCCAGGCTATGACAGTCAGGTAATTATGGCTGCTGGTGCCTTTGTCCAAGGATCCTCAATCGAGCTTTCAGCAGATGGTCCCCTTAGAGCTCCATATACTGCATTTTTCCAGGGTGGACTTACCTTTTATCATGCAAAGCTTGGTATACTCATGTCATTGCAAAAACTCCTAGATGCCAACCTTGTTATGCTTGATTAACTGTGATAAAATTTGTTAGATATAGATTTTTGATGGAGGAATGAAATGAGTAATTCTTTTGGTATCGATATAGGTACACAGAACCTTAAAGTATACAGTGCTTCAAGTGATTCAGTTACCAATATTAAAAACACTATTTCCATTGTCAATAAAAATGAAATGTATGCATATGGCGATGAAGCCTTTTTGATGTACGAGAAGGCTCCAGACATTATTGATGTTTCATTTCCTATTGTGGCTGGCGTTATTGCAGATTTTGATAATATGCAAACCATGCTCTTTGAGCTTATAGAGAAACGTCTTAAGGGCAAAATCAAGGGAGCAGATATTGTTGTTGCTGTCCCTTGTGACATAACAGAAGTAGAAAAGAAGGCCTTTTCTGACTTATTTACCAAGTCAAAGGTTAAACCTCATTCTATTAAGGTTTGTGAGAAGCCTCTTGCTTGTGCCATAGGCATGGGCCATGATGTATCTGAACCTACCGGTCTTATGATTGTTGACATGGGAGCTGATACTACAGAGATTTCTGTTATATCTTTAGGCGGTCTTGTTTTATCTGAATTATTGCCATTTGGTGGCAATCAGATTGACGAGTCCATCGTTACTCACCTTAAGCGCAATTACAATCTTGTAATTGGTCAGAAGACTGCCATGGCACTTAAGGAACAGATTGGTTCTGCAAAAAAAGGACGTGGAGAAAAAATGACCATAGTAGGAAGAGATGTTGTAAGCGGTCTTCCTATTGAAATGGAAGTTAACTCGGACATGATATATGAAGCCATAGAGACAGACCTTATCAGCTTCTGCGACAACATCAAGCTTATTTTGGAAAAGGTTCCACCTGAGCTTGCCAAGGATATCGTTCACTCAGGTATCTATCTTGCTGGAGGCACTTCAAAGCTCCATGAGATAGCTCCACTTTTTAATGAAGTTACAAATATTAAGGTTAATGAGACAGAGGAGCCTGAGGAATCTGCTGCCAGAGGTTTAGGCTTAGTACTTACCGATTCTAAGTTTAAAAAATATGGTTACAGCTTAAAGACTCGTATTTTTAAGTAAGAGGTTATATGAAACATCGTAGAATTGCCAGTGAAATACCAAGTAAATATTTGCTTACTATTTTATCCATAGTTTGTATCATGTTACTGTTTTTTAGTTACTCCACCGGCTTTTCTGGTGGCCCTGTGGAGACTATTGCCAATTACATTTTTGTTCCAGTGCAAAAGGGTATCGATTATATTGGTTCTTCTCTTTCTATTTCTGCCGAGGACTCCAAAAGCAAGAAGGAACTTTTAGCAGAAAACGAAGAGCTCCAGGCTGAAATTTCAGATTTAAATGACCAAATCAGTAATATGCAACTAAAGCTTACTGAGCTCAAAAAACTGCAGGATTTGTATGATTTGGATCAGACATACTATGATTACGAGACTACTGGTGCCAGAGTTATAGCTAAGGATTCGTCTAATTGGTACAACACCTTTACTATTGATAAGGGTACCAAGGATGGCATAGCAGTTAATATGAATGTCATTGCAAGTGGTGGTCTGGTTGGTATAATTACTTCAGTTGGTGATTCCTATGCAGTTGTTAGAAGTGTCATCGACGATGACTCCAATGTCAGTGCAATGATTTCATCAACAGAGGATAATTGTATTGTATCCGGCAGTTTAGATTTAATGTCCTCAGAATCAACCATTCGTTTTTCAGATCTTGATGATGATGACAATCAGGTTGCAATAGGAGATATTATTACTACATCCAATATCTCTGACAAATATTTGCCAGGTTTACTTATAGGTTATGTTGCTTCTATAACAGAGGATGAAAATAACCTTACAAAGTCAGGCACATTAACTCCTGTAGTTGATTATAAGCATATATCAGACGTACTTGTAATCCTGCAGCTTAAGGAGAATTATCAAAGTGAGTGATACCAAAGAATACATCCGAAGAATAATAGTTGTAATATGTATTATTATTATAGGCTATACTCTACAGGTATCTGTATTTTCCAGACTTAGCATTGCTGGTATTACACCTAATATTTTGGTGTGTATTGTATCTACCTATGGCTTTATGAAAGGTCAGCATCATGGTATTTTAGTTGGTTTTTTTGTTGGTATTTTAGTTGATGTCTTTGCTTCATCTTATTTTGGTCTTTATGCTTTAGTATACATGTACATAGGTTTCCTTAATGGCTTCTTTAAGAAGCAGTTTTTTGGAGACGATTTACGGCTTCCTTTATTACTAATAGGTACCAGTGATATTATTTATGGCTTAGTATCATATTTGATTTTTATTTCCCTTAAGGGAGGTTCAGGTAATCTTTTGACCTATTTTACAGATATCATGATACCAGAGGCCATATATACCTTAATTGTGTCAGTATTTATTTACTATTTTATACTCAAAGTTGACCAGCTATTAGACAAACTGGACAAGAAAGGTTCTGATAAATTTGGAAATTATTAAAGACTTTTTTAAAAATCTTTTTTCATCAAGAACATACATAGTAATACTCATCATGGTGGCATTTTCTGTCATCTTAATTTCTCGCCTTTTTTATTTACAGATTGTCAAAGGCTCTTCATATCAGGATAACTACAACTTAAAATTGGAAAAAAATACTTCCATTGAAGCTACAAGAGGCAACATTTATGACCGTAACGGCAATTTGTTGGCTTACAACGAATTGGTTTATGCTATAACCATCGAGGATACTGGAACATATTCCAACAATAAGGTCAGGAGTGCTTCTCTTAATTCTGAAATAGCAGAGATTATTTCAAATATTGAAAAAAATGGTGATTCCGTAGATAACAATTTTAATATCTATATAGACAGTGCTGGCCAGTTTCAATTTAATGTATCTGGTTCTTCCCTGCAAAGATTTAGAGCTGATATATTTGGCAAAAATTCTGTAGATGAATTGGAATATGATGAAGAATTGGGCTATGACCAGGCAGTTGCCACAGCTACACAAATCGTATCCTATTTAGAGGATGAGGTATATAAGATATCTGATTCTTACGACAAAAAGCTGCGTTTTGAAATCGCTGTTGTCCGCTATAATATGGGACAGAATTCTTACCAAAAGTATATCTCTACCACCATTGCATCAGATGTATCTGACGCCAGTGTTGCTTATATTCAGGAAAATATCAGCAATTTAACTGGTGCTGCAGTAGAAGAGAAGTCCCTCCGGCGCTATGTTGACAGTGAATATTTTGCCCATATTTTAGGTTATACAGGTCAAATTTCTACAGAAGAATATCAGGCCTTGTCAGCCACAGATTCCTCTGTAGACAGCACAGATATTGTTGGTAAATCTGGCATTGAAAAATATATGAACGACTACTTACAGGGAACAAAGGGACATGAGACCATATATGTAGATTCTGTGGGAAATACTATAGCCACAGGAGAGCATGTGGCTGCAGTAGCTGGTAATGATGTATATTTGTCCATAGATATGGATCTTCAAAAAGCCACCTATACCTTGCTAGAACAGGAGATTGCCGGCATTTTGTATTCAAAGCTAGAAAATGTCAAGTCTTCATCTGCCTCTAAGTCTTCAGATGTTATCGTGCCTATTTATGATGTTTACAATTCATTTATAGAAAACGGCCTTATTGATACCAATGCCTTTGCCGACTCTAATGCTACTTCAACTGAAAAAGGGATATTGTCTGCTTATCAAAGCAAAAAAGATGTGGTGCTTAATAATCTAAAAAGCCAACTTGCTGCAGGAAATAGCACTGCCTATAATGCTTTAACTGAAGAGTATCAGGCATATTCTACCTATGTTGTTACCAGCTTGAAAAGTAGAGGCGTTTTTAATTCATCGGCTATAGATTCAGACAGTGAAATGCAAAAAAAATGGACCTCTGAAGAGCTTCCTGTAAGCGAATATTTAATATATGCTATAGAACAAAATTGGATTGATATTACAAGCTATGAAACTGAATCCAAATATGCAGACACTGATGAATTGTATGCTGATCTTGTTGATTATATAATTAATTATCTTCAAGATGACTTGGGATTTTCAAAGCTGATCTATAAATACATGATTTACAATGACGAAATATCCGCCCGTCAGTTATGTCTGGTATTATATGATCAAGGGGTTCTTGATTCAGAAAGTGATGCTGATGATTACAATAAGCTTGTTAATGGTGGAATCACACCATATGAATTTATAAGAAGTAAAATCAGAAATCTTGATTTGACCCCAGGACAAATTGCACTTGATCCATGTTCTGGTTCATCAGTTATCATTAACACCAAAACCGGAGAAGTACTAGCCTGTGTTACCTATCCAGGTTATGATAATAATAGGCTAGCCAATACAGTTGATTCTACTTATTACTCATACCTTTTAAACAATGCTTCCAATCCGCTGTATAATTATGCTACCCAGCAAAGAACAGCTCCAGGTTCTACCTTTAAAATAGTTTCTTCCACCGCCGGACTTGCAGAGAATGTTATTACCACTACATCTGAGATAACTGACTTAGGCGTTTATGAGAAGGTATCAAACAAGCCAAAATGCTGGGCTTATCCAAGCAATCATGGCAGCATTAATGTTTCGGAGGCAATACGAGATTCCTGCAACTATTTCTTCTATGAAGTAGGTTATCGTCTTGCAGGAAATGAAAATTATGATGATGCAAGAGGTATTTCAAAAATCAATGAATATGCTTCTTTATATGGTCTTAATGAAAAAACCGGCGTAGAGATAGAGGAAAACGAGCCTCATATAGCAACTGAATATCCTGTCATGGCTGCTATTGGTCAGTCAGACAACAACTTTACTACTATTGGATTGGCAAGATATGCCACATCAATAGCCAATAGTGGCACGGTTTATAACCTTACCTTACTTGACAGTGTTAAGGACTCCGATGGCAATTTGATTAAGTCATACGCCCCTGAAGTAAGAAATACTGTGGATGTTCTTGATTCTTCACAGTGGGATGCTATTCACAAGGGAATGCGAATGGTTTGCGAAAATCTTTCTTCCTTCAATGGCTTTAGTGTAGAGGTCGCAGGTAAAACAGGTACTGCTCAGCAGGTCGCAAATAGACCAAACCACGCTTTATTTATTGGATTTGCACCATACGAAAATCCTGAAATAGCAATTGCAACTCGTATTGCATATGGTTATACATCCCACAATGCGGCGGATGTTTCTAAAAATATTTTAGCTTACTATTTTGGCATTTCTTCTACAGAAGAATTATTAAATGGTGATGCTAATACTGTTACCAATTCTTCAAATGAATTTACAGATTAAGAGGTGATATTTTTGAATGAAAATGAAGCAGTAGTATTAAAAAGTAATAAACACGGCCTTTCACTCCATCTCAATCCTACCATGCCATTTAAAGACTTGGTAAAGGGTATTTGTGAAAAATTTGCTAAGGCCTCAACATTTTTTGGACAGGTAGAAATGGTCATTGAAACCTTCGATAGAGAGCTTACAAACGAAGAAGCCCTTATTATTATTCAGGCCATTGAATTAAATTCCGGCATAAAGGTCATTTTGTTAAACGAAAACGGAGAGTACAAGGATGCTCGTATGAAAGGCATGATAGATCGCTTTTACACAGATGAAATCTTTGAAAATGCCAAAATAATTCGTGGCTCTATTACAAAGGAAGACTCTCTAAAATCAGATTCAAGCCTGGTGATACTAGGTGATGTAAAGGCCAAGGCCTCTGTTGAAGCAAAAGGAAATATAATTATTTTTGGCACATTGGAAGGCTCTGCTTACGCAGGCTTTCCTGACAACACTGGCTGCTATATTGCCTGCGGTCACCTTGCTTCGCAAAAGCTAACAATTGGATCTGTTTCAGGCAATATTACATTAAAAGAAAAATGGTCCCTGCGTGCTAAGAAAAACAATGACGAGCCAATGGGAATCACAGTATGGAATAAAGAATTATTGGCCGAGCCGATAAGCAGTGGATTATTGAAAAGAGTTCGATAATGTTTCGTAATTACAGGTTTAAAAATCTAAACATAAAATTAATACTTGCAGTAATTGCACTTACCATTATAGGTATTCTTGTTATTGGTTCTGCCAATGAGGCTAACCAACAGCGACAAGTCCTTGGTATGATACTAGGCATTATAGTTATGGCCATCTTTGCCCTGGTTGATTATGATTTCTTATTACATTTTCACTGGATATATTATGTAATAGTTATTATTATTTTAGCTGCAGTTCTTGTCCTTGGAGATGATGCTGGCGGTGCTACTCGCTGGATTGATTTGAGCTTTATTCGATTTCAACCTTCAGAATTAGGAAAGATTCTTTTAGTATTATTTTTCTCCTGGTTCTTTATGGAGCATGAAGAAGAAATTTCCACCTTGCGAGTGATTATTTTTACTGCTGTTTTAGCAGGCATTCCATTATTTCTCATTATTTTAGAGCCAGATTTATCCACAACAATTGTCACAATGATGATTATTTGTGTTATGATGTTTATAACAGGATTGTCTTATAAAATAGTTGGACCAGTTGTTGGTGCTACAATTGTTGGTGTATCTGCTTTGCTTTTTGCTATTACACGAGATGGGCAAACCATTCTTAGTGAATATCAGGGTCTTCGAATATTAGCCTGGCTTAAGCCTGATGAATATCCTGAAAGCTCTTACCAGCAGCAAAACTCTATTATGGCAATAGGTTCTGGCCAGCTGCTTGGCAAGGGACTTAATAATGATGCTGTAGATTCTGTTAAAAACGGTAATTATATCTCTGAGCCCCATACTGACTTCATTTTTGCCGTAGCAGGAGAAGAGTTAGGATTTGTTGGGTCTGTTCTTATAGTTGTTTTATTGCTCTTTATCACAATAGAGATTCTTTTAATTGCCAAAAGAGCCAAGGATTTATCTGGAAAGCTCATATGTACTGGAATAGCCACACTTATTGGCTTCCAAAGCTTTGTAAATATATGTGTCGTTACAGGTTTAATGCCAAATACAGGTTTGCCATTGCCGTTTGTCAGTTACGGTCTTACATCTTTGGTTACAATTTATTTTGGTATAGGTATTGTATTAAACGTTAGTTTACAAGCCAAAAATTCAAAAGGAAGGATGTTTATATGAACATAGGTCTAGTTGCACACGATTCAAAAAAGAAGCTTATGCAAAATTTTTGCATTGCCTATAGAGGTATTCTTAGTAAAAATGAAGTATTTGCTACTGGTACCACTGGGCGATTGGTAGAAGAAGTGACCAATCTAAACATTCATAAATATTTGGCAGGTCACTTGGGAGGTACTCAGCAATTAGGTGCCCAAATAGAGCAAAATGAGATTGACTTAGTTATTTTTTTACGAGATCCTCTTACAGTCAAGTCTCATGAACCAGACGTCAATAATATTGTTCGCATTTGTGATGCCAACAATATTCCTCTTGCTACCAACTTGGCAACAGCTGAGTTACTGATTAAATCACTTGACAGAGGAGATTTAGAGTGGCGTGAAATGTATAAATAAGCTTCTTTCAATAATTTTAATATTGACCCTAGCTTTGGCCATGACCTCTTGTGGTGAAAATGATAATACATCCACTTCATATGATTTGTATAATTCATCATACGCATATGGAATAACTCATAATGGAGCCAGCTCAGATGTATCTTTTTTTGCCAAGGATTTGTGCGTACAGGGTACAGATGATATAGGTACATCCCAGGTTGATTCGCAGGTTGCTTCCGCAGCTGGTGCTTTTAATATTTCCACATCTACCTGCCTTTATGCCCAAAGCATTCATGAGAAGATGTATCCGGCATCAACCACAAAAATATTAACAGCTTATGTTGCATGTTTATATGGTGATTTAGACGCTTATTTTACTGTATCAGCTAATGCGGTTAATCAAGAGTCCGACTCCTCTGTAGCAGGTCTAAAAGAAGGCGATGTAATTTCTCTAAGAGATTTGTTGTATGGTCTAATTTTGCGTTCCGGAAATGACTGCGCAGTAGCAATAGCAGAAGGAATTTCAGGAGATGTTGATTCTTTTGTTTCACTTATGAATGAAACTGCAGCATCTATAGGTGCTAGCAATTCTCACTTTGTTACTCCAAATGGTCTCCATGATGATGAGCATTACACAACAGTTTACGACATGTACCTGATTCTAAATACTGCTATGACAAATCAGGACTTTTACACCATGTTTACAGCGACATCCTATACAGCCAATTATACAAGTGGTGGTGGCAACAAGACAGTAGAGTGGAAGACAACAAACCAATATATATCTGGAAATATTAACACTCCAACCGGTTTCACTATTTTAGGCGGTAAAACAGGCACCACTGGAGCTGCAGGTTATTGTCTGGTTCTTCTCTCAGAAAATGAAAATCATGACAAAATTATTTCTATAGTTTTTAATGCGGATTGCAGGTATAATTTATACCTTTTAATGAATGAAATTCTTAGACAATATTGTGTATAAATGTTTTTAATTTAAGCAACACTGTGTTATGATTTATATATAATTTATTAGGAGGGTATGCGCATGGTTGAAATCATTTCTGGAGAAAAGGGCAAAGGCAAGACAAAGCACTTACTTGACAAGGTAAATGCATCTGTCAAGGAAGCAAGCGGAGCAATTGTTTATGTAGACAAGAGCACCAAGCATATGTATGAGTTGGATTCAAAAATTCGTCTTATCAATGTTATGGATTACCCTATTTCTTCAACAGAAGAATTTTTAGGCTTTTTATGTGGAGTATTGTCTCAGAACAATGATATTCAGGAGATTTATCTTGATAGCTTCCTTACTATAGCCTACATCGATACTAATGAGGGCTTTACAGCTGCAGTTACAAAATTAGATACTATTGGGGACACATTTAATGTCAATTTTGTATTATCTGTTAGCAAAAACGAAAAAGATTTACCAGAATGTGCTAAGGGAAAGATAATTATTTCATTATAATTGAAAGATTAAGGGGGCACTTTTTTAAAGTGCCTTCTTTTATTTTTAAATGAAAAGAAACAATCAGACTAATAACGTAATTAAATATCCAAAACAGATCCATTTTTCCATAGGCTTTGTAATTATCGGTGTTATTTTTTTCTACATGCTTTACCATGTTTTCACCTATCTTACTGCCAATAATACTACTGTCTATGAAGTTACTCAGGGTTCAATATCCAGCAATTTAGAATATAATGCTCTTGCAATACGCTCTGAAGAAATAGTTACAGCCTCAAGTAGTGGCAATATTTTATTTTTGGCTGATTCATTATCCAGAGTAGGCGTTAAATCCAATGTCTATGCATTGGATGAATCTGGCCAATTTATCCATGACACAGATTCTCAAAGTGAAACTGATATTTCAATAGATTCAGACTCAGCAAATTCCCTGCAGGATTATATTACCTCATTTTCCATGGATTATAATCAAGTAGATTATAACAAAGTATATACCTTCAAAAATGAGCTCAGTTCACAGGTTGAACAGATATATAATATTTCATCTCTTAATTCCAAGAGTGATGCCATAAATGTAGCGGTTGAGCAGGGCACCTTTCACTATTATACTGCTCCAAAGCCTGGCCTTATATCCTATGTTATTGACGGATATGAAAATATATCCATTGATTCTGTTACCGATGATTTATTGAATTATTCCAATTATTCATCTACAAACCTCCGCAATTTGACTACAGTTTCTTCCGGTGACTCTCTTTACAAGCTTATTACTTCAGATCACTGGTCTCTTTTATGTCAGATTGATAAATCATTATATGACAACCTTTCAGATGATTCCTATGTTCAAATAGAATTTTTGGAAGATGAAAATAGGACTTGGGCCGCAATTACTCCATTTGAAAAAGAGGGTCAATATTATTTACAAATGGACTTGGATGATTCACTTGATCGATATGCCGATCAAAGATTTATCCATATAAAACTTATTGAAAATAATATTTCAGGCCTAAAAATACCTAATTCATCAATTGTAACTAAAACATTTTTTACTATTCCAAAGGATGTCTTTTATCAGGGTAGCAGTAACACTGATGATTTAACCCTAATAGTAAAGCAAAACGAAGGTAATGATGTGGCTGTTTCACCAACCATCTATTATGAGACTGACGATTATTATTATATTGATGATGAAGATGTGGGCGATGGCGATGTTTTAATAAAGCCAGCGTCAACAGATACTTATGTTGTTGGAACAGATACTGCTTCGTTAGAAGGAGTATATAATGTTAATAAAGGTTATGCGGTATTCAAACAAATAGAAGTACTTTATCAAAATGAAGATTATTCTATTATTAAGACTGGTACAGAATATGGCATATCCATGTATGATCATATTGTTCTTCAAGGAGAAGAAGTTACAGAAAATTCAATAATAAACTAATAATTTAAACAATTCTTACGATATATATTTAGTAGGAATTATAATAAACCTACAGGAGGATTTTTGATATGTTACTGGATAATTTAAAAGATGTTGAAGCACGGGTCTCTGCCGCTTGCGAAAGAGCTGGTCGTGATAGAAGTGAGGTCACACTAATTGCTGTAAGCAAAACAAAGCCAATAGAAGATTTACAAATCATCTATGATGCTGGTATTAGAGAATTTGGTGAAAATAAGGTCCAGGAGCTTACTGGCAAAATTGAGGCTATGCCAAATGATATTAATTGGCATATGATAGGTCATCTGCAGCGCAATAAGGTAAAATATATCGTCGGCAAGGTAGGCCTTATCCATTCAGTTGATTCTTACCGATTGGCAGAAGAAATTAACATACATGCGAAAAAGCAGGGCATAGTTCAGCCTGTACTTATTGAGGTCAATGCAGCCGAGGAAGAATCCAAGTTTGGCTTGAAATTAGACGAAGTTAAAAGATTTTGTGAAGAAATTACTCATTTAGACGGCATTCAGGTAAAGGGTCTTATGACAATAGCACCAAATGTTGTGGTTGCAGAAGATAACAGGGCGATTTTTCACAAAATAAAGGATTTATCGGTTGACATAGCAAGGGAAAACTATAATAATATTGATATGACTATTTTATCTATGGGTATGACTGGAGATTTTGAGATTGCCATAGAAGAAGGAGCCACCCACGTTAGAGTTGGCACTGCCATATTCGGTGCTCGTAACTATAATATCAAATAGTCGAAGGAGTAAGATATGTTTGAATCAATTTTAGATGCTATGCGTCTTGGCGATGATGAGTTTGATGACTACGATGATGACGAGATTTATGATGAGGATGAAGAAGAAAGAGGTTCATTCTTTAATAAGTTTACATCTTCAAAGGAAGAAGCTCCTGCTAAAAACAAATCCTTTAAAAATGTAGCTGAAAAAGAGGTTAAGCAGCCTAAGCCTTCTCCTAAAATTACACCTATGCGAAATAAGGGAAGGGGCACTGTAATGGAAGTATGTGTTATTAAGCCTACAAGTTTTGATGATGCTAAGGAGATTTCCGAGACACTATTAGCAGACAGAACAGTTCTTCTTAATATGAAGGGCCTTGATCTCGGAGTAGCACAAAGACTTATCGATTTTACATGCGGTACCTGCTATGCTATCGATGGTAATTTGCAAAGAGTTGAAGATTATATTTTCATAATCACTCCATCTGGAGTTGAGTTGTCTGGTGATTTAGCCGGAATAGTAGATTCCTTTGATTTTGCAGGAATTCAGACAGGATTTTAATTTTTTAAGCATCAGATTTTTATCTGGTGCTTTTTTTAGGAGATTACATGGTATACGATTTACTAATTAATAAAGAAGGCCACCCATGCTACAATATTCATATACGTAGTGACTTTTCTGATTTGCCCTCTTTATTTCAATCAGATACAGAAAAAAAATATGATAATTTATGTATTGTTACCGACACTAATGTAGCGCCGCTATACTCTAAGCAGATAAAATCCTTACTTGATGTCATTTCCTGTCCAATTCATACTTTTATTTTTCAGGCTGGTGAATGTTCCAAAAATTTATCTACTGTACAAGATTTGTATGAATTCCTAATACAGCATCATTTCACCCGTCATAGCCTTTTAATAGCTCTGGGCGGAGGCGTAGTAGGCGATTTAACAGGCTTTGCTGCCTCTACCTATATGCGTGGTATTGATTTTATTCAAGTACCCACTACACTTTTATCCCAGGTAGATTCAAGTATAGGCGGTAAAACTGGAGTAGACTTTAATCAATACAAAAACATGGTTGGGGCCTTTTATATGCCTAAAATAGTATATATCAATACAGGGGCTTTAACTACCCTAGATTCTTATAATTTTGCCTGTGGTATGGGTGAAGTTATTAAAAGTGCTCTTATTCAAAATAAGGATTTTTATTTTTGGCTAAAAGACAATGTAAATGCTGTAAAATCACTTGATATAGATACTGTATCAACCATGATTTATGAGTGCTGTAAAATTAAGGGGTATGTGGTTGAAATTGATCCAACCGAACAAGGAATTAGAGCCTATCTTAATTATGGGCATACATTGGGACATGCCATCGAAAAATTATCTAATTTTAAATTAGGTCATGGTCAGTGTGTTGGTCTGGGAATGATTTGTGCCAATTATTTATCTGCTCAATTAGGATATTTAACTGCTGATGAAGTAAATAATATTAATGATCTTTGTGCCTCATATGATTTACCCGCTAAGGTAGAGGATATTAATGCTTCAGATATTCTTGCAGCATCCAAGTCTGATAAAAAAATGAAAGCTGGGAAAGTCAAATTTATAATTTTAAAAGGTATAGGGCAGGCAGATATTTATGAAGATTTCACTGATTCAGACTTATTAAAAGCTATCGAAAAGGTATTATAGATATTATGGATATCAAAAGAAATAAGTTAAAATTTATCATAGGAAGCTTGGTTCTCATCGTAGCACTTATTATATTAGACCAAGCCAGCAAATATTTAGCTGTAAACATGCTAAAAGATAAGTCTGATATTATTCTCATACAGGGAATATTTCAACTTCATTATTTGGAAAATACAGGAGCTGCATTTTCCATGCTTGAAGGCAAGCAGATATTCTTTGCCATATTAACACCAATACTTGTAGCTATTTTATTTTTCATTTTATATAGGCTACCTTTTAATAAAAAATATTTGCCTTTACAATATATTATTATATTCATCATCGCTGGTGCTATTGGCAATTATATTGACAGAATTTTAAATCACTACGTAGTTGATTTTTTGTATTTTTCACTTATCAACTTTCCTGTTTTTAATGTAGCTGATATATATGTTACCTGTTCAGTGATACTTCTCATTTTACTAATCCTTTTCTATTATAAGGATCAGGATTTTGAAGAAATATCCGCCTCTATTAAGTTCAAATAATATGGAAGAATTACAATATATAATTGAAGACACAGCAGATTGTGATCTTCGTATTGACAAATTTCTAGCTTCAGTATTTCCTGAAAAATCAAGAAGCCATTATCAAAAAGCAATTGATAATGGCTTTGTTTTAGTTAATGGAAATATGGTAAAAAGCAAATATAAAACCAGACTTGGCGATGAAATAATCCTTAGTGCAGAGCCTGTAAAGGAAGTAGCTATTGAAGCGGAAAATATTCCTCTAGATATACTTTATGAAGATAATGACCTTATTGTAGTCAATAAACCAAAGGGAATGGTGGTGCATCCAGCTCCAGGCCATTATTCAGGCACTTTAGTTAACGCCTTACTATATCATTGCAAGGATTCTTTGTCAGGGATAAATGGCGAAATACGCCCTGGTATTGTTCATAGAATAGACATGAACACTACTGGTTCACTTTTAGTATGTAAAAATGATTATGCCCATAATCATATAGCAGCTCAAATCAAAGAACATTCCGTTAATAGGATTTATAAAGGGATTGTTATTGGCAATTTTAAGGACGAAGAAGGCCTCATAGATGCTCCTATAGGACGTAACCCAAAGGACCGTAAAAAAATGGCTGTAGTGGCAAATGGCAAAAATGCTGTGACTCATTTTAAGGTATTAGAGCAATATAAGGGCTATTCTCTTATGGAATTTAAATTGGAAACAGGCCGTACTCACCAAATCAGAGTACATATGGCATCCATAGGACATCCCCTTTTAGGAGATGACTTATATGGACCAGCCAAATGCCCATATAAGCTTACAGGACAATCTTTACATGCTGAAACATTAGGATTTATTCATCCAGTCAGCCTTTCTTATATTGAAACAAAAGCACCTTTGCCAGATTATTTTGTAGACTTAATAAAGAAGCTATCAGGGAAATAAAGGAATCAACTCAATAGTCTTGTGAACTCCAACCGAATCAAAATCAATTAGTCAATATTATTTGTCCCATTTCCTTTAATACTTAGAGGACGATAAATTTCGGCTACTCAGTTAAATAAATTCACTAATGCATATTATCTATGCATTAGTGAGCTTCTAATGTTTTTTATTGTCAAATATAATATCTTTTTTTCTAAAATCTACAGCAGAAGCTGCCTGCTTCTTATGTTCGTCCTCAATAGCCGCATAGTAGTCAATGGTAGTATTGATATTCTCATGGCCCAATACGTCCGCTACGAGCCTTATATCGCCCGTTTCACGATATAGGGCAGTACCATAAGTACTACGAAGCTTATGAGGCGTAATTTTCTTATTAGGCACCACAAGCTTTGCATATTTCTTCACAAGGTTTTCTATTGAATCCACACTTATTCTCTTACCCTGCATAGAATAGAAGAGTGCCTTCTCATGACCTTCAACTGGATTAATGTAGGTTCTTTCACCATTTATATAGTCTTGTAAAACATCATGAATCTCGCTATTAAAATAAAGAATATCCTGTCCGCCACCTTTTCTTACAATTGTTAAAGAATTAACATTCAAATCAATGTCATTTATATCCAAGCCATTACATTCTGATACACGAATTCCTGTATTAAGCATCAATGTAAGAATTGCCAAATCACGTTGTCTTGTTTTTTGATTGTATTTCTTTTGGTGTTCAGTAAGGAAGCAATTACCAGATTCAATAGCTGCCAATATGGCCTGAACCTCATAGTTATTCATTCGAATAATATTTTTGTCTTTTTTAAGCTTTGGTAATTCAACCAAAACTGTTGGATCATCAGATATATTTTTTCGAACATAATGATATTTAAACATGCCTCTAAGAGGTGACATTTTTCTGGCAACAGCCTTTGGTCCATTAGCATGGGCTTCATTATCAAGGCTCAATGTAAGATAGCGCATGTATTCTTCAATATCTCTAAAGGTCACTTTATTAAGTAGCTCATAATCAATTTTTATTATTTCAGTCTTAGCAATTACAGGATTTTGCTTTTTTAAAAATCGAAAAAAAGTAAGCAAATCGTAAGCATAAGAAATTAATGTAGAAGTCTGAGCCGTATGTTCCTTTGAATATAAATAGTCCTGGGCCAATGGTGGTAATTGAGAAAGTAAATCCCTATATTTAATTAATTGCTTTTTGTTTTTGTCCTTATAAAACTCTGAATCTTTGCCCATAATATACCTTTCGCTATACTATCTATCGGTAAAACAGATATTTATCCGATAGATATGTTTCTTTTTATATATTACACTTCTCCTTCAAATTTGTAAAGATAAAAGAAAAAGGCTGTAACTCAATCATCAATATTGGCAAGCATTTCTTTTTCTGGATCATTTTCAAATACTCCATATTGCTCCATGGTGTTAATTATGCGGCTTCTAACAATATCTGCAACTTCATGGGTTTTTAAATCTTTATATTCGTCATAATATATAGGTTCGAGGAAAATTACCTTAGTTGTTACTGGGCCTAACTTAAAACTATTAAAAGCTAAATACGAATCTATAAGTGTAACCGGAACTATAGGCACCTGAGCTCTCATAGCACACTTAAAGCTACCTGGCTTAAATCGCTGAACTAGGTTGCCATTATTTGCATAACCACCTTCAGAAAATAAAATAAACCTAGCCCCTTCCTTAACTTCTTCTGTAATCTGATTCATTATTTTAAAATTTTGTCTCACATTATTTAAATCAAGTCTTTTGGCATCCAGTAAATCCACTAGTTCTCTAACTAAAAAGCCATAAGACTTAGCCTTATCCATAACAAATGTACATGGCTCATGATGAGCATAAATTATCCCTAAGGCATCATACTTACCCTGGTGATTAGGATACATAACATAGCCTCCCTCCTGGGGTAAATTTTCACTGCCATATACCTCTGTTGTAATACGTGCAGATTTTTTTAAGTATCTTATGAGACGTAATGCGTAAGCATAGCGTGTCTTTAGAGAATATTTATCCTTATGCTTAATCATCTTACGCATTGTTGGAAGAATGCGTGGTCCTCTTTTTGCATTGGCAATAATAGCATATAAAAAACGTAACATTGGCAATAACTCCGGTTTTATAAAATTAAGTCAAAACTTTTTATACAATGGTAAAGATTTGCTAAGGCTTTGCAGCGAGCAAATTAAACCACTGAATTAAAATCTCTTAACAGATAATATTTTAACATATTCTCTATTTCTACAAAACCTTTAGGATATATAAAAGACTTTGCAATGCCATGCAAGAGCTCTTATTATTGACTTATTCTATTCATAACTATTACAAGATAAAATAAGATAATTTCCTGCAGTTATATCATCTGAAAGCATATGATTTAGTTCTTTTATTTTTTTTATATATTCAGTTTTACTATGATCTTCAGGCGTCATATACTCATCTGCAATAGACCATAATGTGTCACCAGACTGCACTTCATAGCTGATATAATGTGTAGTCACCTGCTGGCTACTTTGAGCCTTTGATAATGAACTAAAAAATATAAAACTAAAAAGAGCAAAAAGAACAATAAGGAAAAATATAATTAACTCTTTTTTTACTAATCTTCTCTTCATTGATTGGCATCTCATAACTGACTCCTTTTATTCCTTAAGACACGATAAAACTCAAAGGTTAATCCTTAGCATATGTTAACAATCTCCGTATCTTTTCCAATACTAAAAAAATAAGGATGTCTCAGTTGTTAGCTCCTAACTTGACTTACCTTTAGAGATTTGGGTATTAACCACTGCGTTAAACATTTGTTCTACGAACATATTATCGCCCAAACAGTTGTTTGTCAATATCTTTTTCGAACAAAATTTCGGAAAACTTGTTTGACAAACGATTGTTTGCTGTGATAAGGTATTGTATATAAAGAAAGGAGTTTTTTATGTCATACGGAAAAATATCTGCCAAGCAGCGAGAAATCTTAGAAGTTATTAAAACAGAAATTTTAAATAAAGGTTATCCTCCTACAGTTCGAGAGTTGTGTGATGCCTGCAATCTTAAGTCTACTTCATCTGTACACTCTCATCTTGAGACTTTGGAGAAAAATGGCTATATCAGGCGCGATCCATCTAAGCCACGTGCCATTGAGATTGTTGATGACAATTTTAATCTTGTCCGCCGTGAAGTTGTTAATGTACCAGTTATAGGTCGTGTTGCTGCCGGCCAGCCCCTTCTAGCTGTACAAAATATCGAGGAGTATTTTCCTATTCCTGCTGAGCACATGCCAAATGAGCAGTCATTTATGCTCAAGGTAAAGGGCGAATCCATGATTAATGCAGGCATATTGGATGGAGATACCATTCTTGTTCGCCAATGTGATTCTGCTAAAAATGGTGATATGGTAGTTGCCTTAATAGAGGATGGAGCTACTGTTAAGACCTTCTATCAGGAAGATGGACATATACGTTTACAGCCAGAAAATGATAATATGGATCCCATTATTGTTCCTTCTTGTACTATTTTGGGCAAGGTGTTTGGGGTCTTTAGATTCTTTTAAGTCATTTATAATTTAATTTTTCAATATTAAAATTATAGCTATATTTAGCCATAAAAATACCGACCTCCAATCGTTAGATCTTTTTAGTCTAACTTTTGGAGGTCGGTATATTAATCTTAATAAGGATTTTTATGATTGTGATTAATATGCATGATCTAAAACTTCCTAAATACTTTCAGGAGTTCAAAAAAATATAATTGTAATCCTCACCTTCATTAGCACTTAATAGGGAGAATTTCTACCACTGCATTAAAGCTCAGCAGCATCAATTATTACTCCATCCTGCCATATTCTTTCAAGATTATAGAAGAGTCTATCCTCTTCTGAAAACAGATGTACAATAATATCTTCATAATCCATCAATATCCAGGTTGATTGTCTGTTTCCTTCAATGCTTTTTGCATTAATTCCATTTTCATAGAGAATTCTATCAACCTCATCCTGCATAGCTAACAATTGATTTTGATTGGCTGCTGAAGCTACAATAAAGTAGTCTGCCAATACAGATACATTTGAAATATCTATTGCCTTAATGTCAATTGCTTTTTTATCATCTAAAGCATTACATACAAGTTTTGCCATCTCTCTTGAATTCATGAATTGTTTCTCCTTTGCGTTTTGTAATAATTATAGGTCTTTAATGTCATATCATCTATGCAAGCCCCGTCATCCAGTAAATATTCCACACTGTCTTCCAAAATCATATACAAGCATTGATCTAAGTCCTCAAAAGCTACTTTTCTAAGAATGCTTAACCGCGGCTGCTTGTCACGTCCTGGTTCTATATAATCTGCTATGTAGATAATCTTATCCAAAAGAGACATATTAGGGCAACCAGTAGTGTGTACTTCAATAGCATGGATAATCTGCTTATCTTCTATCTTATATTTTTCCTTACAAAGATAGGCTCCCACCTTGGCATGCAATAATTGAGGCGATTTCGCTTCAGCTTCATTTATTGGAATATTATTTTTTTTGCATATGGATATGCGCTTCTCATCTGTAAGACACTTTGCGCAATCGTGTAACATGCCCGCTACCATTGCATTTAATGCTGGATAATTCCATTTTATAGCAAGGGAATATGCTATATTAGCTACACCTAGAGTATGAATATATCGACCATTTTTAAGCTCATTTCGCATTTCTTTTTGCAAATTGGTAACATCGTTAAAATCATAGTAATGAGCTGCATATAAATTATGATCCAATATATATGAATATACTTTTTCAGGCAAAATCTGTGAGACATCTTTTCCTTGGCAAATACCTTCACGAATGTAAGATGAGGCATGAGACGTAGGCGAAAAGTCAATAATGTCAAAGCTGCCTGAAAAATGCTGCCTGTTATATTCTAAAGCTTCTTTAATATCATCCTCACTATCTCCCTTTCTGGGAACTGCAAGCACTCTAGCTGCCGCAGATATTACATCAGGTTTTACCCAATTTTTGAAATTAATCAGGCTATCACTACCCATGATAAAGTAAAGCTCGTCATCATTAAATTCTGATTTAAGCTCAGTAAACGTAATATATGAATAGCTCTTGCCTGGTCGATACAATTCTCTATTATCTATTTCAAAATATGGAATATTTGAGATAGCAAGACGGAGCATATCCAATCTACAGGAATCTGCAATGTCTATATTAGTTGCCTTGTGTGGTGGCTGTCCTGTAATTAAAAAAATGACTTTATCTAGCTTATATTGCTCATAAGCAGCTTGGGCAATAGCTATATGTGTATTATGTACAGGATTAAAGGTGCCCCCGTAAATTCCAATTTTGGCCATAATACCACCTCTATTGTGGCAGCTTTATAGTAGGCTTTTTGGCTGCTCTGTATAAAATAATCTTACGTCCTATAACACGAACAACCTGAGAATGTGTTCTCTCCGCTAAAACCTGTGCAATTTCCTTTGGATCGTCAAAACAATTTTTTAGAACATTGATTTTAATAAGCTCTCTGGCTTCTAATGCCTCATCCACAGCAAGAGTATATTCTGGTGAAATGGATGCCTTGCCTATCTGTAAAATAGGTGACATATCTGCTGCAAGCGATGATAAATAAGCTCTTTGTTTATTATTCATAATTTTACCTCTTATTTATAATAGTCAAATACAAGACCATACATACGAACTGTATCTCCGTCTTTAATACCTTTTTCTTCAAGTTCTTTTAAGATGCCCTGTTCCTTAAGAAAGTTTTGGAAAAATAAAAATCCTTTTTCTGACTCAAGATTAGTATATCCAAGCATTTTTTCAATTCGAGGTCCTTCTACAACATAGTCGCCCTCATCATTAATTTCAATGGTGTATGGCTCACTGTCGAATACACGTATAGTAGGATCAAATTCCTGCTCATAAACTATAGGGG
The DNA here is from genome assembly GCA_963649335.1 of bacterium. Taxonomy (GTDB): domain Bacteria; phylum Bacillota; class Clostridia; order Lachnospirales; family Lachnospiraceae; genus Pseudobutyrivibrio. The sequence goes on from CAVJHG010000001.1 coordinate 72,229, forward strand.
CCTCATCACATTCCTTAAGAAGACGAACAACTTCATATAAAAGCTCCTTAAGACCTGTTCCTGAAACTGCTGAAATAGAATACACATGAATTCCCTTAGGCTCAAACTCCGCCTTAAGCTTATCTAAAACAGCATTACCATCTTCTCCTAAAACATCCATCTTGTTAGCTGCAATAACCTGAGGCTTTTTAAGCAAATTAGGATCATAGGCTTCTAACTCAGATGAAATAGTCTTGATATCCTCCACTGGATCTCTTCCCTCAACTGAAGCGCCATCTACCATGTGAATAATAACCTTGGTACGTTCAATATGGCGTAAGAACTCATGGCCAAGGCCTATTCCTTCAGATGCTCCTTCTATGAGACCTGGAATATCAGCTATAACAAAACCATTAATATCATCCACATCCACAACACCAAGATTAGGTGAAAGAGTTGTAAAATGATAATTTCCGATTTTAGGCTCAGCATTTGTTACTCTTGAAAGAAATGTTGATTTACCTACGTTAGGGAAGCCAACCAAACCTACATCAGCAATAACTTTAAGCTCCAAGATTACTTCAAGCTCTATTGCATCTATGCCAGGCTTTGCATATTTAGGTGCCTGCATAGTAGATGTAGCAAAATGCTGGTTGCCAAGGCCACCCTTACCACCTGGCAAAACGACCTGTCTCTTATTGTCTCCCGACATATCTGCAATAACCTTGCCGCTGGCTGCATCCATGATAACTGTACCTTCAGGCACCTTTAATACCATATCTTCGCCGTTCTTGCCATGGCAATTATCCTTGCCACCTTCCTGACCGGCTTGGGCTGCAAACTTGCGCTTATGACGATAGTCTACCAGGGTATTCATACCTGGATCGATTTCAAAAATAATATCGCCACCTTTGCCGCCATCGCCGCCATTTGGGCCGCCATTTGGCACATACTTTTCACGACGAAAGCTAACATGTCCATCGCCACCTTTACCTGATTTTATAAGAATCTTTGCTCTATCAGCAAACATAAAAATCTCCTTTAATCTATATAAAAACAAAATATCTGGATCCAAGGTCAAATATCTCCTACCAGATACAACTTCTGCATCTAAGAAGCATTAGATGAAATGATAAAACTAAAATGACTCGACTAAATAAAATATTCAGTCGAGTCAAACATAATTACTGTTCTACTGGATAGACAGAAGCCTGCTTCTTGTCTCTTCCTTTTCTTTCGAAACGAAGTACACCGTCTGTTAAAGCGAAAAGTGTATCATCTCCGCCAAGACCTACATTCTTACCAGGAAGAATCTTGGTACCGCGCTGTCTGTAAAGAATATTGCCAGCCTTTACGAACTGACCATCTGCTCTCTTAGCGCCTAATCTCTTAGACTCTGAATCTCTACCGTTCTTTGTAGAGCCAACACCCTTTTTATGAGCGAAGAACTGAAGGTTCATCTGTAACATGTCTTACACCTCCTCATTGTATTGTAGCTTTATGTACTTGCTACTATAGTCTTTTTCAATGTTTTCCAAGCCAAGACACATGCTGTCAAGCAACAGCCTGCCTGCATCGGACATGCCTTCTTCAAATGTAGCAGTCAAATAACCGCCATCTTTTGCAGCTTCATAAGAAAAACCATCCTCAGTAAACTTCTCTAAGCTATTAAGTGTATTAATAACCAGGACAGATACAGCTGCGCATACAATATCTTTGCCTCTTTTAGCAAAGCCTGCATGCCCCTCAAATGATAATCCTATGTAATCCGAACCGCACTTGGAAATAATAACGCTTACCATAAGAATTAAGCGTTGATCTTCTCGATCTTAACCTGTGTGAATGACTGTCTGTGGCCATTCTTCTTGTGGTAACCTGATTTTCTCTTGTACTTGTAAACGATTACTTTCTTACCTCTGCCTTCTTTAACGACAGATGCCTCAACTGTAGCGCCAGCTACTGTAGGCTCACCGATCTTAAGATCTGCATCAGATACTGCAAGAACCTGATCAAATGTAACCTTCTCGCCTGCTTCTACACCAAGCTTTTCAATGGTAATGATATCGCCTTCAGAAACTTTGTACTGCTTACCACCTGTTGCAATAATTGCGTACATGGTTGCTCCTCCTTTTTATCATTACTCGCCAGTTTCGGTGGTGATTAACAACAATCACACTTCACATAACCACACTGAGCGGCATACTCATAGATAATACCATAGGGATTTACCTTCGTCAACTAAATTGTACGAATTTTTTCAAAAATTATATCAATCAAAACACTATATGACTTAAAGCTCATGCCTATAGCAATTAATCCTCTTTAGCAGCAATTGCCTCTGCCAAAGGACTAAAAATTCTCGTTCTTGTGATTTCCATGATACCTAGACCTGTAATATCATGAACCAGGCATGTCATGTAATCATCTTTAGCAAGGCCCTTTGCAAAGCTTAAAAGCTCTGCCTCTTCCTCCGCAGTAACCTTAAGCAAATCAATCAATATCATTCCAGAAACAGACCTTAATCTTATTTGCCTAAAGGCTTCTGTTAGTGCAAGCTTATCATTGTCGATTGCCCTTGTCTTCTTCCTATTTCCACCACTGTTAACATCTATTATTGCCATGGCTTCCGTAAAATCAAAGACAAGATTGCCATCACCTTTAAAATATGACTGTCTTGATAATGTCTTTTCAATAATGGAAGAAAAACCATACAAATCCCAAAGGCTTGTAATCTCGTCTTGATATAAGCGATATTCCCTTAAAGTATCTAAAGGCTCATCTGAGACAATTTCTACATCCAGACAGCCCTTAGTCAAAATATCAATAATATAATCTGTTTGAGATAAACACTTCTCTATTATCATCTTACAGGAGGCAGGCTTATTAAGCTTAGGATCCTGAGTAATAATCACATCAAAAGTGTCCCCTTGACAAGCCATCTTTTTATCTGAAAGACGACTAGTAAATAAATCAGGAATAAGGTTTTTATTTTTTATATAAGCCTTCAGCCCAGTATCAAGCTTTACTATGCATGCTTCATCAAAGCTTAGCACTTTTTCAACAAGAGCCTTATGCTGACTGCCTACTGAAGTGTGGGATAATACAACAATATCGTAAGGCTTATCTGCGGCATTAAAGGATACAAGAACCTGACAGCTAATATTATTAAACAAACCCCTTGCTACAACTATTTTATTAATGCTCATCTCCAAGATCTCCCAAAGAAACAAGGGCATCAGCTGGACCTGTAAACATATCTAGTCTCATTATATCAAGGGTGATTCTGTCGCAATCTGGCAAACCTACATATTTATGGAAGGCTGAAATTACAAGCTCTGGCTTAATATTGTTTGTAGAACCCGAAGACAGACATAAATTATATACGTATGAGCCCTCTTCGTATTCCAAATCAAACTGGTAAATGAGAGGCTTTAAATCAATATCTCTTGAGCCCTTTTTCGTCTCCTTAGTCACTAGAATAGAAGCTGCATTATCAAAGAAAGCAGCTTTTAATTCAGGCAGATTTTTGACAAAATTAGCCTCATCATCTGTATTTTTATATAAAACCCTATAGCTTGCTGCTGAAACAGCTGTCATACATTTCTCAGCATCATCTGGCAAATAACGAAAGGTTTTAATAACAATTCCATCAACCATATTTGCATTGAGGGCTTCGATTGCCTTTTTAGATGGAAGGTCCTCCTTTATATCAATATCCATATACTCGCCCACAGATGTCACTCCAACACCAAGAGGAGCAGCAAAGGACATAATCTGGTGAGGATTATAGCCTTCAGAATATCTTATAGGAAGATTAGCTCTTTTTACTGCCTTTTGAAAAAAACGCATAAGATCTAGGTGACCTACGTATTTATTAACTCCTGTTTTTTCAAACTTAATTCTAACGCGCATGGCACACCCCCGTCTTCATAAATGCCGAGCCGCAGCCCGAACATTGCATTTTACAATTTGGTGTAACTTTTTCACTTAAAGCATTGTTCCATTCACGCTTTAAAAAATCTTTGCTGACATGACAGTCAATAAAATCCCATGGTAGTATTTCATCTAAATCGCGCTGTCTGTAAGCATACCATTCAACAGAAATATTATTTTTTTCAAAAGCTGCAAGCCACTTGTCATAATCAAAATACTCGCCCCAGGCATCAAAGAAACAACCACTCTTATATGCATCTAAAATTGCTGATGCCAATCTCCTGTCACCTCTTGCAAAAACGCCTTCTAAGACTGTAACATCCGAATGATGCCAGTTATATTTTAAGGACTTTTGATTAAGCTGGGCTTTCATCTCGTCATTAACAACCTTGGCGCGACGCAGGTATTCTCCTGCCTCATACATTGGTGCCCATTGAAATGGTGTAAAAGGCTTCGGTACAAAAAATGATGTAGAAATAGTAATCTGACACTTACCATTTCTTTCTTCCTTTGGAATATTAGCATAGTATTCTACCGCTATATCATTGGCAAGGCGGGGAATAGCCTTCATGTCCTCGTCAGTCTCTGTAGGCAAGCCAAGCATAAAATATAGCTTAACCTTGTTCCAACCACCTTTAAAGGCCAAATTTGCGCCGCCTAAGATATCCTCTTTAGTAAGGCCCTTATTAATTACGTCACGCATACGCTGAGAACCAGCCTCTGGGGCAAAGGTAATAGAGCTTTTGCGCACATCCTGGACCTTTTTCATTACATCAAGAGAAAATGCATCTATACGCAAAGATGGAAGTGATACATTGACACCCTCTGACAAGCACTCATCAATAAGAAAATCCATCAGTTCTCCCAATGCATGGTAATCACTGGATGAAAGAGACGAAAGGGAAATCTCCTCGTGACCTGTAGAGGCCAAAAGCTCCTTAGCCTGTTTTTTCAATACATCTACAGACTTCTCACGGTTAGGTCTGTAAATCATGCCCGCCTGACAAAATCTGCAGCCCCTGATACAACCTCGCTGTATCTCCAAAACAACTCTGTCCTGAATGGCCCTTACAAAAGGAATAAGCATCTTTGTTGGGTATACCGAGGCATCCATATCTGTAACAACCTGTCTTTCAATGACAGCAGGAACGTCTTCATATAATGGAGAAAATGAGGCAATTGTGCCATCCTCCTTGTAAGAGACCTGGTATAAAGATGGCACATAAAGGCCAGGTATTTTGCAAACCTCTCTAAGAAAAGCTGCTCTATTAAAGCCAGCATCAGCATTTTTATGTTTTTTATATAGATCAAGGAGGGCGTCATAGCTTGTCTCACCCTCTCCTACATATACTATATCAACGAAATCTGCTATTGGCTCCGGATTGGTAGCGCATGGGCCACCAACAATAACTATAGGCTCATTATCGCTCCTATCCATTTGCAAAAGAGCCACTCCAGCCAAATCAAGAATCTGAAGTATATTGGTATAACACATTTCGTATTGCAGCGTCATGGCAATAAAATCAAAATCCTTAATGGCATCTTGCGATTCTAATGCAAAAAGGGGTATATTCCTTTCCTTCATCAGCTTGTGCAAATCAGGCCAAGGTGAATATACCCTTTCACAATATGTATCTTCTCTTCTGTTGAACATGTCATACAAAATGGCAATGCCAAGATGAGACATCCCCACCTCGTAGACATCAGGAAAACACATTGCAATCCTAATATCTACGTCAGCAGGATTTTTAACTACACTGTTAAACTCGTTGCCGATATAACGTGCTGGCTTGTCAATCTGCATCATTATATCGTCTGGTAATGCTAATTTTTTCATAGACTCCTAACGACCAGCAAGCTCTGAAACAACATCTTCCCACTTGATACCCTTTTCTACCATAAGAACCATCATGTGATAAAGAAAATCTGATATCTCATCACGAATCTCCTCAGTATCATCATTCTTGGTAGCTATAACAAGCTCGGTTGCTTCTTCACCTACTTTTTTCAAAATATTATCAAGGCCCTGATCAAAAAGATAATTTGTATAAGACCCCTCTTTTGGATTAGCCTTGCGGTCTAAAATTATACCATAGACTTCTTCAAAAATCTTTAGTGGATTTCTCTCAGTATATTCTTTTTTTATAATCTCATTAAAAAAACAAGAATAAGAGCCTGTATGGCAGGCTGCTCCAACCTGAGAAACCTTAGCTAAAATAGTGTCATAATCACAATCAGCTGTTAGGAACTTAACATACTGGAAGTGACCACTAGTAAGTCCTTTAAGCCAAAGCTCATTGCGAGATCGAGACCAATAGGTCATCTTTCCCACTCTAACCGTATTATTGAAAGCCTCCTCATTCATGTAGGCAACCATGAGGACTTCGTTGGTCTGAAAATCCTGTACTACAACAGGCACAAGCCCCTGTGGGTCCTTCTTCAAATCAGCCCATAAAAGCTTCGGCTCAAAATTGTCCATCTTAATGCCAGCATCAGAAAGTTCGCATTTAAGATTCATAATATCTGTAGAAGTATCATTAATAAATGCTCCTGAAATGCCGCGAATCTTATCTGACTTAAGTAAATTACTTACATAGTTAAAATCAAATTCCTTAACTTCAACGATATAAGGAATGCTGGTAATATTTTCCAAGCCCTCCAAAAGAGATGGATTCATAATTAATATTTCATGAACATTGTCTGCAAGAAAATCTGCTGTTTTAAAAAGGAAATCAACTGTTTTAAGTGACACCAGCATTTTTTCAGCGCCAAAACGCGATGCCGCCTCCTGAATAAGTCCTATAGATTCAGGCTTTGAGCCATTTAAAATAACCTCTACACAGCCTGCATATAAAAACTTTTTGACGTCCTCTAATCGCTTAATGTTACCGCCACCGGCAGTTTTAATCTGTATTGTTCTGTTAATCTCCCTAATAACAAGAAGATTACGCTCATGCTCCTCATCAGTGTCAGACAAATCGTAGCATATAATCTTGTCTACACCACTATCATCATAAACTCCAGCCAGCTCTAAAACATTATATTTGATGTCCATCTCGGATGGGCTTTTTACAGCCATTCCATCCTTTATATATATAGTCGCTACTATATTTTTATGCTCCATTAAAGTGCCCCTTTTGTAGATAAAATATCTGTAATTCTTGGGTCTATAACAGTAGCCTCATCAAGTGCTTTTGCAAATGCTTTAAACATAGCCTCGCACATATGATGGGAATTGCCACCATTTAAAACCTTTATATGCAAATTCATGCCAGCAGAATAAGATATGGCATAGAAAAATTCCCGGACCATTTCTGTATCCATATAACCGATTTTTTCTGTTGGAAAGTCTCCGTCAAAAACAAAATAAGGCCTATTGCTTAAATCAACTGCACACAAGACAAGGGTCTCATCCATTGGTAAAATGCAAGAACCATATCGCTTTATACCAACCTTTGAACCAATGGCTTTTTTGATGGCAGTGCCAAGAACAATGCCAGTATCCTCTATTGTATGATGACAGTCTACCTGCAAATCCCCTTTAATCTCAGCTGTTAGATCAAAAAGGCCATGTCTTGTAAAGCCATCCAGCATATGGTCAAAAAAACCTATGCCCGAGCTAACTGTGCATTGTCCTGTTCCATCCACAGCAAAATCTATTGTTATATCTGTTTCTTTTGTTTTGCGGGCAATCCTTGCTCTTCTTTCTTCTGTCATAATTTCACCTTAAATATCTTCAAATCTTACTTTAATTGAATTGGCGTGTGCCGTCAACTGCTCATTGTTTGCAAACTTGACAATGTCTGGATACACTGCCTGCAAAGCTTCCTTTGAATAAGATATAATGCTTGATTTTTTAATAAAATCATCTACAGACAAGGCTGAGAAAAATCGCGCCGTACCATTAGTTGGAAGGACATGATTTGGTCCCGCAAAATAATCTCCCAATGGCTCAGAGGAATACTGTCCCAGGAAAATTGCTCCAGCATTTTTTATAAATGTCATTGTCTCAAATGGATTTGCAGTAACTATCTCCAAGTGCTCTGATGCGATGGCATTGACACAGTCTATAGCATCCTTCATATTGTCAGCCACAAGTAGATAACCAAAATTATCAAGAGATTTTTGAATAATGTCCTTGCGAGATAAAATCTCTACGAATCTTTTTATCTCTGACTCTACCTCTGAAGCCAGCTTTTCACTGGTGGTAACAAGTATAGCTGAGGCCATCTCATCATGCTCTGCCTGAGACAATAAATCAGCAGCTACATAGGTTGGATTGGCTGTCTCATCAGCAAGTACTAAAATCTCTGAAGGGCCTGCCACAGAATCGATGGAAACATGGCCAAATACAGCCTTCTTAGCCAGGGCAACAAATATATTACCCGGGCCTACTATCTTGTCTACTTTGGTAATTGAAGCTGTACCAAAGGCAAGAGATGCAATTGCCTGGGCACCACCCACTTTATAGATTACATCTACACCTGCCTCATTGGCAGCAACCAAGGTAGAAGGATTGACTTTTCCCTCCTTGTTGCAAGGTGTAGTCATATAAATGGTGTCTACTCCAGCAACCTTAGCAGGAACAACATTCATTAGAACCGATGAAGGATATACTGCCTTGCCACCTGGAACATAGACACCTACCTTTGAAAGGGCTGTTACTTTTTGTCCTAAAATAATGCCTTCTTCAGAGGTAAACCAGGAATTCTGTTTTTGCTTTTCATGAAAAGACCTAACATTAACAAGAGACTTTTTTATTACCTCAAGAAGCTCAGCAGATACAAGGTCATAGGCCTCATCTATCTCTTCTTTTGTAACCACAATATTAGAAGCATTAATGTCTGCTCCATCAAACTTTTTGGTGTATTCGAAAACGGCCTCGTCACCTTTTTCTCTTACATTTTTAATAATGTCATTTACAGTAGCTTCATACTCGCTGTATTGATGAGGACTTCTTTTTAAAAGTGACTCCAATATATTATCGATTGTGTCTGATGTAAGCTTAAGTTTTTTCATTTTATAATGCTCCCTTCAGCTTTTCTATAAGCGATGTAATTCTGTCATATTCCATTTTCATTGATACCTGATTAACAATCATTCTTGCAGAAAGAGGACAAACCTCTTCAAGAACTGTAAGACCGTTTTCACGCAGAGTAGAGCCTGTCTCAACTATATCTACAATAACCTCAGACAAGCCTACGATAGGTGCCAGCTCTATTGAGCCATTGAGCTTGATTATCTCCACTGTCTGGTGCTTGGTATTGTAAAAATAATCCTTTGCGATACGTGGATATTTTGAAGCAACACGAATAAGCTCATGATGACTAAGAAGCTCCGCCGCCTCAGCTGGACCACAAACACACATGCGACATTTGCCAAAGCCTAAGTCCAAGACCTCATAAACATTGCGATTTTCTTCTAAGATGGTATCCTCGCCTACAATACCTATATCAGCTGCACCATATTCCACATAGGTAGGCACATCTGGACCCTTTGACAGGAAAAATTTAAGCTTTAATTCTTCATTAGTAAAAATAAGCTTTCTTGTATCAGGATCCTTCATTTCTTCACAGGTAATACCTATTTTTTCAAAAAGGGATAAGGTCTGCTTTGCAAGTCTTCCTTTTCCCAAAGCAAAAGTTAAATATCTATCTTCACTCATAATTTACCTACTGTCTTTCTAAAGCAAGCATTAACTGATCAACTGTAATGGCAAAGCCTATTGCCGGAGCATCCTTGCCAAAATGGCTTAGAAGAGAGTCATATCGACCGCCCTTAACAAGAGGCTCTCCTACGCCATAAGAGTAACCGCTAAAAATAATGCCGGTATAATATTTATACTCTGATATCATGCCAAGCTCAAAGGATATATAATCCATGACACCATTTTCATCAAGGATGTTATATAGCTTGGTAAGATACTCAAGAGCATCATATACCTTTTTATATTTTTTAGCCTTGGAAAGTGCCTCCTCCCACTCTTTAGGGGAATTCATTATTTTTCCTGTTATGTCAAAAAGGGAAACAAGACTGTCACTGACAGATAAGGAAGTAAGTAAATCCTTTGCACCAAAAAAATTCTTATTTGAAATAAGCTTAAGGAGCTTTTCTTCATCTGCGTCAGATAAATCCGCAGCTTCAACAAGACCTCGGACCACATCAATATGGCCTACTCCAATCTCAAATTCTTTTAAGCCCATTTCTTTTAGAGAATTGACAACTATAGTAAGAATTTCTGCATCTGCTTGGCAGGATGAATCACCTATATACTCACAGCCTGCCTGAGTGCTCTCTTTCAGCCTGCCCTGAAGGCTGTGATAATTGATGAAAACATTGCCCTCATAAGAAAGCTTGACAGGACCATCACAATCAGCAAAATACATGGCTGCAGCACGAGCTACAGAAGGAGTTATGTCTGGTCTTAAAACTAAGGTATTACCATCCCTGTCAAAAAACTTGAACATTTCATTAGATGGACAGGTACCTACCTCCTTGGAAAATGTATCAAAATACTCAAATGTAGGCGTTGAAATAGGCATATAACCATAAGTCTTAATAAGCTGACGCAGCTTATATAAGGCATCAAGCTTGCGCTCATATTCACTGTTATAAATATCTCTGACACCTTCAGGTGTATGCAATGTTAGATTCTTCATGTAACCTCCACACTTTTGCTTTAGTCTGATAAAGTGATAAACCACTAAAGAGAATTATAGGTAATAATCTATTTATTGTCAACAGTTCTAGAGCTTAAATCTGCATTGATCATATCCAAATAAGGAACTAAAACATTGCCAGATGCTTTAAAAAAATACTTGTCATCAAGCTCCTCTATCCGAAAGCTTTTTCTACCCCCTTCATTCATACGTTTCCAAAAATAATCAAGCTCCGAAAATCTGAGATAATAATATACATCCAGATGACTGAAAAATATGAGAATAAAGGCCAAACCTTCCTGACCTTCAAAGCGTCTCATAAAGTCCACTTGATGGGGATGAACATTTTGTAATGGAAAAGTATCTTTATTGCATTCCTTGGCATCAAAGCAAACAGGGATTCCCTGTATTGCTCCCACATAATCAACAGTAGACTTTTGGTCAAAATAAGCCAAGGTAATATGGCCCCTTCCATCCATGTCTATTGGGGTAATTGGTGTTGGTATTTTTTGAATTAAAGCCAAATTATTTTCGGCATATAGTTCATTTGTTTTATTAATAAATTCTTCAAAAGTAGAGCCTCTCAAGCCCCTTGATTTAAAAGTTGACATTAAACTCCTTTGGATCTGACGCCGTATAGACACTGCCATCTTCAAATTCGATGGAGTAAGCATGTAAAAGCTGGTTTTTCACCTTATATTTTTTATTAACAGATGCATTTCCATATTTAAAATCCCCAAGTATTGGGTGCCCTATTGAAGCCAGATGGGCTCTAATTTGATGGGTACGGCCTGTAATTAAATGTATTTCTATAAGAGTAAAGTCATTATAGTGTTTAAGTGGTCGATAGCTAGTATGAATCTCTTTGGCTGACGGCTTTGGGCTGTCTAAAATCTCCACCTTATTTGTGGCTTCATCCTTATATAAGTAACCATCTATCTGACAAGCCCCGGCAATATTTCCTAAAACTATTGCATGATAGAGCTTTTTGCAGCTGCGCTCCTTTAATGCCTTGCTGTAATACTGTGAAGCCTTAAGATTCTTTGCAAAAAGAATAATACCTGACGTATTTCGATCAAGACGATTAACCACGGATGGATGAAATATGTTATAGTTTTCTTCTGTAAGTTGTCCTGTCTTTACCATATAAGAGATGGCCATTTCATTGACAGAAACATCACTCTCTACAGCCTTTTGAGATAATAATCCTGTAGGTTTGTTGATAATGATTAAGTCATCATTTTCATGGATTATATCGATATTAGATGAAATCTCTTTAAATTTGGCAAGATTGTTAGTCTTTGCAGCACCTCCTGTCATTGCCATATAAGTCTCATCCGAAAAAAATATTTTGACTGAATCACCTGCTTTAATTTTTTCTGAGCCATCAGCTTTTTTTCCATTAAGGACAATATTTTTTTTGCGAAGCATTTTATAAATAAAAGAGGATGTTGCCTGGGATAAAATTCTTTTTAAATATTTATCCAGACGCTGATTCTCATTTGTGCCGTCTATTATTATTTCTTTCATGTTTGTCCTTTGTGCCTGTTTTATAATTAGTTTTGCCCTTATTTTTTCCGCCTTTATTAGCCTTTGCTGGGGCAATCTTGCTATCCTTTTTTTTCTTAAAGTTACCTGAAATTTTTCTTGGAGGAATAAGGCATTCCTTCTCAAAGCCTATCAGATCCTCTCTTCTGGCCTTGATCAAGGCTTCCTTAACAAGATCATAGTTTTCTGGTCTCTTGTATTGAATAAGAGCCCTCTGCATAGCCTTCTCATGAGGATTGCGGCAAACATAGACCTCCTTCATGGTGCGAGGATCTATGCCTGTATAGTACATGGTGGTAGAAATAGTGCTTGGTGTAGGATAAAAATCCTGAACCTGCTCTGGTGATAAATGGTGGTCTCGCAAATACTCGGCAAGAGCTATGGCATCGTCCAATGTAGAGCCGGGATGAGATGACATAAGATAAGGCACCAAATACTGCTTCATGTCATATTGTTTATTTATCTTTTGGTATTTTTCACAGAACTTGTTGTATATGGCAATATTAGGCTTGCCCATATAGTAAAGCACATTGTCTGAAACATGCTCAGGAGCCACCTTTAACTGGCCTGATACATGATATCTGCACAAGTCTCTAAGGAAGGTATCATCCTTATCATACATGGCATAGTCAAAGCGCACACCAGACCTAACAAAAACCTTTTTTATTCCTTTTATTTCTCTAAGCTTCTTTAAGAGCTTTACATAGTCACTGTGATCAACCTCCAGGTTGTCGCATTTGGTGGGAACAAGACACTGCTTATTTGTACAAACACCATACTTTAGCTGTTTTTTGCAGGAAGGCTTTCTGAAATTGGCAGTAGGACCACCTACATCATGAATATAGCCCTTGAAATCCTTATCTTCTTTTATAAGCTCGGCTTCATCTATAATAGAGTCATGACTGCGGGATTGTATGATACGCCCCTGGTGAAAGGTCAATGCACAAAAATTACAGCCTCCAAAACAGCCCCTGTTACTTGTAATGGAAAATTTAACCTCTTTGATTGCAGGAATGCCTCCATCCTTTTCATACATAGGATGGTATGTGCGATTGTACTCGATAGAATAAACATCATCCATCTCAGTCTGACTGAGGGGCTTTTGAGGTGGATTTTGCACTACAAAAAGAGCTCCATCATAAGTTTCCACCAGTCTTTTTGCAGTAAATGCATCGGTGTTAATATACTGGGTATAAAAGCTTTGAGCATAGGTTGTCTTATCTGATTTTATTTCCTCATATGAAGGAAGCATTATTGCCCCCTCTGTAAATGCCTTATCCCTTGTCTTAAAAACCGTGCCATCAATATATGTTATATCCGAAACAGCAAGACCTGAGGCAAGACAATCAGCAATCTCTACAATAGACCGCTCACCCATACCATAGGAAATAATATCGGCACCAGAATCAAGAAGAATTGACCTTCTCACCTTATCAGACCAATAGTCATAATGTGCCAGTCTACGCAAAGAAGCTTCTATTCCCCCGATTATAATGGGAACATGCTTATAGGTATGCCTTATAAGGTTACAATACACTATTGTGGCATAGTCCGGCCTTAGTCCAGCCTTTCCCCCTGGAGAATAATTGTCATAGTCTCTCTTATGCTTTGACACAGAATAATGATTTACCATGGAATCCATATTGCCAGCAGATACCAAAAAGCCAAGCCTTGGTTGTCCAAGTATTGTCACTGACTCATCCGACCTGAAATCAGGCTGGGCAATAATTCCAACACTATAACCATGCAATTCCAAAATACGGCATATAATAGCTGCACCAAAGGAAGGATGATCTACATAAGCATCCCCACATACGTAAACAAAATCCAGCTGATCTATTCCTCTATCTATTAAGTCCTGTTTGCACACAGGTAAAAAATCTAAACTCATAATAATCCTTTAGTAAAAAAGGCATCCCTGAGGATGCCTTAGAAAATTTTTATTCTTTGTTAAAAAATTGCTCTGGTATATCCAATGCAGGTAAGTCATCATCTTCAACAGGTTGAGATGAAGTGCTAGCAGGAGCTGGCACAGGATCTGCTTCCGAACTAGCAGCCGGATCACTTTCTCCAGCATTAACTGAATCCGGAACCAATGAAGCTCTGTTGGCTTCTACAGTGTCCAAATAAGACTGCATTGTGGCAAGGAAAGTCTCATTACGACTTTTGGTAGTCTCAATGGATGAACTTAAAATCTGTTGAATATTGGCTAAAAGCTCATCAGTATAGGCTATTGCGCCAAGTCTAATCTGGTTTGCATCAGCTGTTGCTCTGTCTATAAGCTCCTGAGCATTCTTTTGAGCAATAAGGATTACCTCATTTGCCTGAGCATATGCCTGTTGCATTATCTGATGCTCTGATATAAGCTCATTGGTCTGTACCTGAGCATCAGCAATAATCTTGTCAGCCTGATGCTTGGCGTCAGCCAAAATCTGCTCACGATTGGCTATCATACGTTGATACTTGCGTATTTCCTCAGGTGTCCTTGTACGCAAATCATGAAGCATTTCATCCAAGTCATCTTTATTTACTATAATTTTGTTGGCTGAAAAAGCAGAATTTTTACAACCATCTATGTACTCTTCGATTTGATCAATTACATCTTCGATTTTACTTGTGCTCATCCTACTCTACTTCTCCTTTTGTTGTAATTTATTTTCGATGAGAGGTATAACCTGAGGTGGAACAAATAGGCTGATATCTCCGCCGTAAGAAGCAAATTCTTTTGCAACTGTGGAACTTAAATAAGAATACTGCAAAGACGTAGTTAAAAAAACTGTCTCAATATCTGGGTATTGAGCCTTATTGGCCTGAGCTATCTGAATCTCATTTTCATAATCAGTAACAGCACGAAGGCCTCTGATAATGCCAGAAGCCCCAACTTCTTTGGCAAAATCAACCGTCAATCCAGCAAAACTTGTAACAGAAACATTGTCTAAATTTTCTGTCAATTCTCTTATCATACTAACACGTTCATCTACCGAAAACAACGGATTTTTTTGTTTGTTATTTAAAACACCTATAACAAGCTCATCGCACAGTGTAGCTGCTCTTTTTATAATATCCAAATGACCATAAGTAATTGGATCAAAGCTGCCAGGATAAATTGCTCGCTTCATATTATGCCTTCTTTAAAAAAATATGTTTATTTGTTTTGTAAGTTTTAACTTTCTCTATAGTATAGCCTAAATCGCTGGCATAAGACATATCTGTACCAAGGGAAGCCTCTACAATAAAGGTCGTGTATAAATTCACACAAGGATAATCCTTCATTACACCAAGAACTTCTTTTTCAAAATCCTTATTATAGGGAGGATCCATGAAAACAAAATCAAAAGGCTTATGATTTTTAATTTTATTAAGACCTACATAGATATCATCTTTTAAAAGCATTGACTGATTTTCAAAAGATGCTTTTTTAACATTGTCAGAAAGCACCCTAAAAGCATCGGTCCCTTGCTCAATAAAGACAGCTTCCTTTGCCCCTCGACTGATAGCCTCTATGCCCATTTGCCCCGAACCTGCAAAAAGATCCAAAAACAAAGCATCACTTAAATCAAAGGCGATCATATTAAATAAGGTCTCTTTAATTCTATCCGTAGTAGGTCGAGTATTCATTCCTTCTGGTGCTTTAAGCAACATTCCCCGCCTACTGCCAGCTATAACTCTCACTTATGACTGCTCCTGTAATACTGAAACATTTTGTGCTATATAAACTACCAATGAAATCACTGTAAGAGCCAAAGACAACCAAATGAGGATCTGACCTAATATAGCAAAGAAAGGAAGATTAATATCGGCTACCAAAACAATAATCATAAGCATCTGAGAAACAGTCTTAAATTTGCCCCACATGTTGGCCGCAATAACAAGACCATTTTCTGCAGCTATAAGTCTGAAGCCTGAAATAATAAACTCTCTTGCCACAATAATAATAACGATCCATGCATATAGCTGACCAGTAGAGATAAGACAAATCATGGCAGAACATACAAGAAGCTTATCTGCTAGTGGGTCCATAAACTTGCCAAAATTGGTGACAAGATTATATTTTCTGGCTATCTTACCATCTAACATATCAGTGAGTGATGCCACGATGAAAATAAGATCTGCTATATATCGGCAAATAGAATTATCTGGATTAATAAGTAAGGCCAATACAAAAAATGGAATCAATATAACTCTAAAGAGAGTCAATTTATTAGGTAAATTCATTATAAAATATCTCCTATTAAATCATAATCGGAAAAATCTGTAATTGTAGCATTGACAAACTGGCCTGATTCTAACTCTCTGTCACTGTTGACAAAAATAAAGCCGTCTACAGATGGACAGTCTCTATAAGTACGGCCCACATATACCCCATCTTCAGGAAGCTTTCCTTCTATAAAAACGAAAAATTTTCTGCCAAGCATTGCCTTATTACTCTTTGCACTGACTGCCTGCTGAGTCTTCATTACATCCTCAACCCAAGCCTGCTTTAGATTGTCATCCACCTGGTCATCCCAAGTAGCCGCCACTGTACCATCTTCCTTTGAATATGCAAAAGAACCAAGTCTGTCAAAAGAGACTTCATTGATAAAATCAAGAAGTTCATTATGCATTTCTTGAGTCTCACCTGGGAAACCACAAATAAGTGTAGTACGAAGGGCTATATCAGGCATTGCAGCTCTTAGTCTTGATACTATGGACAAAATATCTGCCTTATTGGTCTTTCGTCCCATTTTCTTTAATATATCATCATTGCAATGCTGTATAGGCATATCAATATAATGACATATCTTTGGCTCTTGAGCCATACATGCTATAAGCTCATCTGTAATCTCTTCTGGATATGCATACAAAAGTCGAATCCACTCTATGCCATCTATCTGACACAGCTTGTGTAACAGATCTGGCAGAGACTTTTTGCCATATAAATCCACGCCATAAAGTGTAGTCTCCTGGGCTACTATAATAAGCTCTTTGACGCCCTGCTCAGCTAAATAAGTTGCTTCTGCAATTACCTCTTCCATAGGAACGCTGCGATAGTCACCGCGAATATATGGAATAATGCAATAAGTACAGCGCTTATTACAGCCCTCTGCAATCTTAAGATATGCGAAATGTCCACCTGTAGTTACAATACGGCGACCATTTTTTGGTAATCCGGTTAAATCCTTTTTGATAACAGGCTTATGTCCATTTTTCTCAAGGACCTGGTTGATAGCATTAATAAGCTCATCATAGGAATTAGTGCCAAGAATTGCATCAACCTCTGGCAGGTCAGCCAATATTTCATCGGTAAAACGCTGTGCAAGACAGCCGGTGACAATAAGCCCCTTTAGATTGCCTTTTTCTTTATAGGCTCCTAAATCAATGATATTTTGGATGCTTTCTTCCATAGCGTCTGCAATAAAAGAACAGGTGTTAACTACAATAATATCAGCTTCTTCTTCGCTGTCACAAATAGTAAAGCCATAGTCCACCAAGTCACCAAGCATATGCTCAGAATCCACAAGGTTCTTATCGCATCCAAGGGAAACAAATAATATCTTCATAAAAAAATCCTAGTTATTTGAATCCTCGTTAATAATCTTAAGGGCACCATCATTAAGCTCTGCAACAGCAATAGAGAGAGGCTTGTCTTCCTTGCGGCACTTTACAAGTGGTTCTGCTCCATCAATAATCTGACGAGCTCTTTTGGCAGTAGCAGCAACTATTGTATAACGGCTGTTAACAACAGGCTCCTCTCCAACCTCTGTACCCTCGTTAATTCTATCCATAAGTTCTGTATAAGATGGATGTATCATTGTTAATTACTCCTTTCAAAAACCTTTAATTCTTCTCTAATTTGTGCAATAGCCTGAGAATTTCTATTTACCTTATAGTGCTCAGACTGAATTATATTATGAACCTGCTCAACTGCCTTATCTAAGACATCGTTGACAATCAGGTAATCATACTTGTCCATATCAAGAGATTCCTTGCATGAAATGGAAAGCCTTTTAGCTATATCCTCAGCAGACTCTGTACCTCTTCCCACAAGCCTCTCCTGTAAATCCTTGGCAGAAGGCGGCATTGTAAAAAGTAAAAGTGCGTCAGGAAACATCTCCTTGACCTGAAGTGCTCCATTGACCTCAATCTCAAGGATAACATCCTTTTTACGATTAACAAGCTGCTCTACATAAGCCTTTGGTGTGCCATAGTAATTGCCATTAAAGCAGGCATATTCTAATAGCTCTTTTTTCTCTATCATCTCTTCAAATTCTTCTTTGGTCTTGAAGAAATACTCTCGGCCATCTACCTCACCTGGTCTCATATAACGAGTAGTGGCAGATACAGATAAATTGTAATAGTCAGGATATGTATCCAAAAGATGCTTCATTATGGTACCCTTTCCTGCACCGGAAAAGCCCGAAAGAACAATCACCAATCCCTTGTCATGCATCATAATCCTGGTCCTCCTTGTTAATAGTATCACTAAGTCTGTTGATTATTGTATCTGGCAACAATGCAGACAAAACCACATGTTCATCACAGATAATAACGCTTTTGGTGCGCCTTCCCTGGGTAGCATCAATGATGTTGCCCTTTTCCTTGGCATTTGCTACTATCCGCTTGGCTGGTGCTGAATCCGGCGTTATCATGGATACTATTTTTTTGCTGTTAATTATGTTGCCAAAACCTATATTAATAAAAGCCATAATTATTCTATATTCTGAATCTGTTCTCTTACCTTTTCAATGAGAGTCTTCAAACTGATACCGATGTCTGCAACCTCAGCATTAGTTGACTTAGACAAGATTGTATTAGCTTCGCGATTAAGCTCCTGAGCCAAGAAATCTAGCTTTCTGCCAACCTCAGCATCAAGCTTTAAGGTATCTTTAGTTTCAGCCACATGACTTTTTAGGCGAACCATTTCCTCGTCTATGCAAACCTTGTCTGCATAGATGGTAACCTCCTGGGCTATACGACTTTCATCGATATGATTGTCATCCAAAAGCTCTGATATCTTGTCTGTAAGCTTTCTTTTATACTCTTCAATAATTGCAGGAGATTTATCTTCAAGCTGTGCCACAAGTCCTGTCATCTCTTCCATTTTTGAAAGAAGATCTGCCTCTATGCGTCCACCCTCAGTGACTCGAGAAGCAACAAACTGCATCAAGCAGGCCTCTAGGGCTTCAAACACAAGATCCTTTAAGCTAGCTTCATCTGCATCTGTCTCCACAAGCTCTATAACATCGGGAAGTCTCACTATATGACTGGCCTTTATGTCATTGGCTACCCCTATTGCATCTGCCATGGAAGAAATAGAATCAAAGTATTTTTTAGCCATAGCCTCATTGACAGATACTTGATAACATGCATCGGAATGCTCCTCAAGAGTTATATATAAATCAACCTTTCCGCGGCTGATTGTACTAGATATCTTATTGCGAACAGCCTGCTCTAAAAAGTTGAGCTTTTTAGGCAACTTAATACTTAAATCAAGATATCTATGATTAACTGACTTCATTTCTATGGTGATTTTGGCATCAGCATTTTCAGCTACGCCTTTACCATATCCAGTCATACTTTTGACCATGATTAGCTCCTCAAATAATAAATAATATGCAAAATAACCCACTATTGCATAGTTGAATTTCATTATAAATAATTGTAGACTATTAGTCAAACAAAAGCGAAAAAAAGCATTTTTCGAGTAAATTAAAAAAGGAAAATATTATGGCATTTGACGGACTCACTATAAGTGCCCTTGTGCACGAATTTAATAAGACACTTCTTAATGGCAAAATCAACAAAATATCCCAGCCTGAAAAAGAAGAATTACTTTTTACAATCAATACTACAGGAGGCAATAAAAGGCTTCTCATTTCTGCCAATGCCTCCCTGCCTTTTATATACATCACTGCAGATAACAAGCCTGCCCCTATTACTGCCCCAGGCTTTTGCATGCTGCTTCGCAAGCATATAGGAGCCGGCCGCATTATAGATATTAAACAGGTTGATTTTGAGAGAGTTATTCAGTTTAAAATACAACATCTCAACGAAATGGGGGACATTACCTTCAAGTATCTGTATGTTGAAATAATGGGCAAGCACTCCAATATTATCTTTTGTAACGAGGATAATATGATTTTGGATGCCATAAAACACATTCCAGCGTCAGTAAGCTCAGTTAGAGAAGTGCTTCCAGGAAGAGATTATTTTATCCCGCGTCAAGAGGGCAAAATCAATCCCCTTACAGTGGACAAAGATACTTTTTGCAATGTCATTTTAAAGAAATCCGCAGCAGTAAATAAGGCTATATTAGCATCTTTTACAGGCATCAGTCCGGTTATCGCAAATGAAGTAGCCTACAGGTCAGGTATCGATGCAGACGTGTCATGCGCCTCACTTTTTGATGACCACAAGTCAGCTTTGTGGGATAGCTTTTCTGAAATAATGACTAATGTAAAGGAGGGCTCTTACAGCTACAATATTATCGTAGAACCTGGCACTAAAGAACCAAAGGAATATGCGCCGATTAAGCTTTCTCTTTACTCAGATTACGACTACCTTAATTACCAAAGCATGTCTGATGTATTGGTGGAATATTATTCAAAACGCAATTTGTATACCAATATCAGGCAAAAATCTCAGGATTTGCGTAAAATCATAAGCAACCATATTGAGAGAACCAGCAAAAAGCTTGATTTGCAGCTTAAACAACAAAAGGACTCTGAAAAAAAAGAAAAATATCGCCTTTATGGTGAGATGCTTCACACCTACGGCTACTCTGCTGCTTTAGGTGATAAAAAAATAACCGTTATCAATTACTATGACAACACAGAATTGACCATTCCTCTTGACGAAACCCTGACAGCCTCGGAAAATGCAAAAAAATATTTTGACAAGTATTCAAAGTTAAAAAGAACAGCAGAGGCTCTCGACATATATATTGCCCAATCCCAGGCTGAGCTTGAATTACTTAAATCCATTGAGACAGCTCTTTTTATTGCAGAAACAGAAGCAGATTTAAACGATATAAGAAAGGAGCTTTCTGACCACGGTTTTATAAAAAAGCATTCTTCAGGTAAAAAGGAGAAATCAAAAAAGACCAAGCCCCTTCACTTTATCGATGACAACGGCTTTCATATATATGTAGGTAAAAACAACTATCAAAATGACGAATTAACCTTTAAGTTTGCAACAGGCAATGATTGGTGGTTTCATACCAAAAAAATACACGGGAGCCATGTAATTGTTAAATCTGAAGGAAAAGAACTTCCAGACTCCACCTTTGAATATGCTGCTTCCTTGGCTGCTTACTACTCAAGTGGTCGAGATTCAGGCCGGGTAGAAATCGATTATCTTCAAAAAAAGAATGTAAAAAAGCCCGCTAACTCTGCAGCAGGCTTTGTAGTATATTATACCAATTATTCACTTGTGGCTGTGCCTTCTCTAGAGCACGTAACTTTGATCAGTGATAAATGACATTAATGAGGACTTTAGAGCGCTATGTTTTTCAAGCTCTGGGTCCTCTTTTAATATGGCATTGACATCATTATCTGCCATAGTAAGCTCATCGGCATCTGTATAAATATCTGCTATTTGAAATGAAAATTCACCACTTTGTCTTACGCCAAACAAATCACCTGGCCCCCTCAGCTTCAAGTCTTCCTTTGCAATAAAAAAACCATCATTTGATTTAAGCATAGTTTCAAGTCTTTTTGACTGGGAAGAATCAGAGGAGGAATTCATTAATATACAATAGCTTTGTGCACTGCCTCTGCCTACTCTTCCCCTAAGCTGATGAAGGGCAGCAAGTCCAAAACGATTGGCATTTTCTATCATAATGACTGTGGCATTTGGAACATTAACACCGACTTCAACAACTGTTGTCGACACTAGTATATCTACATCATGTCTTGCAAAGGCATCCATAATTTCATTTTTTTCAGAAGGCTTCATTTTTCCGTGCAAAATGGCAATTCTAGCCCTGTCTTTAAAAAATGCAGACAACTTTTTACCATAATCCATGACATTTTCTGCTTCAGTAGTCTCTGATGCCTCAACCAAGGGACATATTATATAAGCCTGGTGCCCCGCCCCAAGCTCCTTTTCGATAAATTTATAGGCTGCAGACCGCATATGCTCTTTTACTACTGAAGTTTTGATAGGCAGCCTATCAGCTGGCATAGATTTTATAACAGAAACATGCATATTGCCATACAATATCATAGCCAATGTACGAGGAATAGGTGTGGCTGACATAACAATTAAATGAGGGTGACTGCCCTTATCTGACAGTGCCTGACGCTGATTAACCCCAAATCGATGCTGTTCATCTACTATCACAAGGGCAAGATTAGAATAAGTCCTGCTAGCTGTAATAAGAGCATGGGTACCAACAATAATGCAAGCTTTATTTGCATCCACAATAGCCTGCATCTGTTTTTTCTCTGAAGCTTTTTGAGAACCGGAAAATAAAACAATAGGTATATCTATATTATTATTCTTGCACCAGTCACTAAAGTTTTCATAATGCTGTCTGGCCAAGACTTCAGTTGGTGCCATTATAGCGGCCTGATAGCCACTCAGAGCTACATCGAGGCAGGCTATGAAGGCCACAACTGTCTTACCACTTCCTACATCTCCCTGTATAAGTCGCTGACTTACATAAGGGCCTGTCAAATCAGACAGAATCTCCGCCCCTACATTTTCTTGATCCTTAGTAAGCGAAAAAGGAAGCTTTTCAACAAAATCATCTGTTATAGCATGATGCTTTATATCAAAAGCATTATCATAAGAGATTCCTTTATTTTCCAGAAGCCGACTATTTAAAATAAAATAAAAGAACTCATTATAGCAAAGCCTTCTTCTTGCTTCCTTTAAGCCCTGGTAAGTTTCAGGGAAATGATATGTATTAAGAGCCTGATTATATTCCATCAGCTTATTTTTTTGTAAAAGCTCCTGGGGAATACCATCTAAAAGCTTAACCTGGCTTAATGCCTCTTTTACAGCCTTTATAACAAGATTATTTGACAGGCCCTTTGTCAGCCTGTACACAGGTTGAATATTTTTCATCAACTCTAAGTATTTCTCTGGCGAATAAATAAGGGGCTGTTTCATTTTAAAACGGCCATTTTCAATAAGTAGTCTGCCGTAAAAAATATAGACCTTCCCTGGCTCAATTTGATTGCGTATATATGGCGCCCTAAACCAAACCAAATCAACAGGAACTTCATCTACATAGACTGTAAGTGTAGTAACATCAATAGTTCTTGTTCTTTTAATAAGAGGAGCACTCTTTGCTCTTGCTGATATACTAATAATCTGCCCATTGCAGTCCGCATTGACAGGTACAGGTTTTTCGTAGACCAAATATGTACGCGGTAAAAAAAGGAGTATATCCTTTACGGTATATACTCCTAATTTATTAAATAATGCTGTTGTCTTTTCTCCTATCCCTTTAAGAAGAGATATTGACGACATATAATCCATATTTACTCCACAGAACAAATATATGAGTACACAGCCTGACCACCCTCAGAAATTTCCACTTCCAAATCAGGATATTTCTCTTCAATAGCTGTGCCAAGAGCCTCAGCCTTATCCTGGTCAGCGCCTTCGCCCCAATAAATAGATACAACTGATGAATCCTCATCAACCATGGCATCTATCATTTCAAGGAAGGCAACAGATATATCTGCATTAACTGAAAGTAAGCCACTATCGCCCATGCCCATAAAGTCATCCTTTTTGATTTCCTTATCATCAATCATGGTGTCTCTCACAGCATATGTGACCTGACCAGTCTTTACATTGGAAATCTCAGCAGTCATGTTGGCTTCGTTGTCCTCTACTGAAGCATCTGGATCAAAGCTGATAAGTGCTGTAATACCCTGAGGTATTGTCTTTGTAGGGATAACTATGATCTTCTTATCCTCACATATAGCTGCAGCCTGGTTGGCAGCAAGAATAATATTTTTGTTGTTTGGTAATACAAAGATAGTCTTAGCATTAACCTGCTCTACAGCAGATAGGATATCATCTGTGCTAGGATTCATTGTCTGACCACCTGCTATCATGGCATCACATCCCAGCTCGTTGAAAATAGCTGTAAGACCATGGCCTGTAGCGATTGAAACAAAGCCCATATCCTTTGCAGGCTCTGCTGGAACGCTCTCAGTCTCAGCTTCCTTTAATTCCTGTGCCTTGAAAAGACGTTCTTCATGCTCCTCACGCATATTGTCAATTTTGACACCTGAAAGCTGTCCATGCTTTAAAGCTTCCTGTAAAGCTAAGCCCGGATCATTGGTATGAACATGAGTCTTAACAGCATCTTCGTCTGCAATAACAGCAATAGAATCACCTATAGACTCAAGAAAAGCCTTGTATTCCTTAACCTGGTACTCTTTAAGAGGAGCCTCAAGCTTAATAAAGAACTCTGTACAGTAGCCAAATTTAATCTCTGCCTCATCAACAGGAGCAGCAACCTTGGCTGGCTGCGAAGCATTATCTGAAGTAAGGGAAGAATAATCAATCTCCTTACCCATAAGAGCCTCATAAGCGCCCTTAAGTACTTCAACAAGTCCCTGTCCACCTGAATCTACAACACCAGCCTGCTTGAGTACTGGAAGCATCTCAGGAGTCTGAGCGAGCACTGCTTCAGCCTCAGCAATAACAGCCTCTGAAAAGACTACAATATCATCTGTAGTTTCAGCAATCTCAACAGCCTTGTCTGCTGCGCCTCTTGCAACAGTAAGAATAGTGCCTTCCTTTGGCTTCATAACAGCCTTGTAGGCTGTCTCAACTGCCTTCTCGAAGGCTTCCTTTAATACAGGTACATCTACCTCATCATGAGCTGCTACAACCTTGGTAAAGCCACGAAGAAGCTGTGATAAAATAACACCCGAATTACCTCTGGCACCTCTCAGTGAACCTGAAGAGATAGCCTTTGAAACAGCCTTCATGTCGCATGCCTCAAGGTCTGAAACAGCCTTAGCAGCTGACATAATGGTCATTGTCATGTTAGTACCTGTGTCACCATCTGGTACAGGAAATACATTAAGTTCGTTAATCCATTCTTTTTTAGATTCGAGATTATATGCCCCCGAAAGAAACATCTTTGATAACAAAGATGCGTCTATAGTCTTGATCTCCAAGATAAAAGCCTCCTTAATCGATAACTCTTACGCCTTCAACGTAGATATTGATATCGCCAACTTTAAGTCCGGTAAATGAAGATACCTTATACTTAACAGTTTCGATAAGATTTTCAGCAACAGTAGCTACGCTTACTCCGTAAGAAACAATTACATGAAAATCAAGTGTGATTGAGTTGTCCTCATTAATAGACACACTAATACCGTGATTTAAATAGTCCTTCTTTAAAAGCTTGACAAGTCCATCCTTCATATTGACAGCTGCCATGCCTACGATGCCAAAGCATTCTACTGCAACAGAGCCTGCATAAGTTGCAATAACGTCGGTATCGATTACTATCTTACCCAGCTTTGTTTCCATTTGACCTTGCATAATCAAACCTCCAAATTCGCGTATTTAGACAGAATATGTTTTTATTATATTCGAAAACATAAAAATTGCAATGAACAAATTGTGTCCTTTGTAAAGTTCATAAAAAATATGTGTTGCTTTTTTATATTGCCTTTGCTATAATTCCATGTGTTGCGGTATTCCGCTTTTTTTGAAAATTTTTACAAGGAGGTGCAATCATGGCAAAATGTGCAGTTTGTGGAAAAGGCGCTCATTTCGGTAACAATGTGAGCCATTCTCATAGAAGATCCAATCATATGTGGAAGTCTAATGTGAAGTCCGTTAAGTGTAATGTGAATGGAACACCTAAGAAGTTATATGTATGTACTTCTTGTTTACGTTCCGGCAAGGTTGAGCGTGCTTAATCTTATAGCCCAACTATTAAGAGCTACTCTTTCGAGTAGCTCTATTTTTTTACTAAAAAACACCAATTAACGTTAAACAAATGTCACAATAGTCATAAACAGCTCATCAAGTATGCTTCTTTTAATATAAAAAACTCAGGCTAGTTTATAACCCGCCTGAGTTAAAATAAATATCCTGCGTCACTGCTATATCTTAAATAAATTTTGACAAAAATCTACCTGAATTATCAAATCTTTCCCGTCAGATTTGGCTCTGCTTTAGCAAACATATACATTTTCAAATCCGTGGCTACCCACACTTTCCCAGATACTTAAGCTTAAAAACTAATCAACTGAATCAAAGTAGGCATTAAATACTTCTGCCGCCAGCGGCGCCGCATGCTTACTTCCATAGCCTGCGCCCTCCATAACTACCGCTACAGCCAGCTTTTTACCATTAGAGGCAGTAGCATAGCCTACAAACCAGGAATGAGTTAAGTCCTTGCTTGAAGTATATTGAGCAGTTCCTGTTTTACCATAAACTGTAAGTCCACCAAAGTCTACTTTTGCTGCAGTACCATCTTCTACTACGGATTTCATATATTTTTTTAAAGTATTAACTTCATCATATGAAAAAATCTCACCATATTTTTTGCCGTCATTTTCTGATACTACAAATCCATCTTCACTCTCTATACACTCAACCATATATGGTTCCATCAAATCACCACCATTGGCAATAGCGGACACAAGCATACATAGATGCAATGGACTGACAGTAGTATCCCCCTGTCCTATGGCTGTTTGTGCAGCAGTAAAGTCATCAGTATCTTTTGTCACCTTGAATCTGGACTTTCTAACATTATAAAGCTCTGTAGGCAAATCCGTGTTAAAAAGCAAATCGTCAGCAGTCTTAATAAAAGAATCTCTATCAAGACTTGCTCCAATAGATGCATAAGCAGAGTTGCAAGACTCATAAAAAGCAGATTCCAAATCAAGAGAACCATGTTTTTCACCACTACTGCAGTGAATGGTATCTTCGCCAATAGTAAATGAGCCCTTACAGTCATAAGAAAAATCAGTCGAGCCCCCGTTGGCCCTCATATATGCTATAGTGCTTATTATTTTAAAGGTAGAGCCGGGAGGATAAGCACCTGAAGTAGCCCTATTCAATAGCACTGTGGAATTTGAATCCTCTGCTGTAATCTTATCCCACTCCTCTGATAAGGTATTGGGATTAAAGCTTGGTCGCGACACCATGGCAATAACTTTTCCGGTGTCAGGTTCAATGGCGATAACTGCACCATCATACATACCAAGGCCCTTGTAAGCCGTCTCCTGAGTATTAAAATCCAGCGTTGTAATGACATTGTCCCCGTGAGTTTTGGTTCCTGATATATCATCACTAATTTGGCTTGAAATATCATTATGACTTTTTAGCAAATCAAATGAATATTCCGCCTCTATGCCTGACATACCCTTGGCCGTATATCCCACTGCATGGGCAAACATGCCATCGTAAGGATAGTATCGCACCTCCTTGTCATCTTCCATCTGGGTGCTGGCAACAAGAGTCCCATCAGCCGTATAAATGCTGCCCCTGACCACATCCTCTGAAAAAACAGAATATCTGGAATTATAGGTGTTATATATAAAATCCTTGGATTCTACCAACTGATAACGCAGCAAAGAATATATTAATCCAGCAAATAAAACAATAAGTATAAGTGCTGTAACGTATATTTCCCGCCTTACTTTAATCTTAGAATTTTTATTTGTATTTTTTTCTTTCATTTTCATATCCTTTATTTGTCACTGCATGAGATATATCCTCAGATGCTTCAATAACAAAGGCAGCCACAATAGATGCCAAAAGTGAGCTTCCGCCATAACTGATAAAAGGCAAAGTAACGCCCGTAGATGGAATAAACTTGGTTACACCGCCTATATTTAAAAATGACTGGACAGCAAACATTACAGCAAGCCCTGATATAACCAGCATATAATAGCTGTCTGTACATCTGTAGGCTGCATTAAAAATAATAAAGAAAGTACAAACTACAATGACTATAAGACATATTGCCACAATAAGTCCCATTTCTTCGGCAATAGATGCAAAAATAAAGTCCTTGGCAACTACAGGTATTTTAGTAGGCTGCCCCTTATATAAGCCTGATCCAAACCAGCCCCCTGATCCTATAGCAAAT
This sequence comes from bacterium, assembly GCA_963649335.1. Taxonomy (GTDB): domain Bacteria; phylum Bacillota; class Clostridia; order Lachnospirales; family Lachnospiraceae; genus Pseudobutyrivibrio. Next base: position 100,423 of record CAVJHG010000001.1, read on the forward strand.
AGAGATTGGGAAATTTGATATCCCTGGTCTTCAACCACTGACAAAGGATCACTCCAGGCTATAAATCTCGTACGTATATGAGGAAAAAGCCTGTATGAAAGTATACCAGCAGCAATAGCTCCGCCAATTTCTACAAATAGGACAAGATAATTCTTGTATGCAACGAATATAAGAAAAACATAAATAAGGGCAAAAATAAGTGCTGAACCCAAGTCCCTGGATAAAACTAAAATAAGAACATGGGCTCCTGCTCCAAGCGTAGAAAACAAAAAGCCTCGGTAATCCTTGTATTTAATAATGCAGGCACTTATAAAAAATATAAAGGAAAGCTTGATAAACTCGCTAGGCTGTATGCTTATTGAACCAAATTGCAAAGATAACTTGGCTCCATATTCAACTGTACCTGTAAGAAGAACCAGGATTAGCCCTGATATGCCAATGACTAAAAAAGTCGGTGACAAAGCCTTTATATTGGTTAATTTTTTTAAAATACAGATGGCAATTAAACCTATAATTACCGATACAAAGGCAAAAATGTACTGTCTGATTGCCTTAGGCATATTAAGACGCTCCAGCTCGATAAAGCTAAATGATAAAAGCATAAATACATTTGCTGTAAGAGCTGGTGCTGACACAGACCTTAGTCGGTTTAGAAATAAAGAAAAAACCAAAAACAACAACAATTGACCTGCACACAAGAATAATATTCTGTAATCTTCTGTAGCAAGATATAAAATATAAGAAGAATTAACCAGAAAAAATACCACAAGAACTCGTTGAATTAGCCCCAAGGTAGATATAGTAGCCTCTTTTAAAGCATTTTCAAAAAGCAAAACTATATCACACAAGGTAAAGGCAAGTACATATACAATTATTGTAATTCTCGATAAGGATGTAAGTATATTTAACAATTATTCTACTCCTCTTTTTAGATGTCCCTTTGTAAAATCTCCCTTAAGGGGATTTTCTCTATTATTAACAAATACAGCCTCATAGGCTAAAAGGACTTCTTTAATCTGACTGTCATTTTCTGTAGTAAAATCGATTCTTAAGGTCTTAAAGCCACAATTTAAAATATCATCTTTCATATCAAAAGCCATAAATACTTTGGAGTTATAAATGGTATTGTAGCAAAAATCACAATTACATTTTACAGGAAACTTCTCATTTTTTCTGTCAGTCAAAGAATAAGTCTCACCTTGATGATTGCACTTGCCAGAATTTTTAAGACTGCAGTTGGCAGTAATCATCATAGGTATACGGCTGTATATAATCATTTGAGAAGCCCCATTATCTCTATGCATCAATTCTTTTGCAGATAGCTCATAAGGAGCGCAAAATGCCTTAAAGCCCTTTCTTTTAAAGGATGAAAGAGCTCTATTTGAGTATGTATAAAGCCTGTGGTCTATAATTATTTTATCCTTTGGGTAGGACACTGATTCAAGGAATCCCAATTCATCTATTGAAGAAGCGATAACTCCATCAACATTATCATTAAGCTTTAATTCATTAATGAATTTACCCCTCAATACATCCGGTAGCTTTATATATATACTACCCTGATAATGGTTAATTGCCTCAGCTGCAATGGATACAGGGACAGCAATAGCATCAACAAAAGAAAATTGTGCCACTACCTCTAGCTGATTTAATGTCTCAACACATACAAAAAGGCCTGGATTACTTCTTTTATTTCTTTCTTCTTTTTCTTCCTCAAAATCAATTACATTTGCATCCTTTGGGGAAAGTAAAAGTTCTTCGTATTTTTCAACTGCCTCTCTTCTAACCTTTTTTATAACAGATACTGGCAGGAAAATGTCATCATCATAGTCAATGTAAAGGCCTTCGATTTCAAAAGAAGTATTTCCCAATTGAGAAACAGCCTTTATTATTTCTTCTTTGCTTGTAGGCTTCTTGATAGAGACATCTACTATAGCCCCTTCAACAAGAACCTGTCTGTCATAATTATCATATAGCTTTATGGAAAAAGCTTTGCCCTGTTTTGCCATAATACGACAATTAATTTTAAGCTTTTTTTCTGAAACTAAGACGCTTTCTTCATCAGCCTTAGTATGGGAAGGGGCTTCAAAGGTAATCAGCTCCTTGCCGTTGTGATTATGAAGATATAGGTCTGTAAAGCCAGAGCGATTGCCTGCATTAAGCAGCTTTTGCATATCTTCCTGAAGAACCTTGTAATTACGAGTTCCATGGTAAAGATATTCATCAATATAATGACGATATACTCTTACAACTGAAGCTGCATAGTTCATCTTTTTCATACGGCCTTCGATTTTAAAGGACATGACTCCAGCCTCTATCATCTCGGGAAGATTTTCTATGGTACAAAAATCCTTGGGACTCAATAGATAATTTCCTGGCAAGCTAACCTTTTTACCACTTGGATCATACATTTCATAAGGCAGACGGCAAGGCTGGGCACAACGCCCCCTGTTTCCAGAACGCCCGCCTAAAATAGAACTCATGAGACATTGCCCTGAATAGCATACGCACAATGCTCCGTGAATAAAGGATTCTATTTCAAGATCAGGACATGCCTTATTAATATCTGCAATTTCCGAAATAGATAATTCTCTTGCAGTAACAATTCTGCTGGCTCCCATTTTTTCAATAAAAGCAGCTCCATGAGGTGTACATAAACTCATTTGAGTCGAAGCATGAATATGGATATCAGGGAAAAAGTCTGAAATAAGCTGAAAAACTCCCATATCCTGTACAATAAAGGCATCGATACCATTTTCAACATATGCTCGCAGGTAATCATACAGCTTTTTTTCAATCTCTAGATTTTTAAGAAGAGTATTGACTGTAAGGTAGGCCTTTGCCCCATGCAAATGGGCATATTTTATGGCCTCAGCAGCCTCTTCAATAGAAAAATTTTTGGCATAAGCTCTGGCACCAAACAAGTCTCCACCAAAATAAACAGCATCTGCCCCTTCATTGATGACAGCCTTAAATATATCCAGATCTCCTGCCGGAGAAAGTAATTCTAACTGATTCATAAAACTCCAATAAAAAAATATGAGCCCCAGGTTTGGGACTCATTTAATCCTTTAACGAACCAAGGAGAGCATCTTCAAGAGAAGCCTCCAATTTGGTCTTCTGAAGAAGTAATTCTTTATTTTCCTGTTCTAACTTTTTAACAGTCTCCTCATAAGACTCTGTCTTAAGCTGAGAAGAAATAAGATCATGCTTGAGATTATATATCTCCTTGTCACGAATATCTAAATCCGATTCAAGAGACTCTACCTTTGCCTTGGCTTTAAAATAATCATCTGCAATATTAAGCTCTAAAAGAGTAGCCTTCATCTCAGCAGATAGCCTTTTATAACCATCAATTGCATTAAACTCATCTAACTTGGAGTTAATATAATTGGCAAGGCGCTGATAATACTCTTCTTCTTCATAGCCACTTAAAGTATAAACTTTTCCGCCAATAAGCACTTTTGCGCTTTTTTCGGAAGCCATATATTATCCTCCCTAAAATAATTATAAATTGATTATATCGATAAATTGTGTCAAAAACAAGTTTAATTCAGTTTATTCTTCTGAAAATGGTATATTAAAATGGCTGTAGGCCTCCTTTGTAGCCACTCTGCCCTTAGGTGTCCTGATTATAAGACCGTGCTGTAAAAGATAGGGCTCATATACATCCTCAATAGTTCCTGAATCCTCTCCTACTGTAGCAGCCAGATTATCTAGCCCCACAGGACCACCATTAAAGCGTTCTATAATAGCAAGAAGAATACTTCTGTCATTATTATCAAGACCAAGGGTGTCAACCTCTAAGGTATTGAGGGATGCAGATGCAACTGTCTCAGTAATAGTGCCATCATATTGTACCTGGGCATAGTCTCTTACACGCTTTAGATAGCGGTTTGCAAGACGAGGGGTACCGCGAGACCTTAGAGCTATCTCATAAGCTCCCTTCTGGCTAATAGGGGCATTAAGCTTATTGGCAGAAGAAAGAACAATATCTTTAAGCTCCTCTGGAGAATAATAATCCATATGACAAATAATACCAAACCGATCCCTCAATGGAGCCGAAAGAAGGCCTGGCCTTGTAGTAGCTCCAATAAGAGTAAAATGAGGAAGCTTGGTATGTATGGCACGGGCCGTGGTGTCCTTGCCCATAACAATATCTACTGCAAAATCCTCCATAGCTGTATATAAGGCTTCTTCCACAGGCTTTGGAAGACGATGTATTTCATCTATAAATAAAATATCACCATCATTTAGTGTCATAAGAATAGCAACTATCTCGCCAGGTATAGTGATAGCCGGACCAGATGTAACCTTGATATTTGATGCCATCTCAGAAGCCACAATGCCGGCAAGAGTTGTCTTGCCAAGCCCCGGAGGGCCATAAAGCAACACATGGTCCAAAGACTCTCCCCTTGTTTTAGCAGCCTCTATGTATATTTTCATATTTTCTTTGACCTTTGTTTGACCTATGTAAGAATCAAAATTCTTTGGCCGCAGAGTATTGTCATTAACCAAGTCTTCATGAGATGCAATTGTAGAAGTTATTTGTTTACCATTTAGCATAATTTATCGCCTTATAATAATGACATCTGCTTTAAAGTGTCAGTTAACAACTGATCTACCGTGGTAGACTCAGTAATAGTCATGGCCTTCAGGGCCTTTTTAGCTGTAGCCACTGGATATCCCAAGCCAACAAGTGCATCCTGGACTTGGTCAATTATAGCTGTATCAACAGACTTTGAAGATGCAGTAGCAAGCTTCTTTTCCATAGTTCCCACAAAATCTACCTTGCCCTTTAAATCTATAAGAGCCTTCTCTGCTGTCTTCTTTCCAATGCCAGGGACTGAAGAAAAAGCCTTTAAATCTGCTGTGGCTACCGCCACCTGAATATCATTTACCGTCATGGTACTAAGAGTAGCCACCGCTCCCTTAGGCCCAATACCGCTGACAGTATTAAGCAAGACAAACATATCTCGCTCTTCTTTGCTAAGAAAACCGTAAAGCTCCATGGCATCTTCCTTGTGGATGAGTCTGGTATATAAAAGCACATCAGAGTCCTTCTCAGGAAGACAAGCTATAGAATTAGTTGAGCTTGTAATGCAATAACCTATACCATAATTATCTACAATTATATTGTTGTCTTCTACTTCAATAAGCCTGCCACTAATATAAGAATACATACTAATCTACCATCTCACCTATATAATAAAAACCCTTACAGCAATTGAGCTTAACATTTACAAGCTTTCCAACAAGACTTGCATCGCCTGGAAAATGCACAGTAATATTATTGGTCATTTTACCAGTAACAAGTGATGAATCCTGCTCATTTACATCCTCTACAAGAACCTCCTGAATGCTGCCTTCAAAAGAAGCTGTTTTTTCATGACCATGCTTTTGTACCAAAGCAAGCAGTCTATCAAACCTCTTCTTTACTGTAGCTTCATCTACCTGATCAGGCATGGCAGCAGCTGGAGTTCCAGTTCTTTTTGAATAAATAAAGGTAAAGGCCGAATCATATTTTACCTTATCCACTACATCCATAGTATCTAAGAAATCCTCCTCAGTCTCCCCTGGGAAACCTACAATAATATCTGTAGTGATGGCAACATCTGGACATCTATCTCTTAGCTTATCAACAAGAGCCAAATACTGCTCCTTAGTATAATGACGATTCATCTTTTTAAGAATAGCTGTAGAGCCAGATTGAAGAGGCAAATGCATGTGATTGCATACCTTTGGAAGGGTAGCCATGGCCTCAATCAAATCATCTGACAAGTCCTTTGGATGAGGTGTCATAAAACGAATACGCTTTAAGCCTTCTATCTCATGTACCATGCGAAGCAAATCAGCAAAGCTTACCTTCTCCTCCAGGCCAACTCCATAGGAGTTAACATTTTGACCTAAAAGCATAACCTCTACTACTCCATCAGCCACAAGGGACTTTATCTCAGCTACGATGTCCTCTGGTTTTCTGGACCGCTCTCGGCCTCTTACGTATGGCACTATACAATAACTGCAGAAGTTGTTACAACCAAAGCTGATATTTACGCCAGACTTAAAGGAATACTTGCGTTGAATAGGCAAATTTTCTACTATCTGGTCCGTCTCCTTCCACACATCAATAATCATGCCCTTTTTGTTAAGCAAGGTAGTAACAAAAAGCTCTGCAAACTTATAAATGTTGTGGGTTCCAAAAATTAGATCTACAAATTTGTAAGACTCCTTCAAGGTCTCAACCACTGTAGGCTCCTGCATCATACAACCACAGAGAGCTATCATCATATTTTTATTTTTCTTCTTGTAGCCATGTAATATTCCAAGGCGACCATAGACCTTGTTATTAGCATTTTCTCTGACAGTACATGTGTTATAGATTACAAAATCCGCATCTTCATTTTCTGAAGATACATATCCTATCTGCTCTAAAATACCAACTAGCTTTTCAGAGTCTCTTGCGTTCATCTGGCAGCCAAAGGTAGTGACGCAAAAAGTCAGCTTACGCCCCAGCTCCTGCTCTTGCGCCTTAACAAGATTCGCTGCCTCTCTTATAAAATAATATTGACGCTCCGGCTCTTTTTCCGGCGCGTTATTAAGTAAATCTGTAATATTCATTATTGCATCCTTTTTATAATTTTACTTTGACATACAATAGCATCAAGAGCTATGTCATACTTATCAGGCTTAATGAAATCAACCAATTGAAAATCGTAGGCAACGGCTATCTTAAGCAAGTCTTTATGACTGGCAAAAAACCTGTCATAAAAGCCTCCCCCATAGCCAATACGATTGCATGAATTATCAAAAACGAGGCCTGGGGTAATACATATTATCTTTTCATTAAAAGAAGTCAATTTTCTTTCCGAGCTGGCTTTAGGTTCCATAATGCCGTATGCCCCTGGGATAAAATCATCTGTCAAATCAAAAATCTGATAAAAGCTTAGTGTGTGATCCAAAATATTGGAAACAGGAAAATACAGCTTTTTGTCATTATCTAAAAGCTTTTGATAAAAATGTAAAAGGTCTACTTCACTTCCTGTGGGATAGTAACAAAGAAATACCTTACAATCTAAGCTATTGCAACAATTAGATAAATTATCACTAATCTCCCTAGATTTAAGGTCAATTTCCTCTTTTGAAAGCAAGTTGCGCCTTGTCTTCATTTCTTTTCTAAGAAGCCTATTATTTGTCATTGTTTTTAAACTTGGCCTTGTGCTTCTCGCCAAGATTTTCTACATTACCATTTTCATCAATAAGGTCGATATTGTTAAGCTGTGCCCTGATATTGCCTCTAATGGCTGCTATATAATCTGCCCTGAGCTTTTTTTGCTCTGCAGCCTCAGCCTCTGTCAAGCCAAGACTTTTCGACTTATGGTAAAGCTCATTAATACGAGCTATATCCTTATCTGTAATCATATCTACTCCTCTAATAAATCTATAATACAAACACCTTCTTGTTTTTTAGCAAGAAATACTGTACCTATGTCCTTGTTTTCAAAAATGCGATGTATATTTCCTATATGATTGCCATTTGCAATAATCATATCTGCCCCAAAAGCAGTAGCAATCTGAGCTGCCTTTAGCTTTGTAGCCATGCCACCAGTACCAACCGATGATCCTGTCTCAGAAGATGCCATCTTAAGAACATCGTCTATATTTTCAACCACCTTAACTAAAGTGGCATCAGGATTAACCTTTGGATTATCCGTATAAAGGCCATCTATATCTGAAAGCAAAATAAGCAAATCTGCATCAATAAGTGCAGCCACATAAGCAGACAAAGAATCATTATCACCGTACTGAATCTCATGGGTGGCAACTGTATCATTCTCATTTACTACAGGAATGGCCCCTAAGGCAAAAAGCTGCTCTAAAGTATTCTTAGCATTGATTCTTGACTCATCATTTGCCATGGTAAACTTAGTCATAAGAATCTGGCCTGCCTTCTGGTTATATTCACTAAATATCTTTTGATAGGTAGACATAAGATATGCCTGTCCTATAGATGCACAGGCCTGCTTTGTAGCCAAATCTGTAGGACGCTCCTTGAGGCCTATGGCATAACGGCCAACAGCTATGGCACCAGATGAAACAAGGCAAACATCCTTGCCTTGGGCGCGCAAATCGCACAACTGTCTGATAAGTCGCTCCAGCAAAATATAATCAATGTTACCTGTCTGATCATGAGTGATTGTAGAGGAACCTACCTTAACCACTATTCTTTGTTTTTTTGAAAAATCAATTGTTGACATAATTTTCTCCATAAAAAATCAATTTATTGTACCATTAAAAGCAAAGCTATGGCAAGAAAAGTAACATAAAAAATCCCCTGAGATAATTATTTAAATTAAATCTCAGGGGATTATGATTCTAAATCATATAAATTTGCTTATCTTAAAAAGCTTAGCAAATAATCTTTCTTGGGCAAGCCTCAGCACAGGCCCCACAACCAGTACACTTGTCCTGGTCGATATGAGCTATAAAGCCGTCAACATGAATTGCATCATGCTCACAGGTCTTCTCACACTTGTGGCAGCCAATACAGCCCACCTTACATACGCTCATGACATCCTTACCCTTGTCATTGTTGCGGCACTGAACCATATGAGTAGCCTCATAAGGAACAAACTCAATAAGGTGCTTAGGGCATGTTTCAATACACTTACCACAAGCCTTGCAAGCTTCCTTATCTACTACTGCTACTCCATTGACAACATGGATAGCATCGAATGGACAAGCCTTTACACAAGAACCAAAGCCCATGCAACCATAATTACAAGCCTTAGGACCACCTGCTGGTACGAAAGCCATAGCACGGCAATCCTCTACACCTGTATAATCATATAAGTCACTAGCCTTGTCGCAGTCACCTCCACACATTACAAAGGCAACCTTGCGGACTGAAGCCTCAGCTGTAACACCCATAATCTCAGAAATCTGGTCACCAACCGGCTGACCACCAACTGGACACTGGTTACAAGGAGCTTCGCCCTTTACTATTGCAGCAGCCAGACCCGAACAGCCTGCATAACCACAACCACCGCAGTTATTGCCAGGAAGCACGCCAAGGATGGCCTCTTCTCTTGGATCAACCTCTACGGCAAATTTATCTGCTGAGAAGCAGAGGAAAAATCCCAAAATACAACCGGTAGCGCCAACGATAACAGCTGCCAGTATAATACCTGTTATACTCATACGTCAGCCCTCCTTAAATAACACCTGAGAAGCCAAGGAAAGCCATAGCCATAAGTCCTGCAGTTACAAGAACAATAGCTGTGCCCTTAAATGGCTCTGGAAAATCATTGTACTCAATCTTTTCTCTGATGCCTGCCATAATAATAATAGCTATAGCAAAACCAACAGAAACACCAATACCATTGATAACTGACTCTAAAATGTCATAACCATAAGTAACATTATTAAGAGCAGTACCAAGTACGCAGCAGTTGGTAGTAATCAGTGGAAGGTAAACACCAAGGGACTGATAAAGTGATGGGATAGACTTTTTCAAGAACATCTCAACAAACTGAACAAGTGCTGCAATAACCAGGATGAATACAATAGTCTGCATATATTCAAAGCCTGTAGGTGCAAGTATAAACTTATAAATGAGACTTGTTACAAAGGAAGCAATTGTTACTACGAAAATAACAGCGCCACCCATACCTGCAGCAGTCTCAACCTTCTTGGAAACGCCAAGGAAAGGACATATACCAAGGAACTGTGAAAGTACTACATTGTTAACAATGGCTGATGAAACAAGAATCAGCACTAAGCTTGTAAAATAACTCATCTACTAATCCTCCTTCTTCTCGTCATTATTTACAGTGCCTGCACACTCTGCCTTCATGCCACAGCCAGCACAATCACCTGTAATACAGCCTGATGGCTCAGCAAGTGGCTTGCCCTTTGCTGCCATATTTTTACGAATAACATTCATAATGGCAACTAAAATTGCAAGTACGAAAAATGCTCCAGGAGCAAGGCCAAAGAGTGTGATATGGTAATCGTTGAGTGGTGTAATGGTAATATCAAAAATAGAACCATTACCTAAAATCTCACGGATAATACCAATGCAGGTAAGGCCAAGTGTAAATCCAAGACCCATACCTATACCATCAAACATAGATGGAATGATAGGATTCTTTGAAGCGTAGCTTTCAGCACGGCCAAGGATAATACAGTTAACTACGATAAGTGGAATATAGATGCCCAGCGAATCATACAAGCTTGGCAAAAATCCCTGCATAAGAAACTGAACTATTGTAACGAAGGATGCAACTACAACGATAAATGCAGGCATACGTACATTATCAGGAATAATCTTTCTTAATGCAGAAATAAGCATATTGGAAAGTACTAAAACTACTGTAGTAGAAAGTCCCATACCTACGCCATTGATGGCAGATGTAGTAACAGCCAATGTAGGACACATACCAAGCATAAGAACGAAGGTAGGATTTTCTTTCCAAATACCATTATAAAGTCTCTCGACGTTTTTATTCATTAGTGTCACCTCCTACAATAGAATTGAAGTAGGTAACCGATGCATTCACTCCATTTGTAACTGCCTTAGATGTAATTGTGGCAGCTGAAATAGCATCGATTTCGTTAGATGCAGATGCACCTGTCTTTGTTACCTCAAAAATCTCTGCAGTACGATTTATAAACTGTGAAGAGAAAGTGCCATCGCCGGTATCTCTTGCCTTCATACCAAGACCTGCAGTCTCAGATATACTGGTAATAGAATATCCATTGATAACTGAATCATTTGTTATACCTACAGAAAAAGTAATGTCTCCGCCGTAACCAGCACTTGTAGTTACTGTAATAACATAACCAAGAGTGGCTCCAGAGGCATCTGTTGCTACAACACAATTGTCAATTGTATCATCTTCATATCCTGCTGCCTGAACAAGGGCTGTAGCATCATCAGAAGAAAAACCATCAAAGTCTACAAAGCTGTCAGCCGCTTCAAAAACTGTACGATAAGCCTCCTGAGTTGCTGCCTCATTGGCTGCAGCGATAGGATTTTTTGTAATCTCATATACAAGACCAAGAGCCAGACCAGCAACAAGAGTTATTGCTGTAAGGACCATAGCGTCATGAACCATTTTATTTTTCATTTGCTGCCACCTCCTTCTTCTCTTTTACGATACCAAAGGCACGAGGTATAGTAACCTTCTCAATAAGTGGAACAAGAAGGTTGCTGAAAATAATAGCATATGAAACACCCTCTGCAGAATTGCCAAATATACGGAAGATACCTGTCAAAACTCCAAGGCAAATACCATATATAATCTTGCCTGTAGGAGTAATAGGTGATGTAACATAATCGGTAGCCATAAAGAAGGCACCAAGCATAAGACCACCACCACAGAGATGTGCAACAAGGTAGGTCATGTCAAAACCATGTCCACCAAAAAGCAATACAAATATTGCAAAAGTAATGATATAGCTTGCTGGAATAACAAGATCAATAACACCCATCAAAATAAGGAAGATTGCTCCAATGATAATGCAGATAGCACTGGTCTCACCAATAGTACCACCAGTACGACCGATAAGCATATCAAAGGTATTAACAGCCTCTCCATTTTTGAGAAGTGCAAGAGGTGTAGCACTAGACACACCATCAAACTCAAAGTTAGTCATGGTTGCTGCAAAAGAAACAAGCAAAAACACACGACCGCCAAGGGCTGGGTTCATAAAATTTTGGCCCAAGCCACCAAAAAGCATTTTTACAACTACAATAGCAAAAATGCTGCCTAAAACAGCCTGCCATACAGGAAGTGTATGAGGCAAGTTGAGGGCTAAAAGAAGTCCTGTAACAACTGCACTCAAATCCTTAATAGTAGACTTTTTATTAACTATTTTTTCGAAAATATACTCCGAAATCACACATGTAGCTATACAAACAAGTACAAGCAAAAGTGCTCTAAGGCCGAAATTGTAGATACCAAAAATAGTGGTAGGAAGCAAGCCTATGATAACATAGAGCATAATACGGCTTGTATCATCTTTGCCTCTAACATGTGGAGATGAAGCAACTTTTAATAAATTACTCACTTAATTCACCTGGTCCTTTCATCTTATTTCTTTCGCTTATCAGCAAGCACCTGCTTTTTCATTGTCTTGATAGACTGAGCAAGTGGTTTTCTAGCAGGACAAGCAAAGCTGCAGCTGCCGCACTCGATACATTCAAGTCCATACCACTTTTCAAAGGATGCCTTGTCATCGTGGTTAGCAAACTTTGAAAGACGTGAAGGAACAAGCTGCTCTGGACATGCCTCTACACAACGGCCACAGTTAATGCAGGCAGTAGTCTCGTACTTTGATACCTCGTCAACTGTCATGCATAAAAGTGCACCAGAAGTCTTTGTAGTAGGAATATCTGTAGAAAATACTGCAAATCCCATCATAGGGCCACCTGAAATGATTTTCTCAGGCTCTGTAGCAAATCCACCAGCAGCCTCAAGAATCTCAGCACATGATGTACCAATGCAAATACGGAAGTTGCAAGGATCCTTAACAGCATCACCAGTAAGGGTAAAAATACGATCAATAACAGGCTTGCCTTCAACTACTGCTGTATAAATAGCATTGATTGTGGCTACATTATCCACTATGCAGCCTGCATCAGCTGGAAGCATCTTGGAATTAATCTCTCTGCCAGTGCATGCCTTAATGAGCTGACGCTCACCGCCTTGAGGATACTTGGTCTTAAGAGGCTGTACCTCAATACGAGGCTCACTCTTAACAAGCTCTGTAAGACTTGCAATAACATCAGCCTTATTGTCCTCAATACCAAGAATACCCTTGGCCTGTGGGAAAAGCTGTAAGATAATCTTCATGCCTTCGATAAGCTTGCTAGGCTCCTCTACCATACTGCGATAATCAGATGTAAGATATGGCTCACACTCTGCGCAGTTGGCAATAATATACTCAATCTTGTCTGGCTCCTTTGGAGACAGCTTTACATGAGTAGGAAAGCCTGCACCACCCATACCAACAACACCGGCATCCTGGATTTTCTTGATAATCTCTTCCTTAGATAACTTGGTATAATCAGCACAAGGTTCAAAAGCTACCTCTTCGAATTTACCATCATTTTCAATTATGATAGAATTAACCATATCGCCTACGGCAACGCGCCTTGGCTCAATGGCCTTAACAGTACCAGAAACAGAAGAAAAAATAGGTGCCGAAACAAATCCGCCAGCATCTGCTATCTTCTGACCTCTGAGTACGGTATCGCCTACAGCCACAACCGGAGTAGCTGGAGCGCCGATATGCTGTGATAATGGGAAAACCATATCACCCTGTGGCTTCAATTCCCTGGTAGGCTTGTCTTTTGACAGTTCCTTGCCATCATAAGGATGAACGCCACCTTTAAATGTACTTAGGCCCATTTACTGTACCCCTCTTTCTTCTTTAATATTAGGACAAAGCCCTAGTGATTAAATTGTATCATTTTCTGACAATTGTATACATATTTTTTATGTATAATATTGTATATTTTTAGATACCAATACGTTAAAATTGTTCATTATTGACAAAAAAATAACAATCAGGAGTTTTACATGGAAACATTCATAAATGAATATACAATTGATGAAATTTCACCATCTACAGAAAAGTATTTTACAGAAGATACCTTGTTTTTTGACATCGAATGCACAGGACTTTCTCCAAGAAAGTCCTTCATATATATGATAGGTTACGCCACAAGAAAGGGAGCTCACATTACTGTAAAACAGCTTTTAGCTGAAAATGAGCATGCTGAAAGAGCTTTACTCGAAGAATTTATATCTCTTATTAAGCCCTTCTCTACTCTCTTAGGCTTTAATTCCACCAGGTTTGATGAGAATTTTATTCTTGAGCGCTGTAAAAAATATGATTTAGCTTGCCCTATAAAACAGAAACGCCATATCGATATGTATTTGGCATCAACTAAAGCTAAGTGCATACTGACATTACCAAATTTTAAGCAAAAAACACTTGAAGCATTTCTTGGCCTAAACCGAGATGACAAATATGACGGTGGCCAGCTCATACCTGTATATAAAAAATATGCTGCCGATGGAGATATTATATCCAAAGAGCTTATATTACTTCATAATCTCGAGGATGTAAAAGGCATGATTCATTGTCTAGATATTTTTGCCTATATAGATTTTTTGACAAGCGATTTTTCAGACATAAATATTTCACCTGCAAACAAGGAAATAATAATAGATGCCAAAAGCACAATAAGTCTTAAGCTGCCAATCAATAAAAAAAGAGAATATGGCATGTATATCATAAAAGGCAATCACATTCATCTTTGTTTAAATACATACACAGGCTCTTTATCAACGTGGCTTGAAGACTATAAAAATTATTATTATCTTATCTCAGAAGATATTATAGTTCCAAAGGTGATAGGTGCTAGTATAGATAAAGAAAACCGAAAAAATGCTACTAAAGCAGACTGTAAAGTTTCTAAAGACTCAACCTACCTGCAATTGCCTGACAAAATGGTGATTCCTACTTCTATCAAAATATTCAAAAGCGACTATAAATCCAGCCAACAATATATAGATATTGATGACTTAAGCGAACCCCTAATAAAATCAATTATCACTTTTATGTTGAAGCATTAGAATTAATTAATAAAAAAAGACCAGGCAGAATTTTTTCTGCTTGGTCCTTTTAACATACACTTCTAAATAATTATGCCATTATGCCTTTTCATAATAGAATGAGTATCTTCTCTTATATCCTATCTCCTTATACTCAATAACCTGCTCTGTTGAGCCAATAAAAAGTATGCCCCCAGTTTTAAGGGCAGAAGCAAACTTCTCATATACTTCCTTCTTGGCTTCGTCAGTAAAATAAATAAGTACATTGCGACAAACTATCAAATCACAATTAGCCGGATATACATCTCTGAGAAGATTATGCTGTTTAAAATCAACACATCTTTTAATATCTTCACTGATCTGATAAGACTTGCCCACCTGGGTAAAATACTTTTTCTTCAAATCATCAGGCACATTGGATATACTCTTTTCGTTGTATAAGCCTACCTTGGCAGTAGCAATAACCTGCTTATCTATGTCTGTAGCAATAATTTTAATTTTATTTAAAGGCAGATGACGCGACAAAGCCATAACAAGTGAGTATGGCTCATCGCCAGTAGAGCAGGCTGCTGACCATATTTTGATAGAGCCCTTACTTTTTTCTATAAGCTCTGGAATAAATTCCTTGTCCAAAAGCTCCCACTGCTCTGGATTGCGATAAAACTCAGATACATTAATAGTAAGGAAATTAACAAATTCCTCAAAAACATCCTTGTTATTTTTTAAAAGCTTAACATACTCTGCATATGAAGGACATTTGTTTTTTGAAATAAGGGAATCAATACGTCGTCTCATTTGCTTTTCTTTATAAGAGCTCAAATCTATTTTAGTAAGAAAATATACATCCTTCTTAAAATCTTCGTAATTATCCAAAAAAAATCTCCCCTTTACAGACTTTAGACTCTGATTAAAAAAGGCCTGCGCAAAAAATGCACAAGCCTTTACTTATTTAAGATAATAAATCTTACTCTTCCTCAGAAGCTTCCTCAGCTACTGGCTCGCTAAGAGCCTTCATAGAAAGACTAATCTTCTTATCAGCCTCGTTGAACTCAACAATCTTAGCTTCAACTTCCTGACCAAGTGAAAGAACATCTGAAGGCTTCTCAATGCGATCTCTTGAAATCTGAGATACATGAAGAAGTGCATCGATGCCGTTGTCAAGCTCAATGAAAGCACCAAAGTCTGTCATACGAGCAACCTTGCCCTTAACAACATTGCCTACAGCATACTTCTCTGAAGCCCCATTCCATGGATTCTCATCCTCAAACTTGCAAGAAAGAGCAATCTTCTCACCATTGATATCCTTAACGAATACTCTAACCTTGTCATCAACAGAGAATGCCTTCTTTGGAGAAGAAATACGTCCCCAGCTCATCTCTGAGATATGAAGAAGACCATCAACACCGCCAAGATCAACGAATGCACCAAAGTCTGTAACATTCTTAACAGTACCTTCGAATACATCACCAACAGCTATCTTAGACATAACCTCTTCACGAGCAGCTGCCTTCTCAGCAACAAGAAGCTTCTTTCTGTTACCGATGATTCTACGACGAGCTGGATCACACTCTGTAATAACAAAGCTAATCTCCTGACCCTGATACTTATTGAGATCTCTCTCAAATGTATCTGAAACAAGTGAAGCTGGAATGAATACTCTTGCCTCATCAACAACAACTGAAAGACCGCCCTTAAGGACTCTGTCAACCTTTGCTGTAAGAACTTCACCTGACTCGAATGCTGCAATAAGCTTTTCAGAAGCCTTCTCTGCTACAACTCTCTTGTAAGAAAGAAGAACCTGGCCTTCTGCATCATTA
This sequence comes from bacterium, assembly GCA_963649335.1. Lineage (GTDB taxonomy): Bacteria > Bacillota > Clostridia > Lachnospirales > Lachnospiraceae > Pseudobutyrivibrio. The sequence goes on from CAVJHG010000001.1 coordinate 116,867, forward strand.
ACCTTAATAACCTTTGCTGAAATAGCATCACCCACATTAACAAGAGTGGTAAGATCAACATTAGACTCATTTGTATACTCTGAACGAGTAATAATACCATCTGACTTGTAGCCAATATTTAAAACGATTTCATCTGGCTTAACACTGATGACAGTACCGTCGACAACCTCTCCATTGTGTATAGTTTTTAATGATTCCTCCAGCATTTGTTCAAAACTCATTTCTGACATTTCTTTTGAACCTCCTCAATAATATTATTTGGGGTGGAAGCCCCTGCGGTAATACCTACACTTTCAATGAAACTAATGTCGTCAGGCCGGAAATCAGCAGCCGTCTGGTAATAGTAAGTATCGTTGCATTTTGTTTTGCATATCTCGTACAACTTTTGTGTATTGGAGCTATTCTTAGATCCAATAACAATCATGGCATCTACAGAAGCTGCAATCTCTGCTGCTTCAACCTGCCTTTTGTTAGTCGCATCGCATATTGTATTCAAAACAATAATATCATAACCTTTTTCCCTAATGATTTCAACTAATTCTTGAAATTTCTTATGATTAAATGTGGTTTGAGAAACAATACAGGCCCTTCTGTCGGAATTGACAGATAAATTCTTGGCACTTTCTGCATCCGAAACTACAGCATAATCTGTTCCATTTATCCAGCCAACAATTCCTCTAACCTCAGGATGCGAAGGATTGCCAATGATTATAATATATTCACCATTTTTAGAATGTTCATCCACAGCTCTGTGTATCTTTTTTACAAAAGGACAGGTGGCATCTATAATATTATGGCCATCCTTATTTAACTTATCTTCCACTGCACGGGTAATGCCATGAGACCTAATGATAACAGTACCCTTAGGATAGATTCTGTCGTCTTCCTCCATGACCTCAACGCCATGATTTTTAAAATCATTAACCACTTCTTCATTATGTATTATAGGACCATAGGTATATATAGAAGATGTCCCCTTTTCTATTTCCTGCTTAACCAGATCTACTGCTCTTTTTACTCCAAAACAGAAGCCTGCCGATTTTGCTAATACAACTTTCATTAATTCACCTTACTTACAATAAGAGATAATCTTATCAACCACTTCATCAATAGTCATATCAGAGCTGTCCAAAAGAATTGCATCATCAGCCTGTTTCAAAGGGCTGATTTCTCTATGAGAGTCTCTATAATCCCTGTCTTCAATATCTGCCGCAATCTGCTTTAAATCTGCATTCTGTCCTTTTTCCAAAAGCTCCTTATAGCGTCTGTTAGCACGACACTCTACAGAAGCTGTAAGAAAAATTTTCACATCAGCAGAAGGCAAAACAACTGTACCTATATCTCTTCCATCCATAATAACATCACAAGAAGCTGCAAGCTCTTGCTGAAGGGCTACAAGCTTTCTTCTCACAGGTGCATATACAGAGGTGGCAGATGCCATATTGCCAACCTCCTCTGTGCGAATAAGCCCTGTAACATCTTCATCATTTAAAATAACATGTTGAGCTCCATCAACATACTTAATAGTCACTGTTATATTATCAACCTGTGATGCAATACCAGCCTCATCATCAGCTGGTATACCCCTTTGCAAAAAATATAAAGCCATTGCTCTATACATTGCCCCAGTGTCTACATACACATATCCCATCTTTGCTGCAACAGCTTTTGCTATTGTAGACTTTCCAGCACCTGCTGGTCCATCAATTGCTACATTAAATGCCATGATAAAAAATCTCCTCTATAAAATATTATAAATATAAAACAAAATCACTTTAAAACAGGTTAGCACTACTTATCCAAAACCAACCCATCTGTGTAATTCATTCACTTAGATTAAGACTAGATTACAAAGCTTGAAGGCCAGATTCTAATCTAATTTAACAGACATGTACATATTCAAATTCATACAGGTCCTTAAAGCGTCCTTAAACACTTAATCCTGCAAGATAACCCGTCGAAAAAGCAATCTGTAAATTAAATCCTCCAGTAAAAGCATCTACATCAATAACTTCTCCTGCAAAGCTAAGGCCTTCTACCGACTTGCACTTCATGGTGGATGGATCAATATCCTTAACAGATATGCCACCTGCAGTGACAATTGCCTCTTTATAATCACGTAGGCCTGAAATAGTAAAAGGAAAAGCTTTTAGCAATTTAATAATACACTTTCGCTCTTCTTTTGTGACGGAATTAATCTGCCTTGTGTCATCAAAATCCAAGACTTCCATAAAAGGAAGCAGCATGGAAGAAGGCAAAAAGCCTCTTAATACAGAGCTTAACTTTTTATTGGAATTTTCTCCAAATTCTCTTAATAGCCTCTCTTCTATATCCTGCTCAGACAAGGCCGGCTTCAAATCTATAAAGGCAGGAAGGCTTCCTTCCGATAAAAGCCTTTTGCCTACCACCGAACTTGCCGACAAAACAAGGGGGCCCGAAACTCCAAAATGGGTAAAAAGCATTTCACCGAAGCCATCATACAGCTTCTTTTTGCCTGAAAAAATGGTTAAAACAACATTTTTCAAGGCCAGCCCTTGCATAGAAGTTACATACTCTTCCTTACAATTAAAAGGCACCAAGGCAGGCCTGGTATCAATAAGATTAATTCCAAGCTTTTTAGCCCACTTTAAGCCATCGCCTGTAGAACCTGTAGTTGGATAAGAAAGACCACCGGTGCATATAATAACATAATCACAACTTATCTGACTTGAATCAGATAATACCACCCCTGATACTTTACCATCCTTTAATTTAATATCAGCCACTTTGGTATTAAGCATGACTTTCACATCATATTCTACCAATGCCTTAGACAATGCCCTTGTAATATCCGAAGCATGATCCGATACAGGAAAAGCCCTGTTGCCACGTTCCACCTTTGTTGGTGTACCATTAGCTTCTATAAAATCAATCATAGCTTCAGGAGTCAGTGTATATAGACTGCTATATAAAAACTTAGGATTTGAAACAACGTTTTTAAAAAAATCCTCAACATCACAAGCATTGGTAAAATTGCATCTGCCTTTGCCTGTAATATATATCTTTTTGCCTAGCTTTTCGTTTTTCTCAAGGAGTGTCACATCATGTCCTATCATAGCAGCTGAATATGCCGCCATGCAGCCAGCAGCACCGCCTCCGATAACAATCACCTTACTCATTACTATCTCCCTTGTAATTCATATTAATAGAATCATCTACCATATCAATTTCATCATTCTCATAGAACTGATAATCTTCCCAAACATTTTCAATCATAGATAATGTAGTGGCAACAGTATTTTTATTGCGATTACAAAGTTCAACAATAAGAGCATTAATAACCGAAAGAGGCGCCACAAGAGAATCCACAACAGAATGCATACCGCTTTCAGCAACCAAATTGCAGGAAGAATACAGATTCATTGGAGATGTTATAGAATCAGTAATGGTAACAACTGCAGCCTGCCTGCTATTGGCAAACTCCAAGGCCTTTAAGGTTCTCATGGAATATCTAGGAAAACTAATACCAATAATCACATCCTCAGAGGAAATATGAATCATTTGTTCAAAGAGCTCTGATGTTGAGGAAGTTTGTAAATTAACAACATTATCAAAAATCATTGACAAATAAAATGACAAAAAGGCAGCAAGGGGTGCACAGGTACGAATACCAACAACATATATTCTTTTAGCATTGTTTATGGCCTCTACTGCATTTTCAAAAGCCACCTCATCTAAGGCTTCCATGGTGTTTTTTATCTTAAGAGCATCAGCAGAAAGGACCGTGCGTACAACCCCATTTTGCGCAATACCCCCACTTGTAATTGTTATTTTATCTGTAGAATTCAGCTTGCTTTTGACCATTTCCCCAAGGGCTTCCTGAAACTCAGGATATCCACTATAACCAATAAAAACTGCAAAACGCACAACTGTCGATTCAGAAATTCCTAAAAGCCTTGCTAATTTTGAAGCAGTAAGGAAAAAAGCACTATCATAGTTATTCAAAATATAATTGGCAATAAGCTTCTGCCCTTTTGACATGCGGCTATATTTTTCATTAATTTTGCTAGTAAGATCTGTAGTAGTTGCCATGTAAAAAATCCCCCCTAAGTATTACGATTACAAATCAATATAAAAAGTATACATAAAAAAATAAGGCTATGCAAGAAATCTTGCATAGCCTTATTAAAACATTGTCAAAAATTAGACTGGATAAGCCTTGTTTTCCTTATCTGCCTTATTAGGATCAACCTTTGACTGCTGAGCCTCACGATACTTAAAGAACTCTGTAGCAACCTGTGGGAAAAGAGCATATGAGAGAACATCCTCATCCTGCTGCTTCCACTCCTTGCACTCTTCCTCAAATTTTGGAAGGCCTGGCTCAAGAAGATCTGCTGGACGACAGGTGATAGCCTGATCCTTCTCATCTCCAAGAACCTTGTCAACAACCTCTGGATTGAAAGGCTTAACTGTCTGACCATACTTACCAAGTAAGATATCCTTAGTCTGACCTGAAGCAACCTTGTATCTCTCACCCATAAGGACATTGAATACAGCCTGAGTACCTACAATCTGTGATGATGGTGTAACAAGTGGTGGCTCACCAAGATCCTTACGTACGCGAGGTACTTCCTCAAGAACCTCCTCATACTTATCCTCAGCGCCCTGCTCCTTGAGCTGGCTAACGAGGTTAGAAAGCATACCACCAGGAACCTGATAACGAAGTGTATTGATATTTACACCCATTACCTTGGTATTCATAAGGCCGTTCTCAAGGCACTCTTCTCTATATGGACGGAAGTAATCTGCAATCTCAGAAAGAAGATTCTGATCAAGACCTGTATCATACTCAGTTCCTTCAAAGGCTGCAACCATAACCTCAGTTGCAGGCTGAGATGTACCCATAGAAAATGGTGAAATAGCTGTATCGATAATATCGCAGCCAGCCTCTACAGCCTTCATATATGTCATTGAAGCAACACCTGAGGTGTAGTGAGTATGAAGGTCGATAGGAAGTGATGTAGATTCCTTTAATGCAGATACAAGCTCGTATGCCTTAGCTGGAACCAAAAGACCTGCCATATCCTTGATACAGATTGAAGAAGCACCCATATCCTCGATACGCTTTGCCATATCCTTCCAGTAATCAAGTGTGTAAGCATCACCAAGTGTATATGAAAGAGCTACCTGTGCGTGTCCCTTTTCCTTGTTACATGCATTAACTGCAGTCTCAAGATTGCGAATATCGTTAAGACAGTCAAATATACGGATGATATCAATACCATTTGCAATTGACTTCTGAACAAAATACTCAACAACATCATCTGGATACTGAGAATATCCTAAGATATTCTGTCCTCTGAAAAGCATCTGAAGCTTAGTATTTTTGAAGCCATCACGAAGCTTTCTAAGTCTATCCCAAGGATCTTCCTTTAAGAAACGAAGTGAAGCATCAAATGTAGCGCCACCCCAGCACTCTACTGCGTGATATCCAACCTGATCCATTTTCTCAACGATTGGAAGCATCATAGAGGTAGGCATTCTGGTGGCAATAAGAGACTGATGAGCATCTCTAAGTATAGTTTCAGTAATTTTTACTGCCATTATATTTTCCTCCTAAATTAAACTCCGAATATAGCCATGAATACACCGGCTGCAACTGCTGTACCGATAACACCGGCAACGTTTGGTCCCATAGCATGCATAAGAAGGAAGTTTGTAGGATCCTCTTCTGCACCAACCTTTTGAGATACACGAGCTGCCATAGGAACAGCTGAAACTCCGGCAGATCCAATAAGAGGATTGATCTTGCCATGAGTCAGATGGCAAAGAAGCTTTCCTAAAAGGACACCACCTGCTGTACCAAATACAAATGCAATAAGTCCAAGTGCAACAATTTTTAGTGTGCTGGCATTAAGGAAGGCCTCAGCTGAAGTAGAAGCACCAACTGATGTACCAAGTAAAATAACGACTATGTACATAAGTGCATTGGAAGCTGTTTCAGTAAGCTGCTTAACAACGCCTGACTCCTTGAAAAGGTTACCTAACATAAGCATACCAACCAGTGGAGCTGTTGTAGGAAGAACCAAGCAAACAATAATTGTAATTACGATTGGGAAAAGAATTTTCTCAAGCTTTGATACAGGACGAAGCTGTCCCATCTTGATAGCTCTCTCTTCCTTTGTAGTAAGAGCCTTCATAACAGGAGGCTGAATAATTGGAACCAATGACATATAAGAATATGCCGCAACAGCAATAGGTCCCATAAGTGCCGACTGGCCTAACTTTCCTGCAAGGAAAATAGATGTAGGACCATCAGCACCACCAATAATAGAAACAGCAGCTGCTGCCTGATCTGAGAATCCAAGAAGGATTGCCATCAGGTAAGCCAAGAAAATACCAAGCTGTGCTGCTGCGCCAAGCCAAAAGCTTATTGGATTGGCAATCAGTGGACCAAAATCGGTCATAGCTCCTACGCCCATAAAAATAAGAGACGGAAGAATTGACCACTCATCAAGAGTATAAAAATAATAAAGCAAGCCGCCCACTCCATTAGATGTCTCTTCTGGAGATGCAATGATGTCAGGGTAAATGTTAACCAAAAGCATACCAAATGCAATAGGTATAAGCAAAAGTGGCTCATAACCCTTGGCTATTGCAAGATACAGGAAGACACAGGCAACTGCTATCATGACATAGTTACCCCAGGTCAGGTTTAAAAAAGCTGTTTGGCCTGCAAGGTTGGACAATGTCTCAGCAACGTAACTCATGTGTTATCCTCCTATTAGTTCATTGTAGCAAGTAATGCACCAGCCTCAACCATCTGGCCCTCGCTGCACTCGATTGAAGCAACTGTACCATCCTGTGGTGCAACTACTGGTGTCTCCATCTTCATAACCTCAAGTACTACTACTGAGTCACCCTTCTTTACAGCTGTGCCTGGCTTTGCTGCAATCGATACAACCTTGCCAGCAGCACCAGCTTCGATATTAACAGAACCAGCGCCAGTGCTTGCAGCAGGTGCTGGTGCAGCAGCTACAGGAGCAGCTGCTGGTGTAACTGGAGATACTCCAGAACCACCCTTATCTTCTACAGTAACGTCATATACGTTGCCATTTACAGTAATTGTATAATTCTTCATGGATAATTCCTCCTAATACTAATATCTTTTTTTGATGGAACGTACTACAAAGGAATCTGTAGAAGCTCCTGTACTTGCAGCAATTGCAGCGGCAATAACTGCTACTAATTCTAAATCATCTGTTGCCTGCTTTGGTGCAGTAGCAACAGGGGTTGCAGGCTTTGTATCAGCAGGAGCTGCCGACTTAGCTGCAAACTTCTTCTCAAGATATGGAACAATCTCAAAAGCTTTGATAACACCTGAAAGGATAATAAGCATACAGAAAACAATACCAATACCCATTGCTGTGTTAAGACCAGCCTTTTGCATTGTCTCACCAAGTGAATAAACACCCTCTACATTGATAGCTGTAGGGCCCTCATCCACCTTGTTGGCATTAAATACCATAATAAGCTTTAAATCTCTGCCAGTATAATCTGATGTCAAAGTAGCTGTAATAGTCTTTCCAGACTTTGTAACGTCAAAATCTGAGTAGGCTAAAAACTCGCCCTTTTCATCATATACTTCCTTCCAATCTGAAAGAAGGGAAGCTGTAACCTCATCATCAGAAGACTCATAGCTTGAAATATAAGAATCGATGTCTTCTATCCCTATACTCTCCAAGGCACTCATGTAACCCTGGCATGACTGCTCATATACATCCTTTGAGTAGCCGCCTATAGTATCATCAGTGCTGCCGCAGCCCACAAGGCCTATAGCAAGAGCAAAGGTGCCAAGACAAATTATAACTTTTTTCTTCATATGGTCACCTTTCTACAAGTTAAAAGAACATCTCAAACTCTGAGATAATATACTTTCTGGCATCAGCGTATGATACGATTCTGTCAACGTGGCCATGAGCTGCTGCTGTTGCAGCATCATCACAAACAGTAGCTCCAAGCTTTCTGGCCTTTGCTGGATCCATGGCTCCAACCTTTGAATCTGCAAATGCAAATACCATATCTGCTCCCATAGACTTAGAATTCATAAGTACATAAGCTGAACCATAAGCCTGCTTTGCAATAAGATTAAGCTTTGGAACAGATGCTTCAACAAGGGAACGTGTAAGGCGGGCAAGAGCCTTGCCAAGACGCATCTCCTGGTGCTTGCAAGCCTTGTATGCATTAACATCTGTGATAGACATAAGAGGTATCTCATACATATCGCAAAGCTCTACAAAATCAGCAGCCTTCTCACAGCCAGCAGCAGTAAGAACAGCTGTGTCATCAGTCTCTCTGTTACCAATAACACCTATTGTCTCACCATCAAGCTTCATAAAGCCTGTAACCATCTCTGTAGCATATCCTGCCTTTAACTCAACAAAGTCTCTGTTATCAGCCAACTCTGTAGCTATAGCAGCTGCATCTGAAAGCTTGTCCTCAAGACCAACTGAAGCTCTATTAAGGTCATCTGTACAATCACCATACTCATTGATAACCATATCAAGAACCTTCTTCATTGATGAAACCACATCAGAAAGTGAGCCTGTAAAATCAACTGAGCCAGCCTTGTTGAACTGGAATGCTGCTGATGAAGTATCATCAGTATTGTCAGTAATGGTATCTGGAGCGTTAACATATAAAGAAGCGCCCTCTACCATAAATGAAAAATCTGCAATAGCTGGAAGAACTGAAAGTCCGCCGCCGCAATTGCCTGCAACACATACAAGCTGAGGAATAACACCCTTAAGGTCTGCAGCCTTGGCTACAACTGAACCAAGTGCCTCAAGAGCATCAAAGCTCTCCTCGAGGCGAACACCGCCACAATCAAGGAATCCAATAACTGGAGCACCTACCTTGAGAGCCATGTCATATACTGACAGGATTTTCTTTGCATGCATCTCTCCAATAGTACCGCCTAACACCTCTGCATTCTGGCTGTACACAAAAACTGGTGTGCCGTCCACTAAACCGTGACCGATAATAACACCGTCTGATGGTTCTTTCTTAGCATCGGCATTGATGTCTGTGCTTCTGGATGTAACCAGTGACTGCAGCTCTACAAAGCTGTTAGCATCCAAAAGGGCATCGATTCTTGCCTGAGCCTGATTTAACTCATTTGCCATCTTTTTACCTCCATTTATATAAATTTTTTTCAAAATTTCTCGCAATTTTAATTTTATATATTTTCGACCCAAAATTCAATTATTATTATCAATTAATTGTTATTTTTTTATCAAAAATAAGTCTTATCCTCGAATGGGCATAAATGCACTAAAAAAGAGCATCTAAATCGATGCTCAAATTAATCAAACTGTAACTTCAACCTTGGAAGCCTCTGCCTCCGCTTCCAAAGCAAACTCATCAATCTGCTCCTGAGATAGCTCTGGAAGCTCGTCAATGGAACTGACACCAAAGGACCTTAAGAAGTCTTCTGTAGTGCCAAAAAGCATAGGTCTTCCTGGTGCATCCAGTCTGCCAAGCTCCATGACAAGGCCAAACTCTACCAGCTTATTAACAGCGAAATCACAGGAAACGCCACGTATTTTCTCAATCTCGGATTTTGTAATAGGTTGCTTATAGGCAATAATTGAAAGAGTCTCCAAAAGCACATCAGTTAATACATACTTTTTAGGTTGCTTGGCTATTTTTATCAAGTACTCATATATTTCAGGGCGAGTACACATTTGATATGCCCCTTCTATCTCTGTAATTGAAATACCTCTGTTATCTTTTTCATAGTCAGCATTAAGTAAGTCAACAACCTGCACCACCTCATCCTTTTCTATTTCAAGTGCAGCAGCTATTTTACTCGCCTCCACAGCTGTACCCATGGCAAAAAGAATACCCTCAACTGCCTTCTTTATCTCAGATAGTTCCATAAATATAACCTTTTATCTAAATTTAATCTACAAAAATCAATAATTGCCTCTGAGTCTATTGACAAAAATCTTGGTCTAGCTCAGCAAAACCTATGTAAATCCTTACTCTAAGCTGCAATCTTTGACTCAATAATAATATCTGTAAAAGTATCTTCCTGCGTAATATATATATCACCATGCTTCATCATCTCAAGAATACAAAGGAAGGTAACAATAACCTCTGTCTTAGAGCGCGAAGACTCAAGAAGAGCCCTGAAGCTAAAGGTGTTGTGGCACTTGGCAAAAGCAATAACCCACTCCATCTTCTGTTCCATGGATACTTCTTCTTTCTTAATCTTTCCAAAGGTAGATCGAATTGGATCTCGTCTGTTGTCCTGACGCTTTATGACCTGCTGAAAGATACTGTTAAGCTTATTTAAAGTAAGGTCTCCCATAAGCTCCTGCAAATCTACTGGCTGCTCATAAGCTAAAACCTCAGCAGGAAGTGTTGGCTCCTTATAAAAAATATGCTCTGCATCCAACTGCCTGTCCCTAAGCTCGTAAGAGATTGTCTTATACATCTTGTACTCTAACAGCTGCTGAACAAGCTCTGCTCTAGGATCCTCTGCCTCCTCGGCCTCGTCGGTCTTTTTCTCCTGAGGAAGAAGCATACGGCTTTTGATATCAAGAAGAGTGGCTGCCATAAGGAGAAACTCTGACATAACATCAAGGGACTCCTCCTCTTCCATGTGACGAACATAATCCATATACTGGTCTGTAATCTCAACAATAGGAATGTCATATATATCCACTTTATTTTTATCAATAAGGTGAAGTAACAAATCCAAAGGCCCCTCAAAGGCCTGCAGCTTTACATTGATATCCATAAAAACCTCTAATAATCATATAAAAATAGCCTTACGCCACAAAGACGTAAAGCTATTATATTGACTATATAGTGTTTTGTCAAGGGAAGTCACCACTACATTTAGTAGTTGCTATCTTGTAGTACCCAAAAGAGGTGCGCCAAAACTCCCTTGCAAGTCTTTCGTACCATATTTAAGCCTGCTTTTATAGACATTTAAATACTAAAGCATCTGCTCCAAGGTCTCTCTGATAGCTAAGATGAAATCACGAGAATTAAGTACAGTAGGATTATCAAGGCTTGTAATAAGAGCAAGGTCCTTAGTCATCTTGCCATCCTCAATAGTCTTAACGCAGGCCTTCTCCAATTTGTCGGCAAAAGCAGAAAGCTCAGAAATACCATCAAGCTCTCCTCTCTTTCTTAAAGCACCAGTCCATGCAAAGATAGTAGCCACGGAGTTTGTAGAGGTCTCCTCTCCTGCCAAGTGTTTATAATAGTGACGCTGTACTGTACCATGAGCAGCCTCATACTCGTAGTAACCTGCTGGAGAAACAAGGACAGAAGTCATCATAGCAAGGGAACCAAATGCTGAAGAAATCATGTCGCTCATTACATCACCATCATAATTCTTGCAAGCCCAAATAAATCCGCCCTCAGCCTTCATAACTCGAGCTACAGCATCATCAATCAAGGTATAAAAATAAGTAATGCCTGCTTTTTCAAATGCTTCCTTATATTGGCTATCATAAATATCCTGGAATATATCCTTAAAGGTATGGTCATACTTTTTGGAAATAGTATCCTTGGTTGCAAACCACAAATCCTGCTTTGTATCTAAAGCATACTTGAAACAGCTGTGCGCAAAGCTTGAAATTGAAGCATCTATATTGTGCTGTCCCTGAACAACACCTGGTCCATTAAAGGTATGAACTAAAGCACGCTCCTCAGTGCCATCCTCTGCTGTGTACACAAGCTCAACCTTGCCTGCAGCAGGAATTACCATCTCTGTATTTTTGTATACATCACCATAAGCATGACGAGCAATGGTAATAGGCTTTTTCCAAGTCTTCACATTTGGCTCGATACCCTTTACAACTATAGGTGCTCTAAAAACAGTGCCATCAAGAATGGAACGAATGGTGCCATTAGGTGACTTCCACATTTCCTTAAGCTTGTATTCTTCTACTCGAGCTGCATTTGGTGTGATTGTTGCGCACTTGACAGCAACGCCATACTTCTTGGTTGCCTCTGCAGAATCAATAGTAACCTGATCATTTGTCTTATCACGATACTCAAGTCCCAAGTCATAATACTCAGTCTTAAGATCGATGAATGGATTAAGCAATTCATCCTTTATCATCTGCCAAAGGATTCTGGTCATCTCGTCTCCATCCATCTCAACAAGTGGTGTAGTCATCTGTATTTTTGTCATAGCACTCATCCCTTCTATTTTTTATTTTGCAACGATATTTACAATTCTGCCAGGTACATATATCTCTTTTACAATATTTTTGCCATCGATAGCCTTAACAACCTGATCATTTGCCTTTGCAAGAGCAATAGCATCATCCTTGCTGCAATCCTTTGGAATAACGATTGTAGCCTTGAGCTTGCCATTTATCTGAACTGCAATCTCTATATTGGCCTCAACTATCTTCTCTTGATCATACTCTGGCCATGCAGCAAGAGAACAATAGCCCTCTCCACCAAGCTCAGCATACATTTCCTCAGCAAGATGTGGAGCAAATGGTGAAAGAATCTTTACCAAAAGTATAAGATTGTCCTTTGTAATATGTCCCTCTGCAACAATATCGTTGAGAAGTCCCATCATAGCAGCAATAGCTGTATTGTACTTCATGGACTCAATATCCTCAGACACCTTCTTGATTGTCTTGTGGATACCTGTCTCAATCTTGTCAGAGTTGGCTTCATCTGTAACTATATCAGTAAGGCCTGCAAATCTCTCAAGGAAACGCTTGCAGCCACGAACTGAAGCATCTGACCATGGAGCAGCTGCGCCATAATCACCCATGAAAAGTACATATGTACGAAGTGTATCAGCGCCATAGCTATCAACTATATCAAGAGGATCTATAACATTGCCACGGGACTTAGACATCTTTTGTCCATCCTCACCTAAAATCATACCCTGGGCAGATCTCTTTGCATATGGCTCTGGAGTATTAACTACACCAAGGTCATAGAGGAAATGATGCCAAAAACGTGAGTAAATAAGGTGGCGGGTAACATGCTCCATACCACCATTGTACCAATCTACTGGCATCCAATAATTAAGCTTGTCCTTATCTGCAAAAGCCTCTGTATTGTGTGGATCACAGTAACGAAGGAAGTACCATGATGAACCAGCCCATTGTGGCATAGTATCAGTCTCACGCTTTGCGTCCTTGCCACACTTAGGACACTTACAATTGACAAATGAATCAATTTTAGCCAAAGGCGACTCACCGTCTGTACCAGGCTCAAAATTCTCCAAAACAGGAAGCTTAAGTGGAAGCTCTTCATATGGCACTGCCACATCACCACAGCTTGGACAGTGAACAATAGGAATAGGCTCTCCCCAATAACGCTGTCTGTTGAATGCCCAATCCTTCATCTTGTACTGAACGCCAGCCTTTCCGCAGCCAAGCTTCTCCAGCTCCTCTATCATTCTGTCAATAGATTCCTTTTTCTTATTGAAGCCATTGAGGAAGGTAGAATTAATCATGTTACCCTCTCCAGTATAGGCCTCTTTAGTAACATCTCCGCCCTCAATAACAGGAATAATATCAATGCCAAACTTCTTTGCAAAATCCCAGTCTCTCTGGTCATGAGCAGGCACTGCCATAATAGCTCCTGTACCATAGCCCATCATTACATAATCAGAAATAAATACAGGTATAGTCTTGCCTGTAATAGGATTAATAGCATTAAATCCATCTATCTTAACACCAGTCTTATCCTTTGAAACAAGCTGGGTACGCTCAAACTCTGACTTCTTCTGGCACTCAGTTCTGTATGCATATATCTCATCCATGTTGGAAATTTTATCTGCATACTTATCAATGTATGGGTGCTCAGGAGCAATAACCATAAAGGTAACGCCATGAAGAGTGTCAGGACGAGTAGTATAAATCTGTAATTTTTCATCTATACCGTCAAGAGAAAAATCAACGAATGCTCCCTTTGACTTGCCAATCCAGTTAATCTGCTGCTGCTTGATGTTATCAGGATAATCAACATCCTGTAAGCCTTCAAGAAGCTTATCAGCATACTCAGTAATGCGAAGATACCAAACGTCCTTTTCCTTTTGAACAACATCACTGTGGCAAATATCACACTTACCGCCCTGCGAATCCTCGTTAGAAAGAACAACCTTGCAGGATGGACAATAATTAACCAAGGTCTTGTCTCTGAAAACAAGCCCCTTTTCAAACATCTTAAGGAAAATCCACTGAGTCCACTTATAAAAATCTTCCTGAGTTGTATCTATAACACGGCTATAATCAAAAGAAAAGCCTACGCTCTTAAGCTGCTTTGTAAACCTTGCAATATTGTCGTCTGTTATTTTTCTAGGGTGGGTATTGGTCTTAATAGCATAATTTTCAGTAGGAAGACCATATGCATCAAATCCTATAGGAAAAAGCACATTGTAGCCCTGCATTCTACGCTTTCTTGACACTACCTCTATAGAAGAATATGCCTTAATGTGGCCTACATGCATGCCTGCACCTGATGGATATGGAAACTCAACAAGGCCATAAAACTTAGGCTTATCAGAGCCATCAACAGCCTTGAAAATATCGTCCTTTTCCCAGGCTGCCTGCCACTTCTTTTCAATTAATTTAAAATTGTGTTTCATAATATTTTCACCTCAAAATTTATACACTAAGCGAAATTATAATATTAAAAAAGGAGATTTGCAATGCAAACCCCCTCTTTTACGTGTTAAATTGTTAAACTATAAACAATTGTACTAAATATAATACACTATTAATCCTCTTCAACATCCTTGATCTTGGAAGCTCTGCGCTCGACTTCCTTAGCCTGTACATCTGAAGGAACCTGCTCGTAACGGGCCAATTCATAAGAAAAGACTCCATAACCTCCTGTCATAGAACGCAAGGTAGTATCATAACCATAAAGCTCTGCCATAGGCACCTCAGCCACTATCTCCGTTTTACCAGACTCAGTAGGATTCATGCCAAGAACACGACCTCGGCGCTTGTTAAGATCTCCCATAACGTCACCAGTATATGTATCTGGCACCTCTACCTTCAAAGTCTCAATAGGCTCAAGAAGTACAGGTTTAGCCTTTAAGATACCATCCTTAAAAGCCCCTCTGGCTGCAACCTTAAAGGCCATCTCAGAAGAATCTACTGGATGATAAGAGCCGTCGTATAAATCTGCATGAACTCCCACAACAGGGTATGCTGCCAATGGTCCTGCAAGAACAGCCTCAGCCAAGCCCTTTTCTACAGCAGGATAATAGTTCTTAGGAACTGCACCACCTACAACAGACTGAGTAAAGCTATATGCCTCCTCCAGATTTCCTGAAGGCTCAAAAGTCATCTTCACATGTCCATATTGGCCATGACCACCTGTCTGCTTTTTATACTTATACTCTACATCAGACTTTCCAAGTATTGTCTCCTTGAAGGCTACCTTTGGCTGGCTCAGCTCAATATCTACCTTGTAGCGTTCATTAAGCTTTTGCACAACCATATCAATATGTCTGTCACCAATACCATAGATAAGGGATTGTCCATTTTCTCCATCATTTACAAGCTTAACTGTTAAGTCCTCAGCTACAATTTTAGCCAAAGCCTGGGCTATCTTGTCCTCTTCACCTTTATTCTTTGCCTTGTAACGCTTGTATGTATATGGCTGGGAAATAGGAGTTCTAATATATAAAATAGGATTAGCCTTTGTTGACAAAGAATCTGTAGTAGAAACTTTAGAAAGCTTTGACAAAGCTCCTATATCACCGGCATGAAGCTCAGGAACTTCCTCTGCCTTGCTTCCTGTCAAAACATAAAGCTTACCAATTTTTTCTTCTGTCTCCTTATGCTTGTTATACATCAAATCATCTGTTTTTAATACGCCAGAATTAACCTTAATGAGAGAGTATTTTCCAACAAAAGGATCAACAATTGTCTTAAAGCAATATGCGCTCTTTGGCTTTGCAAAGTCATAATTAGCCTCATATACCTCGTTGGTATTAGCGTTAATACCTGATATTTTCCTATCCTCAGGAGATGGCAGATACTTCACAATATCTACAACCATGGTGTACATACCTCTGCAGCTTACATTAGAGCCCATCATGACAGGAACGATATCTCCAGTGGAAATATTGGCTCTTAAAGCCTGACGAATCTCATTCTCAGAAAATTCCTCGCCGCTGAAATAACGGTCCATGAATTCCTCTGAGGTTTCTGCTACAGACTCCATTAAGGCTTCACGATACTTACTTAGGTAATCCTTGGAATAATCAGGCACTTCAATATGCTCTACCTTGCCGTCATCAGTCCACCTTTTGCCTTGCTGCTGTATTACATTAACATAGCCAACAAACTGAGAGTTTTCTCTAATTGGAAGATGGAATGGAGCAATTTTTTTACCATAAAGCTCCTGCAATTGCTCCACAATCTCTCTGTAGGATGCATTATCTATATCCATGTCAGTAACAAAGAACATTCTTGGCAAATTAAACTTTTCGCAAATCTCCCATGCCTTCTTTGTACCAACCTCAATTCCACTTTTTCCAGAGACCACTATGATTGCTCCGTCAGCAACTGAAGCAGCCTCCTCCACTTCACCTATAAACTCAAAATACCCCGGTGTATCAAGAAAATTGATCTTAGTGTCATCCCAAATCACTGGAACAAGGGATGTATTAATTGAAAACTTATTTTTGATTTCCAGCTTGTCATAATCACTGATGGTATTACCAGCCTCCACTGTGCCTGGCTTACTCTTTGCCCCCGCCAAGTAAGCAATTGACTCAATGAGACTGGTTTTGCCCGCCCCGCTATGTCCAAGCAGGACAACATTTCTGATTTTGTCTGTTGTAAAAACTTTCATGTGTCTATCCCCCATTTTTGTAATATTTCAACGCCTTCTCCTGCGTTGATTAAGTTGTATCTACATTTTATCTAATATTCAGACCATTTACAATGGGAATGTATGTTATCATATAAAAAAATAATCACTTTAACGTGTTAAAGAAACTGGAGAAGAAAAAATGCAAACTAAAACCATTGGATTCATCGGACTTGGCCTTATTGGGGGCTCTATCGCAAAGGCCATTTTAAAGATATATCCCATGACACGAATTATAGCTACAGCATCAAGGGAATCTACTCTGCAGGCCGCTTTTGATGAGAGACTTATTAATAACAACGGTTTTCTAAAAATCGAGCAATTTGCTCAGTGCGATATTATATTTCTTTGTTCCCCTGTAAAAGTAAATTGTGACTATTTACGCCAACTAAAAGACGTAGTAAAGCCAAGCTGCCTCATTACCGATGTAGGCTCAGTAAAAGGTGATATTACTGCTGTTGCCAGGGAGATATGCATAACAAATCAGTTTATTGGCGGTCATCCTATGACTGGCTCAGAGCTGACAGGCTTGGAGCACTCTTCCGCCACCCTACTTGAAAATGCATACTATATTCTTACTGCAGATCCTGAAATGGATCAGGACACCTATAATGATTTCTTTGAATACATCAAGTCTATAGGTGCTATGCCTATTAAGCTTACAGCTGAGGACCACGACAAGGCAGTTGCTACCGTATCACATGTACCTCATATTATTGCAGCCTCCTTGGTTAATTTAGTTGAAGACACCGATGATAATGAGCATACCTGCAAGACAATTGCAGCAGGAGGCTTTAAGGATATCACCCGTATTGCTTCATCCTCTCCTGTTATGTGGCAGCACATATTTATGAGTAATAAAGACGCTGTACTTGACTTGCTTTCCACCTACATTGACAAGCTTGATGAGTTCAAGCAAGCTATTGAAAAAGATGACGCCGATGAAATAATGAGACTTTGGAACAAATCAAAGGATTATCGTGATTCCATCACTATCCCAGTTAATTCCCACTCTAATTTCTTCGAATTGTATTGCGATATTGATGATAAATCCGGCACTATTGCCCAGGTTATGACTCTACTTTCAAATGCTGATATTTCAGTTAAAAATATCGAAATCATCCACAACAGGGAATTTGAGCCTGGTGTTTTACGCCTTGAATTTTACTCAGTTCAGGCTATAGAGCGTGCTAAAACAATTCTCACCCACAACAACTATTATGTAAGACAGAGGGAACGCTAATGGCTATTACAAAAGCTACAAGTTTAAAAGGAAAAATAAAAATACCGGGAGACAAATCCATTTCCCACAGATCGGTAATGTTTGGTTCTATTTCCCAAGGTCTTACCGAAATCACCGGTTTTTTAGATGGTGCAGACTGCCGCTCAACTATCGCCTGCTTCAAAAAATTAGGAGTTAACATTACACAGGATGGAAGTCATGTTATTGTTCACGGCAATGGACTTCATGGTTTACAGCCATCTAAGGATATGCTTAATGTAGGTAATTCCGGCACTACCACCCGTCTTATTTCAGGCATATTGGCAGGTCAGCCTTTTACAACATCACTAAATGGTGACGAATCCATCCAGACAAGACCAATGAGACGCATTATAGATCCTCTCCTACAGATGAATGCTCATATTGCTTCCATTAAAGGAAATGACTGTGCACCTCTTGAGGTAGGTGGCAAGCAACCCCTTAAAGCCATCTCTTATCAGTCCAAGATTGCCTCTGCCCAAGTAAAATCCTGCATACTTCTTGCAGGTCTCTATGCCGATGGCATCACATCTGTTACAGAGCCAGCCCTTTCTCGTAACCATACTGAGCTTATGCTTACTGGCTTTGGAGCTGATGTTACATCAGAAGGCCTGAGGGCATCAATAAAGCCAGCTGCAGAGCTCTATGGTCAAAAAATAGAGGTTCCTGGCGACATATCTTCAGCCGCTTATTTCATAGCAGCAGGTCTTATTTGTAAAAATGCTGATATTCTTATAGAAAATGTAAATACCAACCCTACCAGAGCAGGTATTATAAAAGTGGCCCAGATGATGGGTGGTAAAATTGAACTTTTAAACGAAAGATTTGTATCTGGAGAACCTGTAGCCGATATTCATGTAGAGACCTCTGAGTTAAAAGGCTGCACCATAGAAGGAGACATTATCCCTACCCTCATAGACGAACTGCCAGTTATAGCCGTCATGGCAGCATGTGCAGCAGGAACAACAATTATTAAGGATGCTGCCGAGCTAAAGGCAAAGGAATCCGATAGAATTGCAACTGTAACAGAAAATTTATCTGCCATGGGTGCAAATATCATTCCTACTGATGATGGTATGATTATTGAAGGAAAGCCTGATGATAGCCCTTTGCAAGGAGCCTATATAAAGACTTACTTAGATCACAGAATTGCCATGAGCTTTGCTATAGCAGGCCTTGTAGCCCATGGCGAAACTACATTTGATCACGAAGATTGCTGCAATATTTCTTATCCTGCCTTTTTTGATACACTAAATACAATTGTAGGCAAGTAGTTACTATAAGTAGCTTCGATAAAACAATCTTCAGTTTGTAAAAATCTGAAGTTAACAAAAAACCACTGACCTATTAATGGTCAGTGGTTTTTACACATACATTATTTTTTACCGCAGCAGAACTTATACTTTTTACCTGAACCACATGGACATGGATCATTACGGCCTACCTTTTTCTCACCGCGAACTATAGTGTGAAGTGAACGTGCCTCCTTAAAGAGGGCCTTTTTCTTATCTTCATCAAAAATATTGTTCCACTGTGGAAGCTCATAGAGCCAATCAGCCTTAGCATCTACCATGTTCTTATAGAGAGATTCCTTGTCAAACTTAAGAGAAACAAGTGTGTCCTCTTCCATAGTCTCGATAGGATTCTTCTCTACAAGAGAATCATTAATACCATCAAGGAAGCCAACCATAGGCATAATATCAATGCCGTATTTTTCTGCAAGTTCCTTAACAGTACCCTTTACCTCTGTATCTGGATCATCAAGAAGCTTCTCATAGATGCCCTTCTCAAGTAAGAAATATCTCTGCCAAAACTTCTGAAGCTCGCCCTGAGTCTGATTCTGGTTATAGGCAATCTTTTGCCAATTTTCAAGTAAGCTCATTTTATTAATTCCTTTCTTAATAAAGTACCTATTTAATATACCATAGTCTATTTTTTTTTGCCACAACAAGTAAAGTAAAAAAATGGCTGCGAAAATTAATTCGCAGCCACATTGTTAATCACTTATAAGTCTTACGCACTTAATCGGTGTTCTATAAAAAGCATTGGATACCTTTATACCCTCACGTCTGTTAGATGCATGAACAATCTGGCCACCACCTATATATATGGCCACATGATTGATGTACTTGCCCTTGCCATAAAATATCAAATCGCCAGGCTGAAGCTCAGATGCGGAAATGCTAGTACCACTATTAGCCTGTGCCCTGGAAGAATGATCCAGGTAAATACCGTACTTTGCATAAATGCTCAGTACAAAGCCTGAACAGTCAGCACCATGGGTAAGGGATGTGCCACCCCAAACATATGGATTACCAACAAATTGCAGCGCATAATCACAAAGCTCTACCCTAACCTGGGATACCTCTGCACCATACCTTGCCTCAGCAAGTGTCATGGCTGTATTTAAGGAAAGGTCTACATCTACATATTCAGCAAAAACATAGCCTTCCTCTCCATCCACGTCTACCTTGACCCAATCGCCAAGCTCCTCAATAACAGTAACCTCCTCGCCATCAGCCATCTGTGCTAAAACTGCCGAATCAGTAGAAGCCTCCTCACGGATATTGAGTCCACCTGTGGTTGATGTGGCAACAAGCTGTGCCAGCTCTGAAGCCTTTTCCCAAGCCTCATCACCAGAAAGCAGGTATGCTGCGTTAACGTAGCCTTCAACCTTGCCAGATGATATATATGCCCAATCGCCATCCACAGAGATAATCTCACAGGCAGCATTGCGGGGCAGCTTACCAATCAGCTTGCCATCAGTGGAAGCCTCTGCACGAATATTAAGATTGCCCTCCTCTACGGTACATATGCCTATATTATTGTAGCCATATATAGCGCCAAGAGATGCTGCTGTGCTGGAAACCTCTGAACCTTCCAGAGATGCCTCAATGGCATCAACATCAATAGCTGCAAGGGATGCTGCTCCTGATGTAAGAGAATCAGATGCATATAAATCAATAGTATATTGCTTAGCCTGCTCTGCCGTATAGTCCAAAGAAAGACTAAGAGCACAGGTCAAAATAAAAGCTGAAACAACTCGTTTTTTCATTAAACCTCCAAAAAAACAAAAAACAACAGAGATATATTACCAATAATTATCTCTGTTGTCAACTTTTTGTAACATTTTTGTAATTATTATCAGCTTTAACTATTGAAATACCTAATAGCCTGCTGCTTATCTTTGTTCATTTGATTTGTTAGCTCTTCCACTGATGAAAACCGCATCTCAGGCCGAATAAAATCCTTAAAGGTGACCTTAACATCTCTTCCATATAAGTCCCCTGTATAGTCTAAAATATGAGTCTCTATGCCTGTCTTCTTTTCATTTGATACTGTAGGCTTACAGCCCACATTTGTAACCCCGTGATAATTTTTTCCTTCTAGCTCTATTGTCGTAATATATACTCCAAATTTAGGAACCAGCTTTTCTGCCGGAGGAATAATATTAATGGTAGGTATACCTATGGTGTGTCCCAAATGTGCGCCGTGAACCACCTGTCCCCAAACGAAATAATCATAGCCCAACATGGTATTTACCAAAGAAATATGACCTTTTGATAGCTCCTCCCTGATAAAAGTAGAGCTGATATCCCTGTCTTCCTGTTTGATTTTATTTACTACCTGTAAAGTAAAACCCAACTTCTGGGAAAGCTTTAAAAGCAATGCAACATCCCCCATGCCCCTATAGCCAAAATGAAAATCCGTGCCTACTGTCATATATTTCATGGATAAATTACAGACAAGAGCCCTGACAAAATCTTCTGGGGAAGTCTTCATCATTTTCTCATCAAAGGGGCACTCTACCAAATAATCTATCCCCTCTTGCTGAAGCATAAATTGACGTTCACTATTAGTGATAAGACTAGGACTCAAATCCTTTTTTAAAGAAAGTCTTGGTGAATTATCAAAGGTAACAATGCAGGAAGCAAGGTTATTTTGCTTTTGGGCCAATATGTTTTCTGTCAAAAGATGGTGACCCTTGTGAATGCCATCAAACTTGCCTACAGTAACGGCTGTAGGCCCTGTTATTTTTGCATCAAATAAAGAAGTAATATATTCCATAACATTATTCCAAAAAGAATTTTTTTATAATAAATAGTCCATCACTGTAAGTATATAGCCCTAAAAACCGGTTGTCTGGAAGATAAAGCCTGTAGACCTTGTTCTCCTCAAATCCAGCACAGCTTTCACTAAAAACATTTGAAACTGGTACCAGGCTTCCATTAACTACACGCTTTATGAGGTCCTCATCACCTGCTACATATACTGTAGGACAGGTATCAAAAACCTGATCTAGTGGAAGAAGTATACCATCTATCTGGCCTGACTTTTTAATTTTTTCAATCTCATCTAAAGTCTTAGCATCAGATATATCAAAAATACTAACTCGAGTTCTAACTAAGGTCTTCATAAGGCCGCCGCAGCCAAGCTCTGAGCCAATGTCATAGCATAAAGACCTGATATAGGTACCTTTTGAGCAATGAATAGACAGTTTGATCTCAGGCAAATCCATTGAAAGCACATCTATACCATAAATGGTGACCGGTCTAGCAGCTCTCTCTACTGTGACTCCTGCCCGAGCCAGCTCGTAAAGCTTTTTGCCTCCTACCTTAAGTGCAGAATACATAGGAGGCACCTGCATAATATCCCCCAAATAATGAGAAATAACCTCTAAAACTTCTTCCTCTGTTACAGTCACAGCCTGCTTAGATAAAATAGTGCCACTTGCATCGTAGGTATCTGAAGTCTGCCCCAAAAGCAAAGTGCAATCGTAAATCTTATCCTTGTCAGTCAAAAGGCCACACAGCTTAGTAGCCTTTCCTATGCACACAGGAAGAACCCCTGTAGCCTCCGGGTCAAGAGTACCTGTATGTCCTATTTTTTTAGTCTGTAAAATGCCACGAAGCCTGGCAACCACATCAAATGAAGTATACCCGGCTTCTTTGTACACATTAATAATGCCACTATTCATTAATCAATCCTAGCTCCTGAAACTGCAATTTTACCAAATCAACAACTTCCTTTACGATGGTCCATGGATCATTTGTTTCCACTGAAAAGCCCGCAGCCTTTTTGTGACCGCCACCACCAAATTTGCCTGTAATAACAGTCAAATCCACATCTCCTGTGGCTCTGGTAGAGCCCTTAAAATCGCCATCTTCCAGCTCATATAGGAAAATAGCCACCTCTACACCTGTGGTATCTCTAAGCTGCTGTACAATGCCCTCCAAGTGCTTTGACTGAGCATCAAATTCCGCCATATCTTCTTTTGTGATAACGGCAGCTATAATCTTGCCATCCTCAAAGGTCTTGCAAGAAAGCAAAGCCTTACCAAGCATTCGATTTTGAATCATAGTCTTGGCAAAATAAGTATCTGTACAAATACGAGGATAATCTATCCCCTTACTCATAAGAAAACCTGCAGCTGCCATTGTAGCTTCAGT
Source organism: bacterium (assembly GCA_963649335.1). GTDB lineage: Bacteria > Bacillota > Clostridia > Lachnospirales > Lachnospiraceae > Pseudobutyrivibrio. The sequence continues at coordinate 140,444 of CAVJHG010000001.1, forward strand.
GCAGCATGAATATTGAAATACACCAGTGTCATGAATAATACCAGTGTAAAGACACTCAGCTATGTCCTTAGTAATGTTATCCTTGCCTATCTGATTATATACCAGCTCACAGGTAGAGCTGTCATCAGGGATAATATAAGAATAATCACTAAATCCTGAATTGCTAAAATGATGGTCTATACAAAGAGTCTTTTTTGCTTTTTTGAAAAAATCAAAGGCAGTGCCTAAGCGAGAACCCTCTGAACAGTCCAGGGCTATGTATAAGTCAAAGACAGTATTCTCATCCAGAGAATTAATGTCCTCAATCTTATCTGCACCTACCAAAAATTTAAAAATATTAGGGATAGGCTCAAGATAAACATGAACATCAACATTACTGTAGTTAGTTGTAATGTAATTGTACATGGCAAGGCAGGAGCCTACACAGTCACCATCTGGTCTTATATGACCAGAAATAGCTATTGTACCTGCTTCATTAAGTAATGCTTCAAAATTGTCTATCAAAAGCCTTTCCTCCTAAATTCTTTTTTTTCAAGAAGATATCTAATCTTCCTTTTTGTCCCTTAAAGGTGCATTGACCTCATCAATAAGCTTGCTCATTCGAGCTGCATAAGCTATTGACTGGTCTGATATAAAAGTAATCTCTGGTGTATTTCGAAGATTAATGCGATGAGCTAATTCTCTTCTAATAAAACCAGCCGAGCTCTTGAGGCCTTCCAAGGTCTTCTTGGCCGCCTCATCATCTCCAAGGACACTGATATAAGCCTTACAGGTCTTTAAATCTGGAGCCACCTCCACTGAGACAACAGATGTCACAGGGGAGATACGTGGATCCTTTACTTCCTCTCGGATAATTGTAGAAAGCTCACGCATTACTTCTTCATTAATGCGAATATTTTTAACTGAATCTTTTCTCATATTACCTTGGTACCTCTACCATAATATAAGCCTCGATGATATCAAGCTCCTGAACATCGTTGAAGCCCTCGATTACGAGACCACATTCAAAATTGGACTTAACTTCCTTGACGTCATCCTTGAAACGCTTAAGCGAACCAAGATTGCCTTCGAATATCTGCTGGCCCTCGCGAGTAATACGAACACTGCAATCTCTCTGGAAATATCCATCGGTAACGTAAGAACCTGCGATATTGCCTACGCCGGAAGCCTTGAATATCTGGCGAACCTCTGCATGACCAATAACCTTCTCCTCGAAGACTGGATCAAGCATACCCTTCATGGCTGCCTCTACATCATTGATTGCATCATAGATAACCTTGTAAAGACGAAGGTCAACGCCCTCACGCTCAGCAGTAGTCTTAGCCTGTGCATCAGGACGAACATTAAAGCCGATGATAATAGCATTTGAAGCTGAAGCAAGTACAACATCGGATTCATTAATGGCACCAACACCACCATGAATAACCTTTACAACTACCTCGTCATTAGTAAGCTTCTCAAGGGACTGTCTTACAGCCTCTACAGAACCCTGTACATCGGCCTTAACAATAAGATCAAGCTCCTTAAGGTTACCTGACTTAATCTGGCTGAAGAGATCGTCAAGTGACATCTTTGCCTTGGTCTCTTCAATAAGTCTGTTCTTACCTTCAGCAACAAATGTATCTGCAAAGCCGTGAGCTTCCTTCTCTGAATCAAAGCTCATGAATACCTCGCCAGCATTTGGAACATCAGAAAGACCAAGAATCTCAACTGGAACTGATGGACCAGCAGACTTCACACGAGCGCCAGTATCATCGATCATGGCTCTTACCTTACCATAGCATGAGCCACAGGCTACAGGATCACCTACATGAAGTGTACCCTTTTGTACAAGAACTGTGGCTACAGCACCGCGACCCTTATCAAGCTGTGCCTCAATAACAAGACCACGAGCATTACGGTTAGGATCAGCTTTAAGCTCAAGAACTTCTGCTGTAAGAAGAATCATCTCAAGCAAGGTATCGATACCCTCCTTGGTATGAGCAGATACTGGAACAAATATAGTACTTCCACCCCAATCCTCAGGAATAAGCTGATACTCAGAAAGCTCCTGCTTAACTCTGTCAATATTAGCATTTGGCTTATCTATCTTGTTAATAGCTACAATAATCTCTATTCCAGCCGCCTTTGCATGGTTAATAGCCTCAACAGTCTGTGGCATAACACCATCATCTGCAGCAACAACAAGTATAGCTATATCAGTTGAATTAGCACCACGCATACGCATAGCAGTAAATGCCTCGTGACCTGGTGTATCAAGGAAGGTAATATCAGAATCATTAATTGATACAGTATATGCACCAATATGCTGGGTAATACCACCAGCCTCTCTAGCTGTTACCTTAGTGTCACGAATTGCATCAAGAAGTGATGTTTTACCATGATCAACGTGACCCATAACGCAGACTACAGGTGGACGAGATGGGAAGCTTGAAGTATCCTCCTCTTCCTCCTTGAGAAGCTCTGCAATAACATCAACCTTTTCTTCTTCCTCGCAGATACAGTTGAACTCAAGGGCAATTTCCTCAGCCTTGGCAAAATCAACCTCCTGATTAACTGTAACCATGGTTCCCTTCATAAAGAGAGTCTTTACTACCTGAGAAGCCTGAACCTTCATCTTATCAGCAAGGTCCTTGATAGTGATTCTGTCCCCTACTGTAATAGTAAGAACTTCGTCCATGTTACGCTCTGGTGCCTTTGGAGCATTATTATGCTTCTTCTTGCCACCATTTTTCTCAAGGTTAATGAAACGCTCCTGCTTCTTTGAGCCTAAGCTGTCTCTATTATCATTGTTGGTCTTCTTCTTGCTGTCGTGTCTGTTATTCTTTGCAGAAGTATTGGCTGGTGCCTCAGCAGCTGTCTGTGGGCGAGCTGATGGTCTGTTGTTTTGACCATTAAAGCCAGGCTTGGAGCCATTATTTCTGTTCATAGGGCGATCACTTGAAGGTCTGCCTTGTCTGTTGCCTCTGTTATTGTCACCTCTATTGTTGTTATCGCTTCTGTTATTATCGCCTCTAGTGTTATTATCCCGTCTCTCAGCAGGTCTTCCTGTCTGTGGACGTGATGGACGCTCAGCCCTAGATCCTTCTGGACGTGGATTACGATCAGTTTTTACCTGCTCTACGTTCTCTTGTGGCTTCTTCTTTGATACAAACTCTGTATCAGTTGACTGAGCAGAAGGACGCTGTGAAGGACGAAGTCCATCGCCAAAATTTCTAGGTTTAATAGGGCCTCTTTGCTGCTGTGGCTGCTGAACCTGCTGCTTGTCATTTCTGCCATCACGCTGACGATTATCACGATTACCTTCGCTTCTTGAATCAGAGCCTCGACGACGTCTATCCCCATTTTCTCTGGTAACTACAAATACATTTTTCTTTGGTGGCAAAGGATTGCCATCCTTGTCTACACGTGGACGCTTTACAGGATTGCCATCCTTATCTACACGGTGACGCTTCACTGGATTACCATCCTTGTCAACAGGATGAGTAGCTTTAGCAGCTGCTGCCTTTGCACCACCTTTAACGTCTGAAGACTCTGCTGATTTTTTCACTTCTGTCTTTTCTACTGACTTATTTTTTGAAAAATTGGCACGAACAGCTGATGCCATATCATCCTCAACACCGCTCATAGCCTTTACTTCTATACCTTTTGAATTAAGAAATGTAGTAACATCTTTACTTTCTATTCCTAACTCTTTCGCTAACTCATGTACTTTAATTTTTGCCATCAAGTATCCTCCTCACCTAACTATTGGTTATCTTATCTAGAATGCTTTGGGATAAGTGCTCATCGCACACAACGATAGATGCCCGATACTCTTTTCCAATTGCATGACCTAAAGATTCCTTTGTACTATACTCTATATATTTAACCTTGTAGAAATCACAGGAATTGCGAAATGACTTTTTAGTATTATCTGATGCATCTGAGGCCACAATACAAAGAAAAGCCTGCCCTCCTTTTATTGCCTGCTCACAAGCAAATTCTCCACTGCAAAGGGCTCCTGCCTTCATAGCAAGACCTATCATATTTATCGCTTTATCTATTGCCATTTAACTCTCCATGCAAAACTTGAATCAATTCAGTGTCAACAAAGCATTTTAGCGCTCTGTTAAAGCTTTTCTTTTTCAAGGCACCATCTATGCAGTTATTATCCTTGCATACATAAGCGCCTCTGCCATTTGCCTTATAAGTGGAATCATAAAAAATATTTTCCTGACATTTAACAATTCGAAAAAGCTCATTTTTAGGCTTCATTTGCCCACAAAATACACATTTTCTACAAGGTAATGTTTTTTCAAGCATATTATTCCTCGGACGATTCCTCTGATGACTCCTCATACTCTTCGTCAGCTACATCCTCAGAGTACTCTTCATCATACTCCTCGTACTGGCCTTCCTCATCATAATACTCATCACCATCGTAATATTCGTCATCATATTCCTCATCATAGTCAAGGAAATCTCCAGCTTCCTTAGCCTGAGTCTCTGACTTGATGTCAATCTTAAAGCCTGTAAGTCTGGCTGCAAGACGTGCGTTCTGACCTTCCTTACCTATTGCAAGGGAAAGCTGATAATCAGGAACAACAACGCGAGCTGTCTTTTCATCTGCATCAGCAATAACAGCAACAACCTTAGCTGGTGAAAGGGCATTCTCAATGAGGTAAGCTGGATTTTCATCCCACTCCACAATATCAATCTTTTCACCCTTAAGCTCGTCAACAATGGCATTAACACGAGCACCATTTTGACCTACGCAGGCTCCAACTGGATCAACATCCTCATCATTAGACCATACAGCAATCTTTGTACGACTTCCTGCCTCTCTGGCAATAGACTTAATCTCAACAAGACCTTCCCTAACCTCAGATACCTCCTCTTCAAAAAGCTTTCTCACAAGCTCTGGATGAGTTCTTGAAACAAGAATGCGAGGTCCCTTGTTGGATGTCTTAACCTCTACAACATATACCTTAATTCTGTCCTGAAGCTGATAATACTCTTCCTTTACCTGCTCACCTTCTGATAAGAAGCCTTCAATCTTACCTAAATTGATAAGGATATTCTTGCCAGAAAATCTGGTGATGATACCTGTAACAACAGTGTGCTCATATGGCTTGTATTCATTAAACAATACATCGTTTTCAGCTTCGCGAATTCTTTGAGTCAATGTACTCTTTGCTGATGTAGCTGCGATACGGCCAAATTCTTTAGACTTGATTTCAACAAATACAACATCACCAATATCATACCTGCCATTAATAGCCTGTGCATCCTTAAGAGAAATCTCTTCAACAGGATCTACAACTTCCTCTACAACATTTTTGGCAAGATATACATGAAACTCTCCAGACTTCTTATCAACCTCCACCTTTGCATTATCGCTTCTGCCATAATTGTTCTTGCAAGCAACCAGTAAAGCCTGCTCAATGGTCTCAAGGAGATTATCTATATCGATATCCTTCTCCTTTGCCAAATCTGTTAACGCTTCCCAAAAATCGTTTGTCTTTGCTGCCATACTTCCTCCTTAGTTAAAAATCAATTGATAATCTTATTTGAGCAATATCTTTGCGTGAAAACTTCTCTACACCATCATCAAAAGTAATGATTATTGAGTCTTTGTCAAAAGCTGTCAAAGTACCAGTAAATTCCTTAGCCCCATTAACGCTTTTATAAGTCTTTAAATCTACATCCTCGCCTATGGCTGACTCCAGGTGTTTATCCTTTTTCAAGACTCTGCCAAGACCAGGGGAGCTAACCTCAAAAATATATGGATCATCTCCACCAATGCCTGCCTCATCTAACTTATCTGTCACCAGACGGCTAACATCTGCGCAGTCATCCACAGAAACCCCGCCTTCCTTGTCAATATATACTCGCAAATAAAGCTGTCCCTGCTCCGAAACGTACTCTATATCATATAGAGACATTCCTTTTTCTTGTAAAACTGGAAGAACAATTTCTTCAGTCTTTTTCTCATAATCACTATGCTTGGACATTATTTCCTCCTTTTCTTCAAACATGAAATAAGAGAGAGCTTACGCTCTCTCTTAAGTCGTTCTCTCTTAAGTTGTAGCAGTTCCTAGCGGAATCGAACCGCTGTTTTCGCCGTGAGAGGGCGACGTCTTAACCGCTTGACCAAGGAACCGTAGCAGTTCATAGCGGAATCGAACCGCTGTTTCCGCCGTGAGAGGGCGGCGTCTTAACCGCTTGACCAATGAACCACAATGTCTTGTGACGCTTACCGCATCAACAAGACATATATTACACTGCTAAGCTTTCAAAGTCAAGGATTATTTCAAAAAAATCCTTAAAATATTAAAAGTCGCAATTGTTTAAACATTCAGACAACTATAAGCAAATCAAAACTCGTTTACGTGTCTTGGACCTAGACTGTCAGTCTGCTTCAGCAGACATATATATATCTTCCACTCCATGCACATAGCCAAGATATGATTTACTCAATGAACACTTAGCCGCTTAATTAGTCCTCATATCCATTAGGATTATTCTTCTGCCATCTCCATGAATCAGCACACATTTCCTTAATGCCATACTGAGCTGTCCAGCCAAGCTCATCCTTAGCTTTTGTAGCGTCAGAATAACATGTTGCAATGTCGCCAGGACGTCTGTCCTTGATAACATATGGTATCTTAATATCATTAGCTTCTTCAAAATTCTTAACAATATCAAGAACTGAATAGCCAACACCTGTACCAAGATTGTAGACACAAAGACCTGCTTTTTCTTCTATCTTCTTTAAAGCCTTAACATGACCCTTTGCCAAGTCAACAACATGGATGTAATCCCTAACGCCTGTACCATCTGGAGTGTCATAATCATTGCCAAATACGCCAAGCTCTGGAAGCTTACCAACAGCCACCTGGGTAATGTAAGGCATAAGGTTATTAGGGATACCGTTAGGATTCTCTCCCATGGTTCCTGATGGATGCGCTCCAATTGGATTGAAGTAACGAAGCAAAATAACATTCCACTCTGGATCTGCCTTTTGCATATCAGTAAGAATCTGCTCAAGCATAGACTTAGTCCAGCCATATGGATTAGTGCACTGACCCTTAGGGCAATTTTCTGTGATAGGTATCTCAGCTGGATCGCCGTATACTGTAGCTGAAGATGAGAAAATAATATTCTTGCAATTGTGCTGTCTCATAACATCTACAAGAGTGAGTGTACCCGCAATATTATTCTCATAATATTCCCATGGCTTGACTACAGACTCACCAACAGCCTTAAGCCCTGCAAAATGAATGCATGAAGTGATATCCTCAGCATCAAAAACCTTATTTAACATATCGCGATCAAGGATATCGCCTTTGTAAAACTTAACTTCCTTGCCAGTAATAGCTTTCACTCTATCAAGCGACTTTTCACTGGCATTGCAGAGATTGTCATAAACAACAACATCATAACCTGCTTCCTGAAGCTCAATACATGTGTGACTTCCTATAAAGCCAGCACCGCCTGTAACTAAAATAGCCATAGCAATTCTCCTTTAATATATGAATTATTTATACCTACAAAAAAATTTTATCTACACCGGATATAAAAATCAACCATAATATTGCCCAAATAAATTGCAAAAAGAGCCTTGGACTTTTATCCAAGGCTCAAAAATTACTATTAAGCTAACTTGCTCTTTGAAAGCTCTGCAAGCTTTGCAAATCCTTCTGCATCATTAACAGCCATCTCTGCAAGCATCTTTCTGTTCATCTCAACACCAGCGAGCTTAAGACCGTACATGAACTTAGAATATGAAAGTCCATTGATACGAGCTGCAGCATTGATACGAGCGATCCAAAGCTGTCTAAACTGTCTCTTCTTCTGCTTTCTGCCAGCATATGAAGAAGTAAGTGCACGCATAACTGACTGCTTTGCGACACGATACTGCTTGCTTCTTGCTCCTCTGTAACCCTTTGCTAACTTAAGTGTTCTATTATGTCTCTTCTTAGCGTTTAATCCGCCTTTTACTCTTGCCATTTTATATTCCTCCTAACCAAATATGTCTAATGCTTCCTACTATTAAATGTATGGAAGTACTTTCTTCATGTTCTTTACGTTTGTTGAATCAACGATAGCTGACTGACGAAGATTTCTCTTTCTCTTAGTAGTCTTCTTGGTTAAGATGTGGCTCTTGTATGCCTTGTTTCTCTTAAGCTTACCTGTTCCTGTCTTTGTAAAGCGCTTTGCTGCTGCTCTTCTTGTCTTCATCTTTGGCATGATAATTTTCCTCCTATATTACGATTTCTTTTCTGCAAGCACCAGGCTCATGGATCTATTCTCCAGCTTAGGTGCCTTTTCCACTACTGCTACATCTGCAAGCTGCTCAGCAAAATCATCTAAGATATGCTTGCTTTCCTGTACATGCGCCATCTCACGTCCTCTAAATCTAAGAGTAACCTTAACCTTGTTGCCCTTAGATAAGAACTTTCTAGCTGAGTTGATCTTGGTATTAACATCATTAGCATCGATATTAGGAGACATACGTATCTCTTTTACCTCGACAACATGCTGCTTCTTCTTGGCTTCTTTCTCTTTGCGAGCCTGCTCATAACGGAACTTGCCGTAATCAACAATCCTGCAAACTGGTGGATTGGCCTTTGGCGAAATCTTTACGAGATCCAATCCCTCGTCATCAGCAATCTTCTGTGCCTCTCTCGCTGACATAATGCCAAGCTGTTCCCCGTCTGAGCCGATAAGACGTACTTCCTTGTCTCTGATCTGCTCATTAATCATTAATTCGCTAATGGTAATACCTCCGAAACAAAAAAAATAGTGGATACAGAATATCCACCATAAATCATCACAAAACAAAGTTTGTGTGAAATATAAACTCTAAGTCACAACCGGTGCTTAGGTGAGAGTGGATACTCTACTTGTTTTCACAACACGAGTAGATTAACATATCAAAGCTCATGCGTCAACACTTTTTTAATATAAATTTGTAAATAACTTCCGCAATAGCATCAAGTATGTCTGAAGGCATTCAAATTGCCTTCAGAAATACTTTTATCATCAGAAAATAAAGTGCCATCTAGGTCAACTGATAATATCTTTTTATTCATCCTCTACCTCACTTGCAGTGATTGGTGTAAAGCTACGGCCCTTGAAAAAGTCTGTCTCTTTTTTTCTAACTGCAGCCTTAGCCTCCTTGCAGAAGGTATCCTGAGCCCCAACCTTTTTGCCGGCTTTTCTGGACTTAACATAGATGCCACTTGCTGTCATGTGGTATGCCTTTAATGTGTCATTCAGCTGTACATCCAAAATATGCTTTACCTTGACTTTGAGCTCCTCGTCCTCAACAGGGAAAATAATCTCTACTCTTCTGTCAAGATTACGTGGCATCCAGTCTGCAGACCCCATATATATATCTTCAAAGCCATTGTTATAGAAATAAAATATTCTGGCATGCTCCAAATAGGTGCCCACAATAGAGGATACATGAATATTGTCACTGACACCCTCAATACCTGTTTTAAGGCAGCAAATGCCACGAATTATAAGATAAATCTGCACACCAGCAGCAGAAGCCTCATAAAGCTTTTCGATAATGCCCTTGTCACATAAAGAATTCATCTTAGCTACAATATAAGCCTCATTACCATTTTTCGCATTGCGAATTTCTCTATCAATAAGAGAAACAAAGGTATCTCTAAGCCAGTATGGAGCCACAACAAGCTTATTCCATCCCTCTGGCTCTGAGTATCCCGAAAGCATATTAAATACCGCAGTTGCATCCTGACCATAGGCTTCCCTGCAGGTAAACATGCCACAGTCAGTATAAAGCTTTGCTGTAGAATCGTTATAGTTACCAGTGCCAAGGTGTACATAACGCTTGATACCATCATCCTCGCGACGAACAACAAGGGCAATCTTGCAATGGGTCTTTAAGCCCACAAGACCATATATAACATGGCAGCCAGCCTTTTCAAGCTTCTTTGCCCAGATGATATTATTTTCCTCATCAAAACGAGCTTTAAGCTCTACAAGAACAGTAACCTGCTTACCATTTTCTGCTGCCTTAGCCAAGGATGCAATAATAGGTGAATTACCACTGACTCTATACAGGGTCTGCTTTATAGCAAGAACCTGCTTATCTGCAGCTGCCTGGGCTATGAAGTCCACAACCGGATCAAAGGTCTCATAAGGGTGGTGAAGTAAAATATCGCCCTTTTTAATTTCATCAAAAATATTAGCCTGAGCCTTTATGCGTGGATTAGGCTGTGGCTTAAATGAAGGAGACCGCAAATCATCGTGACCTGAAATACCATACAGCTTCATCAAATAAGTAAGGTCAATAGGTCCCTTGATTTTAAAAATATCAGAATCATTAACTCCAAGGTTTTTCTTGAGAACAGACAAAAGCTTCTTGGATATGCTTGATTCTACCTCAAGTCTGATAACCTCACCTCTTTGACGAGACTTAATTTGCTTTTCTATCTCAATAAGAAGATCTTCTGCTCCTTCTTCATCTATGGAAAAATCTGCATTACGCATAATTCGATATGGAGAAGCAGCAAGAACCTGATAATTCAAAAATAGCTTGTCCATATTATGCTCAATAACCTGCTCCAAAAGGATAAAGCATTCCTTGCCATCCTTTGATGGAACCTGTATAAATCTTGGAAGAACACTTGGAACCTGAACAGTGGCAAATTCCACATCCTCATCCATCTGACCTATAGCCACAGACTTGCCCTTTTTCTCAAGCAAGGCTGCTATGTTGAGAGTCTTATTGCGTATAAGTGGAAATGGTCTTGACGCATCATGAGCCATTGGTGTAAGAACAGGGTACACCTGGTCCATAAAGAACTTATCAATATAAAGGATTTGCTCTTTATTAAGATCCTCATATTCTTCATAAACCACTATGCCCTTTTCATTTAAAATAGGCATAAGCTTCTTTGAATATGTAGAATATTGAAAATCAACAAGCTCTCTTGTTTTTTCATTGATGGCTGCAAGCTGCTCTGTAGGAGTAAGTCCTGCAATATCCCGCTTAGTATATCCAGCGTGCTCCATGTCCTTTAAGGAGGCTACTCGAACCATAAAAAACTCATCCAGGTTAGAAGAAGTAATGCTGACAAACTTAAGACGCTCTAGTATAGGCAATGTTTCATCCAAAGCTTCATTTAAAACTCTGCGCTCAAACTTAAGCCAACTCAGCTCTCTATTGTCAAAATTTTCAGCTGCATATCCTTTGCTTCCCATAATCTATATCCTCCTTATGCCAACACATTCTTCTCTTTTATCACGGGCCTGATTGAAAATACTTTTTCAAAGAAATCTGAATTTTTTGAAAAAAGTCCCCGCTCCAATCCTATAGAAGATGAAGCTTCTATCTCGATGAGCAAGCTGCCCTCTCTTACTCTCATGGATACCTTTTTAAGCTTTTGCTTATGACTCCTATCCAGGGCGTTGGCAGTCTTTAAAATGGCAAGCAACTTAACTAAGGTAATATACTCCTCAGGTGTAAACCTGTCAGAATACTCTTCATAAGGCTCCAGAGTCTGCCTATTTAATGACACACAGGTAGCTATAAGCTCTCTTTCCTTATGAGAAAGTCCCAAAATTTCCGATGACATGATAATGGTATAAGAACAGCTAGCCGACTCGGCAATGCTAATGTATTTACCACAATCATGAAGTATTGCAATAACCTCCATCATAAGTCTTTCTCTTTTTGAAAGGCCATGATACTTCTGGATTGTGTCAAAAATCTGTAACGACAGTTTTACCAAGGTCTTTAAGTGTGGTTGATAAGAACCATATTTTTTTGCAATAGCCCAGGCAGCCGATACTACATCTGCGTCGAAGTCATGGGTGCGGGTAATCCAGCGCTTTTTGTAGGAATAGTCATAAGCCATACCATCACAGACTGAAAGACCTGGAGCAATTACGTAATCCGGAGATATAATTTCTGCTATAGTCTTATGTAGCATAACATAAGGCTCTACAAGATTTTCATTTTCGATATTTAAATCGTATTTCTCTCCAAAAACCTTAATAAAAGACTTATTTATTTTTTTCAAAAAACCAATATATTCATCGGTTTTATAGCTTCTTGAGCCGTTACCAGTCATCTTCTCGGCAACAGCATTAACCTGATCTCCAAGAAGGATCATGTAGCGAGGCTTAATGTCCTTTAAAAACATGGTATTAAAGACATCAAGCTCCTTTTGCATCATTTCATAGGTCTGCTCCAAGGAGTCTCCATTTGTGGATAGCTTGCGAATATAATCTCCTACTGATACAGTTCCCAAATTAAGGTGCTGAGTTGTAACAATCTTGCCTTTTACAAAAAGGGTGATTTGCAGGGCAACAGAGCCTGCATCAATTAAAACAGCTGACTCAGAAATTAAATCATCAAAATCAGGCAATGAACAAATTGCCTCATAGCCCAAAAAGCGCTGCTCAGAATTGGATAATACCTGAATTTTAAGGCCAGTACGAAGCTTAATCTGCTCTAACACAAAGAGATGATTATCTGCCTGCCTTATATTTGGTCCTGCAAAAACCACATATCCATCCACCTTATAAGACAGCATATTGCGCTTCATATCTGAAAGCACCTTGCTAAGCTTATCAATTGTTTCAAAGGATATAGATTTTTGGGTAATAATGTCTTTAATTATATCTGATTGCATTTTCATGCAGTCAATCTCATGAAGGCCACTGGTCTTCCCCAGCTCATATATCTTCATGTTTGTCTCATAAGAACCAATATAAATAGATGCAAAAAGCTTCATATTAAGCCTCCTATTCTTCCTGTCCCAAGATATAATCTATAAACTGCTGGGCACAACGGCCAGACAAGCCCCCATGGGAAAGCTCCCATTTGTTAGCCTCAGCAACAATATCTTCATCCGACAGCTTTACGCCGTAACGTTCCTTTAAAGTAAGAACTATATTATTGAACTCCTTTTTTGATGGAGATCCATAATATATGCTTACGCCAAAACGATATGATAATGACAGCTTTTCCTGCACAGTATCATTCTTGTGCAAATCGTCTGTATCATCCTTATCCCTGAAGGACTCTCTAATAAGATGCCTTCTATTGGATGTGGCATAAATAAGCACATTATCTGGCTTCTTTTCTAGACCACCTTCTATAACTGCCTTTAGATACTTGTATTCTGTCTCAAATTCTTCAAAGGACAGGTCATCCATATAGATAATAAACTTGTATTTGCGAGACTTAATCTGAGCAATAACATGATGAATATCATGAAGCTGATGCTTGTATATTTCTATAAGACGAAGCCCCTTGTCGTAGTACTCATTGCATATCGCCTTAATTGAAGTAGACTTACCTGTGCCGGCATCACCGAAAAGCAGACAGTTATTTGCCTTCTTGTCCTGTAAGAAACACAAGGTATTGTCTGTCAGCTGCTTTTTTTGATCCTCATAGCCCACCAAATCAGCAAGCTTCACATGGGTAATATTGGTAACCGGAACAATAATGCCACCTTCTTCAATGCGAAAAGCCTTGTGAAGGCCAAGATTTCCAACACCAAATTCTTTATAAAATTCTCCAACAGCATTTTTAAATTCCTGAGGGTCAGCTGCATCCTCTAAGGAGGCATTTAAAGAAATAATCCTGTCTCTTATTCTACTGTTGAACTTATACCCCTTGTTATCTTTAGCATCAAATTCCACTATGGAGCTATATGCATAGGGAAAATGCTTGGAAAAATCCGTAATATTTATATTAAAAATATCATACAGTATTTGAAAATCATTTAATGCAATCTGTGAAATGGAATTATCCAAATTATCCCCTGTCATCTCACAGGACAAGGAATATGCATTTTCATGATTAACTAGCATGCCGGTAATGGCCAAGTGCCATAAATTGCCATAAAAGCCATGACTTATGCTACTTTCCACAAGGTCTGAAATACATGAGTAAAATGTATCCTCTGCTGTATCTGAAAGCTCTTTAAGCTGTGAAATGCATTCATGCAAGCATGCCAGCTTATATATGGAACTTTTTTTATCTAATCTGTAATATGTTAATCTGTCTGCCTTCATTGTCCACTCCTAATAGTTGCCCAAAACTGTCACCTTGGAACATTCTTCCTTTAAGCTGACAAGTACATTTTTAACTGCTTCATCATAAAGATTGCCTTGAGCATCTATAAAAAATCGATAGGCCCAATTTTCAGATCCTATAGGGCGAGACTCTATGCAGGTCAGGTTGATATCATTAAACATAAAATGAGAAAGAATCTTATACAAAGAACCAGCAGAATTTTCTATTTCAAGGCAAAGGGTAATCTTGTTGGCATCCCTTTTAAAAACTTTATTTTTGCCTACAATAATAAAGCGGGTAACATTGTTTTTGTTATCCTGAATCTGCTCCTCTAAAATCTCAAGGCCATAGATATCTGCATTAATGCGGCTGGCAATGGCAGCCTGACTTTTGTCATTGTCGTCTCTGACTCGCATAGCTGCAACTGCTGTATTGTGCATGGCCTCTACATCCCACTCTATGTGATTATCTCTTATGTAGGCTACGCATTGAGCAATTGCCTGAGGATGAGAATATATAGTCTTTATATCCTCTATATGAGCCCCCTTTACACCCAAAAGAGCATGCTCCACCTTTAACATGTATTCACCAATAATGGTATATTCAAACTCAGCTAACAAATCAAAATTTTCTGTGATAGAACCAGCTGATGAATTTTCGATAGGGAGAACTGCATAGTCCGCCTTGCCGTCTCTAATGGCCTCCATGGCCAGTCTCCATGTATCTACATGAAATGAATCCTTGAAAGACAAGTCAAAAAACTCATTCATTGCCTGCTGCGAGTAGGCGCCCTCAACGCCCTGAAAGCAAACTACCGCATCAGAAAAGTCAAAGGCCTCTACAGGCGTGTAGCCTGTGCTAAAACCTATGGACTCCTCCGCCAATATTTTAAACTGTTTTTTCCTGCTGATAGACATAATCTGGGAATAAAGCTCATGTATTGCTTTTTTTGAAAAAGAATCATCAGCATTTGCCGATAAAGCCTCAAGCTTTTCATCCTCTCTAGCCTTGTCATATACAGGCTTGCCCACTGACCGCTTGTAGTCAGCCACCTCATCTGTTAAATCCATTCTTTGATTAAACAAGGAAAGGATTTGCTTATCAATTTTATCTATTTCTACTCTTATATCTTTTAAATCTCTCATTTTTCTACTCTTCTATATCTATTTCGGGATTAAATACTGAAACAGGGCCTCCACTAAGTGGCATATGATATATTGCTCCAGAGAAAAAATCCTTAAAGTATATGTACTTGCTTGTTACATTTATGCTGTTAAACTGTCCCTCAGCCAATAGCTCTTCACTGCCATCAGTAAGATTAATTCGGTAAAGGCCATCAGGCTCTCCATAAATGGATTGATAATAAAGATAATTGCCATATACATTAATAGCCGATGTAGCATAGGAACTTAAAATATAGCTACTGCCATCAGAAAGAGACATACAGCTTACTCTATTATTATTGTCTAGGTCCATATAGTAAACATTATCACCTACTACAATTGGGAAATAACAATTATTAGTACTAATAATGCTGTCAGAACCTGTAGATACATCCAATTTATGAAGATTGTGCTCTGAAACTGTGCCAGAGTAATATAGCTTATCCCCAGTCATGCAGCGGGGATCTGCAGATGTATTTTTTACCTGAGTCTTGTCCTCTCCATCGATACCTACAGAATACAGCGTGGTGGCTGTATCTGTATCATAATGATAATAATAGAGGGTATTCTGGCTCAAGCTTGAAGCATTGCATACTGCATCGTCAAGTATCTTGATATCAGTGCCGTCCTTATCAATCCTGCAAAGAGCATTGGCACTGACCTTCAAAAAGGACATTTGTGAACCATCCTCAGTATTATTATCCCTGCTGTAATATATATAATGATCGTCAGCATTTATAAAATATACCCTGTCGTCACATATCTTTTGAATATTTGACTCATCGGTTGCCATGCTGTACAGACTGTTATCGTCATTTGGATTGACAAAATACACCAGCCCATCATTTTCACAAAAAAGGCCATTGCCATAGAGATTTCCTATAGTATTGCCATTGATCATCTCATCATTGTAGTAGGTAAGATCTTTGCGATATTGCACAAAACAAAGCAGGGCAAATACCCCAACCACAATGACTATAATAATAATCCTCTTAAAAATAGTACGCATATAAACTCCCTATAATTTATGTAAAATCACATTAAATATAAGCGGAAACTTTTACGTAAAATCAAATATAGAAAGCTGGTTAGACTGAGGCAAACCAGATATAATACCAAGTCGCACCATAGTGTCAATTGTAGTCTGGGATACTTTGCCTCGTTCCTTTATATCATCAAGAGATAAAAATGGTCCCTGACTGGCTGCTATAGCCAATTGTTCCGCCGCCTTATCACCCATACCTGATAATGCATTAAATGGAGGAAGTAGCTTTCCATCTACTATTTTAAAGTATCTTGCGTCAGATTGGTATAAGTCCATTGGCAAAAATTCAAATCCTCTGGCATACATCTCCTGAACCAAACGAAGGGCTATAAGTACATCCTTATCTGTAGCAGACATATTATCCATGGCCTTGTATTCCTTGATATGGCGTTCACAGGCCGCCTTGCCCATACACATAAGCTCATAATCAAAGCCTCCTGCTCTGATGGAGAAAAAGGCTGCATAATAGGCCAGTGGATAATTTATTTTACAATAGGCTACTCGCCAGGCCATCATAACGTAGGCTGCAGCATGGGCTTTAGGAAACATATATTTTATTTTTTGGCAAGACTCCACATACCATTCAGGTACTCCATGCTCTAACATATGCTCCTTATAGGTAGGCCATTCATCACATTTTCCCTTGGCAACAACACCCTTTCTTACTCGCTCCATAATGGTAAATGACTCAGCTGGATCAAGGCCCTTGTGAATCAAATATACCATAATATCGTCACGGGTACAGATAGCTGTAGTAATGGTGGCAATACCATTTAAAATAAGATCCTGAGCATTGCCAAGCCATACATCCGTACCATGGGCAAGACCTGCAATACGTACCAAATCGGTAAAGTATTGAGGCTTTGCCTCCACAAGCATCTGCATGGCAAAGTCGGTACCAAACTCAGGTATTCCTAAGGTACCAAGTGGTGTTCCCATAATATCATCCGGAGTAATACCTAAAGCCTCTGTGCTTTGAAAGAGGGACATAACCTGCTTGTCATCGAGAGGAATCTCTGTGGCATTGATACCTGTCAAGTCCTCAAGTCGCTTAATCATAGTAGGATCCAAGTGGCCAAGTATATCAAGCTTGAGCAAATTAGCATCAATCTTATGATAATCAAAATGGGTAGTGATGATATCTACATCCTTGTTGGCTGGTCGCTGTACCGGTGTAAAAGAATAAATGTCCTCTCCCACCGGAAGAACTACTACACCACCAGGGTGCTGACCTGTAGTAGACTTAACACCCTCTACGCCCTTTGCCAGTCTGCCATTCTCTGCACTGCGTTTTCTAATGCCACGTTTTTCAAAGTATTTCATAACATAGCCGTAAGCATTTTTATCAGCCAGGGTAGAAACCGTTCCCGCCTTAAAGGTCTGACCATCTCCAAAAATAACCTCACAATAACGGTGAGCCTTGGACTGATATTCATTAGAGAAATTAAGGTCAATATCAGGCTCCTTGTCACCCTTAAAACCGAGGAAGGTCTCAAATGGTATGTCAAAGCCATCCTTTACAAGAGGCTTGCCACATTTAGGGCAGTTTTTGTCGGGCATATCAACCCCGGAAAGTCCCATGTCAATTGTCTCTTTTATCTCAGGACCTTCAAATTCTGAATAAAAGCAATTAGGACAACGATAGTGGGGCTGCAAGGGATTAACCTCAGTAATACCTGCCATGGTAGCTGCAAAAGAGGAACCTACAGATCCTCGAGAGCCAACCAAGTATCCATCCTCATTAGACTTCCATACCAGCTTTTGAGCTATGATATACATAACTGAATAGCCATTGCCTATGATGGAATTAAGCTCTCGCTCCAGCCTCTCTTCAACCACTGGCGGCAGTACTTCTCCATAGAGCTCATGTGCCCTGGTCTCACAGATACGACGCAAATCAGCCTCAGAATTTTCAATAACAGGTGGGCACTTGTCCGGACGAACTGGATGAATTCGCTCACACATATCCGCAATGAGATTGGTATTTTCAATTACAACCTCATGGGCCTTTTGCAAGCCAAGATAAGAAAATTCTTCAAGCATCTCATCTGTAGTGTGCAAATATAATGGTGCCTGATTATCAGCGTCATCAAAGCCTTTATTGGCCATGATAATACGCCTGTATACCTCATCCTCCGGATCAAGAAAATGCACGTCACAGGTAGCTACAACTGGTTTGTTAAACTCTTCACCTAAGGCTACAATGCGCTTATTAATCTCTCTAATATCATCAAAAGAATTAATATTTTCATACTTAGGAGACTCAATCATATACTGATTGTTGCCTACAGGCTGTATCTCCAAATAATCATAAAAATCAACAAGTCTTGTTATCTCAGACTCATCCTTGCCCTCAACAAGCGCCCTGTAAAGCTCACCTGCCTCACAGGCCGAACCAATAATAAGGCCTTCCCTACACTCCATCAATAATGACTTTGGAACACGAGGTCTGCGGCTAAAATAATTAAGATGAGACTCAGATACAAGACGATAAAGATTGATACGGCCCAAATCATTTTTAGCAAGCACAATACAGTGGTAAGAATGCATTTTCTTGATTTGCTCTGCTGTAGGCTTTGAGTGCTCATTAAGCTCTGCCAAGGTAAAAATGTGCTCTGCCTTAAGCTTATCTATAAATTTTTGGAAAATAAGGGCGGTACACTCTGCATCATCCACAGCCCTGTGGTGATGCTCCAGTGATACCTTTTCCTCCTTTGCTACAGCATCAAGGGTAAACTTGGACATATTAGGATGGAGATACCTGGCTATAGTCACTGTATCCACATGGGTAAAGTCGTATTCCAATCCGAGCTGATTGCAATTAGCTCTGATAAATGATGTATCAAAATCAGCATTATGGGCAACCAAAACACACCCCTGACAGAAGTCCAAAAATCGAGGCAAAATCTCGGCAATCGTAGGCGCATTTTCCACCATCTCATCTTTAATGGATGTAAGCTCAGTAATGCGGTAAGGAATAGGCACCTGCGGGTTAACAAATTCTGAAAAACGGTCTGTAATAACCCCATCCACAATCTTTACGGCACCAATCTCAATTATTTTGCATGTAGTAGGATTAAAGCCAGTGGTCTCTATATCAAAGACCACAAAGGAATCCGAAAGAGTCTGGCCCTTATCATTTGTAACAATTTTTTTGGTATCGTCAACCAAATATATCTCACAGCCAAAAATAATCTTGAAATCGTCAAGGCCCTTCATGTGGTCTGCATCACAAAAAGCCTGTACAACACCATGATCTGTAATAGCAAGAGCCTTGTGTCCCCACGACTTGGCGCGAGTAATGATATCCGTTATCTCTGATACTCCGTCAAACTCAGACATCTTGGTATGGCAATGAAGCTCTACACGCTTATCCACAGACATATCCTGTCGAATAACCCTGAAATCCTTTATTTTTTGGATATCGGAAATACGTGACAAAACAAGCTCATGAGCTCTTTCGTCCTCTTCAACCTTACCTCTTATCTTATAAAAGGCCTTTTCCTTGAGAAGTCCTTCTAGCTGCTTACCCTGGGCAGGATCCCGGAAAAACATCTTAAAGGAAATGGAATCTGTGAAATCTGTAATCGAACCTAAAATAATAAGATAACCGTTTTTGGTCTCCTTGAATTCCAGCGAAGAAATCTGTCCCTTGATAATGGCAGGACCCAGATAATCTCCATTTACCTCCTGAAGAGCAATGGCATTTTCTAAGATTTCATTGCCATAGATAACATCTGGATTGTCCGACTTTGTAAGAGGCTTAACATATGGTGCAGCATCTGCTGATTTATCATCTGCTCCTTTTCCTGCCGCCTCATTCTTTACTGCTTTTTCTTCCTGTGGATTTTGTTCTTCATTTTGAGCTGCAATGGAAGCTATTCTCTTTTCTATCTCAGCATCTGACTGCTGTAAATACTTGGACTTAACTGGCTTTTTATAGTCTATATCGATAGCAACATTTTGATGACAGCGAAGACAAATAATGGAAGATAATTTGTGCTTTAATTCATCCTCTCTGCCATGAGAAACAAAGGTGTCCTCCAAGGTAAGCAGCAAATGATTATCATCAAGGGCCTTGATGTCCGCCTTCTTATAAATATTAAAAAGAATTGGACTTTCCTTTTCCAGCTCTTCCAAGATAGAGTCACTATAATTGTCAAGAATGCTCTTTATGTTATATTGGGCTGACAGCTTAAAGTCCTCAACAAGACGGATAGATACAGGCTGGTTAGAAAAAAATTGAGCCTTTATGGACTTTTCCAGTGACCAGATACGCCTTTTAGGAATAAGGGTATTGAAGGTCAAATATATGCGTATATCGTCCCTGGACTTGCCTGTACAAACCTTGCTTATAACAGCATCGGAAAGCACTCCGTCCATATCGGACTCAGTATGCATATCTGGAAAAACCTCATAAAAACTCATTGCATCCATAACAATTATTCACTCCAATTTTCTAATTCAGCCTTAAGGGCTGCAAGGAGCTGGTCTTCAGGCATTTTCTTAATTACCTCTCCATGCTTAATGAGAAGTCCCTCCCCAATGCCACCAGCAATACCCAGGTCTGCTTCCCTGGCTTCACCTGGTCCATTAACTACGCAGCCCATTACAGCCACCTTAATATCCAGATTGTCAAATTCAGATACCATATTTTCTACCTTATTGGCCAAACCAATCAGATCTATCTGGGTTCTTCCACAGGTAGGACATGACACGACTTCTATTCCACCTTTTCTAAGGCCTAATGTTTTAAGTATAAGCTTTGCAGACTTAATCTCCTCTACAGGTGCTCCTGTAAGAGAAACCCTGATGGTATCACCGATGCCCTGAGATAAAATCATGGAAAGACCACAGGCTGATTTAATGTTACCTGCAGTAAGTGTTCCCGCCTCAGTTATACCTACATGAAGAGGATGGTCTGTCTTATCTGCTATAAGCTCATGAGCCTTCACACACATCAATACATCTGAAGACTTAATGGAAATAACAAGATTATCGTATCCTAAATTTTCTATAATAGATACCTTATCAAGGGCGCTTTCTACTAAGCCCTCAGCTGTAACACCACCATATTTTGCTATAAGGTCTTTTTCCAAAGAACCTGAGTTGACACCTACTCTGATAGGTATATTTTTTGCCTTGGCAACATCTACCACAGCCTTGATTCTATCAACCGAACCAATATTACCAGGATTAATACGAATCTTGTCAGCACCATACTCCATAGCTGCTATAGCCAGCTTATAATCAAAATGGATATCTGCTACCAAAGGGATATCTATGCCAAGCTTGATTTTATATAAGGCCTTGGCTGCCTCCATGTCAGGCACAGCGCAACGGATGATGTCGCAGCCAGCTGCCTGAAGTTCTTTTATTTGAGCAATAGTAGCCTCTACATCCTGAGTCTTAGTATTAGTCATTGACTGGATAAGGATTGGATTGCCACCACCTATTACTCTGTTACCTATTTTTACTTCTCTTGTCTTCATAAACACTTCCTACAAAAGCTTCATAATATCGTTATACATAATCACAACCATAAGTACCATAAGAAGAGCAAAGCCTGCCATATTGATGGCACCTTCTATCTCTTCTTTTAGCTTCTTTCCTCTGATTGCCTCTATGATAAGTAGCAAAATACGACCTCCATCTAAGGCTGGAAATGGAAGTAAATTCATTACACCTAAATTGGCTGAAAGCAGTATTGCAATACTGGTAAGATTGATAAATACATAAAAGGCGCCACTTGAAAGGGACTGGTCATATACATCGGAAATAGTAGAAACCACACCTATAGGTCCTGACATATCATCCATGGAAAGCTGTCCAGTAAAAAGCATCTTCAAGCTTTCAAAGGTAAGATATATCTCATACTTCATCTCATAAAAGCCATATTGAAGCACCGCCGGAAGACTTACCTTTTCCCTGGAATTATCCCTGGATACACCTATCAAATAACGGCCACTCTCCTCAGAATATAGAGGCGTTACAGTGCAAGTATATTCCTGCCCATCCCTCTCATAGGTTACATCCAAGACCTGACCTGTATGAAAATAGGTGTATATACTCACTTCCTGATAAAAATGAATATTATAGCCGTTGATACTTTTAATTGTATCTCCTGCCTCCATACCTGCCGCTTCAGCTGAAAGACCTGGTACAACCTCTGTAATTGTTGGAGTATCCACTCCTATAAGACTGATATATATTGCTGCCAATATATATGCCAAAATAAAGTTGAAAAATGGTCCAGCGAAAATAATCTGAAAACGCTGCCAGATGGTCTTATTGGAAAAGCTTCGCTCATCCTCTCCGCCACCATCTTCACCCTCCATAACACAGGCTCCACCGAAGGGTAAAATATTAAGACAGTATTTGGTCTCTCCCTTTCCCCAGGAAAAAATAGTTGGTCCTAGACCTAAGCAAAACTCCGTAACCTTCACATCGCATTTTTTAGCAAATAAAAAATGGCCAAGCTCGTGAAAAATAATAATAAAACTAAATATTAAAATAGCCAGAATGATTTTCAAGCTACCACCTGCTTTCTATAAATTCGTAAGTCATTTTCTCTGTGGCAAGCACATCCTCTATAGATGGATTGGCAATCAAATCAACTCCCACCATTGCCTCTGAAACAATGGCTGGTATATCTAAAAACTTAATCTTATTATGTAAAAATAAGCTGACTGCCTTCTCATTGGCTGCATTAAATACTGTGGGCATATTGCCACCTACGCTCATGGCGTCATAAGCTAATTGAAGACCATAAAAAGTCTCCATATCTGGTCTTTCAAAGGTAAGGGTACCTACCTTGAAAAGATCTAAGCTGTCAGCATAAAGGGTACGTCTGTTAGGATAAAAAAGCGCATAAAGAATAGGAAGTCTCATATCAGGAGTCCCCATCTGTCCTATAACAGCCCCATCTTCAAACTCAACAGCGGAATGAAGAATACTCTGAGGATGTACCACCACCTCTACCTGATTTAAAGAAACATCAAAAAGCCACTTGGCTTCCATGACCTCCAGGCCTTTATTAATCATAGTAGCCGAATCAATGGTAATCTTTGCTCCCATAGACCAATTAGGGTGTTTTAAGGCATCCTCCAGCTTGACATTTTCCATCTCCTCTAGTGTTTTGCCCCTGAAAGGGCCACCTGATGCTGTAAGCAAAATCTTGGATATTTTATTGTGACGCTCCCCATTAAGTGACTGAAAAATAGCACTGTGCTCACTATCAACAGGCAAAATAGATACACCCTTTTCCTTAGCAAGAGGCATAATTATGTGACCTGCTGTGACTAAGGTCTCTTTATTAGCAAGGGCAATATCTTTTCTGGCATTTATAGCTGCAATGGTAGGCTGAAGGCCAATCATACCTACAATAGCTGTCACTACAGTGTCCGCCTCCTTGCAGCATGCCACCTCTATCAATCCATTCATGCCATAGTATATCTGTATATCCATATCCTTAAGACGAGCTCTCAAATCAAGGGCTAGCTCCTCTGTTCCTATGGAGACAAGCTTTGGCTGGTATTTTCTTATTTGTTTTTCAAAAAGATCAATATTGCTGCCACAAGACATGGCTACTACTGTAAGCTCATTAGGATTTTGTGAAACAATATCCAAAGTCTGAGTGCCTATAGAACCTGTAGATCCTAAAATAGATATCTTTGATGCCATTTTTTCTCCTTATATATAAAAATAATAAGCTAAAAAATAAATAATAGGGGCTGTAATAATAACACTGTCAAAACGGTCAAGGACACCACCATGGCCTGGAATCAGCTTGCCATAATCCTTTATATCAAAATTGCGCTTAATAGCAGAGGCGGCCAAATCTCCTACCATAGACATTAAAGCTCCAACTCCACTAATGATGCAAAGGGGTACAACCGGCATTGTGTCCACATTAAAAGCATGCCTTATTGCCACAACATATATGGCTGTAAAAAGCATGGCACCAACAACTCCTCCAACTGCCCCTTCGATTGACTTCTTAGGCGACAAGACTGGAGCCATTTTGTGCTTTCCAAAGAGAACACCTACACAATAGGCTGCTGTATCGCATCCCCATGAGCAAAGGAAAATAAGCCATACAATATATTGCCCCTGGGCAAGACATCTTGTCTGATACATAAATGACAGCATAACTCCCACATAAAAGAGACCAAAGAAGGCTGCCATAATCTGATGTGAATGAAACTTAGGATATCCAAAAACAAATGTTGCCAAGAGCAATAAAAGAAATCCCAGCATTATAACCATCTTGTCCTGACAAAAGGAAAATCTAAGATCAAGATAATAGACAATGCAGGCAAGGTATCCTAAGACTCCCGGCAAGGCCTTTTCTATTTTAAAAATGCGATAAAGCTCGTACATGCCTATAAGAGATAAAATAAGCATAACACCAAGGAGTAAATCTCCACCGGTACATATAAATACAAGTGCAAGTGCAACTAATATAATTCCACTGATAAGTCTGGTAACAAACATGATTATTCCTTTCTTAGACGCCACCAAAGCGACGATTTCTCTTATTATATTCTTCTATAGCCTTTTTTAATTCGGCCTCATTAAACTCAGGCCAAGGCACTGGAGTAAAATAAAACTCTGCATAAGCCAACTGCCATAAAAGATAGTTAGATAAACGTTGCTCACCTGAGGTTCTGATCATCAAATCTGGGTCTGGTATATCTGCTGTATCAAGATAAGAAGAAAAGACATCTTCAGTAATAGCCGATGGAGCTATTGTGCCTTTTTCTACTTCTTCTGCTATTTGTCTTGTTGCCCTAATCATTTCATCTCGGCTGCCATAATTAATGGCAATGGTAAGTGTGAGTCCAGTAAACTGAGATGAATACTCCTCAAGCTTTATTATGGCTTCCTGTAAGGAAGAATCAAGTCGGCTTCTATCTCCAATAAAACGAACCCTAAGATTATCCTTTTTTGCAGTTCTCATACAGGTCTTTATATATTCGGACAGGAGCTTCATAAGAGCAGAAACTTCATCATCTGGCCTTGACCAATTTTCAGTTGAAAAAGCATACATGGTAAGGTATTTAACTCCCATATTGTAAGCAACCCGTGAGATTGTCTCTACATTTTTGGCTCCTATAGTGTGTCCATAGGTTCTTGGCATTCCCTTTGCCTTGGCCCACCTGCCATTACCATCCAATATAATAGCTATATGCTCTGGAACATTCATGTTTAGCCTCCATAAAATCGATAAAAATCATGCTTTGCAGCCTTTTAACTGTAACTTCGCCTTCTACAAATGACGAGAGGGCACAAAAACTTGTGCCCTCTCAGTAAAGATTAAACTATACAGTCATAATCTCCTTTGTTTTTGTCTCAATAGCCTTATCGATATCGGCAACAAATTTGTCAGTCATCTTCTGACACTTGTCTTCCAAATCCTTGATCTCGTCCTCTGAAACGCCTTCATCCTTAGAGTGCTTCTTAAGAGCATCAATGGCATCACGACGAATATTTCTAATGGCCACCTTGGCCTCTTCGCCCTTTTTCTTGACATCCTTTGCCAAATCCTTACGACGCTCCTCTGTAAGCTCAGGGAATACAAGACGAATCAGCTTGCCATCATTTGTAGGATTAATACCAATATCAGACATGTTAATAGCCTTCTCTATCTCCTTAACCAAAGAAGGTTCCCAAGGCTGTATCTGAATAAGTCTTGGCTCTGGAACAGAAATATTGGCTACCTGCTGAAGAGGAGTAGGTGCTCCATAATAGTCAACAGTGATTTTGTCCAGAATGTGTGGATTGGCGCGACCTGCGCGAATAGTAGTGTACTCAGACTCAAGATTGTTATAGCTCTTAACCATCTTGTCTTCATAGGTTGATAAAATATTATCCATAAAAACTCTCCTATACTGTTACTTTTGTACCATTAAACTGGCCTGTTGCTGCCTTTGTAATAGAATCTTCTTCGTTTAATGAAAAAACATACATAGGCATTTTCTGTTCCATTGCAATAATAGATGCTGTAAGATCAACCACCTTAAGCTGCTTGTCAATTACCTCACCAATAGTAACCTGGTCGTATCTGACTGCTGAAGGATTGATGGCTGGGTCACTATCGTATACGCCGTCAATAGCCTTTGCAAGTAGGATAACATCAGCTTCTATCTCGACTGCACGAAGTACAGTGGCTGTATCTGTTGAAAAATATGGATGGCCTGTGCCACCTGCGAAAAATATAACCTTGCCTGCAGATAAAGCCTCTATGGCTGCATCCTTAGAATAAAGCTGTGAAAAATTGCCACAGGTAAATGGTGTGAAAATCTCGGTGTTAAGTCCTACACTTCTAAATGATTCAGATACATAGATGCAATTCATAACTGTAGCAAGCATACCTATCTGATCAGCCTTGGTGCGATCCATATTCTCTGAAGAGCGGCCACGCCAGAAATTGCCTCCGCCAATTACAACAGCTACCTGTGTATCGGCATCTACAAGCTTCTTAACCTGAGCTGCCACCATAAGGCATGTAGCCTCGTCAAATCCAAAGCCCTTATCTCCTGAAAGGGCTTCTCCACTAAGTTTAAGTAATACTCTTTTCATGTCTATATTCCTTTATGCGAAAATACTGTTAACATCAACATCTGAGTAGCTCTGTGAACAGAAGCCCTCTATAACAGCGCCATTGTTAATCTGTACTGATTTAGACTTGATATTGCCCATGATAACAGCTGATGTATCAACAACAACAGCACCATTTACATCGATATCACCCTTTACTGCACCTGCAATAACTGCCGATGAAGCAGATACATTGCCAATAATAACAGAGCCAACACCAACCTTAGCTGTACCCACTGTAACAACCTCGCCCTCTATTTTAGCTGCATCTGCAAAAAACTCAGACGACTTTGAATTACCTGTGATTTTACCTGTAACAACAAGCTTGCCGTTGCAAATAACATCGCCATTGATTTCACCTTCAATATCAATTGAACCAAGAGTTTCAACAGTACCTGTAATCTTCATTCCAGCAGTAATAACTGACTTCTCATCTGATGCTGCAGGAGCAGCAGTCTCGCTTACAGGTGCAGTAAAATTCATAGTCTTGACAGGCTCTGTCTCTACATTTGCCTTTGAAGCAGGAGTATTAGTATACTCTACAGGTGCTGTCTTTGGCTCATCTGCCTTCTTTGCCTGCTCTAAAAGTCCATCCAGCTTAGCAAGCTCAGACTGAGAATCTATATCTCCATCAAGAGTATTAATGACTACATCATCTAAATCCTTGGTATCCTCACCACCTGGAATAAGCTCGTCAACAGCGTCACTAAAGTCCTCTTTAAAATCCTTAAAAAAGCCCATTTTATTTCCTCCGTAAAATTAATCTATTGAACAACACTTATGTGTTGAATAACAGTCGTATCATCTGTTATGGGAAGAATCATTGCCCCCTCTTGCTGCAATGCCTCAATCAACTCAGGCAAGGCCTCAACCGTGGCCTGCTTGCCTCTGCTATCATGTAGCAATACAACAGACGTCTTATATTTTACCACATCCGTCATAACATTATCAACCAATTCAGCTGATGTAAAGGCGGCACTGGTAGCATCCCCTGAAGAAACATTCCAATCGAAATACTCTACTCCTTCTTCATTTAAAAATGATATAAAAGGATACATGCCTATATTGCTCAACTTGTTACTTGAACCACCTGGAAACCTATAAAACCTACTGTCTACCCCTGTTACATCAAATATCAAATCATGAATCTCATTAAAATCTGACTCAAAGGCTTCTTTTGAGGAATAAATAGCTGAATAATTATGACTATAAGAATGCATACCGATAGTATGTCCATCATCTACTATCCTCTTATAAGCATCACCGTATGTATCTACATCCTTGCCTACAACAAAAAATGTAGCCTTTATATTGTAATCATCAAGAATATCTAAAATTGCATCTGTATTGTCGCTTGGTCCATCGTCGAAGGTCAGATAAACCCTGGGTATATCTCCTTCTTCTGCCAGGTTGTCAAGGTTATCCACTGTATATAGCTTTTCCGAATCCAAATCCCCATCATCTGTAGCAACATCCACAGTCTCTTCTATTGTGACCGTGGATGTTTCAAGCTCTTTCACCTTTGCTGAAAGAGAAAGCACTGATATAACCAAAAAAACAAGGGAAATAAGGGTAAGAACTATGAAGCACAAAAGAAAAATAACAATAGTCTTTTTCATTCTGTTAACTCTTTGCCTTTTTTCTCTTTGACGTGCCAAATTGTCATTATTAGTTTGCAAAATAATATCTTCTCCTAAATATCGTTAAAATCATATTAGCATAACGAATACTAAAAATAAAGGAATGGGATTACTACAAGAACATAAAAAAAGGCCGGACAAAATGTCCGGCCTAAAGGTATTCTTATTAACCTAACTGAGCTGCAACCTCTGCTGCGAAATCCTCGTTCTTCTTCTCAAGACCTTCGCCAGTCTCAAAACGAACAAAGCTCTTTACAGAAAGATCCTTTGATACTGACTCGATGTACTTAGCAACTGTCTGCTTGCCATCCTCAGCCTTAACGTATACCTGATCAAGAAGACAAACTTCCTTAAGCTCCTTAGATACACGACCCTCGATCATGCCATTGATAACCTTCTCAGGCTTCTGTGACTCCTTAGGATCGTTCATAATCTGAGCAAGAAGAATCTCCTTCTCATGTGCGATATAGTCTACAGAAACATCGTTTCTTGAAACATACTTAGGATTAAGAGCTGCAATCTGCATTGCAAGGTTTGTAGCTGCATCCTTAGCTGCATCAGTAGCTTCGCCTGCCATCTCTACGATAACACCGATACGTCCGCCGCCATGTGTGTAAGATACAACAAAACCATCAGCTGCTGTAACCTTCTCAAATCTTCTAAGAGAAAGCTTCTCACCGATTGTAGCTACCATCTCTACATGGATATCATTAACAGTCTTAGACTCATCCTCAGCCCACTTTGAAGCAAGAAGATCATCGATTGAAGCAACATCAGAATGAAGAATCTGTGTAGCCACCTTCTCAACATAGTTCTGGAACTTCTCATTCTTAGCAACGAAATCTGTCTCAGAGTTAACCTCAAGAACTACTGCGGTGTTGCCCTCAACAACAACCTTGCAGATACCCTCTGCTGCGATACGTGAAGCCTTCTTCTCAGCCTTTGCTGCACCGTTCTTACGAAGGAGCTCGAAAGCTGCATCCATATCACCATCGCACTCTGCAAGTGCCTTCTTACAATCCATCATACCTGCGCCAGACTGCTCGCGAAGGTCTTTTACCATTGCTGCTGTAATAGCTGCCATAATTATGCTTCCTCCTCTACATCTGCTGACTCCTCAGCAACTTCATTCATCTCGCCCTGCTTAGCCTCGATGATAGCATCTGCCATCTTTGAAACGATAAGCTTTACAGCACGGATAGCATCGTCGTTACCTGGAATAACGTAATCAAGCTCATCTGGATCACAGTTAGTATCGCAAACACCGATAAGTGTAATACCAAGTGCGTGTGCTTCCTGAACACAGATGTGCTCCTTCTTAGGATCAATGATGAAGATAGCATCTGGAATGTGATTCATCTCCTTGATACCGCCAAGAACCTTTGTAAGCTTCTCCTGCTCCTTCTTGAGCTGGATAACTTCCTTCTTAGGAAGAAGCTCGAATGTTCCATCAGCTTCCATCTTCTCGATAGCCTTAAGACGCTCAATTCTTGTCTGAACAGTCTTGAAGTTAGTGAGCATACCACCAAGCCATCTCTCGTTAACATAGTACATACCGCAACGCTCTGCCTCAGTAGCGATAGCGTCCTGAGCCTGCTTCTTTGTACCAACGAAAAGAATAGTACCACCCTGCTGTGCGATATCGAAAATAACATCGTAAGCTTCGTCTACCATACCTACAGACTTCTGAAGGTCGATAATGTGAATACCATTACGCTCTGTGTAGATGTAAGGAGCCATCTTAGGGTTCCATCTACGTGTCTGATGTCCAAAATGAACACCGGCCTCAAGTAACTGCTTCATTGAAATAACACTCATTTTAATACCTCCTGGTTTGTTCTTCCACATAAATCCACTTGGCATCTACCCGGGGAACTATTCCTTAGGAACCAAAAATGCCAATCATTATGTGTGTTTTCTCAACAGCCCTTTTAATCTACCATAGATAAGGACTCAGTGCAAGAGAAAATTATTCCTGATGGCTGTCTGTCAGGCCATTTTCTACTCTTGTTCTCTGATTCATAACAAGCATAGCTGCTATATCATCTTCACTGCTGTCACTGGATATATAAAAAGTGCCTGCCTGAATCCTGTTTGCAAGACCAAGCTTTATAAGATATGCATTAAAATCTTTTGCCGATGCTATAAAGCCTGCCTGGTACAAATTTTCTGTAACTGTATCAGAGGACTGCCCAGCAGATATGGTAAAAGCTGTATAGGAAACTACTGTATCTTCGCTTTGATTATCTGTATCACTTGCATCAGTATCGAGACCCTCATCTTTTATAGCATTTTTATTTTCACTTATGTCATCAGCCCTTGAATCCTGATTATCACCAGCTGATGCTTCTTCTAGGTCAGTATCCCCAGCCGTCTCTTCTTTATCTGCAAGAGTGTCCTCAGCCATTACCATGCCGAGTTTTTCTGCTCTTTCTATAATTTCCTGGTCAGTCAATTCTTTTATCTTTTCAGAATAGGATGTAGACCAAAATGTCAATGATAAAACAAGAGTTGTAATTATAATGCCAATTCCTGCTCCTCTTAAATAATATTTAAGTCTCACTATCTGCCCTCCTTATATAAGCCAAGGACAAATTTTACCTCTCCAAGGCCCCTTCCAAGCTTCTTAGCTATCTCTATTTCTGTAAGGCCTTCATCATGTAAGGTAAGAATTTCTGTATTTATATTTGAAGAAGAGGATGGCTTTTCATATGCTCTGGCAAGCAGTTCATTAAATGGCTCCACATTCTCAGCCGAAATCCTTGCCTCAATCTTCTTTTCTTCTATATTTGCATTTATTAATTGAGGTTTATTATTCAAGTCAGTTAGATCTTGTAACTCCTTGCTCTTTATATCTATTTCAATCTCTTTATCTCTAAGCAAGTCCATTTTCTTGGAAATGGCAGAATCTATTGATGCTAAAACCTCCTTCATTTCTGCAAGACGCTCAGTCATCTCGTCTATAGACTTCTGCTTTTCATTAAGCATGGAATACATAAAGGTAACCTCGTTATGGGACTTATTAACAGAATCCAATACAGTATCCGAATATTCAGAAATATGCATAATCTTGTCTGTAGTTTCTTTGTCCGTCTTTCTATCAAGCTCCTCCATGGCATTTTCTATGCGTTCCGAAAGAACCTCTTCCATTTCAACCCTTGCATCAGCCATTTTATCTTTTATAATATTCGCCACCTGATCTTCAGACATTTTTTTAATACTGTCAGTATCAGATTTTGATAATTTTTCACTGACAAAAAAGCTGCCAATAAAAAAAATAAGTCCTATAACAAGGAGCATTACTTCAAGCATTGTCATAACATTTCCCTCTAAATTTTAATATCAAAAGAAGGCTGATTTTTTAGAACCACCCTGCCATCAGCCTCCTCCTTTAATCTTTCTTTTTTCTTTTTATTTTGCTTAGAGCCCTCGTAGCCTTTGCTGTCGCCCTCCCTATCATACCGATATTCTTCCTGGGACGCCTTGTCCTTTGAAGTAACCTGATGAGACTTTTTTTCTATTTTCTTTTCTACAGCAACTGTAACATTGGCTTGTTGAAGCTCCGGTTTATTTACTTCCTGCGATTGAGTGTGGCTGACTTCACTGCCACTTTGAATCATTCCGTTGAAATGAATAGGACTAATAGACAAAACATTACCCTCCCTAAGGTTATGTGATTGTCAAGACTGGCTTGCGCTTATGCAAAGGTAGTTTAACACCACTGCGAAAAAACTAATGGATAAGAAGCCCCATATAGTCGCCTAAAACGCCCTGCATTTTTTTAATAGCCTTGGTGTGAAGCTGTGAAACTCGAGATTCAGAAACCTCAAGTGTAAGGCTTATTTCTTTTAGCGTCATATCCTCATAATAATAAAGTAAAATGACGTTTCTTTCCTTTTCCGTAAGTTTATCAAGAGCCTCCTTCAGCTTCTCAGAAAGCTCCTGCTTAGAAATGTCATCTTCCGGCTGGATAAAATG
The DNA here is from genome assembly GCA_963649335.1 of bacterium. Classification (GTDB taxonomy): domain Bacteria; phylum Bacillota; class Clostridia; order Lachnospirales; family Lachnospiraceae; genus Pseudobutyrivibrio. The sequence goes on from CAVJHG010000001.1 coordinate 172,925, forward strand.
AGAATTGTACTCAGCATCCATAACAGGTTCACCACCTGCCTCAACAAATTCGTTGAGGGAAACCACATTAGTAAGGGTCAACTGGGACTGCCATTTCAAAAACTCATCGGAAGAAATCTGTAAATACTCTGATATTTCCTCATCTGTGGCCTGATTGCCAGTGGTAGATTCTATATCCTTTATAGCATCCTCTATTAGACGTTGCCTCTGACGAATGGTACGAGGTATCCAATCCATCTTCCTGATTTGATCCAGGATGGAGCCCCTGATACGTAGACTTGCATAGGTCTCAAACTTGACATCCTTGGTTAAATCAAACTTGTCAATAGCATCAATGAGTCCAAAGATGCCATAAGAGCACAGATCCTCATACTCTACAGTATTACCTAAATACATGCAAAGTCTTCCGGCAACAATTTTAACAAGTGGCGCATATTCTAGTATTATTTTTTCTCTAAGCTCAGCTGTAGGATGATTTCGGTACTCATCCCAAAGCATTTCCTTGTCACTTGCTTTCATTCAAGCCCCCTAATATAAGAATCAAAAAAGCATTGTCAAAAGATGCTTACATGTCTTGCAAGCTGGATTTAAGCCTGCTTTATCAAACATGTCCATTTAACAAAATTACTCTTCTGATTCCTGCTCTGCTTCATCCTCATCACTTTGGCCATGGCCTGGCTCATCTTCTTCTGATTCCGAAGCTTCTTCTCCTTCATCGAGAGTTTTGAAGGAGTAATCTAAAATCATCTTGATAATGGTTCCAAGAACAAGGAAAACCACAACCACGATTAAGAGTCTATAAACAAATACAGAAAAATCTTTCCCTTGAAAAATAGACATAAGGCAAGATATAAATGCCGCCGCCAAAGTAATAATTATAGGTATTGGCTTTGTATTCATACCCCGCCTCCTTTTAAATGATTTTTACAATTTTTCCAACTGCCTTAATGTAATACTCACCAGTTTCGCTATAAAGCTCCACTGTTCTACCATAATTAGCCCCAGTATCTTCTGCTAAAAGCCTGATCCCCAGGGCCTTGAGTTTAGCCTTGCTGGCCTCAGCATTGCGCTGGCCTACATTTATGCTTGAATCAGCCCCGCCGGAAAATTCAAACATCTTGGCTCCGCCTGCAATTTTGGCCACAATCCTAGCTTTATTGGCTCCCGCTTTAATCATATCATCATAAAGCTTTTGTATACCTGTATCAGCGAACTTTGCAATATTGCTATTGTTTTTTATCTGGGTGCTGTCTGGCAACATTATATGGGCTAATCCACTAATCTTTGTGGTGGGATCGTAAAGGGCTATACCTATACAGGATCCCAATCCGATGGTAGTAAGTGCATCGGGAGCTTTACATATTTTAAGGTCAGCCATACCGACTTTTATCATTTGCCCCATGAACTCACTCCTTTAAACTGGCACACCTAGTGAAGCAAGAATCTTTCCATAAGACTCTTCCTCTGGCATAAGAATAAAGTAACCATTAATGCCCAACTCATCAGAAAACTGAGTCTGAATCATAAGCGCATTATCTCCAAATATACCAAACTGCACGGCAGGTACTGACAAAATAGCAGCCGCCATATCAACAGCTACAAAAGGAACTGTAGGTGCAATGGTTAGATTGGTAAGACCTGACAAAGCTGATAAATATGATCCAGCAATAATATTACCAATTTCTTTGATTGCTGACAAATCCATATCATCAAATGGTTCAGCATAATCATCAGATCGCATCATCAAACGATTGACAAGATGGTGAGCCGATGGCATATCCATAAGAAACATCATAGTCCCGTCGATATCCTGATTAACACCAAGTAAAATGCCAACAATAACATCCTCTTCGGAACCAATTGCTGAGCCTAACTGCTCTACCGGCAAAAAAGCCACCTCAGGTACCTGCATATCTATACGCAGATTAAGCATATTTGCAATAGCTGTTGTTGCATTTCCTGCCCCAATATTGCCTATCTCTTTAAGTACATCTAAATATTTTGAGTTAACCTCATCAAGTGTAAGCATAATACCTCCGCAAGCTATGCATTTTCCCCATCTTCAATAATGGAACTGATTTCTAATATGGAGATAAGCTCATCTCCATTGGTACCTACGCCATTAATAAAGGATGTCTTGGACTTCTTTGAATTGCTAGGTATTTCGATATCGTTCTCACCTAAAGAAAGGACCTCTCTAACCTCATCAACAATAACACCCATAAGGCCACCTTCCAGCTTTAAGATAATTATTCTGGAATCATCAGTAAACTGGTCATCATCAAGGCTCATTCTCCGTCTCAAGCTCATTACCGGAACCACCTCACCTCTGAGATTGATAACACCTCTGTAATGGAAAGGAGCCTTTGGTACTCGTGTAATCTTGCACATACGAACTATGTTATCGATAAAAGAAATATCAATACCATAATGTTCTCCGCCTATTTTAACAACTATATATTGCTTCTTTTCCTTTTCAACCTGATCATATAAGCTTAAATCTGACATTTTATCTCCTCCTATTAAACAATAGCATTAACATCAAGAATCATTGCGATTTCACCATCACCAAGAATGGTAGCACCACTGATAAGCTTATTATTATCAAGCTTTCCAAGGGACTTAATAACGATTTCCTGCTGACCTATAAGATTGTCTACTATGATACCTCCTAAGGCATCACCCTTCTTGCAGACTACAACAGTCATATTTTCATCGTCACTTTCCTTCGGTTCGGAATCCAAGATACTATCAAGTCTGATAATAGGAATAACCATGCCTCTTAAATGAATAACCTCTTTTGACTCAACATATTTAATCTCTGATACAGGAATATTTTCAATATTCATAATTGAAGCTAAGGCGATAGCATATTTTTCATCACGCACCTCAACCATGAGAGCCTGAATAATAGCCAAAGTAAGGGGCAGTCTAACAGTAAAGGTAGAGCCTTCGCCAAGTACCGACTTGACCTCTACATCGCCGCCTAATGCTTCTATATTGCTTTTTACAACATCCAAGCCTACACCGCGGCCTGAAATATCTGTAATCTGCTTTGCCATAGAAAATGATGGCATAAAGAGGAAATTAATAATCTCCTTCTGAGATAAATTTTCAGCTGCTTCAGCTGTAACTAAGCCTCTCTCAATAGCTTTATTTTTAACTTTTTCAGTATCAATGCCTGCACCGTCATCGCCAACTTCTATTATGACATTGTTGCCTTCCTGGAAAGCCTTAAGGAATATAGTACCCTTTTCTGGCTTGCCCTTGGCACGTCTCTCTTCCGGAGACTCTATACCATGATCGGCAGAATTACGTAACAAATGCTGGAGAGGATCACCTATCTGGTCAACTACAGTTCTGTCAAGCTCTGTATCTTCACCAGTCATGATAAGCTCCATTGGCTTGCCCAGCTTTCTGTCCAAGTCACGAATCATACGTGGGAACTTATTAACTACAGACTCGATAGGTACCATTCGAACCTTCATAACAGATTCGTGGAGATTGGTTGTTATTCTCTCCAAGTAATCAATCTGTTCCTGTAAGCCCTGAGTATCGATATGAGAAGAATCTCCGCCGGTTACCGATGCAAGGGAGTTCTTGGCAATGATAAGCTCTGATACCTGATTCATAAGATCATCAAGCTTTTCAATATCAACACGAATAGTTCTTGCAGTAACTGGCTTGTTAGCAGCTTTTGCCGGAGCCTTGCTGGCCTGCTTTGCAACAGGAGCTTTTGCTGGTGCAGGTGCCGGTGTAGTTGTAGCTTGCGCTGCTGTTTCTACAGGAGCAGGGGCCACCTCCTCTTCCTTCTTTTCGTACATTTCAGGAGTAACCTTGTCTGCCTCAACAGACTCTATCTCAGATACAGCCTTGACAGCCTCAAGAACTGGAGCAAGCTCTGTCTCACAGCAGACTATTATAGAAAAGTCAAAATCAAACTTTTCATCCTCTATATCCTGGAAGCTTGGATTATATATAAGAATCTCGCCATATTCCTCTACTGCCTTAAATACAAGAAAGGCTCTGGCAGCTTTAAGAAGGCATTCCTTGTGGATATGGACCGTAAATCCATATAAGTTGCCTTTAGCATCCTTAAGCTTGTCTACACTATCCGCATCAAGAGACAATGTTTTAAATGATGCAGTAGAATCAGCTGCAGCATCTGTTGTATCTGGAGCCTCCTTCTTTGCTTCACTAGCAGGCTCAGAAGAAGGTGCAGCATCACCCTTAAGATAATCATTAAGAAGATTGATTAAAGCTTCATTATCTTCAGTACCTTCATCGGAAGTAGCCTTGACGTTATTTAAGTATCCCTCAATAGCATCCAGACACTTAAAAAGGATATCTATAAGTGCAGAATTAACCTTGAGGTTGTCATTTCTAACCTCCTGAAATACATTTTCCATATCATGGGTAAGACGTTGCATACGCTTAAAGCCCATGGTTCCAGCCATACCCTTGAGGGAGTGAGCTGCACGGAAAATCTCATTAACGGTATCCTTGTTTTCTGGTTCATTTTCAAGAATCATGATATTATCCGACAAATCTTGAATATGACCATTTGTTTCGTCGATAAAGATATCCAGGTACTGACTTACATCCATCTTTCTTAACCTCCAATTTTCTTAACAATTGAATTTGCCACTGATTTGAGTGGTACCACCTCGTCTGAGAGACCACTTTGTTCCACTGATTTAGGCATCCCATATACAACACATGTAGATGCTTCCTGAGATATAACGTAAGTCTTTTTATATTGATTTAAATAACTGATTCCTTCGGTGCCATCCGCTCCCATTCCTGTAAGGACTACACAAATAATTTCCTCAAAGGAAGAATTTGCAAGAGACTTGTACATAAGGTCTGCACAAGGTCTTAAGCTGTTGACAGGTGGGTCGCTGCTGAGATGACAAAAGACATCCCGACTTGCGTTTTCACGGATTTCCATGTGCTTACCTCCAGGTGTGATATAGACACAGCCTGGTTCGAAAAATTCCCCTTCTTCTGCTTCCTTTACCTTAATAGCTGCAACTGCATCAAGCCTGTTTGCAAGAGATGCTGTAAAGCCTGCCGGCATATGCTGTACCAAAACAAGTGGATACCGCAAGGTAGCTGGCAACATAGGAATGAATTCATGCAAGGCCTGGGGACCACCTGTAGAACAGGCTAAGGCAATAATTTTTTTGCCTTTTATAGCCCTGGTGTCTGTAGTTGGTCTGGCAGTTCTTTTTGCTATAGGTGCAATACTTCCTGCCTCTTTTGCCGATGCCTGCAAAAATGCCTCTCTTCTGGAAAGCCTTGCATTTGAAGCTCTGACCTTGGCAGTATTTTTTATAGCACTAAGGAGTTTTTTGCTAAACTCTTCCCTGTTTTCCGGTGTAGACCTTAGTGGTTTGACTACAAAATCAAGAGCTCCAAGCTCCATTGCTTTTACCGTAGAATCAGCATCCTCTTTTAGAGATGATGAGATAAGAACCACCTTGAATGGAATCTTTTCTGCATCAAGCTTTTCAAGGACCTGCAAAGCTGACATCTTAGGCAAAATCATGTCAAGGACTACAACATCGTAGGAATTATTCTTTATTTTCTTGTAAGCGTCTTCGCCGTCTGATGAAACGTCTAATACACGAAAATCACTATCTGCGGATATAATATCACAGATAACCCTTCTCATAAGTGCAGAGTCATCAACTACTAAAATGTTATACATTTATAATCCCTGGACCTTTTTTCTTAATTTACGATCTTCGTCAAAAATATATTTAATAATGGTCTCTCTGTCCTCTGGCTCTTTAAACAGGAACTCAACTCTATGCTCAAAAAGTCCTGCTTCACGCTTATATTCTGAATGAACCCGTCTTGCTACCACAGCAATATATTTGCGCCCTCTGCTAAGCTCTATGGCAAATGACATATAGGTAAAGTCAGTGCCTTCCACAAAGTCCCTTTTACTGGTAAAACGGGCTCCACCTCCACTAATATCTAATATGGTACCATTAACAGGCTGACCAAAATCCTTTTGATATTTATTCAAGGCAGCCTCTACAAGGGGCATGCTTGGTAATAAAGCAACATCCCTTGGAATGCATATCATCTTCATGGAAAGTAAACATGGAAATCTGTAATATTCCCGGCGCTGTACCTTTTTCAGCTCTGAGGAATCTGGTACAAAAAGATAGACTGGAAAATTTTCAATGTGTCCTCTTTTAACTACCATGCCGTCAGCCTGAAATACCTCTTTTCCAGTATTAAAAATAGCGCTAAAAGGCACTTCCATAGGTATAGTAACCATGCGGCCATGTCTGCTTGGTAAATGAAAAAGTATTTGATCATTTTTCGTAATATCAAAGACACTGGAAATGTAGGCAGTTCTGTCTTCATCTACAAACATCTCAACATCAGAATTAGTACTTACAATATTAAATTCTATTGGTGTACCTGGTTTTAATTCATTTACCTTCATGAAAAAATTTTATCCCTCAATAAATTATTAAACAATTGAGAAATGCCCCATTTATAATGAGTCATATCCTTATTATCAATGAGACGTCTCGCTATACGCTCATATGCTTTGGAGGATTTAGCCTGGGGATACTCCATGCTCACTACCTTCTGATTTCGAACGGCTTTTTCTAAAGTTGAATCGGATGGTATGTAGCCTAAATATTCCAGCTCACCGCCTAAAAATTTTTGCACTACAGATTGCATTTTGTCAAAAAGAGCATTTCCCTCTGCTTGACCTGAAACCTTATTTGCAAGGAGATGAACATTTGAGGCCTCTCTGTTAAACTCTGGGCGTTTATACATAGCCTTTAACAGGGCATAGGAATCAGTAAGTGAGCTTGGCTCTGGTGTAGATACCAGCACCACTTCCGGAGAAGCCAAAACAAAATCCATGACCTGGTCAGAGACACCAGCACCTGTATCTATAATAAGTATGTCGCACAAGTCATTTAGCATAGAAAGATTATGTACCAAAAATGTAATCTGCTCTTTATTGAGATTATTAAGGCCTACAACTCCAGAACCACCGGATATAAAGCCGATGTCCATAGGTCCCTTTGTTATAACATCCCTAATGCTGACCCCGCCAAAAATCACATCCGAAAGATTACGTCCTGGCACTGTGCCAAACATAACCTCCACATTGGCAAGGCCAAAATCGGCATCCAGTATAATTACCTTCTTCCCCATCCTGGTAAAGCATGCTGCCAAATTAACCGCCGTATTAGACTTACCAACACCGCCTTTACCTGATGTAATGGTAATAATCTTTGTGTTTTCTATATTGTGCACATTCTGTGCCTTAATAACATTTCGTAAATGTTGGGCTTGATCCATTTAGTTTCCTCCCAACAACTGCTTAACCAGCTTCTGGGCATTAACCACCTCGATATCATCAGGCACATTCTGGCCTGCAGTGACATAGGAAAGAGGGGCTCCAGTATAGAGCTTGATATTAAAAATATTACCAATAGACTTTGTTTCATCAAGCTTTGTAAATATAAGATTAAATTTGGTAAATGACATATAAGAATCAACTATATCGCATAAATCCTTCTGCTTTGTAGTAGCCGAAAGGACCAGATATACATCTGTCTCATAATAATCATTTAAAACAGAAATAAGACCTGCTGTATCACTTCTTTGTTGTTCATTTTTGTGAGAAAAGCCTATGGTATCCACCAAAATAAAATCCAAATCTTCATTCTCACGAATCTGCTTTTTAACAGTATCCAAAAGCTCATCGGCAGAATAAATAACATTTAAAGGCACACCAAGTATATTGGCATAGGTTTGCAGCTGGTTGGCCGCAGCCATCCTAAAGGTATCTGCCGTAATAAGGCCTACCTTTTTGCCCTCTTCTACCTTAAATTTAGATGCTATCTTTGCAATAGTAGTAGTTTTGCCTACACCTGTAGGACCAATGAAGAAAATAACCTTAGGCTTACGAGAGCCATTTGTAATAGAGCTTGGTGCCCCCAATTTAAGCACCATCTTCTGATAAACACTTGATAATAGGTTGTCCAGGGAGTGACTGGTCTGCAGCACCTTGTCCATATCCTCAAGGACCTGATTTATATACTTTTCCTGTACTTCATTTTCAAGTAGTACATTATAAAGCATTTTAACGAAGACATGGTTTTCGTTATCTATGGCAGCCTTTGACGCAGGCTTGTCTGCTGCTGGCATAGGCTGAGATTTTATATCAAATGATTTATTTACTTCTTCGGTTTTAAGAGCTCTTGTACCCTCCGGTTTTGAATAAGTAGGCTCGATTAAATGTGCATGCGGCACCTCCTCTGAAAGAGGGACAAAGCTATCTGGGGATGCTTTTGCCTTTAAAGCCGGCTGACTTATCTTAGGTGGCTGATAGGTAGCACCACTTATATTTTCGCCCTGCTTTTCTAAAACCTGATTAACTGCGGAAAATGCATCCTTTAATATAATGGCATCATCGGCAACTGCTTCAAATGTAGATGTATTAGATGCAGTCTTTAAAGAAACACTCGGAGCAGACTCTATATTAAACTCTGTTTTAGCTTTTCCAGCTTCATCCTCTATGGCTGCAGTAACCTCATATGTAGAGCTTTTAAAAATACCAGCTAGTCCCTTAGCTTTGACCTCCTTGATATTCATAATAACTACATTTGATCCCAAGGCTTCCCTTGCTTTTGCCTTTGCTTCTTCCTGTGTTTTTCCTGTAAATTTCTTAATCGTCATAATACTATCCTGTTACCATTCCTACTGATGAAAGTTCTACATTGGAGTCTACCTCGTTGTAAGAAACAACAATAAGATCCTTTACATAATCTTCTGTAAGCTTTTTAAAATACATACGGACAATTGGGGATGTAACCACTATAGGTGTTCGACCCAAGTCCTCTATTTTCTTAATCTCTTCCTGAAGGGAAGCTATAATAGCTTTTATTCGCTCCGGGTCCAAGGTAAGGTATGCTCCCTGCTCCGTCTGCTTAATAGAAGCCATAATATCCTGCTCCACCTTTGGATCTAATGTAATCACCTGAGTCACTTCATTAGGGGCAAAATAATGACTAGAAATTGCCCTCTTTAAGTCTTGTCTTACATACTCTGTAAGAACATCCGTATCATGAGTCGTAGTGGCATGGTCTGCCAATGTCTCAAAAATAGAGAGAAGATCTCGAATAGATACTCCCTCTGACAAAAGATTTTGTAATACCTTCTGAATGTCTCCAAGCCCCAAAAGCTTTGGTGTAAGCTCTTCCACAATAACTGGATTGGACTCCTTTAAATTGTCCACAAGATTTTGTACATCCTGCCGTGTCAAAAGCTCAGCAATGTGAGACCGGATAACCTCTGTCAAATGAGTTGCAATAATAGAAGGTGGATCTACAACTGTGTAACCTAAAGACTCTGCGCGCTCACGCTGTGAATCTGTAATCCAAATGGCCGGTAAATGAAATGAGGGTTCAAAAGTAGGAATACCTGTGATCTCCTCCTCCACATAACCGGGATTCATGGCCATATAATGGTCAAAAAGTATTTCTCCTTCTGTAACCTGTATGCCTTTTATTTTAATAATGTATTGATTTGGGTTAAGCTGAATATTGTCCCTGAGACGAATAATTGGCACCACAGTACCAAGCTCAATAGCTATTTGCCGCCTTATCATAACTACTCTATCCAGCAAATCTCCTCCCTGATTTACATCAGCAAGAGGAATGATTCCATATCCAAACTCCAGCTCAATAGGGTCTACAGAAAGTAAGGAAACAACATTTTCAGGTCTTCTTATCTCTTCCGCCTCATTCTCCTCTGCAGACACCTCTTTTTCAATCTCTTCCTTGCCTATATTCTTGGAAATAGAATAAGCTGTGATAATAAAGCAGGCACCAAAAGCTATAAAAAGAACAGCATTAAGAGGAGTTGTAATGCCAAGAAAGCACATGGCAAAACCAACTATATAAAGTACCTTTGGAATACCAAAAAGCTGTTTAACAAGGGTGCCTGAAAAGTCAGCCTCCTTGGATCCCTTTGTAACAAGAATACCTGTAGAAAGTGAAATAAGAAGGGATGGTATCTGAGATGACAGACCATCACCTATGGTAAGTATACCAAATTGCTGTATGGCATCAGAAAAACCAAGGCCCTGGTTAATCATGCCCATGGCCGTACCACCAGCCAGGTTTATTACTGTAATGATAAGACCCGCTGTAGCATCTCCCTTTACATACTTTGTAGCACCATCCATAGCTCCAAAGAAGGCTGATTCTTCCTGGATTTTCTCTCGACGTCTTTTAGCTTCCGCATCATCAATTGCACCAGTATTCAGATCTGCATCTATGGCCATCTGCTTACCAGGCATGGCATCCAGTGTAAATCTTGCTGAAACCTCAGCTACACGTTCAGAACCCTTATTAATCACCATAAACTGAATAATAATCAAAATAAGGAAAATAATAGCTCCAATAACCAAATCGCCTCCGCCTACGAATTGACCAAAGGTGGATACTACATTGCCCGGATTGCCAGTAGACAAAATAAGACGGGTAGAAGACACATTAAGTGCAATCCTAAAAATTGTAGTAAAAAGAAGCAAGGTAGGGAAAAATGACATCTCCAAAACTTCCTGGACGAAAAGGGTATTCATAAGAACTATAAGAGCTATGGAGATATTTAAAGCCAGCATTATATCCAGCAAAAAAGAAGGAATAGGAACAACAAAGAAAATAACTGCAGCCAAAAGATATGCTGCAACACCTAAATCAGTCTTTTTTACTGTGGATGAAAGACTCATCTGCTATTCCTCCTTTCTTTAAATAATATACTCTCAGATTCTTCTAAATGATTTGTCTAAATATGATTTAGCAAATATATGAATATTAGCTTGCCCTATTGATAAAAAATTAGCCTGCCCTGTTGGTATATACCACAGCAAGTATCTCTGCCACCGCCTGGTACAACTCAGGTGGTATAACATCTCCTATTTCAACTGTGGCATATATAGCTCTGGCAAGGGGCTTATTTTCTACAATCGGCACCTTGGCTTCCTTGGCGGCTTCCTTAATCTTGCCTGCTAAGTAGTCCTCACCTTTGGCAAGAACCTTTGGTGCCTCGTCTACAGTATTGTCATACTTAATGGCTACAGCTATATGAGTAGGATTGGTAATAACCACATCCGCCTCCGGCACAGACTTCATCATACGTCGCTGAGAGGCTTCCTGCATTCTCTTGCGCTGCTGTCCCTTGATAGTAGGATCTCCCTCAGTATTTTTGTATTCATCCTTAACTTCCTGCTTGGTCATCTTCATATCATTAGAAAACTTCCATCTCTGATATCCATAATCCACGAAGCCAAGAAGTAAATATATCAAGCTTATCTTAAAGCCAGTATCAAAAATAATCTGAAAAATAAGGCTTAATGCTGAATTAAGGCTTACCTCGTATAATATAAACAGATTGCCTGCCTGATCCCTGATACATATGTAGGCCACATAAAAAATCAATATAATTTTTAGTATTGATAAAAAAAGGTTAAACAAGGCTTCCTTAGAGAACATTCGCTTGAAGCCATTAACGGGATTAAACCTATCAAGCTTTGGCTCTAAGGGCTTTGTGGTAGGCTTCCACCCTACCTGTATGGCCCCTGCTATGAAAGCTACTACAAAGCCAATAACAAGAAAGGGCAACAATATAATCAGTAAATCCACAAGGACCTGCTGAAAGAAGCCACTAAAGGTACCTATAGAAAGACCTCCAGGACTCATTGCAACAATATCCGGAATAATGGAATATACCCAGGTAAACACTTCCTGAAAGCGGTCCCCCACAAAAGAAAAAAACACTCTCAAGCCCAAGAAAAAAGCTACTAGCGATATTCCAGCAGAAAGCTCCTTACTTTGAGCAACCTTACCTTCTTTTCTGGCATCAGTTAACTTCTTTTGAGTGGCAGGCTCAGTCTTTTCTCCGCCCTCACCCTCTGCAAAAAATTGCAAGTCATATGGAATTAATGCAATATAGCAATCATCCACTAATACATACCCTTTATAAATGAAACCATCATGGTTTTCATTTCTGTAAAAATAAAATTGGCAATTTCCGGAAGCAGGAAAACTGTCAGAAATAGCACTATAAATCCAAGCAAAATCTTCATTTGGGCTCCCACGGAAAACATATGAATCTGGGGAGCTACTTTAACCATAATGCCAAGTATTGCATCAAGTATCATCATTACTGCAAAAACTGGCAAGGTAATACGAAAGGCTATAATAAATATATCAGCAATAAAGGTAACCATGGATACAAAAAGGGAGTCCCACTTGAAGTTAATATTGCCAATAGGTATTAGCTGATAAGCATCCACAAAGGACTTAAAAATAAACCTGTGCATATCAGTTACTATAAGAAGCATCAATATAAAATAATTATATAATTGTCCCGTAACAGATACCTCTGCTCCTATTGTGGGGTCATATTCCTGAGCCATGGAAAGACCTATATTGGTATCAATCATCTGGCCTGCAAGCTGAATAATAAAAGTACAGCAATAAGCAGAAAAGCCAATAGCCAATCCGCATATTGCCTCTTTTACAACTAAAAAAGCATATCCAACAACTGTAGAATAATCCAGTGGCTGAAACCCAACAACAAAATACAGCATAAGGGAAACGATAGCGGAAAATCCCACCTTTACCATAGCCGGTGTATTACTGCTGTTAAAAAAAGGTGCCACAACTACAAACATGGATATGCGTGTCAATATGAGCAAAAAATATTCAAAATTTTGTAATGTGAAATCTACACTAAACATTGAGTATACTAGCCAAGGTAAATACTAAAATTAGCCCAAAGGTTATTAATGTATTCTGTCAAAACGGTAAGCATCCATGGGCCAAACAAAATCAAGCCAGCAAACACTCCTATAATTTTAGGAATAAAGGTTAATGTCTGTTCCTGAATTGATGTAACAGTCTGAAAAATACTTATCACAAGACCTATGACGAGTGAAATTAAAAGAAGTGGTGCAGAAACCACAATCAATGTATAGATAGAGTCTCTGACAATATCTAAAACCTGTCCCTCTGTCATAACCTATTCTCTCCTAATAAAACGTCTTCACAAGTCCACCTATTACAAGATCCCAACCGTCTACAAGAATAAAAAGAAGTATCTTGAATGGCAAGGATATGGTCGTAGGAGGTAGCATCATCATACCCATGGACATGAGAACTGATGAAACCACCATGTCTATAACAATAAATGGAATGTAAATCAAAAAACCTATAATAAAAGCTGTTCTTAGCTCAGAAAGTATAAAACTTGGAACTAAAACAGTAAAAGCCACATCATCATAGTCCTCGTATGTAACATCTGCTATCTCACAGAACATATCTAAGTCCTTAGTCTGTGTCTGACCATACATGAACTCTCTGATAGGAACCATTGCCGCATCTATAGCCTCTTCCTGGGTTATTTGGCCAGCATCAAAGGGCTCTATAGCATCTGTCTGAATGGTGGCAATGGTAGGGCTCATAATAAATAATGTTAAAAACAACGCCAACCCTATCAAGACCTGATTAGGAGGCGCTGTGTTGGTTCCTATGGCTGCTCTCACAAAATGCAATACTATAATGCATCTTGTGTAGGATGTGAGCATAATCAAAATAGATGGTGCCAGGGAAATGATAGTAAGAACCAGCAACATGCGAAGTGTCGATGAAAAATTGCCTGTCTCGCCATCAAAAGTCAGAGAAAAGCCACTCCCTGCTGTTCCTACCTTCTCATCTGAAGCATTAGGCGCATTTTCTGTTGCGCCATATTCTTCATTGGAAGCACCATAGGATGTGTCAGGCTCTGTTGCATAGACCGTAGCATTAGCGGCAAAAAGCCCTACTACCACCATTGCAAACATAAGACTGATTACTAAATAGCACTTTTTTATTTTATTCATAACAATTAATGTAAAGTCCGGTTATTATTCTTTACCCTTTCAAGAATGCTCTTGAAATCCATAGGCTTAAAATCAGCATCTTCAGTATCATCAGATAAAATGAGCCCATCCTTGTCTATCTGACCAAGCATGGTAATCTCATCCTTTCCTATTGCAATAACGTAAAAGCTGTCTGAGCCTGCCCTGACTATCTGGACATACTTATTAGTGGTAAGTCGAATAGTCTCTACAATCTCAAGATTTTTGTTGTAGCTGGCGGCCTTTTGGTAATTAGCAAGCCACTTGGTAACAAAATATGTGGCGGCCAAAACACCTATAAAAATAACAAGAACAATAATTAGCTGAAGGAGACTCTCACCAAAAGAAGTCATAAGAAGCATAATTATCCAATAACCTTCTTGACAGCCTCGAGAACACGCTCTGCCTGGAAAGGCTTAACAATAAAGTCCTTTGCGCCAGACTGAATAGCCTCAATAACCATAGCCTGCTGACCCATAGCTGAACACATAATAACACATGCATTTGGATCCTTTGCCTTAATTGCCTTTAATGCAGCAATACCATCCATCTCAGGCATTGTAATATCAAGAAGTACAAGGTCTGGAGAAAGCTCTGAGTACTTATCTACTGCAACCTTACCATTTTCAGCCTCACCTACTACATTGTAGCCGTTCTTTGTGAGAATATCCTTAATCATCATTCTCATAAATGCTGCATCATCGCAAATTAAAATGTTTTTTGCCATTTTTCTTCTCCTTAAAAATACTATTAATCTTTGATTATCTCTGTAATACGTACGCCAAAGGACTCTTCAATTACAACTACTTCGCCCTTAGCTACATACTTGCCATTGACAAGTACATCTATTGGTTCACCGGCTATTTTATTTAGCTCGATGATTGTACCTGGTGAAAAATCCAAAATATCCTGAATAGTTCGATTAGTACGTCCTAATTCTACTGTAACCTCAAGAGGTACGTCAAGAATCAGGTCTATGTTCTCCTGGGCAAACTGGGCTGAAAAGCCAGGAGTAAAAGGTGTAAACTGGGCCGGCTGAACATTGACCTGCTGTGGTGGCTGATAATAGCCCATCATAGCTTGCCCTTGCATAGGCTGTCCCTGCACCTGCTGCCCCATCATAGGCTGTCCCATGGCAGGCTGTCCCAGCATAGGTTGTCCTTGCATAGGCTGTCCAGCCATAGTATTCATAGCTGGCTGTCCTTGCATCTGAGCTGCTGCCTCTTCCTGCTGTGGAGCCGAAGAAAAAGCATTGTCATCAACAGTTGAATTACTGTCTGACTCCATATTAGCCATAACACATGTGCACATATCTTTGGCCAAGGTGACTGGATACAGCTGCATCATCTCACTGTTAACCAGATCTCCAATTTCCATCTTGAAAGCAATCTTGACGAAGCTATTCTTGAGAAACTCATCTATATCACTGCCATCACCACTCTCTGCCAAATCAGCTAAGGTAGATGATGGCGGGCTAATATCGATCATTTTATTAAGCATGGATGAAAGGGATGTAGCAGATGCGCCCATCATCTGATTCATGGCTTCAGAAATAGCCGACAGATGAAGCTCTGTAATTGCTCCATCTACACTAGTGCCATCGCCACCCATCATCAGGTCAGTAATAATTTTAACGTCGTCTTCTCTAAGAACTAATATATTGCTGCCATCCAAGCCCTTGGTGTAGGCAATTTTAACTATAACGCATGGCTTCTCATAGCTGTCTACTATCTCATCCCAATTAGTAACTGATACTATAGGGGTAGATATCTCCACCTTTTTATTAACTAATGAAAAAAGCGTAGTAGCTGCAGAACCCATGGATATATTGGCAATCTCACCAATAGTATCTATTTCCTGACTAGAAAGCTCCTCAACAGAAGAGCCAGCAGCCGTATCTGGCATACCACCGCTAAGCAGTGCATTTATCTCTTCTTGTGATAATACACCATCACTCATTTATTGCTCCTCCCTAATAATTGATGTTACTCTAACAGCATATTCCTTGCCTGAAGCTCCAGGAAGAGCTGAGAATTTTTTGATGTCTCCCACGAATACATCAAGCTCCTGATCCACCTTGGTATCAAGCTTGACTATGTCACCTACCTGCAGCTGAGAAAAATCTGCTACAGTGATAATGCTATTGCCAAGAACAGCAGTAACCGGTATCTTGGCATGAGATATCAAACGTTCAACAGTATCAGAAAAACCTGGTCCTGTCTTTTCTGCCATAGTTGAATACCAAAACTTGGTATTCAGCTTGTCCATGACTGGCTCAAGTGTAATAAAAGGCAAGCATATATTCATCAAGCCTTCTACGTCACCTATTTTTATATTAACTGTAACTATTGCTATCATTTCCGAAGGGGAAATAATCTGTGCAAACTGAGAATTGGTCTCGATTCTTTCAAGCCTTGGATGTACATCCAAAACATTTTCCCAAGGCTCCCGCAAGAGCTCAACACAAGAGGTCATAACCCTCTCTATAAGCAAAAGCTCTATCTCAGAGAAGTCTCTAATTTTGTCTAAAGGCTCACCCTCACCGCCAAGCATCCTGTCTACCATAGCATAGCCCAGGTTAGATGCCATCTCTACAATGATATTTCCTTCAAGTGGGGAAAAATCAACTATCCCAAGGAGTACGGGATTGGACAAGGAATTAGAAAACTCCATATATGTAACTGCTTCAGAGTTCATCACTTCAACCTGAACATTTTTCCTAAGAAAAAGAGGTAGGTTGGATGAAAGCAAACGACCATAGTGCTCAAAAATAATCTCCAAGGTGCGCAGGTGCTCTTTTGAGAACTTGGATGGTCTGGCAAAATCATAATTTTTAACCTGACGTTCGCTGTTATTTTTAATTTCCTCTGCATCAAGCTCTCCTGAAGTAAGTGCTTGCAACAGGCTATCTATTTCGTTTTGTGAAAGAACGTCACCCAAAAATTCTCACCACCATTCATCCCTTAAAAGCCACAAAATCCTATTGATAAGTAGCTGAAGCAAAATTAACTCTGACTATAAAAGAAGACTTAAAAAGAGCTTGCATATCCTCCAAAATCTCTTCTTTTACTGCATCTTCGTTATTTCTCATTTCGTCAATAGTGTGCGCTGACACCACTGAAATAATATCATTTTTAATAACACTGGAGTATGCACTCAAATCACCACTATTGTATGTAGCATAGTCGTCATTGGTAGAATCCAATGAAAGTGTAACAGAAAGTATAGCATAATGACTTGTACCATCTCCGCTGTCTGCTAAGTTAATGGTAAGAGCCTCATCTCCTACTGCATAATCCACCATATCAGCCACATCAATGCTGAGAGAGCCCGCAGTATCTCCAGCCTGCAAATCAAGGTCTATAGCAGAGCAGACCTTGGTAATAAGCTCATTAGCCTTCTGTGTCTCTGGCACGATAGTAATAGTCAAGACAGCTGTAAGGACCAGATTGACTACTACCAAAGCCAATATAACCACTGTAATAAGATTTTTCTTCATGTAAAATCCTTTCTTTTATGGAGTAGACGTATCAACCCTATCCCCGGCAGTCGAATCGTCTGAAACAGCCTCGTCCGAAGTTACATTATCTGACGAGGTGTCAGTAGACGTATCGTCAGATATAGAAGTATCAGAAGCCTCATCTGTTGAAGCCCCATCCTCATCAGCTAGTTGACTTTCAGATTCAAAGGAATTATATATCTTAATCTCTACTCGACGATTCCTTGCCCGTCCCTCTGCCGTAGAATTATCAGCTATAGGCACGTACTCGCCTCGACCTGCTGACTTAATATGCGCAGGACTTATATCTGAAGATTCCCTAATGTAATTAGCCACATTCAAGGCTCTGTACATGGAAAGCACATCATTATTCTCATATCTTTTTGAAGACATTGGAACATTGTCCGTATGTCCTTCTACTTCGATAATATTATCTGGATAATTCTCAAGTATCTTGGCAAGCTTGCCAACAATATCAAGAGCATCTTCAGAAAGCTCTGCCGAGCCCGAATCAAAGAGCAAGGCTCCATTGATAGTTATAAGAACATAGTTGGCATTAAAATCTACCTCTACCTGGTCCTGTAGACCATAAGAAGCCAATTGCTTTTCAACCTCTTCAGCTATCTTTTCATTTTCAGAAGCTCCAGCCTCTTCTACTATTTCCTTAGCAGACAAAGCATCAAGAACCCCATTTGCAGATGTAGAGGAATCGGTATCCGATGAGCCCTCTTTTTCGTAGTTCTCATCCTGACCATCACGGGCACTATTGAAATAAGAGTCAAACATCTCAAGCTGAGATACACCAGATGAAATCATCTGGCCCTTGCCTACACCTACCGAGCCACCTGAAAAAATAGAAAAGGAAGACTGCAAGCTGGCAATTACCTCCTCGAACTTTTCCTGGTCTGTGGTACTCATAGAAAAGAGCAGAACGAAAAAGCAAAGAAGAAGGTTCATTAAGTCAGAGAAGGTGGCCATCCAGGCAGGCGAGCCTGCAGGTGGATCTTCATGCTTTTCCTTAGCCATTAGCCTTCACCTCCCCCTTCTCCTATGCTGCCACGATCAGCTGGTGACAGGAAGGATTTGAGCTTTTCTTCTATTACACGAGGGTTCTCTCCTGCCTGAATAGACAAAAGGCCTTCTACGATAATTTCCTTCATCATAACCTCTATAGCGGTATTCGCATTAAGCTTAGTAGCTACAGGGCCTGTGAGCCAGTTAGCAATCAAAGAACCATATAGAGTAGTAAGAAGAGCAACCGCCATGTTAGGACCGATGGTAGATGAATCAGTAAGGTTTTGAAGCATATTAACAAGACCAACCAGAGTACCAATCATACCCCAGGCAGGTCCCATTTCACCCCATTTTTCCCACATATCTGTAACCTTCTTGTGGCGAGCCTCTAGACAAGACAATTCTGTTTCAAGAATGCCTCGAACAAGCTCAGGATCAGTACCATCAACAACAAGGCCTATGCCTTTTTTCATAAACTCATCTTCTATGCCATTGGCAGCCTCTTCAAGAGCAAGAATGCCCTCTTTTCGAGATACATTAGCAAGATTAATTACTGTGGTGATTGTCTCAGCAACACTTGTAACAGGTGGTTCCTTTATAGCCAGGCTGACGCCCTTAAGGCCATTGGTAAAATCTGCCATCTTATTGCAAGCAAGAACTGATGACAAGGAGCCACCGATAGTAATAATTACCGAAGGAACATCTATGAAATTGCCCATGGCTGCCACACCGCCGGAAGATACAATACCGAACACAACCATGACTACGCCAAGTACAAGACCAGCTAAAGACGCTATATCCATATAGTTATACCACCTATAAAATCAAAAATATGCAGCTGTTTCAAATATGTAGTAAGTATATATTTCCTAAACAAAAGCTATTGTATTAAAAAAATACACACTTGCATACATTTGTTTCAATTTTACTAAATTTAATATATGATGTCTACTTTAATTAGGCAAAATACGCCCACATTATTGTGTTTTTTTTATGAACAAACCACTAAATATTGTTATATAAAAAACTCATTTCCCCATAAATCAGAAGGATTTCAATCAATGAATAAAACTAGAAAAAACAAGGGCCCCGCAAGGCCCCTGCTTCTTAATTAAAAATATTTTTAATAGATCCCACTAACTACGCTTTAAGTTAATAAGTTCCTCAAGCAATGTATCTGATACAGTAATTATTCTTGAGTTAGCCTGGAAACCTCTCTGGGTAGTAATCATATCTGTAAACTCACTTGACAAGTCTACATTTGACATTTCCAGCTGACCTGTTGACATACTTGAGCCATCTGCAGAAATAACACCTATCTCAGCATCTCCTGAGTTTAAAGTAGCACCATAGCAGTTGTTACCCAGCTCTTCAAGACCTGATGCATTGGCAAAGGATGCCACTGCTATTCTTCCTAAAAGCTTGGTATTGCCATTGTCATAGGTGCCATAAATATCACCATTTTCAGAAACGGAAAGGCCGGTCATGGTACCCATCTTCTTGCCGGCACCTGTTGTAACAGAATTCTCTACTACACCACGGGCAGTAGTAACTGTAGATGTACCAGAATTATCGTAATTTAACAAATCACTAAAATCCAGCTTGATAGCAGAAATAGCTGCATTATCCTGAGTAGCTGTGTCGTAATTAGGACCAAGCAAATTAGCATTAAAGGTAATTGCATTCTCAGGATAGCCATTGGTATAATCCACACCACCTACAGAAATAATAGCACCTGTCTTTGTGTTGAACTGCACGTCATAATTTGAAGTATTGACAACAGCAGTAATTCCAGCTGAAGTAAGAGATGTCAGGTCATCAGCATTTGCCCCGGAAAATGAAACTATGTCGTCCCCATTGGTATTAAAAATATCAGACAAAGTAATACCTGCAGCTGCTGCCACATCAGCATCAGCAGAATCCCCAAGGGAATATATGGTATTTCCATTCTCATCCTTCAATAAAAGCTTTTTACTGCCCGCTTCTCCGCTGTCTCCATCTGTAAGCTCAAGTGTATAGGATACAGGTGGATTTGTGGTCTGATTGCTTGGAGTATATACAATGCTTCCATCATCAGCAAATGTAACATTATTTGTATTAAAACCGTATGTTTTTGATGTGGTAGCTGGCTTGCCAAAGATATCGCTTAAGCTGGTTCCTGCCTGAGATAAATATGTCTCAAGAATATCATTGCCATTGCCGTCAGTAACAGAATTAAGCTCCATAGTATATGTGCCTGCCTTGGCATCCACTACCTTGAAGGCGAACTTAGCTGTATAGGTATATCCCTTGTTATCATAAAAGGTCAATGACCTGATATAGCCTGTTGATGATTCAAAATCTGAATCATTTTGATCAATAATACCTGAAAAAGTAGCTGCTGTAGTAGCCTCAGGTGCCGATGTCTTATTGGCTGCAGACATTACACGAAGAGCTCCTAAATCCTGGCTTAAATTGCCATTTGCATCAGCCACATAACCATATACAAGATAACCTGTAGTAGTCATAGCCATGTTGCCATCAGCATCTACATAAAAAGAGCCTGCACGGGTGTAGACATTTTCAGAGCCATTGCTTACTACAAAAAAGTGTGTTGTATTAGTATCTGACAATCTGATATCCAAGGCATCACCAGTAGACTGGGCTGCGCCTGCAGAAGTAATAGATACCTTAGTAGCACCATTGGTAACACCAAGACCTATCTGTTTGGCATTTTTTCCGCCTACAGTACCTGTGGCGGCAGATGCCTGGGATGTAGTCTGATACATAACATCCTGAAATGTTGTTGAAGATGATTTAAAGGCAACAGTATTTACATTTGAAATATTGTTACCAATAACATCCATCTTTGTCTGGTGTGACTTAAGACCTGACACACCAGAATAGAGTGATCTCATCATAATTAATGACCTCCTGTAAAAAGAGGTGCCTTTTCGTCGCATCTGTCAGTCAGCGACCATAGCCTCCGTAAGGTCCAGCTATACAATAACGGCACCATCAATATTTGTAAAAATATTATCGTCGGACTCTGTCTGGTCCATGGCGGTAATAACTGTCTGGTTTGGAACATTTACTATAAATGCAAGCTGATCAACAAGAACCAAAGAATCCTTGATGCCCTTTT
Organism: bacterium; assembly: GCA_963649335.1. Taxonomy (GTDB): domain Bacteria; phylum Bacillota; class Clostridia; order Lachnospirales; family Lachnospiraceae; genus Pseudobutyrivibrio. Next base: position 194,516 of record CAVJHG010000001.1, read on the forward strand.
CCTGCGCCTTCATGACTCCTTCTTCAAGTCGTAAGGATTGGTCCTCCGTTAATTCTATTCCTCTCTCACCAAGTCGATTTGTAGCATGCTTGGAAAACTTAAGCTCTGTAGTATCACTTATCTTTTGCTGTAAAAGCTCTTCAAAGGATACACCATTTGTTAAAGCACCAAGTGGCTTTGACTCGGCAGAAGGATTTAAGTATTGTCCCGCAACCTGTTCAATGGAAGTAAAAGATGGATTAATAGATATATTACTCATCTGCTGCCTCCTTGGCTTTCTTTAAAGCCGCTATTCTTGTCTCCAATGCTTCGAGTGTCGATAATGCTGAGCTTGAAACTAATCCCTTAGTGTAATCTGACATAGCATCATAAGCTTTTCTTGCCTCAGAAACAGCCTTTTCATCAGATAAGCTAATAGCTGATACCGATGGCAGCTTGCTGACAGCGTCTGCAAAGGATTCTGCATCAAGGACTCCATTGTAATACTCAGCGTCCACAACTGAATCAAGATTATCAATCGAATACTTTTTATCACCTATCGCTAAATATAAATCTCCACCGTCGTTATATACGTAATCCACTTTTCCAGATACATATTCATTGTCCACAAGCATGATAACGTATTGTCCCACTAGAGAATTGGCCTCAATGGTCTTCATTTGATCCTGAACAGCCTGTACTGCTTCAATTTGAGAAAACGAAGCAAGCTCTGATACATACTCAGTATTGCTAGTTGGCTCAAGTGGATCCTGATATTGCATTTCTGCCACAAGAAGCTGTAAAAACATATCCGAGTTGTAAGTATTAGCTGATGATGACGCAGCCTTGGAAAGTGATGTAGATGTTGCTTTAGATGAAGATGTCGCTTCTGCTGAAGCATCTGTTTTCGTGTATACTCCGTTTGTAACGGCTCCTACTATTGCTGACATTTCCTTCCTCCTTTCTTTTAATTTATGCTTGGAAATTGAGAGTATTTCCGTTTTCTTTCATAATTTGATAAGCTAAGGCTTCTTCCTCATTCATAAGTCCCATCAGACTGTCAAGATCATTTAAATCTATTCTGACTGGGCGTTTTTGTTCAGAATGCTGCCGGCCTTCTCTATTGTCATTTTGCCTTTGACCATCCTCTAGGTTTTTCTCGAACTCGTGGGTTGCCACTGAAATCTCTACTGATGTAACCTTGAGGGTATTTTCGTTAAGACCTGCCCTAAGCGAAGACATTTGGTTTTCTAAAGCTTCCTTTACTGCCTCATTTTCTGTAAAAATCTTGGCTGTAACTTCACTTCCCTTTTGAGAAACCTCCATGAATATTTTCCCAAGTCCTTCAGGATTTAGAACCATTTCCATGGTTACCTGGTCAGATGTTGAAAAAATACTTGCCTGCTCTACCAACTGATTAACTATTTCTTTGGCTAAAACAGTTTCGCCTGTAGGTAGTTCAACTACTTCATTTGCAGGATTAAATGTGACTTCAAAAGAAGTATTAAGTGGATTAAAGCTTCCTGTAGAAGTCTCATCTCCATCTGCTTTGCCCCCAAGCGGTGCTGCAAAAGCATCATCCTTATTACTAGAAAAAGCACTATCGCTAGTATTTTGACCAGACGAAGAATTAGATTTTACTTCAGTCTCTTTAACAAGCTTAATTGCCTCATCATTAGAAGTGATTTCTGCGCTTGAACTTACTTTGGATGAAGACTGCTCTGGCCGTGCAAGACTTTCTCTTGCACCATTTTCAGTTACAGTATCAGTATCAATCTCTGTTACTGCATCCATTGTAGTTTCATCAACCACAAAATTGATTTCTGGAGCTTCATTTGCATCTGCATATTGCAGAGCTTCAATTGCTGCTCCTGTTTCTTCTAACAACTGTAAGCTAGCCTTACTTGCCACATCAAGAATTGCGGCAAAATCATCATTCATGACAAGACTGATAGAATCACTATGGCCCTTTAGCTCAGTTACCAAATTAGCAAGCTGGGCTGGGTTTAACAAGTCAATCGCTGTAAGACCAAGGTTTTCCATGGCAGAAATCAAATCTTCTTCTGACACATCAAGCTGCCTGGTAATGGCATCTACAACTTTTTTTGCAGCCTCTGATACTTTTTCTTCTAGCTTCGAGCTATCTAGCTCTTCTTCCACTGCTTTACTGTCTTTGTTAAGCTCTGTTGCCTTGGATGAAAGCTTCCCTTTTGCTGTTTCTTTTGAACTATCATCTGAGATTCCAACATCATTGCTTTGAGCTTTTTCAAAGCTTTGACTTTTTCTTGTCATGTCTGCGGCGTTTTTCAGCTTTGTCTCAAACATATCACTAGATGAAAGCCTTCTCTTGGCAAAAGACTTACTTCCTGCATCTGCCTGTATTGCTGTTACAGTGTTAGCAAGATTAACATTTTGCATCTTTTCCTCCTTTCCCTATTCTGTTTTCAAGGTGCATGATTCCAAAGAATCTATATATCCTAAGGCTTCATCATCTCTGTAACAATAGCTGCATTTTGAGATGACATTGCCGCAAGAATATCAGCTCTGGCGCCAGAATCCATGGCTGAAAGTATTTGGCACACAAGATCAAAATTATCTGTCATGGAATCAAATATAGCTGCCGCATTTTTTGCACTCATTGCTGAGTATGCTGCCACATAATCCTCCAGCTCTTCGTCTGTTGCCAATTGACTGACCACCTGCTTATAAATTGACTCAGCAGTTTCTGGCTCTATAGACTCATAATAAGTCTTATATTCATTTATATCGGGCGCATTATCAGAAAAAACAACCTCCTGATAAAATTTTTCTTTCTCACTTTCAAATTCAGCCTCATTGGCCTTGTATTCTTCAAGCTCAGCCTTGGCCGCCTCAAGCTCACTAATGTAATCAGAGTTGGAACTATCCTGGTTTTTCAGCTCCTCTACCTCCTGCTCCAGCTCCTTTATGCGGACCACTGCCTCATCCACAGTATCATAGGCATATCCATCATCCTCATTTACTTCATCCCCGATATAATCTTCTATTCCAGGCAAGATTCGATTGACATAAGGCACATCCTTTAATACTGGAAAAAGTACAGTTGAGCCAAAGCCACCTACATCCATTTTTACGATAAATGCAAAAATAACAAGCCAAATGACAATGATAAAAAGAACAACCACCGCCATAATAAGTCTTCCTATAATGCCTAAAGACTCCTCATCTTCATCATCCACAGCTTCCCCGCCTTTTTGGCCTTCCTTAGCTGCTTTTTTAGCATCCTTTTTAGCCTGCTTTTCAGCTTTTCTTTTAGCTTTTTTATCTATTTCCTGAGTTGCGTTTTCTGGCATAACCGTTACTCCTCATCCAAGCTGTTAAAATATGTATATGAAACAAGCTCATCTGTAAGCTTGCTCTCCTCAGCATTAAGTTCTTCTTTAAACTTCTCAAAAGCCTTCTCTTTAAGCTTCTCATGCATTTTTCGTTCCTGCATCACAGTGTTTAAGCGTTTTCGGGCATTGTCCATGACGCGCTGAGCCTTTGATACCTCCATCATCTGGGCTCGCAGAGCTACCTTCATGGCTGTGATGGCATTTTTACAGGTTTTTATATCACTTATATTAATACTACCTACAGATAATTGCTTAAGCTGAGCTTCATAGCCCGCCTGTCGAATCATTATCTGACGCAGCTTTTCTCTTTCGTTGGCATAAGCCGCCTGAGCAAGGCCAAAATTAATTTTCTCCTGCTCTTCCATTTTCAATTTCAAGTCCAAAATATTTTGCATCCTGTAAGCAAACTTTGCCATAGAAACCTGGTCCTCTTATTCTTCAAAAATAGCAGCTAAGGCTGCAAGCTCATCCTCAAATTCCTGTTTTTCATGGGTGGGCTGCATTAAGTACTCATTAACTGCATCTATTTTTTTAATGGCGTAATCTATATTTTTATTGGAACCATTTTTGTATGCCCCTATATTAATAAGATCTTCTGCCTCCTGATAGGTAGCAAGTACATTTTTTAGCTTTCCAGCCACCGCCTTATGCTCGTACGTGGCCACCGCCGACATAACTCTGGAAATAGACATAAGTACATCTATAGCAGGATAGTGATTCTTTTGAGCCAAGCTGCGACTTAAAACTATATGACCATCCAAAATACTTCTAGCCGTATCAGTGATTGGCTCATTAAAATCGTCTCCATCAACTAGAACTGTATACAAACCTGTGATAGAACCCCTGTCTGAATTGCCAGCTCTCTCAAGTAGGCGCGGCATCTCAGAATATACTGATGGGGGATAACCTCTTGTTACAGGGGGCTCCCCAGAAGCCAAGCCTATCTCTCTTTGAGCCATAGAAAAACGTGTAAGGGAATCCATCATAAGAAGGACATCATAGCCCTGGTCCCTGAAGTATTCTGCAATTGCTGTAGCCGTAAAGGCAGCTTTTTTTCTGATAAGGGCAGGTTTATCAGAGGTAGCACATACTACAACAGACCTAGCCATACCCTCTTCACCCAGGTCATTTTCCACAAACTCTCTTACCTCACGACCTCGCTCCCCTATAAGAGCAATTACATTAACCTGTGCCTTAGTATTGCGGGCAAACATACCCATGAGGGTAGACTTTCCCACACCAGAGCCTGCAAAAATACCAATACGTTGTCCCTTACCAACAGTAATAAGTCCGTCCACAGCCTTTACGCCCAAAGGTAAGGCCTCTTTTATAATTGCCCTTTTCATAGGATCCGGTGGATCAGCCTCAGCAGGGTAAGAAACAAGACCATCCAGAGAATGGCCTTCCTCCATGTCAGTAGGTCTTCCCAGACCATCTACAATATGACCAAGAAGCGCCTGGCCCACATCCACCTGCAAAGGATGCCCTGTATTTTCCACCATGCAGCCTACACCTACCCCTTCAACATTCTCAAAGGGCATCAAAAGCAGACGTTTGTCTTTAAAACCGACAACCTCTGCTTTTATTCTCGTGTCGGAGCCAGCCACAATAATCTCACAGATATCCTTGAGCTTAGCCTCCGGCCCCACTGATTCAATTGTAAGTCCAACTACCTTTACAACCTTGCCGAGAGATTTGAAATAGTCTTTCCCTTCAAGCTGCAATAATAAATCCTGATTCAAAATTCCCCCTAGCTCAAGGCCCTGATTTCACTGATAAGAGCTGACAGCTCTGTATCAATGCTGCAATCAAAAATACCTCCGTCAGTCTCTATAATACATTGAGACTCTGTCAAAAGCGGATCAGCAATAATGTCAATGTTGACATCACTGCCTACCTTCGCCACTATTTCATCCTTTTTAGACTTTATAAAGTCTGCATTTACTTCGCCCACCTTTATCTGCATCTGCTTAGTACGTTCAATTTTCATGATGCAGTGGTCAAGCAAATGATATATAACGTCTTTTTTGCCTGCTAAGCTTGCATTAAAAACCTTTTCAAAAACTGGCAAGCACATCTCAACTATATCATGCTCCATGGACAGGCTGCGATTTTGATAGTCTGCCTTGATAGCCTCTATCTCTTCCTTCATCTGGGTCTTGGCTTGCTGAAGCTCCATGGCAGCTCGCTGAGTTCCCTCATTGTAGCCTTCCTTCTCACCCTCCTGCCGGGCAAGATTTTTAAGAGCTTCTGCATTTACTTGAGCCGCACCTATTATTTCACCAGCCCGGGAATTGGCTTCTGCAATAATTCCTTCAGCCTCTTCCTTTGCCTGGGCCACATAATCAACATCTGGTTCAGGTGAAGCTTCCTCCGCCATGATGGTATCTGCCAATCCCAAAAACTCCTCCGGCGATACGCCCTCAGGCACCTCAGCCCCAGTCTCTTCCATTTCTTTGAGACGCCTGGCCTTCTCTTCCTCAAAAAGCTTTGTCTTATATGCTTTTTCTTCTTCCTTTACAAGCTCAATTGAACGCTCATTATAGTCAATTACAAGATCCTCAGGCTTTTTATCATAGGCCACCTGAAAGCTATATATGACATTGTTACTAGACAACAAGCTCGTCTCCTCCACCTCTTGAAATAACTATCTCTGCGCTGTCTTCCAGCTTTCTTATAACACCTACAATCTTCTGCTGAGCCTCTTCTACATCCTTCATACGAACAGGGCCCATATAGTCCATGTCTTCCTTAATCATGGAAGCAAGACGTGAAGACAGGTTCTTGAATATAGCCGCCTGCACCTCTTCATTGGCACCCTTGAGAGCAACCCCAAGATCATTATTATCAACATCTCTGAGTACACGTTGAATAGCTCTGTCATCAAGCAGGAGAATATCTTCGAATACAAACATTTTCTTGCGGATTTCCTCTGCAAGCTCTGGTTCCTCTATCTCAAGGGACTCCATGATACGCTTTTCTGTACCACGGTCTACTGTATTTAAAATAGCAACTACTGAATCCACTCCGCCTGCAATAGTGTAATCCTGATTAATAAGGGAGCTGAGCTTTCTTTCAAGCACCCGCTCTACTTCTTTGATAACTTCAGGCGAAGTCCTGTCCATCATGGCTATTCTTCTTGCTACATCAGCCTGCTTTTCTGGAGGCAGGGCACCAATTATCATAGATGCCTGACCAGCGGACAAGTAAGACAAAATCATGGCTATTGTCTGTGGATGCTCATCCTGTATAAAGTTGAGAACCTGTGAAGGCTCTGTTTTTCTTATAAATTCAAAAGGTCTAACCTGAAGAGATGCTGTAAGCTTGGCAATAACATCATGTGCTCTATCCTCGCCCAAAGCCTTTTCAAGAAGCTCCTTAGCATATCCAATACCACCCTCAGCAATATATTGTTGAGCCAGGCACACCTGGTAGAACTCATTGATAACCTCTTCCTTCAGCTGAGGAGAAATACTCCTTGTATTGGCAATCTCCAGGGTGAGCTCTTCTATCTCCTCTTCCTTTAGATGCTTAAATATTTGAGAAGACTTCTCCGGTCCCAAGGCAATAAGAAGTACAGCAGCCTTTTGGGTTCCATTTAATTCATCTACTGCCATTTATCTATCCCCAATCTTCATTCAGCCAATTGCGAAGCAATGATGCCACTGCCTCTGGCTTTTCATCCACAAACTTTTCTATTAGTATACGAGCCTCTGATTTTTCTGTGTATCCTATGTCTTCAAGAGCCTCCTCTTCCTTGGTTGAAGCTATCAAGTCGTCAATTGTAAGCTCTTCCTCCACAGGCTCTTCCTCTTCTGTCCTAAGGCTTCTAAATACTACAAAGCCAAGCATTGCAAAAATAAGAACAGCAAGAACAATCTGAAGTATTTCTGTTAAAGAAATAGCCGGTCCTGATGAGTATTGAAACATAGGTATCTCATAGGCAACAATAGTAATATTAGAAGCTGAAAAACCTGTAGCAGTTGCTACCAGGTTGATAAATTCCTCTGGCACTTGAGTCTGGGTTCTTGCTGAATTAGCCGCAACAAACTCATCGAAGGTCTGTCCTGCATTCTCAAGAGTGCCATCCGCCTCCATCTGATCCTGATTATAGGTAACATATGTAGTACAGGCTACAGAAATGGATGACTCATCATAATTGATAACACCTACTTCACCTATGTGATTGGTTATTTTTTCACTTGGCAGATAATCCTTGGTACCAGACTCTGTGGTGGACTCAGATGTAGAGCCGTCGTCAGTAACGTAGGTTGTATCGTCACTATCGTTTGAGTCAGTCCCTGGTACACCGCCTGAGCCTGAAGTAGATGTAGAATTATCCCAAGACTCAGAATCAAGGTATGGATCAGTCTGTCCCTCATTAAGGTAATAGTTATAGTCTGTGTAGCTGTCCTGGTCAAAGGTCATATTGAGGTTGATACCTACCTCTACATTGTCGTAGTACTCGGTCTCATTAATAACATCCTTTACCTCGGTAGCTATGCCTTCCTTTACCCTGTCCTTTACATCCTGGTTGGCAGATGCATTGCCAGCAGTGGTGGTTTCGTCACCACCAGAAAAGAGCATATTGCCATCAGCATCCATAATAAGGATATTGGATGTATCGTCATTGCCCAGCTCTGTGGCCACATACTTGGCAATAGTCTGGGCTGTATCAGCATTCATTGAAGCTGATAAGTCCAAAATAATAGAAGCATAGGCATCCTCATCCTTTGAGATAATGGTGCCATCATCATCTGGAAGATTAAGGGTAACCTTAGCCTCATTGACCATAGTCAGTGTCTCTATATAATCAGCAAAATGCTCCTCTAAATAAAGCTGATAACGCTTTGTTTTATCAGCTTCAGTAGTAGAAAAGCTGCCATCAATAACATCATCAAGGGAATATCCTGAAGTCTGTATTTCATTGGAGCCAAGAAGGATGTTGGCCTCTGCCATATCCTTCTCATTGATATAATAGACATAGCCCTGGGTATCGGTCTCATAGGAAATCGAATTATCCTCAAGAAGGGTCTTAACCTGAGATGCTTCATTGGCATCCTGGCATGATACAAGCTGAACCATGGTAGGCTGAGAAATAATAACCGCCATGATAACAAAGGCAATAATAACGACAGCTGCAATAGATGCAATGAGGATCTGCTGCCTGCGGGTGAACTTTCTCCACCACTCAAGTATTCTATTTAAAATTGCCTGAATCTGTTCTGGCATTACTTTCTCCCTTAAAAACAAAAATCACCTGCAAGCACTCAGGGCTATATTTTTCTGCATTAACATAAAAGGCCCTAGGCTAAGCATGTATTAGATTATTACTACTTGCCGCTGCAGCAAAATAGTAACATTAGATTTGCATATTCATAATTGTATTGTAAGACTCTAAAAGCCTGTCTCTGACAGCAACTGTATATTGCAATGCGATATTTGCCTTCTGCTCTGCTATCATAAGATCATGGGTATTGTCTGTCTCCCCCAAAGCAAAGGCTACCTCCTCGGCCGATGCCGCTTCCTGTAAAGAATTAGTGTCTTTAATTAAAGACATGGCAGATGAAAGCATAGAATCAAAGCCCTGGACTGAATTAGTTTTTGCAGCAGCAGCTGATACCGGTGTAGTGCCGTATGAAGTTGAAATTGCTGTAATATCCATTTAAATCCCCTTATAAAAATTACTGGCCAATAGTAATTCCTGACTGGGCCATATTTTTTACTGCAGAAAAAGCTGTTGTATTGGCCTCATAAGACCTGCTGGCATCGATAAGGTTGGTCATTTCTGTAACAGTATTGACATTAGGGTAAGATACATATCCATTTTCGTCCGCATCTGGATGAGATGGATCATATTCCATAATAAAATCAGACTCGTAGTCTTCTGATACATCTGAAACCTTGACACCATTGCCATTATAGGCAGCTCTACTTTTCTTTAAGATATTGCTAAAGCTAGCTGAGGGATCAAGCTGCTTTTCTTCAAAGGTAACCACCTTTCTACGATAAGGAGTACCATCCTCCGTTCTGGTAGTACTGACATTGGCTATATTTTCTGCAATAACATCCATACGGTAGCGCTGTGCAGTCATGCCAGACGCACATATATCAAAGGATTGAAAAAGTCCCATGGTAAGCCTCCTTTTTGTAGAATTGCTTCTATACCACATTAGTCATCGATTAGAAACAATGACTCACTTCAGCTGAACAAATCTCTACTTAATAACACTGTTAAAACGGGTAAACTGATTGGAAATACTGGTAGTAAAAGCCGAATACCTAAGCTGCTCTGAAGCCAGCTCCACATTTTCCGTATCTATATCCACATTATTGCCATCAAGTCTATAGGAAAAATTCTCATAATCTGTATATTCTATGCCTTCTAGGTCCCTGTCCTGCAAAGCGGCAGTCGCCTTATCCAAAGAAGACTCATTGGTGCCAAGCAAGGCCTTTTGAAGAACACTTTCAAACTCAATATCCTGCCTCTTGTAGCCTGGGGTATCGACATTGGCTATGTTATTGGATATCAGTGTCTCTCGCTGCCAGCTGGCATCTGCAGCCTTATCCAGCAAATTAACATAACTAAAAGCATCTGATGAAAGCATAGTATTCCCTCCCATAGTTATTTCTAATTATAAGTTATATAGCAAAAAAGACAAGCCTCTTTTTACATCATCTTGTATATTTTTATTAACTAACCTACTAGAGATAGTGGCCAATTAATTTTATGTTTTTTCAAAAAAGCTTTGCTTGCCAGTCTTGAATGTAAGGCCTTTAACTTAAGTCAGCCTTTAAACCCGACTAAGTTAAAAAAAAGGACCTATGCATTACATAAGTCCTTTTACAATACTAATCCATAAATATTAAGTTATTAAAATTAATTATTTTTCTTTAACTCCTCAAGCTCATCAAAGACAACATCATTAAGAACCTTAATATATGTACCCTTCATTCCTGATGAACGAGACTCAATAACACCTGCAGACTCAAATTTGCGCAAGGCATTTACAATAACTGAACGAGTAATACCAACTCTATCGGCAATCTTGGAAGCAACAAGAACACCTTCGTTGCCCTCAAGCTCTTCGAATATATGAGTTATTGCCTCAAGCTCTGAATAAGACAATGTAGAAATAGCACTCTTTACAACCTGAAGCTTGCGATTTTCCTCAGCACTCTCCTCGTTAACCGAGCGCATCATCTCAAGACCTACTACAGTTGTGCCATACTCTGTAAGAATAATGTCATCAATATCGTACTGTTTATTGTAACGATAAACAAAAAGTGTACCAAGTCGCTCACCTGCAATATCGATTGGAGCAATTATTGCAGAGTAAGAAGAAATATCGCTCTTCTCAAAACCAAGTGTCTGAAGATTAACATTTTCTTTGGTGGAAAGGATGGAAAGAAGACGTTCATTTAACATGGAGTCAATAAATCCACCTACCTCATCAACGATGAGCTCGCCAAGCTCAGTAGCACCTGAACCACAGGAAACACCAAGGACCTTGCCTTTTTTTGAAATAACGAGCACAGATGAGTCCAATATCTCAGTAAGCACCTGACAAATATCGTTAAACACAACCTTTGATGAATTATTGTTATGTAATAACTTGCCTATCTTTCTGGTCTTATCCAGTAACTGTACGCTCATTGAATACCTCCTAAAATATAAAACCAAGTAATGCCAGTAATCAAAACTAACCGAATTTATTTGATTATAGCATCTCAATAGAAAAATTGCAACAAAATTCAGAATACTCTACTTTTTGTTGCAATTTGTGAATTTTTACATATTTTTTTAATTTTTATCCACAGTAGTTACAAATCTGCATTCATCATTAGCACAACACAGCTTGTTACCCTTGTCTACCATGTAACTGCCGCACTTAGGACATTTTTCTGTAGTAGGCTTTGCCCATGAGATAAAATCACAATCAGGATGATTTGCACATCCATAAAACTTTCTGCCCTTTTGAGATTTTCTGATAACTACATCACCACCACATTTTGGACATGGAACTCCAATCTTTTCCAAGAATGGCTTTGTATTACGGCAATCAGGGAAGCCAGGGCAAGCCAAAAACTTTCCGTGAGGACCAAACTTAATAACCATATTGCGCCCACACTCTTCGCAGATTACATCAGTAACCTCATCTCTGATTTCAACCTTTTCAAGCTCTTTTTCAGCTACAGACACTGCAGCCTCCAAATCCGGATAAAAATTGCTGACTACTGATTTCCAATCAACTTCGCCTTCCTCTACCCCATCAAGAAGCTGCTCTAAATTGGCTGTAAAATCCTTGTCTACAATGGTGCCAAAGGAATCCACCATAATAGCATTAACTACCTCTCCAAGCTCTGTTACATACAAATTCTTGGCTTCCTTTGTTATGTAGTGCCTCTTTAATAAGGTGGTAATTGTAGGTGAATAGGTAGAAGGTCGGCCTATTCCAAGCTCTTCAAGTGTCTTAACCAAAGAAGCTTCTGTAAAATGAGGCGATGGCTGAGTAAAATGCTGTTTTTCATCAAAGCTGTCAAAAGAAATAGCTGTATCCTCTGTAAGCTTATCAAGGCTATGACTTTTTGCTTCCTCTTCGTCATCAGCCTCGCTATAAATCAGCTTAAAACCATCAAAAGCTACAGAAGAATCTGCCGCAGTAAATGTATGCTTGCCTGCCTTGAAAGTAACAGAAACTGTATCATATATAGCATTGGCCATCTGGCTAGCCACAAAGCGCTTCCATACCAGCTGATATAATCTAAACTGATCTCTTGATAAGGAATCCTTAATGTCTGATGGCAGCAAGGTAATATCTGCTGGTCTAATAGCCTCATGGGCATCCTGCACCTTGCCTGAAGACTTCTTCTCAGCAGCCTTAGCCTGGCTGAGATACTGACTGCCATAGCTTCCTTCAATAAAAGATACAGCTGCTGCCTTAGCGTCATCGGATACTCTGGTAGAATCAGTACGTAGGTAGGTAATAAGACCAATAGTGCCATGACCTTTAACTGTAACACCTTCATAGAGCTGCTGTGCCACTGACATAGTCTTTTGAATTGAAAAATTCAGGCTTTTAGAAGCTTCCTGCTGCATAGTAGATGTGGTAAAAGGAAGGGGTGCCTTCTTTTCTCTCTTACCATGCTTAATTGAAGCGATGGTAAAATCCTCATCTTTAAGCTCAGCCATAATTTGATCTAAGCTGGCTTTGTCCTGAATCTGCCCTTTGTTTTCTTTGTCGCCGTGATACTTGGCTACAATAGGCTTCTTTAGCCCCTCTGCATTTAAAACTACATCAAGGGTATAATACTCCTGAGGAATAAAATCTGCTATTTCCTTCTCTCTGTCGCAAATGATACGAAGGGCAACAGACTGAACACGCCCTGCAGAGAGACCTCTTTTTACCTTAGCCCATAGAAGTGGTGAAATCTTATATCCCACCATTCGATCAAGCATACGTCTGGCCTGCTGGGCATCTACCAAATCCATGTCTATTTCACGGGGATTTTTCAGAGCATTTTTTACTGCAGTCTTTGTAATCTCATTAAAGGTAATACGATATACCTTTTTGCCCTCAAGATTTAAGGCTTGGGTAAGATGCCATGAAATAGCCTCCCCCTCGCGGTCGGGATCAGTTGCAAGATATATTTTATCAGCTTTCTTTACTTCCTTGCGAAGGGCAGCCAAAAGCTCTCCCTTGCCGCGTATTGTTATATATTTAGGCTCGAAGCCATTGTCAGGGTCAAATCCAAGCTGAGATTTTGGCATGTCACGAACGTGACCCTGGGATGCCATCACCTCATAATTAGAGCCCAAGAACTTTTTAATAGTATGCACCTTGGCAGGTGACTCAACAATAACAAGATTTTTTGCCATTTGTATATTCTCCGAAATCAACTTTAAAAGCTACTCTCAACCTAATTTGCATAATTTTAACAAAGGTCATATTTAGACAGATTAAAAATAGCTACAAATCGTCAACAACTATACAACATAAAAAAATGATTTTCAAGGGAAAAATTTTGACAATAGCATTATTTATCGGCTAATTATATATTGATTTTTGAAAACTTCAGTCAAAAACCCCTTCTTTTCCAATGTAAGAACAGTGCTAAGCAGACTTAAGTAATCCATATTTGAAGTAGCCTGAACAAGGGCGAGACTCTTTGGATAAAAATCAAAAAGAGCATACACAATAAGCTCTTCCTTTGTCAGGTGATATTTGTTTTCTTTTTCTCTTATTACATATATGTCTTTTTTTGTACTGGCAGGTACAATTTCACTGACAAACTGATTAATATCATATATTATGCCTGCTCCTTGGGTAGCAAGCCTGTTACAGCCAGCGCTTAGAGAATCCGTAATGCGCCCAGGAACAATATATATGTCCTTCCCCTGCTCTAGGGCACAGTCTGCTGTAATAAGCGAACCAGATTTTTCCTTGGCCTCTATAACAACTACAGTTTTTGCCAAGGCAGAAACTATCCTGTTTCTTATAGGAAAATAGGCCGGTCTTGGAGCCGTACCAAGGGCAAACTCCGAGATAACACAGCCATTTGATGCAATTCTTTCATAAAGTCCCCTATTATCAGCAGGATAAATAACATCCAAACCTGAACCAAGAACAGCAATTGTCTTGCCCCCTCCTGAAAGTAACCCCTGGTGGGCAAAAGAATCAATGCCCCTTGCCATACCGCTTATAACAGTAATATTGTTTTGGCCCAAAGCTCTTGCTATGTCCTCAGCCATTTTTTTACCATAAGCACTGCACCTTCTTGCCCCCACAATAGCCACAGAATTTGTTATGTCAGGAATATTTCCATAATAATAGAAGCCATATACAGGCTCGTATATATTACTTAAGCATTCAGGGTAAGCCGGATCTTCACAGGTAATAAAAGAAAAGGGGCCCTCCATAAAGGCTTCGTATTCTGCTTCTATATTTAATCCCTTTATAGATTCAAGCAGCCTGTCTGCTGTAGCCCCCTTCATAAGGCCACTCTCCAAAAGCTGTGCCTTAGTGGCATGAAAAACATTATATGAATTTTCAAAATAAAGCAGAAGCTTTGCCTTGGTCAATACGGGTATATATTCTGTAGACAGCATCCAATGCTGATATATTCTCGAATCCATTAAATATGCTCCTCCCAATATTTTTTATCAAGCCCCCTGTAAGCTATAGCCTCCTGCAAATGAATAAGGGAAATATTATCTGTACTTTCCATATCTGCTATGGTTCTTGCCACCTTTAACACCTTGTGATAGGTCCTTGCAGTAAGACAATACTTTTCATACATATCTTTCATAAAATCAGCCCCATCCTTATCCAGCTTGCAAAAATCATCTATCAAGCTACCAGGAATTTCACTATTATGATTAAAGCCCAAGTCCTTAAATCGCAGCTTTTGCAATTCATGGCATTTTACTACCCTCTCTCTTATTTGAGCAGAGCTTTCATTTTTATCCTTTGAAACAATTTGGGCATAATCCAAAGTAGGTGCTTCGACACATACATCAATTCTGTCTAAAAGAGGCTGAGATATTTTGCCTATATATCGCTGTATGGACACCCTAGAGCACCTGCAACGATTCATATCTGGATAATAACCACAGGAACAGGGATTCATAGCTGCAACCAGCATAAAATTAGCAGGAAAAGAAAAGCTGCCATTTACTCTTGCCACATGAATTTCCTTATCCTCAAGAGGTTGCCTTAATATCTCCAAGGTAGACTTTCTAAACTCGGTCAGCTCATCCAAAAATAAGACTCCAGAGTGGGCCAAGGATATCTCCCCTGGCTTTGGATTAGAGCCGCCACCTGTAAGACCCTGTTCAGTCACTGTATGATGCGGGCTTCTAAAAGGCCTTGCTTTAATCAGCCCTTTTCGCTCATCAAATTTGCCACATACAGAATATATCTTTGACAACTCTATCTGCTCTTCCTCTGTCATGGGTGGCAATATGGAAGGTATACACTTGGCGATCATAGTCTTGCCTGCCCCTGGAGGCCCCACCATAAGAATATTATGCATGCCACTTATAGCCACCTCACAGGCTCTTCTGAGCTGTGGCTGCCCATTGATAAAAGAAAAATCATACTGACTTGGAGCACACTCTTTTGGCATTTCATCACAAGGCGCCAGATTACATGAGTATTCCCTCTTATTAAGTAAATCTATTACCTGACCAAGACTGCTTACTCCAATACAAATAATACCTGGCACAAGACATGCCTCCCTTAGGTTATCCATAGGCACTATAGCAAGTGCCATCCCCTGGTGTGCAGCCTCAAGAACCATGGATAATATTCCATTAACAGGCTGTATTTTCCCATCTAAGGAAATTTCCCCTACCATGCATATATTTCCCAAGTCTTCCTGGGATACTATGCCTATAGCTGCAAGAACAGCTACTGCCACAGGCAAATCAAAGCCGGAGCCAGTCTTCCTTATATTAGCTGGTGAAAAATTTACTGTTATTCTTTTTATGGGCAAAGAATAGCCTTCATTTTTAAGAGCTGCCCTGACTCTTTCCTTGGCTTCCTTCACTTCACCAGAAAGGTAGCCTACCATTTCAAACATAGGCATACCTTCTGATATATCCGCTTCTACAGATATGATTTTAGAATCAATTCCATAGATAGTTGCTGTATTAACTTTGCTGTACAAATTATCTCCTGGGAATATTTATAGAAAAATAGAAAAAAAGACAGGAGCAATGATAACATGCTCCTGTTCTTTTTGTAAAGACATAAATTAAATTTTACAGACTATCTGATTCTCTCTACAAGGCCCAGCTTTTTGTGAACCTTTCTCAGGGTCTTATTTGCAAAATATGAAGCCTTCTCAGCATTCTCCTTGATACACTCGTCAATGAAGGTCTTTTCCTTTGCCAGCTCATCATATCTTGCATGGAATGGATCAAGCATATCTGCAACTGCTTCGCCTACCGCCATCTTAAAGTCGCCATAACCCTTGCCTTCAAACTCAGCTGCCACCTGGTCCATAGTTTGATCAGTAACCACACCATATATTTCCATAAGATTAGACACCCCAGGCTTATTTTCTCTGTCGTATCTTACCTCAGCATCTGAATCGGTAACAGCCTTTTTGAATTTTCTTATGATAGTGTCTCTGTCATCGTTTAAGTAAATTGTGGCATTTACATTTTCATCTGATTTTGACATCTTTTTTTCTGGCTCAGCAAGAGACATAATACGGGCGCCCTGCTTAGGGAAATATCCCTCTGGGATGGTAAATATATCACCATAAATATTGTTCATGCGCTCTGCTATATCACGACAAATCTCCAAGTGCTGCTTTTGATCATTGCCTATTGGAACCAAATCAGCCTGGTAAAGCAAAATATCAGCAGCCATAAGAGACGGATAGGTAAAAAGACCTGCATTAATATTATCTGCATGCTTGGCAGACTTATCCTTAAACTGTGTCATGCGGTTAAGCTCACCCATATAGGTAAAGCAGTCAAGAATCCAACCAAGCTCTGCATGGGCAGATACATGGGACTGAAAATATATACAATTTTTCTTTGGATCAAGACCTGCTGCTACATACTGAGTGTAAATACGACGGGCATTCTGTCTGAACTCTGTAGGATTCTGGCGAACAGTAAGTGAATGAAGATCCATTACACCAAAAAAGCAATCATAATTTTCATTGAGATTAACCCAATTTTTTAAAGCTCCAATGTAATTGCCCAAGGTAAGCTTACCTGTAGCCTGCATACCGCTATATAATACTTTTCTTTCTTTTTCCATGATATAACTCCTTATATTTTAATTGATGAAACAAGGTATCTGACTCAAATTGCTTCAAAATAGAACTATAAGCTAACTCAAGTCAATTACTTATTATGTAAAATTTCCCTGCGTATATAATCATTGGTGGCCTCTTCTCCATTGGCTGCCAAATACTTAAGCAATGACAAAAGAAGGTTGTAGGTATTTTCATGCATCATATACTTATCCTTACCCCTGTCAAAATATTTTAGAGCACTTTCATCAGTGTAGGCTTCCTTTTGGTAATTCTTGCAGGCAGCCACCCTGTCTACATACATTTCCACCACATAATTCACAGGCATCTCCATTCCCGTCATCTTGTGGTCTCCTGTCAAGCCATAGTCTATCCAATACTCAAAATGATGCTTGTTGCGCCCCTTGTGATGAAGCCAGGCCATGGATACTCCATTAGCCCTTCGTTCTGCATTATTAGGGCTTTGAGTGCCCTGATAATACTTGGCCCCAACAGAAAACTCTGTCCATGAGTACTTGGATAAATCATGTAAAAGCCCCTGCTTATATAAGCCCAGCTTAAAACACCCTTTCATAACCAGGTGCCTGTGATGTGTAATTGTCTTAAAATGTTCAAAAGCCTTAAACATCCTTACTCCTTGCAGCAACTGCCACTAATACGCTAATAGACTCACCGGGAAGCGTAATAGTAGACTGATTATCAAGTGGCTTGTATGAAAAGTCGTAGTTTTCATTGTAATAAGCCGTATTAAATACCAGTCGCCATCGCTTCCCCGGCGCAAGCAATGGCAAGGCCAATGTGGCCAGGTCATAATGAAAATTGTAGCAGACGTATACATCTTCCTTTTCGTCTGCATAGGCTCCATTAAATAATATACCTATAGCCTTTTGCTCTTCACCAATGGACATGGACCATGGCTCATAGCCATGAAAGGATAAATCCGGTATTCCAAGATGCCTGGTGTCAGACAAGGCATAGGGCTGTTCACTTCTAATGCACTTATGCTGCTTTCTGAAAGCAACAAGCTCACCAACAAACTGTCGCAGCAAACGGTTATTTTTATATGATAAAAACTGTGTGTAGCCTATAGAATTATCCTGGCAATAGGGATTATTATTGCCGCTATGGCTACAGGCGACCTCATCTGCAGCCACAATAAGTGGCACTGCCTGAGACATAAACAAAGCTGCAAAAGCATTGCGCATAGCCTTAAAACGGGCATTATTAACAGCCTTGTTACTTGTAGCCCCCTCTATGCCATGGTTAATAGAAAAATTATAATTGGTGCCATCCCGATTTTCTTCGCCATTGGCCTCATTATGCTTTTCCCCATAAGAGTATGAATCCCAAAGGCTAAAGCCTGTAACTGATGACATGTAGTTAACAAAGCCAAAATTGCTGTTTTGCCTGCGCATATGGTTAACATATTGCACCATAGAACCATTCATATGATTCTGTATCTGGCGGGTAACATCCATGTAAGAATCGTTATATAAAAAGACATGTTTATGGCCATCATATTTTTGCAAAAGGTCATCCGGTAAGCTTTCAAAAAACAGCTTGGTTTTTGCCAAATAAGGGTCAGTCACAATACGCCTTTCAGGGGCATTGCAGCCTATAATATGAAAGCCATCTACATGAAAATATCTGACATAGTAATGAAGAGCCTGAATAATAAGGTCAGGATCAGTCTCTTCAGCAAAAGACATCTCCATGATAATTTCCATGTTATTTTTATGGAAATGTGATACTAAATGTCTGAAGCCTGCTACCGCCTCAGCCGCTCCTCCAAAATAAGAAGCCTTTGGGGCAAAATAAGCAGCTGCACCATATCCCCAATAATTAATCTTTCCAGAATGCTCAACTAAAGCTTGCTTTTTACCCTTTGCGGATAAAACTTCTTTTTTTGTAAGAAAAAGCTCCTCAAAGTCATAAACCGGCTGTAGCTCTATACTGGTCACTCCAAGCTTTTTTAAATAGGCTGTCTTGGCAATAAGGCCCTTATAGTTGCACTTATCCTCGGCCATATTAAAGCCCTTGGTAAAGCCTCGCATATGCAGCTTATACATAACCATGTCACATGGAGCAATTGTCACAGGATAATCCTTGAAGGATGCACTTAAAGGCGCTATGCCTCCATAGACCTGAAAATTATCCTTCTTTCTGCCACTAACATCTGCCCAAGTATCACGCCCTACTATAGTCCTTGCATACTCATCTAAGCGAAGGGCATCACCTTCTTTAATCAAATAGCAGACCTGACTGGCCAAAACACCTGAAACTCTCACCGAATATACCCTTCCAAAAGAGTATTCTTCAGTCATTTCTATGACAGCGATTTCCTTTTTGCTGATGATGTCATAGAGAACCAGGGCCACCGATGATGCCAGATCATGAGCCACAAAAGTAAACTGTATTCCGCCATTATATGTAATTGAACCTGCTTGTGAAAAATCACCTCTGGTAATATTCATTAAAAATCCTTTTATTATAAGAAAAATATAGACAGAAACCAAATGAAATTATATCATAAAGGCATGTTACTAACAAATCTTTATTAATAAGGAGAAGCTATGAACGAAGACGAAATTTTTCCAGTAGATAACGAAGATGATGATGTAGTCGTTACTATAAGCATGGATGACGGCAGCGAGGTTACCTGCGAAATCCTTACTATCTTCGACGTTGAAGACCAGGACTATATTGTACTTCTGCCTTTAGATGACAAGGGCCAGCCTTCAGATGATGGTGAAGTATATATCTATCGTTACTATGAGGATGAGAACGGCACCCCTTCTTTAGACAATATCGCATCAGATGAAGAATACGAAAAGGTGGCTGTGGCTTTTGACAAGATTCAGGAAGAAGCCTTCGGTGAGGAAGAATAATCCTCCTCATCCAAACCAAGTTCATGAATAAATCGAGACGGATACATTCTGTCTCGATTTTTTTCTTCTATAGAGGATAATATAAGGCTTTCTTTGCTTCTGGTAATACCAACATAAAAAAGCCTTCTCTCTGCCTCCAAATCCGCCGTTTTTAGAGCCTTCTTATAAGGCATAACCCCCTCATTAACGCCCACAATAAATACTGTGTTAAATTCCAGTCCCTTGGAAGAATGCAAGGTATAAAGCCCCACTTTCCCCCTCTTATCATCTGCCTTACTCTTGTTTTCATGATCCACCTTAAGACGCAGATATTGCAGCTTTTCTATAGCTTTTGCAATTGTCTTACAGTCCTTGAATGTCGATAACATAAAATCAGTTATTTCTATATATTCATTTATCTCACAATTCTCTTCTATGCTCAGCTCTTTGAGAAAATCCATATACCCCATTACATTTAAAATATAATTAACTGCAGCATATGGTGACATCTTTGATATAAGCTCCAGGTCTCTTTGCAACGCTTGTACTTTCCTCTGCATAGTAGCATTTCCCCGATAAAAGTTAAGCATCGAGTTGAAATCATATCCCTGCTCTGCACACTGCCTATGAATATAACGATTGGGTCTGTTCATTATCCTCAGCATTCTTTTTCTGGTAGAATTACCAACAGCTATTTGGAAATAAGCCTCTATGTCATCAAAAATAAAATGGGAATAAATGTTAGGCATCTTTTCCTTCAGGAAAAAAGGAATCTTTAAATCTAAAAATGTATCTACCACAAACCTGGCATCTGAGTGATTTCTGTATAAAACAGCCATCTCATCAAAGGAGAGCCCGCCTTTGTTTAATGATAAAATACGGCTGGCAACAAACTCAGCCTCTTCTTTTGTATTTTTCAGAGGCCTTATCTCAATAAGTCCTGCATTTTTCACAAAATTAATTTCTTTTTCAAATCGATTGTTGTTATGACTTATAAGCTTTCCGGCTGCCACAAGAATATTGGAGGGATTGCGATAATTAGTATTTAAATTAATCACATTACAATTTTCATAGTAATCCTTGAAGCTTTTCATTACCTCAGGATTAGCCCCTCTAAAGCCATATATGGACTGATCATCATCTCCTACAGCAAACACATTGTTAGATGCAGCTGACAGCATTTTCATAAGCTCAAATTGCAAATCATTCATATCCTGCATTTCATCAATAAGAAAATATGTAAAATGCTTTTGCCACCTGACTAAGCATTCTTTATCATTTATAAATAAGTCATATGTTTTTTTCAACATATCATCAAAATCAATAAGGCGGTACTTGTCCTTTAATGCCTGATATGCTTCATATACACGAAAGCTTTCATCATTATAATTGTCGAAGATAGCCTCGTGGCTGGTGTAAAGCTTATTGGATAGCACACTGATATGAGTTGAAAAAAGTGTAAGCAGATCCTTGTCATCACAATTAAGGCCAGCGCAAGCTATTGCCTCCTTGATAATATCAAGCCTTCTAGCTCCCATCACAATATCAGATGCCTTGTATCGTTTTTCCTGCTGTAATATGCCCCAGAAAAGGGAATGAAATGTAGCAAAGGTAACCGGATATTTATTGTCTGATAAATTATCAAAACGTTCCTTCATCTCCAATGCCGCAGCCTTGGTAAAGGTAATAACCGCAATATCAGAGGGCGAAATACCCGTATCTATAAGATGCTTTATTCGAAGTGTAATAACCTTTGTCTTGCCAGAGCCTGGGCCGGCTAAACAAAGTACAGGGCCATCGATAGTCTCGACAGCCCTCTCTTGTAGAGGATTTAGAATCATAATACTCCTAAAGCCCTCGCATTAAAAATCAGTACCCCTACTGATTAATTTTCGTAAACTACTTTGAAAGTTTTTCGATTGCTGCTTTAATTCTGGTTATAGACTCTTCCTTGCCAAGAATCTCCATAAGCTCTGTTGCACCACCCGGTGTCATCTGTTTACCAGAAACAGCAGTACGAACTGGCCAAAGCACATAACCATTCTTATACTCATGGTCAGCTGCAAAGCCAGAAAGCAATGTGTATAATGCATCATTGCTATAGTCGTCATGGGCCTCAAGTATTGGAAGAAGCTCTGAAAGTACCTGGAGAGAAGACTCAGCTGTAGTCTTCATCTTCTTGTGAGTATACATTGCACTGTCATACTCTGGTACTGCATCAAAGAAGTCTACATGGTCTTTGATGTCTGGGAAAATCTCAATACGAGTCTGAACCATTTTAGCTATCTTTTTAAGGTCAAAGTCACCCTTAATATATTCCTTTAAATAAGGAAGGGCCTTCTCATAAAACTTGTCAAAGTCCATGGCCTTCATGTACTCGCCATTCATCCACTTAAGCTTTGGTATGTCAAATACTGCAGGGGACTTTGATAAACGATGATAATCAAATTCCTTCACCAGCTCTTCAAGAGAAAAAATCTCATTATCATTGTCTGGGCTCCATCCAAGAAGGGCTACGAAATTAACTACTGCCTCAGTTAAAAAGCCTTGGTCGATAAGGTCCTCATAAGAAGAATGGCCTGATCGCTTTGAAAGCTTCTGATGCTCCTCATTGGTAATAAGTGGACAATGAATATACTTTGGAACCTCCCAACCAAAAGCCTCATAAAGACGGTTGTACTTAGGAGAAGAAGAAATATACTCATTACCACGAACAACATGAGTGATGCCCATAAGATGATCATCTACAACATTGGCAAAATTGTATGTAGGATAACCATCAGACTTGATAAGAATCATGTCATCAAGCTCTGCATTATCTACTGTTACATCACCATATATCTCGTCTGAAAATGTAATAGTTCCAGTACGAGGATTGTTCTGACGAATAACAAAAGGCTTGCCAGCAGCAAGATTGGCTTCTATCTCTTCCTTTGATAAATGCAAACAATGCTTATCATATATAGAGATTTCCTTGCCACCAACTACTGTCTTGCACTCCTCAAGACGATGCTCATCACAAAAACAATAATAAGCCTCACCCTTATCAATAAGCTCCTTGGCATACTTCATATATAAGCCCTGAGCCTGACGCTCAGACTGAACATAAGGGCCAACGCCGCCATCCTTGTCAGGGCCCTCATCATGAACAAGACCTGTGGCTGCAAGGGTACGATATATAATCTCTACTGCTCCATCTAACTGACGTTCCTGGTCAGTATCCTCGATACGAAGGATAAAATCGCCCCCCTCATGCTTAGCAACTAAATAAGCATAAAGTGCTGTACGAAGATTACCAACATGCATACGACCAGTTGGTGATGGTGCAAATCGTGTTCTTACTTTACTCATGTGTATTTCCTCTCAGCTTCAATAAAAAGTAAATCAGTGACTGCCAACTAACTGACAGTTACTAAAAATAAAATCTTTCATTATTCTATACTAAAATCTAGATTTTTCAAGCATTTTTAGGAACAAAAAGCCCCCAGGCAAAAACCTGAGGGCAAAATCTCATATATTATGAAATTTAGAACTTACCTTCTCTAGCAGCTTCCTCTACAGAAACGGCTACAGCAACTGTAGCACCAACCATAGGGTTGTTACCCATACCGATAAGACCCATCATCTCAACGTGAGCTGGAACTGAAGAAGAACCAGCGAACTGAGCATCTGAGTGCATACGTCCAAGAGTATCTGTCATACCATAAGAAGCAGGACCTGCTGCCATATTATCTGGGTGAAGTGTACGACCTGTACCACCGCCTGATGCAACTGAGAAGTACTTCTTACCCTGCTCGATACACTCCTTCTTGTATGTACCAGCTACTGGATGCTGGAAACGTGTAGGGTTAGTAGAGTTACCTGTGATAGATACACCTACGTTCTCCTTGTGCATGATAGCAACACCTTCCTGAACATCATCAGCACCGTAGCACTTTACAGTAGCACGAACGCCATCAGAATATGCCTTCTCATATACTACGTTAAGCTCAGCCTTCTTGTAGTCATACTTTGTCTCAACAAATGTGAAACCATTGATACGTGAAATAATCTGAGCTGCATCCTTACCAAGACCATTAAGGATAACACGAAGAGGCTTCTGGCGAACCTTGTTAGCCTTCTCTGCGATACCGATAGCACCCTCAGCAGCTGCGAATGACTCGTGACCTGCCAAGAAACAGAAGCACTCTGTCTCCTCCTCAAGGAGCATCTTACCAAGGTTACCATGTCCAAGACCTACCTTACGGTGATCAGCAACAGAACCTGGAATACAGAAAGCCTGAAGACCTTCTCCGATAGCTGCAGCAGCCTCAGAAGCCTTGCGGCAGCCCTTCTTGATAGCTATAGCTGCACCAACTGTGTAAGCCCAGCAAGCATTCTCAAAGCAAATAGGCTGAATGCCCTTTACCTGATTGTAAACATCAAGACCAGCATCCTTGGTAATCTTCTCAGCTTCTTCGATAGAGCTGATACCATAGCTGTTAAGAACAGCGTTGATCTGGTCAATTCTTCTCTCATATGATTCAAATAATGCCATTATTTTGTTCTCCTTTCGATGATTTCCTGATTATTCCTTACGAGGGTCGATAATCTTTACAGCACCCTGCTCAGGCTTAACACGTCCATAAGAACCTGCTGCCTTCTCCCAAGCTGTATTAGCATCGTCGCCCTTCTTAATGAAGTCAGTCATCTTGCCAAGGTTAACAAACTGGTAACCGATAACACAGTCATCAGCATCAAGAGCAATACCTGTAACATAGCCCTCAGCCATCTCGAGGTAACGAACACCCTTCTCCTTAGTAGCGTACATTGTACCTACCTGAGAACGAAGACCCTTTCCAAGATCCTCAAGACCTGCACCGATAGCAAGTCCGTCATCAGAGAATGCAGACTGTGTACGTCCGTATACAATCTGAAGGAACAGCTCTCTCATAGCTGTATTGATAGCATCACAAACAAGGTCTGTATTAAGAGCCTCAAGGATTGTCTTACCCTGAAGAACCTCTGCAGCCATAGCTGCTGAATGTGTCATACCAGAGCAGCCGATTGTCTCAACCAAAGCCTCTTCGATAACACCTTTTTTTACATTGAGGGATAACTTACATGCACCCTGCTGTGGTGCACACCAGCCTACACCGTGTGTAAAACCAGAAATATCCTCGATTTTCTTAGCATGGACCCACTGTCCCTCTTCAGGGATTGGAGCTGGCTCATGCTTAGCGCCCTTAGCTATAGGACACATGTTTTCTACTTCTTTTGTGTAAATCATTGTAGAACTCCTTTCTTCGTTCGAATAATAAATGCCCTGCTACGACATTATTGATAACATTTTCTCACTAATCGGAGTGTTAGTAAAGTATTATTTTGTTTTTTTCTTAACGATATTATCTGCAGACTTAAAAATAGAATCGGCCGGCACTAGGCCTCTCACTGGAGAAAGAGGATATATATTGCTGTTTTTACCTATAACAGTACCAGGATTTAGCACTGAGTTGCATCCCACCTCAACATGATCTCCCAGCATTGCGCCAAATTTCTTAAGTCCTGTTTCAATTTCTTCTCCTGTTCTGCTTTTTACAACGACAAGACTCTTATCACTCTTGACATTGGAAGTAATGGATCCTGCTCCCATATGTGACTTATATCCCAATACTGAATCACCTACATAATTGTAATGTGGCACCTGTACATTATTAAATAGCACCACATTTTTAAGCTCTGTGGAATTGCCAACCACACAATTTTTGCCTACAATGGCATTGCCCCTAATAAAGGCGCATTGTCTGATTTCTGCCCCCTCATCAATAATAGCCGGACCATGTATATAAGCTGTGTCAAATTTGCTAGCTGACTTTGCCATCCACACATCCTCATCTATCTGCTCATAGATTTCAGGATCAAGGGTAGGACCAAGCTTTTTAATAAAATCTCCTATCTCAGGGAGAACCTCCCATGGGTAGTCCTTTCCATAAAAAAGCCCAGCCGCCATCGTCTCCTGTAAATTAAACATTGATTTAATTTTTGCTTCTTCCATTGTTTTTCTCCTTTAAATTATTTATCCCCGCTCTCTGCTATTTAAGATTTGGGAAATATCAATCATACAAAAACTTATTGAAATTGATCAAAATCAAAAATAACCTTGCACTCATCATCAAGCTTAAGTCTCGCATTAAAATACAAGCCCTTTTTACTCAAAAATCCTTCTATAATATCTGTTTTTTTATCTGTAATAAGCTTTTTGAATTGTTCTTCTTCGATAGTTACTCCTGCCACCTTACCAACAAAAAACGGACATGAATCAGCATTGTCCCTAATATTATTTTTGCAGCGGTATCCATTAAAAGCTTTTATAATTGCTCCTCCACACTTTGGACAATTTACTCCTTCCATTTCCTTGTCTGTATTTTCGAATACAAACTTCACCCCAGACACTTTGCCATTTTCATCCTTACTTAAAGCAAGCTTGGCATCAAATTTAGAGCCCTTCTTGGACTTAAAGCCTGTAATGGTAGATGTGATACCATTGGACAAAAGTTCTTTTATTGAAGCTTCCTTTAATTTTTGTCCTGCTATCTGTCCTATATTAAATCTGCAGGAAGCATCAGGATTATCCCGGTCATAATTGCTGCAGCCATATCCAAAGGATGTTACTACAATGTCGCCACCACATACTGGGCACTTAGCTCCCTTCACCTTTTTTGCTTCAACTGCATCAAAATCAAATCCAACTTCAATTTTTCCGTTTTCTTCATTTTTCTTAAGGACCAGACAGGCATCAAATTTTTTACCCGACTTGGACTTGAATCCTCTTATTGTTGACGACTTTCCATTTGTCAACAGCTCTTTTGCAGTTGCATCATTGATAGTCTTAGAAGAGATGGTATTCCACAACATAAAACGACAGGAGGTTTCATCCTCTGGATTATAGTTGCTACAGCTATATCCCATCTTTCTTATAACAATGTCTCCACCACACTCAGGGCAATGACACCCCTCCAGCTTCTCGGGTTCGTAGGTAGTTTCACTAAAATCAAAGGATGTATGAAACTGTCCCAAATCATCCTTCTCAAGCTTTAGTATGGCAGAAAATGGTCGTTTGGAATTCTTCCCCTTAAAACCATCTATAACCTTTGTTTTACCCTTTGTTATTAAGTCTTTAAAATCATCCTCTGAAATCAGCAGCCCTGCCACTTGGCCAAAATTAAATTTGCATTTTATTTCATCATTAAAGTAGTTACTACAGCCATATCCAAAGGAAGTAGTTGTAAGTTCTCCTCCGCATACCGGACACTTAAGCCCAATAGGCCGCCTGGTGGCTATCCCCTTTGAGCCCTTACCTGTAAACTGATTGATATTACCTGCTATTTGACTAGTAAGGTCTACATCAATCATTTTTTTTGTTTCAGTCCTAATGTAGTCCTCCAGCTGAACACGATATTCATTATCATCAACTGAACCATTGATGATGCCCTCCAAGCCCTGTTCCCACTTGGCTGTCATAGAAGGATTAAGCAGACTTGGCGTGGTAAGTAATACCACTTCATATATCATTTCTCCAAGATTTTGAGGAGTGATAATCTGGGTCTTATTATTGAGATTGAGGTATCCTATACGAATAAGCTTATCTATTATCTCACCTCTGGTAGCAGATGTACCAATGCCAGTGGTCTTAATCTGTTCTCTAAGCTCCTCATCCTCTATAAGCTTACCCGCATTTTCCATGGCAAGAATAAGATTACCTGAAGTATAACGCTTGGGTGGAGAGGTTTTGCCTTCCTTTAAGGTATATCCATTGACTGTAACAGAATCACCCTTTGAGGCAGCTTCCACCAGCTCTATAAATTTTTCTTTCGAAAAAGAATTGTCCTCTTCCTCATCTTCTCCATTTTCGCCCTTTTTAGGCTTAGGAATACCAGCGATTTCCAAATATCCTGGCTTAATTAATTGCTTTGCAGAAGAAAAAAATGATTCATTTTCAACTCCTATTGTCAGCTTGGCTGTTTTATATTCCGCCGGAGGATAAAATATAGATAAAAAACGCCTGACAATAAGCTGATACACTGATTGAGACAAGGCCGGAAGCTTATCAATACCGTTACACTGACCAGTAGGAATAATGGCATAATGATCCGTAACCTTGGAATCATCTGTATAGCTTGTATTTTCCAAACCAATAAATTTTTTATTTTCTAATATATCTTTAACAAAGGCTGCTGTAGGACCATAGGCCTGCAGCTTATATAAGTTTTTGTTAATTTCCTTTGCCACTGCCCTTGTCAATACCCTGGCATCAGTTCTAGGATAGGTAGTGTACTTTTTTTCATATAAATCCTGTATTATCTCCAGTGTTTGAGCAGGACTTATTTTAAAGCGCTTCGAACACTCTGACTGAAGCTCTGCCAAGTTAAAAAGCAAAGGTGCCTTCTTCTTTGAAACAGAAATATCTTTGTCTATTATGGATGCTGCCTTGCCAGCAAGCTCTTCTATCAGCTTACTTGCATCTTCCCGCTTTTTAAAGCCATTGCCCGCATCTCCATACAAAAGTGGTGATTCAAAATACTTAGACTTTTCAGTAGCCTTCCACTCCCCCTTAAAATTAATATCAGAAAAATCACCTGATATTTTAAAGAAAGGAGTCTCATCAAAATTGCGGATTTCCCGTTCTCGCTGTACCACCATACCCAAGACACAGGTCATAACACGGCCAATTGAAATAGCAGTATATGATGTGGTAGCTGCCGCATCATTTATCATACGACCATACTTTACAGAAAGAGCTCTGGAAAAATTAATACCCAGCGCATAGTCTTCTATGGTACGCATAACTCCGGACTTACCCAAAAGGGCATAGTCAGACATAGGCTTAGCTTCTTTAATTCCGCGCAAAATCTCGTCGTCAGTCTGAGAATCAATCCAGACGCGAAGCTCAGTCATACCTTGACGGACTCCACCGAAATGTCTGATATTTTCTTCTATGGTCTGTCCTTCTTTTCCAGAGTCACCTGCCCAATATACAGTATCAATATCATCCCTGTGTAATAGGCTATTTACCACATAATATTGGTCCTTTGCCGATTGAACCACGCCATACTTATATTCCTTTGGCAAAAAAGGCAAATCCTCAAGATTCCAAGACTTGTATTTGATATCGTATTCCTCTGGATAAACCATAGAAACCAAATGACCATAACACCAGGAAATAACATATTCACTATTTTCTATACAGCCCTTTCCATTACCAGACACCTTAAGCACCCTGGCAAAATCTCTAGCAACAGATGGCTTCTCAGTTATAATTAACTTCTTTCCCAAACAAAAACTCCTTTTATGACTGCATATGCAGACATGAAAAATGAAAGCCCCTGCAAACGCAAAGGCTTATTATTCAAAACATATATTTGATTATAACTCAGTCATGTCCACCAGAACAACTGATTTATTTTCTGCAGCAAGCTTCATAAGACTTTCGTCGAATTTAGTTGCAGAAAATAGATAAATGCTGACTGCAGATATTCTAGCCTGCTTCATAAGTGTAAGCAAATTCTCGTATGAATCATAGCTCATACTGTCTTTGCTCCAATTGCAAATGCCAACTACATTTTCTCTGATAGAATTTTGTCCAACAACATCTATAGTACCTTCCTTACCTATCCAGGTGCCTATCTTAATAAGCTTTATAGGAAGCTGATCTACAGTATTTAACAAATGCAAATACTCCCGACAAACATTTACAAAATAAAGCTGCAAATAATCATTAAGCCCTGGCTCTATAAAGCTGTCATAAAAGTGCTCTGGAGTATAAGAGAAAAGCTCCGACATATGTGGATATATAAAGGTGAACCAAAAATTAGTAAAGGCATCCTTAATGCGATATACGCCTTTTTTTGTATTATCCCAGCCTCCAGTCTCAAAGGACTGAGCCTTTTCAACCACATCAAAGGCTGCTAGGTTCTTTATATAAACAGAAATCTTAGCCCTTGAATATCCTGTGTCTTCATATAAATCATTAAGCTTCTCATGCCCCGATGCAATAGATGAAAGTATAGTGTCATAACAGGATAATTCCCTAAGCTCACTTGATATATAATCCTCTGCCTTGGTAAAAAGAAATCCCGTAGGTGACAAAATATAATTGCAAACATTGTCCTTAATGCTTTTCTTTCCATCCCATCTGTTGAGAAATCCTGCCACGCCACCTACAATACCATAGGTAGAAACACATTGCGCAACTGAATACTCAGGAAATGCCCTGACCACATCAAGAAAAGACAGATTTTCCAGCTTAATAGTCTCCTCAAATTTAAAGGAAGCAGCCTTACAAAGCTCTATAAAGCTGTTTTCAGCCCATACAATTGATGAGGCCGCTACTATTATCATAACCTTTTTTGAGCAAAGCTTACCCTTGTATAGAGAGGCTAGACTCTCAAGGAGACTTAAATCCTTTTTTATGGCATATTGAGCTTCATCAAGAATAAATACAAGCTTGTCTTGTCCTGAAGATTTAAAATTAAAGAAGCAATCATCAAAGGACTTGCACTCTGTGCTTATTCCATAAGTCAAAGCCATCTGGTCTTTCAATAACTGCAGCTGTTTATTAAGGGAGCACTGACGAGCTCTATAGTAAAAATAGTTCTTGCCAGTAGTAAATCGATCAAATAGAGCTTCCTTGTCGCAGTCCTTGCGGCCATATACAAACACAATATTATTTTGGTCTAAAGAATACAGGCTTTCAAGTTTTTTTAATTCCGTAGTACGTACTACCATATTATTCTCTCCCATTTATATTTTTCATAACAAAAGCCATTCTATCACACTTCGCTTTAGCGTGGTATAGTAAAAAAGAATTTTATCTAAAATTAATTTTATAAGCAAAACAAGGGGATTGCGTAAAATCCGCAATCCCCTTTGAATTCCATTAAAAATCTTATGTAGTTATCAACCGATTACTTCTTGGTGATATATCCCTGAGCCTTAAGAAGCTCTGCGCAAAGTACAGCTCCACCAGCTGCTCCACGAACAGTATTGTGTGAAAGTCCAACAAACTTCCAATCGTAAATAGAATCTTCACGAATACGGCCAACGGATACGCCCATGCCATTTTCATAATCAACATCCAGGCTTACCTGAGGTCTGTTGTCCTCTTCCATGTAGCGGATAAACTGCTTTGGAGCTGAAGGAAGTCCTAACTCCTGTGGTGCTCCTGAGAAATTCTCCAATGCAGCAATAAGCTGCTCTTTGGTAGGATTTTTTCTAAACTTAACAAATACTGCAGCTGTATGTCCATTGAGAACTGGTACACGGATACACTGACATGTAATCTTTGGCTCTGTAGCTGGTACAATAACGCCATCCTCTATCTTGCCCCAGATTCTAAGAGGCTCTTTCTCAGATTTCTCTTCCTCGCCTGAGATAAATGGAATAATATTGCCTTCCATCTCTGGCCAGTCCTTAAAGGTCTTACCTGCTCCAGAAATAGCCTGATATGTTGTAGCTACAACCTCATATGGCTCAAACTCCTTCCAAGCTGTAAGAACTGGTGCATAAGACTGAATAGAACAATTAGGCTTTACAGCAACAAATCCTCTTGTAGTACCAAGTCTCTTCTTCTGGAACTCTATCACCTTCATGTGTTCAGGATTGATTTCTGGCACAACCATAGGTACATCTGGAGTCCATCTGTGAGCTGAATTGTTGGAAACAACTGGAGTCTCAGTCTTGGCATATGCCTCCTCGATAGCCTTTATCTCTTCTTTTGACATATCAACAGCAGAAAATACAAAATCAACTGCAGCTGCAACCTCTTCAACCTCATTGACATTTTTAACAATAATGTCCTTAACAGCCTCAGGCATAGGTGTAGTCATCTTCCATCTGCCACCTACAGCATCCTCATATCTCTGACCTGCGCTTCTTGGTGAAGCCGCAATAGTTGTTACCTCAAACCAAGGATGATTCTCCAACAAAGAAATAAATCTCTGTCCTACCATACCTGTGCCACCAAGAATACCTACCTTTAACTTCTCGCTCATATAAATTCTCCTTAACAAGTGTTCTTCCTATACGGACATTTGTCCGCGATGGGTATTATTATAACACTTTAGCTAATTAAAGCAATAGATTTTTGTGAAAAAATACAATTATATCTGTTCAGAATATAAAAGAAGCTAACAAAACTATTTATTCAAGTAGTTTTTGCATGCTGCTATTTCCTCTAACATGGCGTCATGACCAGGCGCTCCAGTGGTAAGACGCTTATTTACACAGGTAGACATAGAAATAGCATCGTAAATATCCTCATCAAAAACAGGACTCATTTCTTTTAACTCATCTAAAGACATGTCATCTATAGCAATACCCTTATCTATACAATAAAGCACTACACGACCTATAATTCCGTGAGCGTCTCTAAATGGAACGCCCTTGTTTACAAGATAATCAGCGGCATCTGTAGCGTTAGTAAAGCCATTTTTAGCTGATGAAGCCATAACATCCTTATTGAACTTCATGGTAGCAAGCATGCCATCAAAAAGATGTATGCAATCCTGCACGGTATGCATAGCATCAAATGCCAGCTCCTTATCCTCCTGCATGTCCTTATTGTAAGCAAGTGGAATACCCTTCATAGTAGTAAGAAGTGACATAAGTGCACCATACACTCTTCCTGTCTTGCCACGAACCAACTCGGCAATATCAGGGTTCTTCTTCTGTGGCATTATTGACGATCCAGTAGAATATGCATCATCAATCTCTACAAAGCGGTACTCATTGCTGTTCCATATAATTACCTCTTCTGAAAAGCGAGAAAGATGCATCATTATGGTAGAAAGGGCTGACAAAAATTCTATAAGGTAATCTCTGTCAGATACTCCATCCATGGAATTGGCAGTAGGCCCATAAAAATCCAACAATGAAGCTGTAAGCTGCCTATCAAGAGGATAAGTAGTGCCAGCTAAGGCACCTGATCCAAGGGGACAATAATTCATTCGCTCTCTAATATCTACTAGGCGAAGCCTGTCTCTTTTAAACATCTCAAAATAAGCCCCCATATGATGAGCCAGGGTAATAGGCTGTGCCTTCTGCAAATGGGTAAAGCCCGGCATAATAGTGTCTATATTGGCCTCCATAATACCCAAAATAGTATGAAGTAAATGCTCCAAAAGAGAATCTGTCAGTTCCACCTGGTCACGGGTATAAAGACGCATATCAAGAGCCACCTGATCATTACGGCTGCGTCCTGTATGAAGCTTCTTACCAGGATCACCTATTCTATCAATAAGATTGGCCTCCACAAAGGAATGTATATCCTCATACTCTGTTGTTATCTCCAGCTTTCCCTCTTCCACATCCTTTTTGATGCTGTCAAGACCATCAAGTATAGCCTGCTTTTCTTCTTTGGTGAGAACTCCCACAGCTTCAAGCATGGTGACATGAGCCACAGACCCTCTTATATCCTGTTCAAAAAGCTTCTTGTCGAAAGTGATTGATGCATTGAAATCGTATACCAACTGATCTGTCGCCTTGGTAAAACGACCTCCCCATAATTGTGCCATAACTAATCCTCCATCTCTTGTTTCATTTTCATTCTTTCATTATAAGAAAAAACGCAGCCACAATAATCCTGCCTGTACATGTCATATTCCTTAGACAATTCTGTGGAGCGCTTATAACCATTTTTCTTTTTAAAATCACTTGGCAGCCAGTCAACCTGGTACTCATCAGAAAGTGCCATACCTATGTCATTAAGCAAAGCAGCATCCTTCATTGGACTTATGGTAAGTGTTGTGGAAAAATAATCAAATCTTTTCTCTTCAGCAAGCCTTGCAGTTTTCCTAAGTCGCAAATCAAAGCATTTACTGCAGCGTTCTCCTCGCTCCGGCTCATTTTCCAGTCCCTTTGCCATAGCATAAAAGCTTTCCTTATCAAAATCGCCCTCTATAAAATGCACCGGATACTTGGCAGGAAAGCTCTGTATAAAGCGTTCCTGCTCCTTAACCCTGTGATAATACTCTTGGTCAGGGTATATATTGGGATTGTAATAAAAAACTGTAATGTGAAAATAAGACGATAAATACTCTATAGGGTAACTGGAACAAGGACCACAACAGCTATGTAATAATAAAGAAGGCTGCCGGCCTTCTTTATCAAGTGTCTCTATGAGATTATCTAACTGTGTCTGATAATTAATCCTGTTCATAAGCTGACCTGACATATAAAAAGCTGGTTGCCAGCAGGTAAATAACTGCCATGAGAACCATAAAGAAAGTCTGATCAGCTATGATACCAGCTACAATCTGTGCTATAAAAATAAGACCATGAATCCAAAGTGGAATCCGGTTGAAGCAGATAGCAAGAACTGCCTCTAAAACAACTATAAAGCAAGTAGCCACTACTGGTATTTTAAAAGCTGCAATAGACACAATAATTGCAATGGCCGCAAAAATAACAAAACAAGCCAGGCAAATCAATGGTCTCTTGCTTTTATCCTTGAATAAATTCTTGTCAAATTTATTAGGCTTTTTTATCTTTTTAATTTCTCTTTCCATGTGAAATTCTCCTTATAAGTTATACGGTTACAATTATATTATTATAGTCAGATTTTCTCAACAATTTAATTGACATTTTTGTATGCAACAATTAAACTCAATCTTGACTGTGTATACAGTATTTTGCTCCGATAGCTCAGTTGGTAGAGCACCTCACTCGTAATGAGGGGGTCGTCAGTTCGAGTCTGATTCGGAGCTTTTTTTGTAACTACTTAGATTCCTTTTTTAATTCAAAAAGACATGTTTTTTGTAGTTGCAAAAATAATAATTTTATACACCTTAAGGAGGATGAATGGTTGGAATTTATTCAATTTGACCACGTGTCAAAAAGCTACGACAAGCAGCTTGTTTTAGAGGACTTGGACCTCTACATCAAAGAAAACACTTTCGTAACTCTCCTCGGCCCTTCTGGCTGCGGAAAAACAACTACTCTGCGTTTATTGGGCGGCTTCGAGACCCCCGATTCTGGCAAAATCTATCTGAATGGCAACGATATTACGGCACTTCCTGCCAATCTGCGCCCCATCAATACAGTGTTCCAGAAATACGCACTTTTCCCACACATGACTATAGAAGAAAATATCGCCTTTGGCCTTAAGATTCAAAAAAAATCCAAAGACTATATTTCAGATAAAATAAAATATGCCCTTAAGCTTGTTAACTTAGACGGCTTTGAGAAGCGTTCAATCGACTCCCTGTCTGGAGGTCAGCAGCAGCGTATCGCCATTGCAAGAGCCATTGTTAATGAGCCAAAGGTACTTCTCCTTGATGAGCCACTTGGCGCTTTGGACTTAAAGCTGCGTCAAAACATGCAATATGAGCTAATGAAAATCAAGCAGGAGCTTGGTATCACCTTCCTTTTTGTTACCCACGACCAGGAGGAAGCCCTTACCATGTCCGATACCATCGTTGTTATGAACCAGGGCTATATCCAGCAGATTGGCTCTCCTGAGGACATCTACAATGAGCCTGAGAATGCCTTTGTTGCAGACTTTATCGGTGAAAGTAACATCATTGAAGGAATCATGATAAAGGATAAGCTTGTGTCCTTCTTAGGCGTACAGGTTCCTTGTGTAGACTCCGGTTTTGGCACCATGAAGCCTGTTGACGTGGTTATCCGTCCTGAAGATGTAGAGCTCTCAGAGCCAGGAAAAGGTTTTATGGATGGCGTCATTACTGACTGCCTTTTTAAGGGAGTTCACTATGAGCTTGACGTACTCTGCGGCGAATACGAGTGGCTCGTACACACCACCAAGTACTTTGAGGTAGGCCAAAAGGTATCCTTAAATGTTATTCCTTTTAATATTCAGATAATGAACAAACCTGAATCCGAGGATGAGGAGGCCTTAAAAGAAGATGCATAACAAACAGCGCTACAGCCTTCTTGCCAGTCCTTATCTGATTTGGATTATTATTTGCACCATCCTGCCACTTTTTTACATATTGGAGTACGCCCTGACAAATGACGCAGGCTCCTTTACCTTGGAGAATCTCACTGCCATTGTGGATCCAGTCCACATCAAGTCGCTGATTTTATCCATAGAGATTGCTTTGATTACTACTGTAATCTGCCTTCTTATGGCTTACCCAATAGCACTTATACTCCACAACCTAAAAATAGGCAACAAAAGCTTTATTGTCTTTCTATTTATCCTGCCTATGTGGATGAATTTTATGCTGCGTATATTGGCTTGGCAAATTATCCTGTCCAATAACGGAATTCTCAATTCCATCCTGTCATTTTTAGGACTGCCTGCAATACAAATACTCTACACCAAGCAGGCTGTTATTCTTGGTATGGTATACGACTTTTTGCCATACATGATACTGCCTATATACAATGCCTTAGCCAAGGTCAATGACGATGTCATAGAAGCAGCAGCTGACTTAGGTGCCAACTGGTGGACCACCTTTATTAAAATCACCCTGCCACTGTCAAAGGATGGCATTATTTCAGGTATTATCATGGTATTTGTGCCTGCCCTCTCATCCTTTGTTGTGTCCAACCTTTTGGGTGGAGGCAAGGTTCTTCTCATAGGAAATGTTATAGAGCAGGAATTTACCCTGGCCCGCAACTGGAATATGGGCTCTGGTCTTTCCATCATACTCATGATCTTTGTCCTTCTTTCCATGGGCATTATGAACAGAGTCGACGATAACGGAAACGGAGGTATGCTAGTATGAAAAAAGCAAAAACAGGCATCTCCGCCTTTTACATGGCCCTTATATTTTTATTTTTATATGCCCCAATACTGGTGCTTATAGTCCTCTCCTTTAACAACTCTATGTCACGAACTGTATGGGGAGGCTTTACCCTGCAATGGTATAAAAATCTGCCATTTAACGACACTATTATGGAAGCCCTGGTAACTACCATTCGTATCACTTTTGTATCCTCAATACTGGCTACAATACTTGGTACATCGGCAGCCATTGGCATCCATTATATGAAAAAAAGACATGCCGCCATTATGCTTGGAGCTACCAATATTCCTTTGCTTAATGCAGATATTGTTACCGGTATCTCCCTCATGCTGCTTTTCACTCGCTTTACTTCTTTGGGTGAATTTTCAGTAGTCTTGGCTCACATATCTTTTTCTGTACCTTATGTAATTTTTAATGTATTGCCAAGACTTCAGTCCATGTCAGAATCATGCTTTGAAGCAGCCATGGATTTAGGAGCATCCCCTCAATACGCTTTTTACAAGGTAGTATGGCCTGAAATAGTACCTGGTGTTTTATCAGGCTTTTTAATGGCTCTCACCATGTCCTTGGATGATTTTACAATTACCTATTTCACCAAGGGCGCCGGTGTTAATACCCTGTCTACCATGCTGTATACAGAGCTTAGAAAAGGCATTCAGCCAGAGCTCTACGCCCTTTCAACAATTCTGTTTTTAGTAGCCTTTGTATTGCTTTTACTCATTAATTTCAAGGGTGCTGACAAAAAGGAGGTGGCAAAATAATATGAAAAGAAAATTATATTCCTCTTTAGCCATGATTATTTTTGCTGCAGGCCTTTTTACCGGCTGTGGTGACACAACAAGCAGCAGCTCAAAAGACACTCTAGTGGTCTTAAACTACGGCAAATACATTGACTCTTCTGTACTTAAACGTTTTGAAGAGGAAACTGGAATAACAGTCAAATATGAAGAATACGAATCTGTAGAGGACATGTATGCCAAGTACAAAGCAGGTTCCATCAATTACGATGTTATCTGCACCTCCGACTATATGATCGAAACCCTTCGACTAGAAAATGAGCTTATTCCTTTGGACTACGACTCAATGAAGTATTATGACAATATTGATTCTTCCATCATTGAGTCCTCAGCAGCATTTGATCCTACCCATGAATACACAGTACCATACTTTTATGGCACTGTAGGTCTTCTTTACAACACAAAAATGATTGATGAAGACACTGTATCATCATGGGATTGTCTCTGGAGTGATGACTATAAAAATCAAATAGTCATGATTAACTCCCAGCGAGATGCCTTTATGGTTCCTCTCACAATGCTTGGCTATTCCATCAACACTACTGACAAAAATCAGCTTGATGAAGCCTTCAATATGCTATGCGATGAAAAGGATAAGGTTTATGCCTATCTTATGGACGAAACCTATGAGTGCATGATATCGGAAGATGCTGCTGTGGCAGTATGCTATTCCGGTGAAGCAGCCATGGGTATGGAATACAATGACGACCTTGCCTATACCGTGCCAAAGGAAGGCGGCAACTTATGGATAGATTCCTGGTTCATCCCACGCACCTGCAAGCATTATGATGCAGCCATGAAATGGATTGACTTTATGTGTGAGGAGGAAGCTGCCACTACCAACTTCGAATATGTATGGTATGCCACACCTAACACCAAGGTCGCCCAATATGAGGATGAAGAAACCCTTGCCGATGAAACTGTATTTCCTACTGCTGAGACCCTCTCTCGCTGTGAAATATATGAGGCCTATGATGATGTCACCTTGGATTACACCACAACCCTTTGGAAAAAACTAAAGGCTTATTAAAATCTTGCCGATTATACCTCAGTCGAAGCTAGCCCTCGACTGGGGTATTTTTTTACAATCAAATTAACATATCTTCAATTCACTATTTTCTCTTGAAAAGAAATAAAGATTATTTGAAAGCACATCCTGATTAGAAACCTCTGTTTTATTAACAAAATGAATTGTTTCCTTTAAAAATGGCTCCTGCTCCTTTGTAAAATCATTACAAGGTATGGCAATAACCTCGTGGACAGAGCTGGGGATAATATAAAAATCAGAATTTAGCCTTCTTCCAATGCTTTGAAGGGAATCCTTATAAAGTATGGCACTGGCTCCATTAAGCTTCTTTTCATTAGTAACAATATACATATACTGTCCAAATTCAAAGCCTTCCAGCTCCTCTGGTGAAGCCTCTATATTTTTCATATGAGACAGCTCGTTAATAATAGTATCTATTGATATTTTTAAAATACGGGGTGTATTAACAATTGCCGCTTCCATAAGCTCGTCAATAGATACGCCCCACCAGTCAAGCTGATTGGTATGAATCATAATTGAAGCCTGTCCCTCAATACCGCTCATGCTTTCAATATAGTAATAAAATACGATTGCCAAATCCATGTAATCTATATGAGGCACGTCTACAAGCAACTCCTCATTCATCTTCTTATTAACCAGCCTAAAAATGATATTGTCCTTCACCTGGGAAAAATCATTTATAAAGGATAAATCAAAATCCTCATTCAGCTTACTAACCTCATAGCAGCCAATAATCGATTCTATAATCTTCTCAAATTCTGTTCCCTTCTCAAACATCTCATAATAGCTATTGAGATAGATAGTTGGAGTAATGTTTATATTATTTTCTCTAATAACAAGACCATCTCGTTCAACATTATTGTTCTTTGTAAGGGTATGAATCTCAACTGCCTGAGTGCCTACCACCTCCTTAACTCTTTCAACTACACTTTTCTTAAATTCTTCGTATGTCATAATATCCTCCATATGACATAGACAAAAATGGGAATATAGGATTTTAAAAAGGAATTAAAAAATCCACGTGTGAACCACGTGGATAAAAATATACTATGCTTTCTAAAAAAAATCAAGCTTTATTTTTCTTAAATTGATCCGCCATTTCCTTAATCTCTTTTGCAGAAAGAAGGGTCGTATCAGTAATAGTAGAGCCACCTATCATTCTAGCCAGCTCTGAAATAATCTCCTCATCCCCAAGCTCTGTAATACCTGATACCGTATGACCATCAGATACATTCTTCTCAATGAGAAAATGTCTGTCTGCCATGGAAGCAATCTGAGGCAAATGAGTAATACATATAACCTGATGACTATCCGCCACAAGTGCTAGCTTTTCTGACACCGCCTGGGCTGTACGGCCAGAAATACCTGCATCAATCTCATCAAAAATGAGGGTTTCTATATCATCATTTGAAGCAAGGACAGTCTTAATAGCAAGCATAATGCGGCTCATTTCACCACCGGATGCAATATCCTTCAGTGGTCGCAATGGCTCTCCTGGGTTAGTACTTATCATAAACTGGCCGTCATCAAAGCCCTTGTCCGTAAAATTGTCTAGCCTAGTCAATTCCATTGTAAACTCTGTATTCATGAAATTAAGATCCTTCATGGCGAGCTGCATTTTTTCAGATAAAATAGCAGCATTTTTGTGCCTAATATCCGACAACTGCTGACATAAGGCTGTAAGTGAATTTTTACTTTCATCAAGCTGCTTTTTGAGGGAATCCAGGTATTCATCAAAGGATGTAAGCTTTGATTTTTTTTCTACTCTTTCTTCTAAAGCAGCAAGTATCTTCTCAATTGTATTGCCATATTTGTCCTTAAGGCGGTTGATTTCATTGATACGCTGTTCTACCTGCCTAAAGGCTTCCTCATCAAAAGTAGAATCAGACATATATTCGGACAGCTCCCTGTTAAAATCTGAGATAATATTGTCTGCATCAACAAGCATTGACAAAAAATCAGAAGCCTTGGAATCTATTCCCTCAATACTTCGAACAGCTGAAATAGCTCTTGATAAGGCATCGGAAAAACCAGAATTGCCATTCATCTCTTCATGGGCCTTCTGATAATACTCCATGGTCTTAGAATAATTGCTTAGATGCCTATATTCATCTTCCAAGTCATCATCCTCACCAGGTGTCAGCTTAGCTTCTTCTATCTCATTTATCTCATAATCAAGAAGAACTATCTCTCTATCCTTTGTATTAAAAGAAGCCTTGGCATCTTCATATTCTTTTGCCAGCTTTTTATAGGAAGCATACTCTTCCTTTATTTTACTTTTCAAATTTCCAATATCATTTTTGGAAAACTCATCCAAAAAATCCATGTGCTTGGACTTGTTAAGAAGGGATTGGTGCTCCTTTTGTCCGTAAATATCTATA
The DNA here is from genome assembly GCA_963649335.1 of bacterium. Lineage (GTDB taxonomy): Bacteria > Bacillota > Clostridia > Lachnospirales > Lachnospiraceae > Pseudobutyrivibrio. Next base: position 235,486 of record CAVJHG010000001.1, read on the forward strand.
AGGAGCTCACCTACCTCCTTCATCTTACCGGCAGGAACCTTCTCCCCATTAATCTTACAAATATTGCGAGTCTGTCCCAGCCTGCGGCTCATAATTACTTCATCATCAAAAAGCTCTATATCCAAGTCCATAAGAGCTGATTTGATTTTTGGTGAATCAACTGTAAAAACAGCCTCAACAAAGGCCTCCCTGTCATTGTCCCTAAGCATATCCTTGGATGCCTTGTCTCCAAGACACAGGTGCAAGGCCCCTAAAATAATAGACTTGCCGGCGCCTGTTTCTCCGGATAAAATATTAAGGCCGGTGGTAAAATTAATCTCCTCCTCATCAATGAGGGCTAGATTATTAACGTGCAAACTTGTTAGCATAATGTTCTCCTTCTCGCTCTCGTTTGCATAGCTTATATGAGAATTGCACTTCTCATTATTTTCTTTCAACTATCTTTTTCAGCTTGCCCATAATCCTGATGGTATCATCAAGACTACGAACGGCACACATAATAGTATCATCCCCTGCAATAGACCCTACTATTTCAGCAAAGTCCATATGGTCTAAGGCTGCAGCAACAGCCATTGCCATTCCTGAAACGGTCTTTATTACAAGCATATTTTGGGCATTATCCATAGAAATAAAGCCATCTAAGAAAATGCGAATATACTTGTCATTCATGTCTTCATCTGTGGACCTGAAAGCCACGTATCTAAGCTTTCCTGAAGAATCAGCCACCTTTGTAAGCTTCATTTCTCTGATATCTCTTGATACAGTAGCCTGTGTAGCATTAAAGCCTGCCGCCTCCAAGTGAGCTGTAAGCTCTTCCTGGGTACCGATTTCATTTTTTACAATTAGTTCAAGTATCTTTGCCTGTCTTTCGATTTTCATTTAAATCTCCTGCATTCTGACTCTGATTCTCTCCAAAAAATTGACGTTTTCCAACATAACCATCTTGGTGGTCTTTGTGGACTTGTATATTGTAAGCTGTTCCTTATCACGTAGAACCTGTCTTAAGGTGCCATCATATATAATATTGGCTGCCACCTGGTCATGATCATGCCGAGCTTTGATGGATACCTCAATCTCATCCTCTGAAGCCAATATAATACTGCGTGAATTGAGAGTATGAGGATTAATCGGGGTAAGTATAATACAGTCTGAGTGTGGACTAACAATAGGTCCATTGGCAGACAGATTATATGCAGTCGAGCCTGTAGGAGTGGATAAAATCAAGCCATCACAGTTGTGAGAATAAAGCTTGATTCCATTGACCTTGACTGTCAAATCCAAGACATAAATACCAGATGCTGTAGAGGATATTACAATATCATTTAAAGCCCTAAAGCAATGGTTCTTGTCCATGCTATAGCTGCCCTCAAGCATCATACGCTCAGAAAACTGACAATTATCAGATAAAAGCTGGTCAAGACAATGCTCTACATTGTCTGTAGTCATATCACACAGATATCCCAAATGACCACAATTAAGGCCCACCAAAGGCACCTGTGGTCTAGAAATATTTTGTGCGGCCCTGACAACTGTTCCATCGCCGCCTACTGTAATAAGACACTCAACTTCCTCACCTACAAGGATTTCATCCTCAGAGGTATCTGTGCAGGTGCCTATATCAAGACTGCATGTTCCACCATGAGAAGCTATATAATTTTCTATTTGACGGATACATTTTTCATGAAGTCCGTCGAAGCTCCTGGCCACAATCAAAAAATTTTTCATTATTTGTCCAGACTTGTATGTGCTGCCTCGACTACAGCAGCAACATCGATAGCCTCTCCTTCTTTTTCAAGTGTTGACAGATGAATAAGGTATTCAATATTTCCTTCTGGTCCTTTTATAGGGGAAAACTCCAAATGAAGTACAAAAAAGCCAATGCTTTCTACAAAGGTCACAATATTATTTATTACTTCCTCATGAACCTTTGGATCCCTTACAACCCCCTTCTTACCAACCTTTTCCCTGCCGGCTTCAAACTGTGGCTTAATAAGGCACACCATCTGGGCATCCTCTTTAAGCAATGCCTTTGCTGGACCTAGGACCTTAGTCAGCGATATAAAGGATACGTCTACTGAAGCGAAATCCAAAGGCTCCCCTATATCTTCCAATGTAACATAGCGAATATTGGTCTTCTCCATGCAAACAACACGAGGATCCTGTCTAAGCTTCCAAGCAAACTGGCCATAGCCTACATCAACAGAAAAAACCTTGCTGGCGCCATTCTGTAACATACAATCCGTAAAGCCACCTGTGGATGCACCTATATCCATGCAAACTGCATTGTCTAGACTGATGCCAAAATTATTCATGGCCTTTTCTAATTTTAAACCACCACGACTTACGTATTTAAGGGTCTGCCCGTGAATTTCTATAGGAGCTTCAAAATCAATCTTGGTGCCAGGCTTGTCCTCACGATTGCCTTTAACAAATATATTGCCTTCCATAATCATGGTTTTGGCCTTTTCCCTGGACTCGGCAAAGCCTCTTTCTACTAGGACTACATCTAATCTTTCTTTCATATACTTTCTTTCCAGGCATCAGTTATTCTCTCGGCGATGGATGCCTCATCCATCTTTAAATCAAGGAACAACTGACTTACACTGCCATGCTTTATAAATCTATCTGGTACTGCAATTTTAAGTACCTTTCCTTTAAAACCTGCTTCATATAAAAGAGATTCAACCTGTTGGCCGAAACCTCCAGTAATAACATTTTCTTCCAATGTGCATATCAGCTTGTATTTTCCCATCTCGGATAAAAGTAAATCCTTATCCAAAGGCTTTGCAAATCTGGCATTGACCAAGGTGGCTGAAATGCCCTGTTCCTTAAGAAGCTCTACTGCTGCCTCGCCTCTTTTTACCATGGCCCCTAGAGCAAAAATAAGCACATCCTTGCCTTGGAAAATCACTTCACTCTTGCCCAGCTCAACTGGTGCTCTAAAATCCTGCAAGCCACAATATGCTTCTCCTCTAGGGTATCTGATGGCAACTGGTCCATCGTAAGCTATGGCATATTTTAACATGTCAGAAAGCTCCCACTTATTCTTAGGAGCCATAACAGTCATATTTGGCATGGAGGTAAGAAAAGATATATCAAACACTCCCTGATGAGTAGAACCATCTGCTCCTACAAGTCCTGCCCTGTCTATAGCAAAAACCACATGCAGCTTTTGCAAGCAGACATCTTCCACAAGCTGGTCATAGGCTCTTTGTAAAAATGAGGAATAAACTGCAAAAACAGGAGTATACCCTCCCGCTGCCAAGCCAGCGGCGAAGGTAACAGCATGCTCTTCTGCTATTCCCACATCAAAAAACCGATCCGGGAACTTATTTCTAAAACGCTTCAGTCCTGCCCCCTCAGCCATTGCAGCGGTAATAGCTACCACTTTCGGATTTCTTTCACCCATCTTACACATGACTGTAGAAAAAATATCTGTATAACCTGGATTGCTGCTTCTGAGAGGCAATCCTGTAGCAATTTCAAAAATATCTGTACCGTGAAAACGGGATGGATGCTTTTCAGCCGGCTCATAACCAAGGCCCTTTTTAGTGATAACATGAACTAAGACTGGCCCCTTGTAGCCAACTGCCATCCTGAAGGTAGAAAGCATGGCTTCTACATCATGGCCATCAACTGGTCCAAGATAAAGTATGCCCAAATCCTCAAAAATCATATTAGGCACCATAAGGGATTTAATGCCGGACTTTGATTTGTGAAGGCGTTGGCTTATACTTTCTCCGCCTGGAATCTTTTCCAAAAAGGCATGAACATTGCTTTTTAAACCTGCATAATCTGCGCTGGTGCGAAGCCTTTCCAAATTGGTTGACATACCGCCTACGTTTTTGGAAATAGACATCTCGTTATCATTTAATACAATGAGAAAATTGGACTTTCCACCTAAAACTGAAGCATTATTCATGGCTTCATAGGCAAGGCCGCCTGTAAGGGCCCCATCTCCTATAACAGATATTACCTTATAATCTTCTCCTGCCAAATCTCTGGCAACGCAATAGCCAAGGCCTGCTGATATAGATGTGGAAGAATGGCCTGTGTCAAAGCTGTCACAAGCACTCTCTGCCCTTTTTGGGAAGCCACTCATGCCCTTGTATTGACGCAAGCTATCAAACTGGTCCTTACGGCCCGTAAGAATCTTGTGGGTATAGCTTTGGTGTCCCACATCCCAGATAATTTTGTCCTCAGGCAATTGGCATAGCAAATGCAATGCCATTGTCAGCTCTACTGTACCAAGATTTGAAGCCAGGTGCCCACCGGTTTTAGACAGATGCTCTATCAAAAACTGACGGATTTCACCACTTAGTGCAGTTAGCTCCTCATGGGATAATTTTTTAATATCGTTAGGCTCATTTATTTTATCAAGAACCATAATACGCCTTCTAATTAGTTATTCCTGTATACCAGGTAATCAAGTAATTCTTCAAGAAAAGGATTCTCGTAAGAAAGAGAACGTAAGTCAGCTACTGCCGCATCAGTCAAAGACTTAACCTGGGCTTTAGACTTTTCTAATCCTGCAAAGGATACATATGTAGCCTTTTGATTCTTAACATCAGAACCAATAGGCTTGCCTAATGTAGCCTCATCCCCTTCTATATCAAGTATGTCATCCTGTATTTGAAATGCCATGCCTATTTGAGTTGCCACCTGCTCAACAATGGCTATTTCCTCATCCTTGGCACCAGCCAGACAAGCACCAATAGTCATAGCGGCCTCTATAAGAGCCCCAGTCTTCAAGCGATAAATAAAATCGATTTGATCTTTTGATATGCCCTGGCTTTTTTCAGACTCCACATCCACAACCTGACCACCTATCATGCCATAAATGCCTGCCTTTGATGATAGAATACTCATAGCGCGAACAATGCGGCAAGACTCAATATCATCTGCCTCAAAAGCCTTTATAGCTGTCTCAAAAGCATAATTTAGAAGGGCATCTCCTGCAAGAACCCCCATAGCCTCTCCATAAACAGCATGAGTAGTAGGCTTGCCTCTACGCAGCATATCATTATCCATGGCTGGCAAATCATCGTGGACTAGAGAATACGTATGTATAAACTCTATAGCTGCCATAAATGGATAAATGGCTGTACTTCTTCCCCCAAAGAGCTTATAGGTCTCCCACATAAGTATAGGGCGAAGCCTTTTTCCACCGGCCTTTACGCTGTAATTCATAGCCTCTATGACAGTCTTTTGATAGTTTTCTGCCTTTGGTAAATATTTGTAAATAATACGCTCTGCTTCACTTGCTCTAAGCAGCAATTCTTTTCTGATATTATCACTCATGATTCTACCTCTTCAAAAACTGATGTCTGACCGGCAGCATTGATAGCCATGACAGCCTTTTTTGTCTCTTCTATCTTGGCTGTACAATATTGCAGCTCTTCCATACCCTTTTTGTACAAATTAAAGGAATCGTCCAAGCTGATTTCGTTGGACTCTAACTGCTCTAAAATAGCTTCGATATTGGCAAAGCTCTGCTCTACTGAATGTTCTTCCATAATCACTCATCCTTATGTATGCTTGTAATCTGTGACTCAACTGAGCCATCCTTAAAACGAATATGTAGCTTATCCCCTTGCTGAAGCTGCTCTATAGAGTCTACTGCCTGACCTGAAGTGGTAACATATCCGAAACCTGCAGCCAACTTTTTAGCTGGAGATAAACCCTCCAAACGCCCTGATAGAGATGCTAATCTATGTTCAGAAGCTGACAATTGCTTATTCATTATCCCGTCTAGCCTAGCCTTATAAGTAGGAATGCCAGCCTGATTCACATCAAGACGTCGAGAAATCGCTGCCAGTAGCTGCTTCTTGTAGTTGCCAATCTGAATCATCTGTTGAAACAGCTTTTTGTCAGGCCTCAGAGCATGAATACGAAGCAGTAAGTTTCTAACCCTTTCATCTAAGGTATCAAACTTATAATCCAATGTGGTATTTAGCTTTTCATAATACCTGCTAAGATTATCTGCAAAATCCTTATAAACAAAATTGGCTATTTCTGCCGCCTGAGAAGGGGTTGCCGCCCTTTTGTCTGCTACGAAATCTGCAATAGTAAAATCAGTTTCGTGACCTACTGCCGATATGACAGGTGTGTTACAAGAAAAAATAGCTCTGGCAACAGCCTCCTCGTTGAAAGCCCACAAATCCTCTATGGAGCCTCCTCCACGCCCTAATATAATTACATCAAGGCCTAAAGCATCCAAGGCATTAATGCCTGATATAATGGATGCCACCGCGCCTTCTCCCTGGACCTGAGCCGGAAAAAGGATAAGGGATACATAAGGATTGCGGCTCTTAGATACGGAAATAATATCATGAACTGCGGCTCCTGTAGGTGCTGTAATAATACCAATCCTAGTAGCAAAGGAAGGAATAGGCTTCTTGTACATGTCGTCAAACATGCCACTTTCTGCCAATTCTTTTTTAAGCTCCTCAAACCGCTGATGCAAGTCTCCAAGACCGGCCCTCTTTATCTGTCTTGCAACGATCTGATACCTGCCTGCAGGAGAATATACTGTGGCTTTCCCCTCAACAACAACTAAGTCTCCATCATGCATATCAAAGGAAAGCCCACTGCGCCTGCTTCCAGCAAAGAGTACACAGGAAATAGCTGACTTTTCATCCTTTAAAGTAAAATAAATATGCCCTGTATGATTGTACTTACAATTAGATACTTCTCCAGAAACAGCAATACCGGAAAGCATGTAATCATCAGCGAACATGCGCTCAATGTATGTATTTACCTGACTTACTGAATAAATATTTTTACTCATTAATTAGCTTTGCTAATGCTCCATTTACAAAACCAGCAGAAGAATCTGTACCAAACTCCTCTGCAAGGGTCACTGCCTCATTGATGGCAACTCCTATAGGCAAATTTTCGTACTTTATCTCATATAAAGCTAATCTAATAAGTGTCAAATCCACCTTGGCCATACGGCTGGTCTTCCAGCCATCTACTGAAGCATTAATGCGCTCATCAAGCTCAGGTATTTTTGCAATAATGTCTGTCACCTTATCTGCCACATACTGTGCATCTTCTAAAGACTTGTCATTCTTAGACAAATCCTCTTTTTCGGCATCGTCTCTACCCTGCCAAAAGCAGTCCACCACTGAGGTCATCTCATCAGGCTGATGAAAATCATTCATAAAAACAGCCTTAAAAACTTCTTTTCTTAATTCATGTCTATTCATAAATAAAACTCCTGTATAGGTAAATTATAGGACAAAAATAGGGTGCTATCATGAATAGCACCCCATAATTATACATTAAAATGTATATAAAATAAATAGCTCATAACGACTACTGCTGTCCAGCAACAGAAACTGTGGCAATACGAATATCTACAGCTGTAACCTCAAGGCCTGTCATGGTCTCAACTGCAGTCTTAACCTTGTCCTGAACTGTGCGGCAAACACCTGGTATCTCGAAGCCATACTTCATATTGATAGACATGCGAACTATAATCTTGCCCTCGCCGTCATCAACAATGCGAATAGCCTTGGAAAGCTTGCCCATACCTGCCTTTGAGATGTTGTCTACAGTAAGACCACCTGCTAAGGAATCAACGCCCTCAGCCTCTGCAGCAGCAAGACCAGCAATAATGCCAACAACCTCCTCTGAGATGTTAACTCCACCGTCGCCGTTAATAGTTATAGCAAAAAGTTTGTTATCTGCCATACGATGCCTCCTGAATATTCATAGAAAACTAGAACAATTATAACAAAAAATGTCCCGTTGGTAAACCTTAATTATTTATGCCTCTTACGAGCCAAATAAAATTCAATAAATGAAAAATCACTTTTTAAACTCATATGGTGTATTTTGGTATACATAATAATTGAGCCAATTGGTATATAAAGTATTTGCATGACCACGCCACTGAAGCAAAGGCTTCTTTGAATCATCATCCCCAGGATAATAATTCTTAGGCAAGCTGATAGGAAGCCCCTTTCCCTTATCACGCTTATACTCTGAGTCCAAGGTATAGCGGTCATATTCCGGATGCCCCATCACAAATATATTGCTGCCATCTGCCGACATGCACAAAAAGACTCCAGCTTCTTCTGACTTCGCAAGAACAATCAAATCCTGGCATCCCTCAATCAGCTCAGTAGCTACTCCAGTATGTCTGGAATGAGGCGCCATAAACTCATCATCAAATCCTCTTACTAAAGGTACTTTGCGATTTTGAACCTTGTGCCAAAATACGCCAAACATCTTTTCATCTAAATCATACTTATTGATGCCATATCTATAGTAGAGACCTGCCTGAGCTCCCCAGCACAAATGAAGTGTACTTGTGACATTTGTCTTGGACCAATCCATAACACGAGTCAATTCTTTCCAATAATCCACCTCTTCAAAAGGCATTTGCTCCACAGGTGCCCCTGTAATAATAAGACCATCAAAAAACTTGTCCATCACATCTGTTGTCTTTTCGTAAAAATTATTAAGATGAGACCTGCTGGTATTTTTGGACTCATGGCTCTCTACAGTAAGAAAAGTCACATTGACCTGCAATGGTGTATTAGAAAGAGAACGAAGAAGCTGCAGCTCTGTATCCTCCTTCAATGGCATAAGATTGAGAATGGCTATATCAATTGGACGAATGTCCTGATGAGCCGCCCTGACTTCATCCATAACAAATATATTTTCATGCTCTAATATTGCCTTTGCTGGCAAATCACTTTGAATCTTGATTGGCATTTTTATCTCCCAATTAACTATTAATCATGCTAAGCAACTCTGCTTCATCTATCACTGCTACTCCCAAGGAAGTCGCCTTATCCAGCTTGCTTCCTGCAGCCTCTCCGGCAAGAAGGAAGTCTGTTTTCTTTGAAACAGAGCCTGCAACCTTGCCACCATTTTTCTCAATCAGCTCAGCTGCTTCTTTTCTACCCATAGAAGGAAGAGTACCTGTAATGACGAAGGTCTTGCCTGCAAAAATATCACTATCTGCCTGGTCCTCAATAAGGGCCATATTAAGCCCCGCCTGAGCCAACTTATTTATAATAGCAATATTGGCCTCATCATGCAAATATTCATAGATGGAGGATGCTGAAATCATGCCAATATCTTCAACCTTAGTCAGCTCCTCTATACTACAATTCATAATTGTCTCAATAGTCTTAAACCGCTTAAGTACTGACTTTGCAGCGGCTTTTCCAACATTTGGAATACCAAAGCCTGTAAATAACCTGTAAGCATCGTTTGACTTTGATCCCTCTATTGCAAGAAGAAGCTTATCTGTATTCTTTTCTTTTCCAATAATGCCTTTTTCAATCAGCTCATCCCTGTGCTCTTTTAAGAAATATATATCTGAAATGTCATGAATAAAGCCCTGCCTTACCAGCTCCTCTATATAAACCTGACCAAAACCCTTGATATCCATAGCATCCCTGGAAACAAAGTTAATAATGTGACGTTCCAACTGAGCTGGACATGCGGGATTAAGACACTTCATGTCTGCTGTATTTTCATCCCGTGTAACCTTGCCCCCGCAAACAGGACAAACATCAGGTATTTTAAAGGCAACAACATGAGCTGGCCTTTTTTCGTGAAGTACTTTTTTTACCTTTGGAATAATCTCCCCAGACTTATATACAACAATTGTATCCCCAATGCCTAAGTCCAAATCATCAATAAAATCCTGGTTATGAAGAGTTGCCCTGGAAACTGATGTACCACAAAGTCTAACTGGCTCAAAAACAGCTGTAGGTGTCACTCTGCCAGTGCGACCTACAGACAGCTCTATATCAAGAAGCTTAGTTTCCTTTTCTTCCGGTGGATACTTGTAAGCCACTGCCCATTTAGGCACCTTTGAGGTTTCCCCTGCTATAGTGCGCTGCTCATAGCTGTTAAGCTTTACTACAGCTCCATCTATATCATATGCAAGATTGCCTCGGTTGTCTCCTATAGCACATATGGCATCCCACACTTCATCAGCACTGTGACATACCCTGTAATCATCAATGACATGTATGCCCTGGCTCTTAAGATATTCATAACACTGAGTGTGGGTATCAAAAGCCATGCCCCGAACCTGCTGTAAATTAAAAATAAAAAGAGACAGACCTCTCTCCTTTACAATTGATGAATCCAGCTGACGAAGAGTTCCAGCTGCACAATTTCTTGGATTGGCAAAGGTCTTTTTGCCAAGAAGCTCCTGGGTCTCGTTGGTATGTAAAAAATCCTTCTCAGACATGTAGACTTCCCCGCGTATCTCTAAGTATTCTGGGGCATCCTTCAAGTCCCTTACTATATCTTTAAGCATCAGGGCATTGGCAGTAACATCCTCTCCAAATTCTACTCCGTCTCCCCTTGTCTCTGCCAAAACAAGGTGCCCCTTCTCATAGCGTAAAGCCATAGAAAGACCGTCTATCTTATACTCTACGACAAACTCAGGATTGTCAAACTGAGACTGCATGTCTGCCACAAAGGCGTCAACTTCCCCACGAGAAAATACATCCATCAGGGATAGCATAGGTACATTATGGCGAACAAGAACTCCCGCTTCTCTTTTCGCCTTTCCTCCCACATGCTGTGTAGGGGAATCTGCTGAGACAAGATCAGGATGGTCTTTTTCTATTTCCTTAAGGCGCTTCATAAGCATATCGTAGTCATAATCGCTTATCTCCGGAGCGTCATCATTGTAATATCTTGCGCTATGATACTCGATTTCTTTTTTCAGATTTTCTAATTCTTCTTTTATTTCCATCAATTTCTTGACCCCTTTAACAAAGCATTGAGCAGTGACAGCTCCTCTGCTGTAACATCCCTGTAAGAATCCTTGGCTAAATCTCCCAAGGTGATATTCATAATGCGAATCCTCTTTAAGGACACAACCCTATAATCCAGCATCTGGCACATCCTGCGTATCTGCCGATTAAGCCCCTGAGTAAGTATAATAGAAAAAGTATCATTTGAGAGCTTTTTTAGCTTACAAGGTCTTGTTGTAACTTCAAGCTCATCAAGATACACTCCCTGGGACATCTTTTTTATAAAATCTGCAGTAACTGGTTTATTAACCCTTACTATATATTCCTTCTCATGGCCATTAACACCGCGCATTATTTTATTAACCAAATCCCCCTGATTGGTAAGTAAAATAAGGCCCTCAGAATCCTTATCAAGGCGTCCTATAGGATATATTCTGCTGCCATAGTTGATATGGTCAACAATATTATTTTTTTCTCTCTTTTCAGAAGTGCAAACTATACCTCGAGGCTTATTATAAGCTATTAGAATATCCTTTTTACCAGCATCTGAAACCAGCTTGCCGTCAAAAGATACTTGATCCTTGGGACCAACCTTTTGTCCAAGCTCAGGCTGCTTTCCATTAACAAGTACCCGCCCTTCTGCTATGGCTGTATCGGCTGCTCTTCTGGAGCAAACTCCAGCATCTGAGAGATATTTATTTAAACGAATAAATTCTTCCATAAATTCCTTTTATCAAGCTTGACTAAGCTGGCCTTAGCTTACCGCTTTTTCTAATATTAAAATACTTGTGTAGAAATTCTACACAAGTATTTTCAAACACATATTTATCAAAAACTAATTATTGTAATAAATCGGTACGGATGTAGCCTTCTTTTTTGCCATACTTAACCTTGGTCCAACCCTCGGCATAGCTCATAACAACAGTAACCTTTTCTCCAGCATAGGCAACTACTACCTTTGACGAAGAAGAATCCATGGACGAACGAATATTGACTGTAGAATCCAAGGTAATCTCTATTCCCTTTTCCAAGGCTGATGTCGAAGTAGAAGTATTATCTTCTGTGTCTGCTGTATCTGTACTATCGCCACTTGTAACAGCTTCCTTTGTAATATAAGCTCTAGAGCCTTCGTAATCTATCTTATAGAAATCCCCTTCCTCTCCATAGATTGTAACCTGTGACCCCTGATCAAGGGCGCCAAGCTTGTTGCTGGATGCATCAGCCGACTCTCTTACATTGGCCCTTGAATTAACAGTACCTGTATAGGCATTAGCTTCTTCAGCTGCCTCCTGCTCTGCACTAGCAGCAGCCTGAGCATCTGCCTCGGCCTGGGCCTCTTCCTCAGCCTGAGCCTCTGCTGCGGCAGCCTCATCGGCAGCAACCTGTGCCTGATAATCTGAATTCCATTGAACAATAGCATTTGTCAATGTAGTACCAATAAAATCACTCAAGGCTGAATCAGATGCAAGAGCCTTATCAAAGGCCTCCTGGACTGTAGCTTCCTTAACGAGCACATCCTCCTGCTGGTTGAATACAGCTATGAGATTGGATATATCGGTATCCATCTGGTATACAGAGTTTGTCTGATTAAAGCTGCCATAGGTATTATTGATATAGTATGCTCCATCCTCATTTTTCTCCACATAGAAGAAATCACAGCCTGGAGCCAATGTATCAATATCAACAAACTTGAGGTTAACTACAGCTGAAACCAGATAGGAATCATCAGTAAGTCCTTTTTTAGTAAAAAGCTGTATGTCAGAAAAGCTGTCAATATACTGGCTGTAAAACTGTATGTAGCTAATCTCCTGGGCACAGACAGGTGTAGCCAGAGACTGAATGGTATCCGTATCACCTGAAGCATAGGCAGTGTAATAGTTGTTAATCAGGGTAACAATCTCATCATCAACTGACTCGCTATATGCCTCATAAACTCCTGCTGTTGGATCTTCAGATGAAGTATCTGCAGATGTACAGCTGAAAAGTATCAGCATAATACATACAAAAATAATGGCGCCAACAAAATATCTGCCGTGACCCTTAACAAAAGAAATACATGTATTAAAAATGGATGTAAGCTTTGTCTTAAATGCTTCCATAAAATATCCTCCAAAATAAAATGTAGACGGCCGGATTCGAACCGGCGGTCTTCGGAGTCGGAGTCCGATGCGTTATCCAGCTACGCTACGCCTACAAAAAAACTGCTTATTCATTCTAGCAAAGCACTTTTATAAAGTCAATGAAGGCAACTAGTATATTTTCTATTCTTGGGCAAAACTTTATTTGACTAAAGAAGTTATATTACATAGAATAGGAAGCGGTAACTATTTGACTCCATTGCCAGATAGCTGTAAATATTCAAAATATTTGGAGGAAATATTATGAGTTTCAATTACTTAAAGCAAATGCCTTCTCCTGCCGAGATTAAGGAGATGCTTCCTATATCAGAAGACCTTAAAAAAATCAAGGTTCAAAGAGATCAGGTTATTTCTGATATTATTACCGGCAAGGATGATCGTATCTTATGCATCATAGGTCCATGCTCAGCTGACAACGAGGATGCCGTATGCGAATACATCAGCAAGCTTTCCCGTGTAGCCGAGGATGTAGCAGACCGGGTTTTTGTAGTACCTCGTATATATACTAACAAGCCTCGTACTACTGGCGATGGCTACAAGGGAATCGCCTCCCAGCCAGACCCTAATGAAGCTCCTGATATGGTGGGCGGTCTTATCGCCATGAGAAAGATGCAGCTCCGTGCCATGACAGAATCTCACATGACCTGTGCCGATGAGATGCTTTACCCTGAAAACTGGGGCTATGTAGAGGATCTTCTATCTTACGTGGCCATAGGAGCCCGTTCTGTTGAGGACCAGCACCACAGACTTACAGTGTCCGGCTTTGATGTGGCTTCAGGTATGAAGAATCCTACATCTGGAGACTTTTCTGTAATGCTTAACTCTGTATACGCAGCCCAGCACCCACATCACTTTACCTTTGCAGGTTATGAGGTAGAAACAAGTGGCAACCCACTGGCTCACACTATCCTTCGTGGTGCAGTGTCAAAGCACGGTAACTGTGTACAAAACTATCACTACGAAGACCTGATGCGTCTCAACGAGATGTATGAAAAGATGGATTTAGTTAACCCTGCCTGCATAGTAGATGCCAACCACTCCAACTCAAATAAAAAATACAAAGAACAGATTCGTATTGTAAAAGAAGTAATGCACAGCCGTAACAACTCAGATGACATCAAAAAAATCGTAAAAGGCGTTATGGTAGAAAGCTACCTGGTTGAGGGTAATCAGAAAATATCAGACCACCAGACTTATGGCCAGTCTATTACTGATCCTTGTCTTGGTTGGGAGGACACCCGCCACCTGCTTTACACCTTGGCTGAGCTTAATAAATAATTAAAATCTGTTGTCATGATCTCCCTCCTCTAAGCAAAAATCAAGGCAATGGAGATGACAATTTCTATTTAGCTGTGGCAAACTACCACTAAGATATATGTTCCAATATAATACTTAGCTTTAGTTATAAAAAAGCCTGAACCAATAGCTGGTTCAGGCTTTCTTTTTTAATATTATATATTGGTATATCCCATCAAATACTCATCAACTTCTCTTGCACAATCTCTACCCTGGCGAATAGCCTTTACTACAAGGGATTGTCCTGTATGCATATCTCCTGCTGTAAAGACCTTATCAACTGATGTAGCAAAGGTATCTGCTGACTTTGAAGCTACATTAGTTCTAGCATCAAGCTCTACTCCAAAAGCATCTGTTACATACTTTTGTGAGCCTAAAAAGCCTGCAGCTATAAGTACCAGCTGGCAAGGTACTTCTTTTTCTGTACCCTCAACAGGAACCATCATTCTGCGACCTGTCTTCTCGTCAGTTTTAGACTCAAGGGACACAAGTACAGCAGCCATAATATTGCCGTCCTTGTCCTTCTTGAATTCCTTGACAGTAGTTGTGTAGATACGAGGATCATGGCCGAATACTGCAATCGCTTCCTGCTGGCCATAGTCTGTCTTGCACACAAGTGGCCACTGTGGCCAAGGGTTGGTCTCTGCTCTAGTATCTGGAGCCTTTGGCATCATCTCAAGCTGGGTAACTGACTTGCAGCCATGACGGATAGATGTACCTACACAGTCATTACCTGTGTCACCACCACCTATGATAATTACATCCTTGTCCTTAGCTGAGATATACTGGCCATCCACCAGCTTCATATCATTTGCCCAGAGACACTTTGTAGTAGAAGTAAGGAAGTCTACTGCAAAATAAATGCCCTTAGCATCCTTTCTTCCTACAGCATCAATATCTCTTGGATTTGATGAGCCACCGCAAAGAACAACTGCGTCATAGTCATCTACAAGCTTCTTGGCCTTGATATCTACACCTACATTAGTGTTGACAACAAAGTCTACTCCCTCAGCTTTCATTACATCAATTTTGCGGTCAATATACTGCTTCTCAAGCTTCATATTAGGGATACCATAGCGAAGCAAACCGCCCACCTTATCATTTCTCTCATAAACTGTAACCAAATGGCCACGCTTGTTAAGCTGGTCTGCAACCGCAAGACCTGAAGGGCCTGAGCCTACTACTGCCACTCTTTTTCCTGTACGAGCCTTTGGCACCTTAGGGCCTGCAAGACCGTTTTCGTAAGCATACTCAATGATGGCCATCTCATTTTCCTTGGTAGAAACCGGACTACCATTTAAGCCACATGTACATGCCTTCTCGCAAAGAGCTGGACACACACGACAGGTAAACTCTGGAAAGTTGCTTGTCTTGTGCAGTCTTTTATAAGCCATCTCGTAGTTGCCCTGATATACAAGGTCATTCCACTCAGGTATCAGGTTGTTAAGAGGACATCCTGAAGTCATCCCCTTTATTGTCACGCCAGCCTGGCAAAAAGGTACGCCGCAATCCATGCAACGACCTCCCTGCTTTTGCTGCTCTTCCTTTGAAAGAGGGGTGTGAAACTCATTAAAATTTTTAATTCTCTCAAGAGGTGCAACTGCGGCAGCCTCTTTTCTCTCATATTCCAAAAAACCGGTTGGCTTTCCCATTGTGCTACCTCCTATTTACACAGTACATTAAATGCTTCAATCTGAGCCTGTTCACTTGAAAGACCCTTTTCTTCCATCTGAACAATTGTATTCATCATCTTTTTATAGTCATAAGGAACTATCTTCTTAAACTTTGGTAAATACTCGCTAAAGTTGTCAACGATTTCCTTACCCTTTTTAGAATTGGTCAAAGCCACATGCTGTGAAATAATTTCCTTAAGCTCAAGTACGTCATACTTGTCAGTAACTGTCTCCAGGGAAACCATAGACTTATTTAAGCGCTTGTAAAGTGTCTGATCCTCATCAAGTACATAGGCAATACCACCTGACATACCAGCAGCAAAGTTCTTGCCAGTTGTTCCAAGAACTACCACGCGGCCACCTGTCATATACTCGCAGCCATGATCACCGCAGCCCTCAACTACTGCTGTTGCGCCAGAATTTCTTACACAGAAACGCTCACCTGCAACACCATTGATAAAGGCCTTTCCACTTGTTGCACCATATAATGCAACGTTTCCAATGATGATATTTTCATCCTCTTTATAGGAAGCTCCTGTAGGAGGATATACTACAAGCTTACCGCCTGATAAGCCCTTGCCGAAGTAATCGTTGGAATCACCTACAAGCTCAAGAGTAAGTCCCTTTGGAATAAAGGCGCCAAAAGACTGACCACCTGCTCCATGGCAAAGTACCTGATAAGTATCATCATCAAGATTCTCACCAAAGCGTCTTGTGATTTCTGCTCCAAGAAGAGTTCCCACTGATCTGTCTGTATTTGTAACATCTACCTCTACAGACTTCTTTGTGCCCTCATCAAGGGCTGTCTTCATCTTCTTTAAAAATACCTTTTCATCAATGGTCTTTTCTAGCTCAAAGTCATATACATTTTTCTTTGTATAGCTAATCTTATCTCCTGCAAAAGGATTATTAAGAATTGGGCTAAGATCAACCTTGCCATACTTACCAGTCTCACATGATTCCTTAACCTTAAGTAAATCAGTACGTCCGCACAGATCGTCCAAGGTCTTGCAGCCAAGAGCTGCCATATATTCACGAAGCTCCTGAGCAATGAAACGCATGAAATTAACTACATACTCAGGCTTACCAGTAAAGCGCTTTCTAAGCTCTGGATTCTGGGTAGCAACACCAACAGGGCAGGTATCCAGGTTACAAACACGCATCATTACACAGCCCATAGTAACAAGTGGTGCTGTGGCAAAGCCAAACTCCTCTGCTCCAAGCGCACAGGCGATAGCCACGTCACGGCCGCTCATAAGCTTACCATCTGTCTCAATTACTACCTTGTTTCTCAAGCCATTCATAGTAAGAGTCTGATGAGCCTCAGCAAGACCAAGTTCCCAAGGAAGACCTGCATTGTGAATAGATGACTTTGGAGCAGCACCTGTACCTCCGTCATATCCTGAGATAAGTATTACCTGGGCACCTGCCTTGGCAACACCTGAGGCTACTGTACCAACGCCTGCCTCAGATACCAGCTTTACTGAAATACGGGCGTTTTTGTTAGCATTTTTCAAATCATATATAAGCTGTGCCAAATCCTCGATAGAGTAAATATCGTGATGTGGTGGTGGTGAAATAAGGGCCACACCTGGTGTTGAAAGACGGGTCTTTGCAATCCAAGGATATACCTTTTTACCTGGCAAATGACCACCCTCGCCTGGCTTAGCTCCCTGGGCCATCTTTATCTGAATCTCCTGTGCAGATACCAGATACTTGCTGGTTACACCAAAACGTCCTGATGCCACCTGCTTGATGGCTGAGCAGCGATTAAGGCCATCCTTACCTATTGTGTAACGAGAATCCTCCTCGCCACCTTCACCAGAATTTGACTTGCCGTGAAGCATATTCATGGCAATAGCCATAGTCTCGTGGGCCTCTTTTGAAATAGAGCCATATGACATGGCACCAGTCTTAAATCTACGGACAATAGAATCCACTGACTCAACCTGGTCGATAGGAATAGACTTCTTAGGATAATTGAAGTCCATAAGACCTCTAAGATTTCTTACAGAATCCTCTTTATTAACCAAGGCTGTATATTCCTTGAATGTGTTGTAGTCACCTGTGCGGGTAGCCAGCTGAAGCAAATGAATAGTAGCAGGATTGTAAAGATGCTCCTCCTTACCGCTTCTCATCTTGTGAGCACCCTTTGAATCAAGAGTGTTATCAACCTCAAGTCCAAGTGGATCAAAGGCCTTTGAATGAGCAGCCTCCACATCCGCCTGAATGTCCTCGATGGTGATACCCTCGATACGGCTGATTGTGCCTGTAAAATACTTGTCAATTACAGCTGAACTGATACCAATTGCCTCGAAAATCTTAGCGCCGGCATATGACTGCACTGTAGAAATACCCATCTTTGATGCTATTTTTACAATACCTGAAATAACAGCCTCGTTATAGGCATCAACAGCTGCATGATAATCCTTTTTCAGCATGCCAAGGTCAATAAGCTCCTGGATAGACTCCTGGGCCAAATAAGGATTGATAGCAGAAGCACCATAACCCAAAAGTGTAGCAAAATGATGAACCTCTCTAGGCTCACCTGACTCAAGTACCAAAGAAAGTGATGTACGCTTCTTTGTCTGAACCAGATGATGCTGTACTGCAGCAACTGCAAGAAGAGATGGAATAGCTACGTGGTTTTCATCTACTCCTCTGTCTGAAAGGATGATGATATTAGCTCCGTCTCTGTTAACTCTGTCTATCTCTACATAAAGATGATCAATAGCCTTCTCAAGGGATGTGTTTTTATAATAGGTAATAGGCACTGTTTCAGCCTTAAGACCTGGTACCTTCATAGTCTTGATTTTCATCAAGTCAGTGTTGGTTAGGATAGGATTATTTATCTGCAGCATATTGCAGTTATCCTCTGTCTCCTCCAACACGTTGCCAGCTGTACCAAGATATATGGTAGTCGCTGTAACTATCTCCTCACGAATAGAATCGATTGGTGGATTGGTTACCTGGGCAAAAAGCTGCTTGAAGTAATTAAAGAGAGGCTGGTGCTGGTTAGAAAGCACAGCCAAAGGTACGTCAATACCCATAGCTCCAGTATTCTCACCGCCATTTAAAGCCATAGGTAAAATAGACTGCTGAAGCTCTTCGTATGAATAACCAAAGGCCTTTTGTAATCTCTTGCGCTCCTCATCAGAGTGGGTTGGCACCATCTCATTTGGAATCTTAATGTCCTTGAGATGAGCAAGCTTGGAATCAAGCCACTGACCATATGGTTGTCTGGTAGAAAAATGACTCTTAAGCTCCTCATCATCGATAAGGCAGCCCTTTACAGTATCTACAAGAAGCATTTTTCCTGGCTTAAGTCTGTCCTTTACCTTGATACGGCTCTCTTCTATAGGAAGTACACCTACCTCTGATGACAAAATGAGATAATCGTCATTTGTAATATAATAACGAGATGGGCGAAGACCATTTCTGTCAAGAACCGCACCCATAATATCTCCGTCTGAGAAAAGAATAGAAGCAGGACCATCCCATGGCTCCATCATTGTAGAATAGTACTGGTAGAAGTCCTTTCTATTCTGATCCATGGCTTTGTTTTTAACCCAAGGCTCAGGTATGGTAATCATAACAGCAAGTGGCAGAGGCATGCCATTCATAACAAGAAACTCTAAGGCATTATCAAGCATTGCTGAATCTGAACCTGCCTGATTACATACAGGAGTAATCTTTGACATCTGGCTCTCAAGAACTGGAGAAACCATGGTCTCCTCACGAGAAAGCATTTTATCTGCATTACCCTTGATAGTATTAATCTCACCATTGTGAACGATAAATCTGTTAGGATGAGCTCTCTCCCATGATGGATTGGTATTGGTAGAGAAGCGTGAGTGAACTGTTGCAATAGCAGATTCATAGTCCTCGTCGTGAAGATCTGCAAAGAAAGTGCGGAGCTGACCCACCAAAAACATACCCTTATATACAATAGTTCTGCTGGAAAGAGATGCTACGTAGGTATTTTCACAGGTCTGCTCAAATACTCGTCTTGCAACATAAAGCTTTCTATCAAAATCAAGTCCCTTAGGGGTGTTCTCTGGACGCTTAACAAAGGCCTGCATAATATGAGGCATGCAGTCAATTGCCTTCTTACCAAGTACCTCAGGCTTGGTAGGTACCTCTCTCCAGCCTAAAAACTCCAGTCCTTCCTTTTCAACGATGATTTCAAACATCTTCATTGATTGTTTTCTTTTAAGCTCATCCTGAGGAAAGAAAAACATACCAACGCCATAGTCTCTCTCGTCGCCAATTTCAATACCTGCCTGCTTACAAGCCTTCTTGAAAAAGCGGTGTGAAATCTGAAGAAGAATACCAACACCATCACCGGTCTTACCCTCGGCATCCTTACCTGCTCTGTGCTCTAAGTTCTCTACAATCTTGAGAGCATCAGAAACAGTCTGGTGTGTCTTAATACCCTTGATAGATACAACAGCACCGATACCACAGTTGTCGTGTTCAAATTCACTTGAATACAAACCTGTTGAATTACCCATAATACAACTCCTTTTACATTGATTAGTTAATGTTGCCATCGCTAAATGCTACTATTTTTGCAAAATAGCGAAAAAAAGATGTCACAAAGAAGCCCACCAATCAGTGGGCTCATTCATGACATCTTTGTCCAAGAAAAAATATACTACTCAGCTTTAGCTTTGTAAAGCATTATTTTTCTGGAATTGTCAGATAATTAGATAATAGTTATTTTGCGATGGTATTGTCAGATATTTTTGCTTTATAGGCCATTATTGCTGCAACTGTTTTAGCATCTTGAAGAATTCCATCGTAGCACATCTGGCAAAGCTGATCCAAATCATACTCTACTACATCTATATCTTCACCCTCGTCCAAGTGCTGCTCACCGATTTTTTCCAAGCCTGTAGCCAAATATACATCTATAAACTCATCGCAAAATGCCACTGTGGTCTTAATGCTTAGAAGCTTAGAAATATTATCTGCCCTGTAGCCAGTCTCTTCCTCCAGTTCTCTTGCAGCACAAATAGCTGTGTCTTCATCCAAAGAATCTCTCTTACCTGCTGGTATCTCTAAGGTTACTCTGTCAAGGGCATTTCTGTATTGCTTTACCATAAGTATCTTTCCATCAGACTTAACTGGCAAGACACAGGCAGCCCCCATTCTGTGTGATATGAAATCCCACTTCTGAGTAGAGCCATCAGCAAACTGTACTGTATCCTCGTACATATCTACAATAGCACCTTGGTGTACCAATTCTCTTTTGATTCGTTTAATCTCTTCCATGCTTAATCTCCTTTAATCAATAGACGACAACAATTAGTTATAATGGCATTTGAAGCAAGATTTCCTACAAGCACCTGTCCTGGTGCCTTACCTCCCTCAATGAAAAAGGCGATTGGGAGAACCCAACCGCCTAAGTTTTACTTTGCGTAATCAGTAACACGCGATTCTCTAATCACGTTGACCTTAATCTGACCTGGATACTCAAGCTGCGACTCAATCGCCTTGGAAATATCACGGGCCATAATAACCATGTCAGCATCGTTGACCTGGTCTGGAACTACCATTACTCGAATCTCTCGACCTGCCTGAATAGCAAATGATTTTTCAACTCCCTTGAAGCTATTAGAAATCTCTTCAAGCTCTTTTAATCTGTTAGAATATGTCTCGATTGCCTCGCGTCTTGCACCTGGACGTGCTGCGCTAATAGCATCCGAAGCCTGTACAATACAAGCTATAAGTGTCTCTGGCTCTACGTCACCATGGTGAGCCTCAACAGCGTTAATAACAGTCTGTGACTCCTTGTACTTACGGCACAAATCAGCACCAAGCTGTACGTGAGTACCCTCCTGCTCCTTATCTACTGCTTTACCTATATCGTGAAGCAAACCAGCACGCTTGGCAACTCTAACATCAAGCCCAAGCTCTGCAGCAAGTAAGCCTGATAACTGTGCTACCTCAACAGAATGCTTTAAAACATTCTGACCATAACTGGTTCTAAACTTCATTTTACCAAGGAGACGAAGTAAATCTGGGTGAATACCCTGAACACCTACCTCAAGAGCGGCTGCATCACCCTCCTCTCGAATCTGCTGTTCTACTTCTTTTTTGGCCTTTTCAACCATCTCCTCAATTCTGGCTGGATGAATACGTCCATCCACAATAAGCTTCTCCAAGGCGATACGAGCGATCTCGCGGCGCACTGGATCAAAGGCTGATAAAATAACAGCCTCTGGTGTATCATCAATGATAAGCTCTACACCTGTCATGGTCTCAAGTGTACGGATATTACGTCCCTCACGACCGATGATACGTCCCTTCATTTCGTCATTTGGAAGCTGAACAACGGAAATAGTAGTCTCAGCCACATGGTCAGCTGAGCACTTCTGGATAGCACTAACAACAATATCACGAGCCTTCTTATCAGCCTCGTCCTTTGCCTGTGCATAAGATTCCTTAATGAGCTTCGCTACGTCAAGCTTGACGTCTTCTTCTACAGATTTTAAAAGTTGATCTTTTGCTTGTTCGGAGGTAAGTCCTGAGATTCTCTCTAGTTCCTGTACTCTTTGCTGATTAAGCTTTGCTACTTCTTCGCGTTGCTTATTAAGCTGCTGTTCCTGCTTGTTAAGCTCAGCTTCTCTTCTTTCCTGAGCGTCAATCTTCTTGTTCAGAGAATCTTCCTTCTGAGCAATACGATTTTCGCTGCGCTGAACCTCATTCCTGCGTTCGCGGATTTCCTTGTCGAGCTCATCCTTCTGCTTAATCTTCTCTTCCTGAATCTTAAGCTTGGCTTCTGTCTCTTCGGATTTTGCGGCGCGCACTGCTTCGTCAATAATCTCACGAGCCTTGGCTTCGGCTGAATTAATCTTGGCCTTTTCCTGATCCTGGTGAATCTTATTGGCAACTGCCAGTGTCACAAGAACTGCAACTATCGCAACTAAAATTGCGACAACTACTGTTAGCACAGGAGCACCTCCTTATTTAATTTCTATTGATATTTTAAACAAAAGCCAAATGACTTTTATTCTCAAATTTCAACATATTTAGTTTAACTTTATAGCTGAGGTCTGTCAAGTTGTGGTAGAATTATTCAGAAAAATAAAAGATAATCTGCTAAAATTAACAAAGATCTTATACAAGTCATTGCATGGTTATTTCATGTCTAAAGCCAATAACATAGACTCTTGGGATATACTAATAAAAGATTATCAAAACAAAAGGAGAAATTATGAAGCTAATTATAATACGTCACGGAGATCCTGATTACGAACATGATACCCTCACTAAAAAAGGCTGGCGGGAAGCCGAATATCTCAGTGACTTTTTAAAAACCAAGGATATAAGCGCATTTTATGTATCACCTCTAGGCAGGGCTAAAGACACAGCATCTGCTACACTAAAAAAAATGGGACGGACTGCTACAGAATGTAAGTGGTTAAGAGAATTTGAAGCCCCTATGACAAAGCCTAACCTTCCTGATGAAAAATCAATTCCATGGGATTGGCTGCCTCAAGACTGGACTAAAGAAGATAAATATTTCTCTGACAATATGTGGCACACAACAGATGCCATGGAAGCCGACCAGGTATATACCCAATATAAATGGGTCTGCAATGGGCTCGATGAGGTCCTTGAAAAGCACGGTTATAAAAGAAAGGACAAAATCTATGATGCCATCAGTCCTAATCACGACACCATTGTATTCTTCTGCCATTTTGGCTTAGAATGTGTACTCTTAAGTCATCTGCTTAATATATCACCTATGCAGCTGTGGCACGGCTGTGCTGCCGCACCTACTTCTTTTACTACCTTAGTTACTGAAGAAAGAAGAAAAGGTATTGCATCATGGCGTATGCTGGCATTTGGAGAAAGAGCCCACCTCTATGCCAATAATGAAGAGCCATCTTTTTCAGCACGTTTTTCTGAGTGTTATAGCGATGAGTTTGGAAGATTAGATTAAATAAATTGAAAAACCTAGCAGCCAAAAAGCTGCTAGGCTTTTTTATTACAAATCTAAAGCTTTTTTTATTGTATCTGAAGAAAATCCCCTGCCTGCCAAAAAACGGTAAAGCTTTGCCTTATCCTGATAGGTGGCAGTCTCAGAATCATACTTCTTTTTAGCCAGAAGCTTAAGCACCATATCAAGCTCGTCCTCTTCGTATTCGCTTTCAAGACAAGACTCTATAATGTCTCCAGAGACCCCCTTGGCCATCAAATCCTGCTTAATACGCTGCTTACTTTTAGAGGTCTGATAAAAACGAATGTAACTGGCTGCATAGCGCTCATCATCAATATAACCAAAGGAAGCAATATAAGCTATAGCCTCATCGATTACAGGCTCGGGATAGCCCCCTTCCTTGAGCTTGCTGCGCAAATTGGCCTCAGTACGGTCCTGCTTTTGTAATAGATAAAGACCCCGCTTCTTGCATCGAGGTATAAGTATCTCTGTCACAATAGCCTGATACTGACTATCAGACAGAAAGCTACCCTCCTCAATGTCATATTGACTAATTTCACCCTTATAAAGAACAAAGTCTGTCACGTTGTCGAGACAGACCTTGCTTCTTCCCTTAGTTAACCTGGTAAGAGAAGTAACTTGCATTATTCAATAACCTCTGTAGGAATATCTTCTTTCTTTTCACCACCAACAAGGCCTACCTCAGACTCATCAGTCTGGGCGTAATGAGCCCTGATAGCCTCTGCTATCTCATTGCAGACCTCTTTATTCTGCTTGAGATATGTCTTGGCATTCTCACGGCCCTGGCCAATCTTCTCGCCCAAGTATGCATACCAGGCACCAGACTTCTGTACAATATCAAGATTGGTAGCTACATCAAGAATATCTCCCTCACGGGAAATGCCCTCACCAAACATAATATCAAACTCTGCCTCTCTAAATGGAGGTGCCACCTTGTTCTTGACAATCTTGGCTCTGGTTCTGTTACCGATAACCTCACCAGACTGCTTGAGAGACTCAATACGGCGCACATCAATACGTACTGAAGCATAGAACTTGAGAGCGCGACCACCAGTAGTAGTCTCTGGATTACCGAACATAACACCAACCTTCTCACGAAGCTGGTTGATAAAAATAACCACGCAATTAGTCTTGGAAACTATACCTGTAAGCTTTCTCATGGCCTGTGACATAAGACGAGCCTGAAGACCTACATGGCTGTCTCCCATGTCTCCATCTATCTCGGCCTTTGGAACCAAGGCTGCAACAGAGTCAACTACAATGATATCAAGAGCGCCTGAACGCACCATAGTCTCTGTAATCTCAAGAGCCTGCTCGCCATTATCTGGCTGAGAAATATATAAATTGTCAATGTCAACACCAATAGCCTTGGCATAAGTAGGATCAAGGGCATGCTCTGCATCGATGAAACCTGCAATGCCTCCCGCCTTCTGGGCCTCTGCTACTGCATGAAGTGCAAGTGTAGTCTTACCAGATGACTCTGGTCCATATATCTCGATAATACGGCCCTTTGGCAAGCCACCCTGACCAAGGGCTATATCAAGGGAAATAGAGCCTGTAGGAATGGTATCAACTACCATGTGTGTGCCCTCACCCAGCTTCATAACTGAGCCCTTACCATATGCCTTCTCAATCTGTGAAATAGCCGCCTCTAATGCGCGCTGCTTATCTTCATTTGCCATTTTATAAAACCTCCGTTCGGAACAACTGTTCGTTTTCTAGTTACAATAATACTCATTCAAAATATAAATGTCAACAAATAAATGGGAAATACTTTTAGAAAAACAAAAGACAGTGGCGAACGCCACTGCCCAAAAATATACAATATGAATCTATTTCCGTCAACCTTTTTTTATTGTAAAATCCTTTAACCTAAGACAAGGCGACTCTATAAAACGCCAACTAAGCCAAGACAAGGGAAGTACAATAGCCAAAGTAAGCACCATATTAAGGTATGGATTCATGGTCATAGTCTTATAGTACTCCGAAGGCTGCCCCAGAGTATCCACTAAAATCTGCTGAATGGGAAAAGCCATTACATATACTCCGTAAGACAAGTCTCCCACCTTATCATACCAGCTAGCTACAGCCATTTTCTGGAAAGCTATAAAGAAAATAATATAGGAACCAAATATAGCAAAAACAATCTCAAAATTAGTGAGTATAGTGCCTAAAACAAGGCCTGCAATAGCTATCAGACATAATTTCCAGGAAATATGTATATAGTCCTGGTATCTGTAGTACGTCATACCCATGCAAAAAAACATGGCAAGCCTGGCAAAATTGGCAACAAAATCTGTAGAAACAAAGCCCACATCTATAGGCGAAATATATGTGCCATACAAATAAAATCCAGCTAAAACAAGGGTAAATACAGGGGCTGTCGCCCTAAACCTTTTCCAAAGAAAGGCTGTAAGAACCACAAGGATATAACATATAACCTCATACTGTAAGGTCCAAAGAGAACCATTGAGACTGTGGTTGTAATGGTTATTAAAAACTCCAGGAAGCATGGAATAGGTATTAATAAAAAAGGCATTCCTAAAAAAGCCAAACCAATTGCTTCTAAAATAAAGGGATAAAGAGTGCTCAGTAAGTATAGGACCAATAATAAAGGTAGTAAGGCAAACAACCACAAAAAGAAGGGGCCATATACGAAGAAACCGAGCCTTGACATAGGCCCACAGGCTCTTGCTTCTATCATAGCTGCGGCAAATCAAAAAGCCAGAAATAATAAAAAATATATCCACAGCAAGGCCTCCTGACAGCTGCTTATAGCCTGTCAAAATACCTGTAATATCCTGCCTCTGGTCTCCTATACAAACAGAAAAGGAATGCATATAAAGCACTAAAAGAGAGGCAAACAGTCTTATAATATTGAGATTGTTATGTCTATCCTGGGATAAATCCTTTAGTGTCATATGCACTCCTGTAAAAGACTCTATATCTATAATTGTATCTGCCTTACGGCGTCTCAACAACTAGCTATAAAACAATAAATCAGCTAAAAATCATCCGGCAGCTTATTAGTCTCGACCAAACTCCGAAAGTACCAAACCTTCGTTACGGTCAAGAACCATACCAACAGACCATGAATTGACAAAAAGTAAAAGAGGTCTGTCTCTTAAATCCTTGATTTTCTTCATGTCTGAGGTTCCTGATATCTTATTGATATCGTAGTCACCTTCGATCCAACGAATATGCTCATAAGGCAGGTTTTCAAGGCCTATTTCAACATTGTATTCGTTATTTAATCTGTATTTTAACACATCAAACTGCAGTACACCAACAACGCCTACGATAATTTCTTCCATTCCGGTATTGTACTCCTGGAATATCTGAATGGCACCCTCCTGGGCTATCTGAGTGATACCCTTCATAAACTGCTTACGCTTCATAGTGTCTATCTGACGAACCCTGGCAAAGTGCTCAGGTGCAAAGGTAGGAATACCCTCGAAGCAAAATGGCTTCTTGGCAGAAGTAAAGGTATCGCCAATACTGTATAAGCCTGGATCAAAGACACCTATAATATCACCTGCATAGGCTGTATCGACTATCTTGCGGTCGTCTGCCATCATCTGCTGTGGTGCAGAAAGCTTGGCCTTTTTCTTGCCCTGGACATGTAAATACTCCTTTGTAGCATCAAACTTGCCTGAGCATATACGAAGGAATGCAACTCTGTCACGGTGAGCCTTGTTCATGTTGGCCTGGATCTTAAATACAAAGGCTGAAAAATCCTCTGAAAATGGGCTTATCTCCCCTGCATCCGACTTACGAGGAAGTGGGCTATAGGTCATTTTAAGAAAATGCTCCAAGAAGGTCTCTACACCAAAATTAGTGAGGGCTGAACCAAAAAATACTGGTGAAAGCTCACCTGCTGTAACAAGCTCCTGGTCAAACTCAGCCCCAGCTCCATCTAAAAGCTCTAACTCTTCCATAAGCTGGTCATACTTATCCTGACCTATCTCATCTATAATGGCAGGATCATCTATGGAAAGAATCTTTTCCTCACCCTGCTTGGTACCCTTTTGAGTATCTGCGAAAAGGCGAACGCAACGGGTATTTCTATCGTATACTCCCTTGAAGCCCTTTCCTGAGCCTATAGGCCAGTTAACAGGTACTGTGGCAATGCCCAGTTCATTTTCTATATCATCAAGGAGCTCAAAGGTATCATTGGCATCTCGATCCATCTTATTGATGAAGGTAAAAATAGGGATGTGACGCATAACACATACCTTAAAAAGCTTACGAGTCTGGGCCTCAACACCCTTGCTTGCATCAATAACCATGACAGCAGAATCCGCTGCCATAAGAGTACGATAAGTATCCTCCGAGAAGTCCTGATGTCCAGGTGTATCCAAGATATTGATACAGTAGCCCTCATACTCAAACTGAAGCACTGATGATGTGACAGAAATACCTCTCTCCTTTTCTATCTCCATCCAGTCAGACACAGCATGTCTTGCTGTAGCCTTGCCCTTAACAGAGCCAGCCAAGTTAATCTGTCCACCATAAAGAAGAAACTTCTCTGTGAGAGTAGTTTTACCTGCATCGGGATGGGAAATAATCGCAAAAGTGCGGCGTCGTTTGATTTCTTCTTCAATAGATAATGCCATGATTTTCTCCTAAAAACAAACCTAAAAATACATAGTAATCTGAAACTTTATAAAAAGACTAAACATGAAAATAGCCTGTATCAAAACTAATTGATACAGGCCATAATTTCATAAATAACACTAACTAAAGCTGTGTACTAATTAGTACTTACGCTTTCTAGCAGCCTCAGACTTCTTCTTGCGCTTTACTGAAGGCTTCTCATAGTGCTCACGCTTACGAATCTCCTGCTGGATACCAGCCTTAGCACAATTTCTCTTAAAACGACGAAGTGCGCTGTCAAGTGACTCGTTTTCTTTTACTGAAACGTATGACATAGTCTAATCCTAACCTCCCTCCATTTGGGGATTGTACTTATTTTTAAAAGCACTATCGAAAATTATAGCATAAAAACAATATTCGTCAACCATAATTTTCACAAAGTTGTATTTTATCGCTGCAATCTGTCACTTAAGACAATTGAGTAGTAAGAACAGCCTTGGCCTCTGCAAGAGCATCAGCAATACCTGCAGGATTCTTGCCGCCTGCCTGGGCCATATTAGGACGACCGCCGCCGCCACCGCCAACCTTTGGTGCGATAGCCTTGATAAGATTGCCTGCATGGGCTCCTTTCGAAAGAGCTGACTCGGTAGCCATAACAACAAGATTAACCTTGCCGTCACAATCAGAAGCTAAGACAATAACGCCCTCGCCAAGCTTATTCTTTAAATCATCTCCCAAATCACGAAGACCATTCATATCAACACCAGGAACTGATGTAGCAAGAAGCTTAACTCCGCAAACTTCCTCCACTGCATCCATAACATCGCCCATGGCATCCTTGGCAGCCTTGCTCTTTAAGGATTCATTCTCAGACTTTAAGGCCTTAATCTCCTCCTGCATCTGAGCAATCTTGTCAGATAAGCTGGCAGGTGAAGTCTTTGCAGCCTTGGCAGCTGCATTTAACTCAGCCTCAAGATTCTCATAATATTTAAGTACGTTGTCACCTGTAAGAGCCTCAATACGACGAACTCCTGCCGCAACACCTGACTCAGACAATATCTTGAAGGCAGCTATATCAGCAGTATTCTTTACATGAGTACCACCACAGAACTCCTTAGAGAAATCACCCATAGATACAACACGTACCTTTTCGCCATACTTTTCACCGAAAAGAGCCATGGCGCCAGTCTTTCTGGCCTCATCTACTGTCATTACATCAGTAACAACATCGATCGCCTCAGCTATTTTTTCATTGACTATGGCCTCAACCTGCTTAATCTCATCGGCAGTCATGGCCTCAAAATGAGAGAAGTCAAAACGTGTACGCTCAGTATCCTGGAATGAACCAGCCTGCTCTACGTGGGTACCAAGGACCTCACGAAGGGCCTTCTGAAGAAGGTGGGTAGCTGAATGGTTCTTGCAGGTCTTGCCACGAAGCTTAGAATCTACTGAAAGCTTTGCCTCGTCTCCAGCCTTAATGACACCCTCAGCAACATAACCGATATGAGCCACACGATTACCAACTACCTTGACAGTGTCCTCTACTATGAACTTACCCTCAGCTGTAGTAATAACACCCTTGTCTCCCTGCTGACCACCCATGGTAGCATAGAAAGGTGTAGTAGCTACAATAATAGAACCCTTGTCTCCCTCAGCCAGAGCCTCTACCAGCTCATCCTCTGTAGTAACAAAAGCGATTGCATCTGAAAGCTCAAGCTTGTCATAGCCATCAAAAGTGGTAACAATAGGAGAATCTATGTCGTTATATACATTGGCATCAGCGCCCATGTAATTGGTCTCCTTGCGGGCACCACGAGCCTTTGCTCTTTGCTGCTCCATGCAAGCCTTAAAGCCAGCTTCATCGTAGCCGAAGCCCTTTTCTTCAAGAATCTCTGCTGTCAAATCAACAGGGAATCCGTATGTGTCATAAAGCTTGAAGGTATCCTCACCTGAAAGCTCCTTAGAGCCAGCAGCCACCATCTTTTCTTCCATCTCAGATAAAATAGCGAGACCCTGATCTATTGTCTTGGCAAACTTCTCCTCTTCCTGAGTAAGAACCTTGAGAATGAAATCCTGCTTTTCTTCAAGCTCTGGATAACCATCCTTGGAAGAATCAATAACTACCTGGGAAATCTGAGCCAGGAAAGTGCCATCAATACCAAGCATGCGGCCGTGACGGGCTGCACGACGGATTATACGGCGAAGAACATAGCCCCTACCCTCATTAGATGGCATAACACCATCAGAAATAAGGAATGTAGATGAACGAATATGATCTGTAATGAGACGGATAGATACATCATCAAGAGCATCCACCTGATACTGCTTACCGGAAAGCTGACATACCTTGTCGCGGATAGCCTTCATGGTGTCGATATCAAAAACTGAATCCACATCCTGCATAACTACTGCAAGACGCTCAAGTCCCATACCTGTGTCGATATTTTTATTTTCCAGCTCCTCGTAACCACCGTGGCCATCACCATTGAACTGGGTAAATACGTTATTCCAAACCTCCATGTAGCGGTCGCAATCACAGCCCACCTTACAATCAGGCTTGCCGCAGCCATACTTCTCGCCACGGTCATAATATATCTCTGAACAAGGGCCGCAAGGACCAGCACCATGCTCCCAGAAGTTATCGCACTCTCCTGTCTCAGGATCACGATAAAAGCGGGTGATACGATCAGGTGCTACACCTATTTCCTTAGTCCAAATATCAAAAGCCTCATCATCCTCTCCGTAAATAGAAGGATAGAGACGATTAGGATCAAGCTCAAGAACCTGAGTCAAAAACTCCCATGACCAGGCAATGGCTTCATGCTTGAAATAATCTCCAAATGAGAAATTACCAAGCATCTCAAAAAAGGTAAGATGACGAGCAGTCTTACCAACATTTTCTATATCACCTGTACGAACGCACTTCTGACAGGTAGTAACACGACGTCTTGGTGGAACCTCCTGACCTGTAAAATAAGGCTTAAGTGGAGCCATACCTGCATTGATAAGAAGCAGGCTGTTGTCATTGTGTGGCACCAAAGAAAAGCTCTTCATGCAAAGATGGTCCTTGCTCTCAAAGAACTGTAAATAGGCGCGTCGTAAATCATTAACACCGGTATTCAAAACTATTTCCTCCAAAAATTATTCTTGGTCAGAGACCTGTCCTGCAGCTGCCTCTGCCTTGGCATTGGACTTTATGCGGAGCTTAATACCAATAAAGCCACCTAAAATACCAATAGCCGCCAGTATGATCATCTTGACCAAATAACTTACAAAACTAGATAAAAAAGCACTCATGCTATTCCTCCTTGATTGTAAAACATGCAACTGCACAGATAATCCATGCAGTTGCAAAAAGTCCAATTGCATACTAGAAAAAAGTATAATTCAATCCCTTTATAAATTCAAGGCATGCAGGACAATCCACTGGGCTGTCTCATCAGAATCCAACTCAAGTGACTCCTGTCTTGTTGCCACAGGCTCCCCCTTCTTATTTTGTCCATCCTCCAGGTAATATAAGCTCATAACAAAGCCTATGGCTTGACTATTATCTTCGTCAAAAATGATTTCATAATAAGCTTCAAAGCTACCCTCTTTTTCTGGTAAAGTAAAGCAAATCTTCTTTTCTCCTGGATTTTCTATAACCATCTCATTTGCATAGCCCATCTGCCCCAGGGAATCTGTTATTGATTGCATTCTGACCTGAATCATGTAGCTATTTAACATGTTTTCATCAAACATTTCTATCATTGATGATACCTCCTAAATAATTACGCTTTTAAGTTAAGCCATTGTTAAGATTCTTTTAGCTATACTTCTTTTTTGTCTTCTTTTATCTCGTCTTTTTTCGCCTCTTTAATCTCCTCTTTTTTTCCTTCTTTGCTAAGCCTTTTGGTATTTCTTTCTTCAGCATCAACCATGTAGATACTATCAAAGTTGTTCATGAAATCATTTAATTCAACAGTAAAGTAACCATCATTTTTGTCCTTTTCATCTCTAAATCCAGAAAAAACTTTAACATTTCCATCTGCATCAATTTTCTTGGTATATTGATGAATTCCATGCCCCCAAGGATTACGCAAAGTAATATAAGAATGCCCCTTTTCAATAAAACAATCTATAATTGTAAAAGCATGTCCCATAACTATTCCAGCATTAACGGATTCACTATGTCCTTCCAGTTTTTCATCATACTCTGCAAATTGCTCTGAACTAGCTGCTACTTCCAGTTTCTTATCAACAGCTTCTTTAATGGCATCAAATATGGCTATAGCCTGTGGAGTGTAAAATGCCTTTTCTGAAT
Source organism: bacterium (assembly GCA_963649335.1). GTDB lineage: Bacteria > Bacillota > Clostridia > Lachnospirales > Lachnospiraceae > Pseudobutyrivibrio. The sequence continues at coordinate 268,203 of CAVJHG010000001.1, forward strand.
TTAAATTTGCTTTATACTGAATATTTCCTTGATCCTTATTTTGCTTGAGGCCAGCCTCCATAATTTGATCACATAAATGCTCTATATTCTCCATATAATGGTTCACGTTTAGCTGAGGAAATCTCCTATTTAATTCAAGATACAAATCATGATACACGCTAATACCATCTTGTTGTTTCCAATTTCTAATATCCAACAAAACATCTTTTATGTCATCAATTGTATAAGCTCTACGGGCTATTTTTCGACCCTCTATAGGAAGAAATAGCCTGCTTTGTAATTCTTTCCAAAGCTTAGGCTTTAAATAATCCATCAGTATAATTTTCACCTCAGGCTTCATATCTGTTTTATCAGTTGATTCATTCTTAACTAGTTCCCATAGTTTATCATATAATCCAGTTCCGCGATCTGTACGGGCAATTCTATTATTTATCTCCTTAGATTTTTTAAGCCCAAGTAAATCATTTAAAGCATCACCAGAAAAGCCACCATCTGAAATAACTAATGAAGTAAACCAATATGCTTTCTTTAGAAATTCATCTGTTTTATCTCCTTGTATCTTTGCTGTATCTACATGTTCAATAAATTTGTCACATTTTCTATTTAAATCATAATCATTTTCTACAGATGAAAATTTCCTGCCATAAGCCTTGGCAAAAGCCTTTTCCAGAATCTGAACCCACAATACATTCTTTGCAGATTTCCGACTACTTATTTTCTTAGAAACGTAAACTGTTTTATCACCAAACGTGACCCTAACAACAGAACCAAAATCTGTCATCATCGAAGTAATCTCGTCCGGATTATTTTTTACTATCGAAGCAATCGCAGCTAACAAATAACAATCTCCGAGTTTTCCTTGCTGTATATCCTCAATACAAGGCTTATGAGCAAACAGCGGAATGAATGAATTATCATAAAACAGTTTGTTTCTGCGTTCTTGATATTCCTCTTTCGTCTGCTCCTGCCATTCCTCTGTTTCTTGTTTGTAAGTATAGGTTTCAATAGCATCATAGAATACTGCTGCCTGCGCATCTTCTAAATTGCATTCAGCAATTGCTTTAGATAGTGATGAATCTGCCTGTTTCAAATTATACTTTCCATATGTTTCTTCATAAAGTTTTAAAAAGTCAGAACACAGTTTTTCTTCAACAGCACTTTTTTCTTTTTTATTTGTCCAATCGTATACAGCTTTAGCCATATCCCTAAAAGCCAAGTGATATGCTTCACCAGTCCAATTGCCCTCATCTACCTCATGATAAAACTTTTTAGCCTTATCAAGTACATTTTTTAAATCGTTGGCGGTTTTTTCTGCTGTATTGGAGTTCTTATTCAACCATTCTCTCAGTTTATCTTCAGCTGCAAAAGATTTTCGATTAGTAGTGCTATCTTTTTGGAAAAGTACCCCTCCTTTCAACATCTCGTCCGGTTTATAAATACCCACATAAACATCCATCTCTTTGTATATCTTATTTGATATTGCTATAATTCGAGCGCTGTCATCATACATGTCTTTATCAACTAAAATAATGTTGGATTGATCAATGTTTTCCTTTATCAAATTGATATTAGATTTTATAGATTCAAGATGGTCTTCATTCATGCCTTCGAAGAGAGTATCACAGTCTTCAATATTTAGATTATAAAGCTTCTTAGCAAAATCAGCGTCTATAGCAGAATTTTTAACAGTAGTCGCAAAATATCTATCTTCTTTAACTTTGCAGGCTACAATGTCCTTATAATTAAAGTTTGTATCCTGGGTTTTACCTTGCCATTTCTTCGTCTCTACTGCAGTTGCATAATCAACTTTCTTTCTTTCGATACCGAATAAAGTGTCCAAACAATGAATATTCAATGCTTTCTGAACAAGCTCAATTGGCCAATTAGCATGATATTCTTCATTCGAAATTGTATCTATCTTCTCAGTTTTCAGCTTCTGAAAGTTAATATAATCTGTAGTTTTATCATTTTCCTGAACAAAAGATTTTTCCCCCAACAAAGCTGCCAGTCGAGAATAAAAAACAGATAATTTTTCTTCATAAGTTGCGCCCTGTGGTATCGGATGATTCCGTATGATTCTAGAAATTCTTACATTCCCATTTCTCTTTCTAGCGCCATCAATTTTTGTTTTTGATTTACAATAATTATTCCAATCAGATAAGATATTTTCTTTAAGTAATCCAATACAACAATCACAAAGCCTCAACTGCCTCCTATATCTTGTATAAGACCACTCATGCGCTGGCTCATCCTTATAATCATCAATTTCACTAACAAGACTATATCTTGTTCTTAAAATCAATAATATTTGCGGATCGATACGCTTTACATAATCCTGCCAATAAGTGGATCTAATCATTGCATTCAAATCTTTGTCACCAAGGTCAGCATTTTCAATATCGTTTTCAAAGGCCATATTACTTGATTTTTTCCTTCCAAGAATATCAAATTTATTGTAAGCTTCTAATATTCTTTCTTTGGAATAGTTCTTACTTTCAATTCCATTATTCTTGGATTTTAAATATTCATCCACATCAATGGTTTCTAACTTTAGTGCACTTTCTTCATCCCTAAAAATTGATAAATCAGGCTGAAATTTTTTAAGTATCTCATCTAAGTAATGCAATTTAATCCGAAAGTCGTCAAGCGAATGATCTGCTTTGTCTTTATTTTCCAGCATTTTTTCAATAATCATCTTCTGAAGCACCACACTTAATAACTTTGGTCTTTTCTCAACAAGAAGATTACACCAACCATCTTTTCTCAAAAATTCATTTTGAGAATTTCCCTTTATTTTTATTATTTTTCCTCTCTGCTTGCGCAAGAAAGTATCAAATTCCTCATTCCCCATAAAACGGGTAGAAATACACTCATCCAAATTTTTCAAGTATTTGGTGTCTTTATCATCCGATAAATTAAAATATTTACACTTCAGATTTTCAATCGCTTTGTAAGCTTCTTCAAGAGTTTTACTATTTTTAATAATATCGTCTACTTTTTTAGTCTGTCCTTGCATCCTCCTTTCTTCTTCAGCACGTTTCTTTTTCTCCTCTAGTCGCTTTTGTTCCTCTAGTCGCTTTTGTTCCTCGAGCTGTTTTTGCTTATCTCTCATCTGCTGACGTTCAGCATCATCAATAACTATAATATTCCCACATATATTCATGAAATCATTGAGCTCTATATTAAACTCTCCATTGGAATTATCATTAATCTTTATATTTCTTATAGTCTCAACTTTACCATTAGCATCAGTTTTCCTTCGGTAATTAACTACACCTTTTCCCCATGTATTTTTTAATACAATATAAAAATGTCCATCTTCCTCATAGCAATTAGTTATTGTATAGGCGTGTCCTTGAACCATACCTGCCATTTCAGGTTCATCTGCATCATCATTTCCTACAATACGGCCAAAGTTATATGTATCCATTATCAGCTCTAATTTTTTATCATGAATCGATTTTATATAATCATATACCAATTTAGCCTTTTTAGAATAACGTATCTTCTCATTGTCGAATCTCGTGCGATATTCAATAGATTTCGTAGATAACATAGTACACTCTTGCAAAAGGCCAGCTTCCATCAACTCATTGCCCAGCTGATCTAAGCAATCTATAACATTATCTTCTGACAGTTCAGGGAAACGAATGCCAACCTCAAGAAGCAGCTGATAAAACACATTTTTTCCAGCCTGTTTTCTCCAATTTTTAATATCAGCCAGGGTCTCTTTTAAATCGTCTATTGTAAGTGCTCTTTTAGCTTTTCTATAATCCCCCGTTTCCATTCTGCTTTTAAGCTCATTCATTAACACCTTCGGCATATAGTTTACAAAGAAAGCCTTAACATCTGCATTCTTTGCATAAGCATTTTCCCCATCTAAATTAACCTTGTTTATCTGAACAAATAGATTATCATATGCATTTGCTTTACCATGCACTTTTGTTGGTGTAAAAGAAGTTTTCTCTGTTTTCCCAAGTCCTAATATATTGTTAAGAGCTTCGTCAGGTTGACCACCATCTATGCATAAAAGAGTAGACAAAAACGATTTCTTCAAAAATTCAGATGGATCCTTTATATTCTTTTCTTTTACAATATCTGAATCCCTAAAACTCTTTTCAAGCTCTGGCTTAACTTCATACTTTGATTCATCATTAAAAGCTTTCGCATAGGCCTTTTCAAGTATCTGCACCCACAAAGCTTTTTTTGCACAGGACTTTGTATGTATTTGTTTAGAAACATAAACAGGTTGTTTATTTCCAAAAGTAACCTCTACAACAGAACCATAGTCTTTCATCATAGATGTAATAAAAGACGGGTCTTCCATTATTATTGAAGCAATTGAAGCCAACAAATAACAATCTCCCAGATTACCCTGATTGATATCTTCTATACAAGGCTTATGTGGAAACAGAGGTACAAAAGATTTATCTTCATATATTTTTTTATCATCCTTTTCTTCTTTGTGATACTCTAATCGATAATAAATTTCAGCATTATCATCCTGTTCTTGACACTCCTTAACAATCGCATCAAAAGCAGCCTGATCTGACATATGGTATACTTCTCCATAAATGCTGTCATAAGTAGTTGATAATTTATCACAAAACTCCATTTCTTCTTGGGTCTTATCAGCTTTTTGACGCCACTTATGGATCGCCTGTGCCATGTTATTAAAAGAATCATAATACTCCGGCTTACACCAAGAGCCATCATCCACTTTAGAGAAGTACTCCGTAATGGCTTTATGTACATCATACACTTCTGTTATATTGCCAATTATCTTGCTTTCCTTCACCCAGGCTCTTAGCTTTGATTCGCCATAATGTCCTTCTCGTACTCTGACAATATCCTTTTTAACAATTTCTTCTCCCTCTAATAACTCATCTTCCTTCTTCATCCCTACATAGATACCAATATCTTTTTTTAGTCTATTTGAAATAGCAACCATGTGAGAATTGTCTTTATACATTTCTTTATTTATTAAAGAATACTTACGATCTTCTATATCCTTTTTCATTGCTTCAATATTTTGTTTTAAAGCATCATAATTTTCTGGGAAAAATTCTTTAAACAAATCGTCATAGTCTTTCAAATTTAAGTTATAAAGCTTTGTAGCAAAATCATAATCTAATAAGTATATTTCACGAGATTCGCCAAAGTATTTTGATTCGTCAAGTTTTTTGGCCACAATATCTTCATAAGTATAGACTGCTCCTTCAAACTCTTTTTCTTTATCCTTAACTTTCTTTTGCTCTGTATTAGCTTTTGATAAATAGTCAGCCTCCTCTCTTTTCACCCCAAATATTTTATCCAAACTAGAAATAATAATAGCCTTTTTTACTAAGTCTGTTGGCCATTTTCCCTCATATAAATCTAATTCTTCATTTTGTGCCTTTATTGCATCAATACCTACCTGAATACTAGCTAAATCTTTGTAATCTGTAGTCTTTTCTGTTTCTTGAAGAGAAATATCAAATCCCAGTAAAGCAGCCATACGGACATATGCTATATGAATTTTTTCCGCTTTAGTAGCATCCTTAGGCACCTGGTACTTATTAGCTATCTCCTTAATAGCCTGCTCTGTGTCACTCTTCTCTCTTTGTTTTGCTATTTCTTTATTGTTTTTATATGCTTGCCATCCTCTTAAAATAGACTCTTTATACAAAGAAATACAGTAATCTGCCAACTTTAACATAGATTCATATTCGAATTTCTCGTCATCAAAATACGTTCGACGTCTCAGTCTACTATACTCATTTCTTTCCGAAAGTAATGTCAAGAGATCTTTGTCCATTCTTTCAGCATAACCTATCCATTCCTTATCTTTTACCATAGCATTCAATGCTTCGTCATTAAGATCAATTCCTCCTAGATTACGTTCAAGTGCTAAGCTATATAAAAAGTAAGCGCGCTCTATGCTACATTTATTTTTATTATAAGCATTAATTATATCCGTTTTAGAATAATTTCCATTTTCATCCTTTTTTCCGGTTTTTGCCAAATCAGCATTAAATTTATCTAAATGTTCGTTCAAGGCCTTATCCCGACTTTGAAAAATGCTAAAATCAAGCTTATACTTTTCGATAATACGGTCTATATAGCCCAACTTTTCTTCCATATCACCCATAGATGGTTTTTCTGAGGCTCTATGCATTAAATTGTATTGCAATGATAATTTATGAAGATATATAAGATATAAATATGGCTGTTTTTCAGCAACATAATTATTCCACCCCCGATCCTTAGGAACAGGCATATCTGCTTTATTAAGCAAATTTATAATCCTATCATAATTTCTTAATGCATTGCGCAGCTCGCTTTTCTTTTTTTCATCTAGATACTCGTAACGAATATTATAATCAAAAGTATTCATAGAATTTATTTGCCACATTTCGAAGTCATAGTCCCTATAATTTTTATACTCTAGGCTTACAATAGCTTTATAAGTCTCCATCATGTCTTTATCCTTGCTATTAAGAATTGCTTCTGCTTCTTTTTGGCGCTTTACTTTCTCTTCCTCGCGTTTTTTTCCTTCTTTTATAAGAGCTGTTACCATTTTCTGCCGATCTAACACTTCATGATGTTCAATCACCTTTTTTTTAAGAATTTTTAACTTTGCCTGACATTCTAACTCTTTCTGACGGTCTAACTCTTTCTTACGTTCTAATTCTGCCTGACGGTCTAATTCTGCCTGACGTTCTAATTCTGCCTGACGTTCTAATTCTGCCAGACGGTCTAACTTTTTCTGACGTTCTAACTCTTTCTGACGTTCTAATTTTTCCTTAAGTTCTAACTCTTTCTTTTCTTGCTCTTCATTCTCCCTTTGAAACTTGCTTCCTTCTTCTGCAAACTCAATATTTGTATTATTTTCATAATCTGCCTTGTAAAAGTTTAGTAGGCCTTCCTTATATTGTTCCTCATCGTCATTCGAAATTTCGTATTTTTTTTCCGACAAGTCTTTATTCTTAGAATTTTCTATCTTATTCTTATTATCTAGCTTGTCACTCAGATTGTCATTAATAAAATTATCATCTACACCGTTGCCTTGTAATTCTTTCTTGCGATCAGCTTGTATCTTATTATACAACTCTATCTGTGCTTTTATTTCATCTGGACTAAGCTCCAATTGATCAAAATCTATATCATCCCCAGTTTTAACCGATTGCTTATCAGGAATTTCTTGTTTCTCCTTAAACTTCTCTCCTTCTCCCTCGAAAACATCCTGGTCATCCTGTATAACTTCCTGGTCATCCTGTATAGCTTCCTGATCCGCCTTAGGAAGATCTCCATCTATCTTTTCCCCTAATTCAACGAGCAGATTATTAGTTGCAACTAACTCGCCTCTAAGCAGACCGAATTTCCTTAAATCAATACCACTTACATCATGTTTTGCAGCAATTTGACCTTTAATAGCTTCATAAATACCAAGCATTGCACCGTGACGCAAAATCATCATTAATGATGATGGATGATTCTGAATCATGTAGCTCAATTGATTTTCATTAGTACCTAAAGTTTTATAACGATTTAGCATATTAAACTCTGGGTCAACATTTTGTAATTTAGCAATTAAAGTTGTTACACTGGCTTTAAAAGCATCTCCCTGAAAGCTGCGTGTATTTATTATATTTCTACACATCACTTCTACTTGCTGCAAATCATTAATATTTTTTGTAAGCCAGGTATTATCCTTAATAACTGAAGAAATGGCAGAGTTTTTATTGCATGAATACTTTTTATATAAAGAATCTATATTGGCTAAAGTAAGTCCATTTTGAGACTGTCTTTTTTTATTAAGCTCAGATTTTAAAGCGTCTATAGACTTACGGGTAGTTTTAACACCTAATATAGCATCTTGATTTTTCTTGAGCTTTCTTAACTCAAAGTACTTGCCCATCTTATATTTCCATGCTTTGGAAACTCCTGCTGGAGGATTTTCTTTAAGATCTTTTATATGCTTTTCACGATTAAGTGCATTACTATATACATCATCAATAGCTAGAGCATCCTTATATAGTTTTTCTTCCGTACCTACAAGTTGCCTCTTTATAATTTCCTCTAGCCCATGTCTGCTGATAACCAGTTCCTGCTGATGATTTACGTGATTTTCCTGATTTCCATTGCCTGCCATATTAATTCTCCTTTAAACACCTGAGTTAATAGCCTATAACCAACATTCGCCAATAACTATATCATTCTTCAAAAGCTCATATTCTGGGAAAATATGCTTACCCAGCCTTACAATTGATTCATCCATACATGCAAATTCCAAAGCATCCACATGGTCCTTATCCAAAAGAACTGCTCCAGCTGCTTCCTTAAATAGATATACAACATAAGCTTCATACTGCTTATCTACATAACAAAGGCTAATCTGGAAAGATCGACTTTCATCCTCTTTTTGTAACAAAATAAGACCCACTATGTCATCATTAACTAAAAGGGCTATACTTTTTTTGCCATCAGCCCTGCTATAATCAGCCCGGCTCAACAAATAATTATTCTCTTCTTCCTGGGCCTTTATAAACTTTTTCAGTTCTACCGACGAAACCTGTCCTAAAGGCTTGGTTTTTGCCTGTCCATGAAGACTTCTCTTATATCGCTCATCAGTAAGAAATACCGCCTTTTGTAACTGCTCAAGACTAATGCGTATCCTGCTTATAGACTCCCAAATGAGTAAAAACTGCTTTCTGGCCAGAATTAATTCCATGTACCTCCTGTCCTCTACACCTGCGTCCATAATGGAAGTCATTATACTTACTCCGCTTAACTCTCCCTTATTGACTAAAGCATCTAAAAAAGCACTGCCATAGCCCCTTAGACGATACTCCGGAAGTACATAAAACCAGGTAATCATCCACTCATCCTTTTTACTGAGAACTGCCGCCACTGCTACAAGGGCCTCATTATCTTCATATCCTAAAAATAAATCACAAGAATTCATTGCATTTTCTGGAATATAAGCCCTTGCCTTATTTAAATTATTTCCTGTTAATATATTGATTTGCATAATACACTTTTCCCCTCTCTGATTATTTTTAAATTTCTTTTGTTTCGTGCAAAATCCAATTTATAATTATTATATTTTTATTCAATATTACTATTTTTACCTAGAAAAAAAAAGGCTTGCTGCTCAAGCCTTTACTTTTATTTTTTTATATTGAATTTATGAATAAAATTTCACTCTAATATATAAAAAGAGATAAATTTCTACCTATTCCAAATATAATAGCCGAAACAAGCAAAACATAAATTAAGACATTTTCCCACATAGACCATTTAGCAGATTTGCCCTGTACCCAGCAAAGCCACAGCTTAAGACAAAGATATATGTATGCCGGTGATGTAATAAAAAGATAGGTATTCTCCCTGAAGGCTGTCTTAAAATCCCCCTGGATAATATAGGCACACATATGTGTAATACCACAGCCTGGACACAAGAAACCTGTAAGCAGACGAAAAAGACATGGAATTCCAAAATGTGTATAAGAAAAAGTGAGCAGATATCCAAGACATCCGCCCACTACAAATAACGATATTAAAATACGCTTACTGATTATTGTCATGCTCGATATAAGATGTATCACTTACAACTTCCTCTGTTGCAAAATGATTGACTGTATCCTGCATCAAAGCCATGTTGATAATCTCAAGGCCAATAACATGCAAAATAATGTAGATAATGCCTGTGTTTGAGCTGCCCTTGAGCTGATCAACCTTCTGGCCCATCTTGTAATCCCAATAAATACCATAAATACCACAGGTAATCAATGAAAGTACAAAGGCAAGACCACCTGATGTCTGGTACTCATCCTGAGGTGTCAGTGTCTTCATATCCTCAGTCAGCACTATAAACCAGTAAATGCCATAGATACCACAGGTAATTAATGTAAAGATAATTGCCAGGGCTATGCTTCTCTTTTTAACCATAACTCTCCTCCTCATACGGGTTATTTTTAAGTATGAATCAAATATATCACTTATATATATACCTGTCTATCGATTCTTCAAAAAATCCATTATTGCCCCGTAATGGTCAGCCTCGTGAGGATATGTACAGCCAGTACATACCTTTATTGTCCTTCCTGAAATCTCCTTATATGAGGGCCTTCCCAGGCAGTCCTCAAAGCGATACATGGGGCAATAACAAAACAGACAATTAATATGTTCTATCCCCTTGTGGCAAGGAAAATATTGACATGCCCTATTCTCAAAAAAACTGGCTGTGGGCTGAAAAGCAGCGGTATCACTTTTAACAAAAATAACAGTAAAATAGCCCTTAAGCTGCTGCAATTCCTTAACTGAATGAGCCACTATCTGATTGTCTCCACCAAAATTAGATACCCCGCAGGCTATGGCGCCCTTATGGGAGTCGACATGCTTTGTGATAATATCTATGGCATCAGCCAGGTCTCCTCTTGGCTTCATAAATATCTTATTTCCTGGCAGGCTAAGGCGCCAGTTCAGATTATCCATATCTGGGAAAACATGGACCTCTTCCTTGCCGGAAGCCAGGTCTAACCCTAGGTAAGCTGCTATAGCCTGAAAGGATGTAATGCCAGATATAAGCCTGGAATTATAGCCAGCCTCAACAAGCATCTTGTGAATATAGGTATATGTGGAATACAGCCCCACTTCCCCCAGAGCAAGAAAGGCTACGCTTTTTCCCGCATCAAGATACTTTGTCACCTGGTCATATTGCTGACTGTGTCTCAAGCTCATTACAGAGGCATCTCTGCTGGCACTATCTGTCTGACACAGTATTTGATGAGTGTCTATATCTGGAAGGACCTCTTTTACTATAAGGTAAGCCTTGCACTCCTCCTTGGGAAAGCTGGGCAAAAATATAAGATCTGCTTTTTTTATTATATCTATAGCCTCAAGTGTAATAAGACCTGCAGCCTGTGGCCCTACCGAAACACCATAGCATGTTCCTTTATTCATCGTTTAATTGCTCCTAAATTAGATATTTATGATGGCAACCTAAAGTCCCACGATCAAGGTTCACCTACAAATTTTGACCATGGCCAGCTAAAAGAGCCATCTTAAATATGATTCTCTACAAAAAATCTAATTATAAACCCTGGATTACTGAAAAAATACAAATGTGGAAAGCCTGCCAGGACATTTTTATAGCGCCTGAAGGCTCCATAGGAAGTACCGGTGGAAGCTTTTGTAACTATGGCCTCATCCCCTGGGTCTGCCACATCAAAATGGTGAAACTCATGACCCTTTATAGGCTCACCTTCTAATGATATATCTACATAACCAAAACGAACCAGCTTACCCTTATTTTCTGCCACATCATCAAATAGGCCTGTCATATTATAAAGGCCGCCTGACCTGTCCGTAATTCCCTTGCAAAGATACATAAATCCACCGCATTCTGCAAATATGTGGCCACCACTTTCTGCAAAAGAAGCAATGGCATTTATCATAGATAAGTTTTGTGACAGGTCTTTTAAATAATTTTCCGGATAGCCGCCCCCTATATAGATGCCATCAATATCATCAGGCAGGTTCTTATCCCTTAGTGGAGAAAAATAAACAATATCAGCTCCGGCTTCTTCAAGAAGCTTAATATTGTCTTTATAATAAAACCAGAAGGCTTCATCATAGGCTATGGCTATTTTCATTTTGCTTTTAAAAGGAATCACATAAGAATCAAGCTCCTTGTGACTTATAGTCTGGCCTGCTGCAATGGCAAATATACTATCCACGTCAAGAGTCTTATCCAGGGTATCTGCCACCGCCCTAATCTTATTTATTCCATCATTTTCGGCTACACTCATAAGTCCAAGATGACGGCTCTTAAGCTCTATATCTGCCATCTTAGGCAAATAGCCCACAACTCTAACTCCACATTCCTCTTCTATGACAGGCTTTATTTTTTCATAAAATCCAGAGGAAATTCTATTTAAAAAAACTCCCTTTATAAGGCAATCACTATCCAAGGACAAAAAGCCCTTTATTTCTGCAATAATGCTATATGCCATGCCACTGCAATCAAGTATGAGAACTATAGGACACTGCAATGTCTGTGCCACCTGATAAGAGGAACAGCTAGAGCCTACCCCCAGTCCATCAAAGAGCCCCATACAGGCCTCTATTACATTAAAAGAGCCTGCTGCATTATAAAAGCTTGCTGTAAGTAAATGGTCCTGGCAAAAAAAGGGATCCAAATTGGTGGAAGGAATACCAAGCACTGCCTCATGATACTTGGGGTCTATATAGTCTGGACCACACTTAAAGCTATGAATATACTGCCCCCTATCCTTCATCAAAGAAAGCAAGCTCGAAACGATAGTAGTCTTGCCCCTGCCACTTCCTGTAGCCGCAAACATTATTCTTTTATTAGTCTTTGTATTAATTGTTTTCATCCAAGAAAGCTCCTAAAACATATAAGCCCTTTTTATCAAAGTGCTGCGGACTGCCCAGCTTAAAATGCACTATCTTTTGGTCTGGCTGCCCTAAGTTATAGGCTACATATACTATAGTCCCAGGATAATCCTGCAATTGCTGTAACATGTCCTCTATATCCTCATATCCTGATAAAATAGCAAAAAAGCCGCCATATAAGCCGAGAGTATCCCCTAGCTTAAGGCTTCTGCCATGAGCCGAAAGAAGTGGATAATCAGAATATCTTAGACCTGTGCAGGCACATAAATAAGATATGCTTGAGATGCCGGGATAGAGCCTATAGACCATCCCTGACTTATCAAGTAGTGATGTAAGCTTATCTGCCCCACTGTAAAAGCCAGTATCCCCTGACATAAGAATTACTATGTCTTGCTCCACTGACTCTTTGACAAAATCAAGTATTGCTTCTGCCCTATACTCTGCAATTAATTTGGCAGCAGGATTGATTTTTCCCCCATAGTCAAGCATGCGACTGGCCCCTATAAGAAGGTCTGCGCCCGCTATAGCTTCCTTGCCTGCCACTGTTATGGAGGCGTCATCTCCCATGCCAATGCCTACAATTGAAATCCTTTTGTTAACATGCCTGTACTTTTTATAAATAATAGCCTCTACTTCATCTAAGCTATAGCCATCATTTTTGTATTTTTCCTCTAAGTCTATTACCAATGCCTCCACATCCCTGTCCTGGCAGGCCGAAAGCTTTTCTTTTATACCACCTCTGATGCCGGAATTCTTGGTTACCAGAATATTTATATTAAATTGTGCCATAGTGGCCTCATTCATTTCCTTCGAAAAAGGCCCCTCCATGGCAATAATCTGCCTGCGGTCAAGACCAGTCTCCACCGTCTTGCAAAAGGACTCCATGGAAGGCAATATGCGGGCAAAAAGTCTGTCCTTAAGCTCACTGCAGGCAGCATACTGCGATAAGGTCTTAACTCCTGTAGTAAGTAGGATATTACCCTCTTTCTTTTTTAAATAGTTTATGGCCTCATCTGTAGAAGCTACTATTTTTATTTTAGCTGTTGGCAGACTTTCCTCATCCAAATCAAAGAGATGCCTAGCCAGGCGTGTATATGACTCATTAAGTCCAGCCTTTCCACAAGCTGTCCTTATATTAGCTGATACCTCTGTTGCAAAAGGGTGAGTAGCATCTACCACTATATCAGGAAGCTCTTTTTCAAATAAGGCTACCATAGCTTCATACGACAATCGCCCCTGCCTTATATGGCAAAGATCATGGTCCTTCATCACCACCTGACCATATTCAGTGGCTACAAAGACAGTATTTTCTAGCCCCTGCAAGCACAGGTGCTCCGATAAAAGCCTTCCTTCTGTAGTTCCAGAAAAAATAAATATCTTACTCAATTCAAGTATCCTCTTGGTGTCACCATTTTGCCATCAATAATTTGGCTTTTACTGTTGCCAATAAATGCTGTAGTAAACATATTGGCCGGATAATCCTTAAGCTCAGCTAAGCTCATGACAGCAATTTTGGTGCCTTCTCTGCCTATATTTTCAGCAAGTCCACATACCCGATCAGCCCCTGCCACCTCAAGCAAAATCTCACATGCCTTTTTCAAATCATCAGGCCTTGCCTTGCTGCGAGGATTATATAAGGCTATAACAAAATCTGACTCTGCTGCAGCAATAAGTCTCTTTTTTATATTGTCCCAACTGGTGTGATAGTCACTAAGGCTGATGGTGCACATGTCATTGCCCATAGCCGCTCCAAGAAGGGCTGAGCCAGACAAGGCCGCAGTAACGCCAGCTATGGTAGATAGCTCAACTCCAGGATAATCTACAGACAGCTCATAGGCCAGCCCTGCCATACCATAGACACAGGCATCTCCTGAACACACAAGGGCTACCTGATGTCCTTTTGCAGCCAGCTCAAGAGCGTTTTTGGTGCGTTCCACCTCGCCACCCATACCATTTGAAACATATTCCTTGTCTGGGAAAATATCCTGTATTAGCTTAGTATAGGTAGAAAAGCCCACCACAATATCACTTGCTTCTATGGCTTTGTAGGCAGCTATTGTCATGCCATCTATATGGCCTGGGCCAAAGCCTATAATACATAATCTATTCATACTTAAAGGTCACTCTCCTGTATTTTTCAAATATTGAAATCGTCATACCGTCATGCTTTTTCTTTTTTAGTAAAAAAGACCCCCGCTTACCGCAACAAGCCGCTGCCCTGGCAGATACGTCTGACACTCCTACGGTCTTTTCTACAAATTCTGAGCTTTCAAAGTCTCCTGGCACTGCTGCAAGCTCTGCTGCCGAATATGTCTTAAAGGGAATATCATACTTTTGGCTCAAGACACATATAGCTGGCTCTTTAGCCTTTATGTCGATGGAGGCTATGGCAGCCACAGACTTTATATTACAGCCATATTCCTGCAATGTCTCAAGGAAAAAAGCTTCAAGCTCACCTGCATCCTTATTCCTGCGACAGCCTATGCCAACCACAAGGGGCCTGAACATAAGTCCAAGAACCTGGTCATCTATATCATTTTCATTTGCACTAATGACAACATCATCTGCTATGGCAATACTTTTTGCCTGGCCCCTAAGAAGGCCTGCTGAAACCTTTTTTATATTATCCCGATTGATTATGGAAAGATCATTTGCTGCTGCCAGCTGGTCGATTGCAATCACATCATTTACATCTGTTGCCGTAGTAATAACAGGAATTGCCCCTACCTCCTTTGCAATAGAAGAAGCCAGCTCATTGGCTCCCCCCACATGACCTGACAAAAGAGGTATAACAAAGTGTCCCCCCTCATCCATAACAATAAGAGCCGGGTCCGTCAGCTTGTCTTTAAGAAGTGGGGCTATTTTTCTTACAGCTATGCCCGTAGCGCAAATAAAGACAAAGGCTTCGTAGTCATTAAAGCAATCCTCCATAGGTTTGTCTTTTTCATTATAACTTACCGACACCGGCTGCCCACGAAAGCTTAATCTGCTGCTTGCATCACACAGCCTCCTGGCCTGGGCATGACCACCAGGAGTATAGCTTATTACTTTACATTTAATCATCTTATTTTCCTAATATAGGCAAAACTTCCCGCCTCACCATTACTCATCAAAAATAACATAGTCAATATCACCTTTACTTTTATCCAGGACTTCTAAAAGCCTGAAGGCTGGGCCAGTAGGGTGAGTTCTTCCATTTTCCCATGCTTCCACAGTTTTAACAGACACCCCCATATAAGATGCAAAAACAGCCTGTGTCATCCCTGAGTTCATTCTGATTTTTCTAATCTCTTTATTAGAATAATTTTTCACTGGATGAATAACCATTGTCTTTATTTTTGCTTCTTGTGTGCCCTTTTCATAATCAATGGCTTCTTCCAATCCTTGCTTTAAATCTTCAAATAATGTAGCCACTATATCATCTCCTTTTTGACGCTTCATCCTTTAAGGATTTAACAAGTTTCTTTAAAACAGCCTTTTCCTCAGTCGTCAGATTTGTCTGGTCTTTTTTCTCAAAAGCTGTTATTAAATAAATAACTTCATACTCCTCAAAATCAGTATAACACACTCTGACACTACCGCTCTTTCCTCGATTTTCCAAAGGAAACCTTACTTTCCTGATACCGCCTGTACCTTCCATAACAGGACCAGCCTGAGGATTTTTCAATAACATAACCTGTAACTGTTGTAATTCGTCATCATCCAGTCCTATTTCCTTCCATCGCTTGGTAAACAGTGGCACCTCTATAAAAGTTCTAGTCATAAAAATCTTCCTTTTTTATAAAAAAGAATACACCCTACATTGTAGGGTGTCAATATTTTACAATAAACAAACTTCGAGAACAATCTTCCCACATATTTTGTACTACTTTCCATACATATTTTTGTGGTAATAACCACCTATCTTCAATCTGTCCTGAAGTATATTTTAGCCATAGGAAGTTATTGTAGTATAAGGCTAGTTAGTTTATACTAATACAGCTAAACTAAACATTAAAGGAGGCATTTTATGATTATTAATTCAAGAAAAGCAGCTATAGTAGGATGTGGATTTGTAGGATCAGCTTCTGCCTATGCTCTTATGCAAAGCGGTCTTTTTTCTGAAATGGTACTAATCGATGCCAATCATGAAAAAGCTGAGGGTGAGGCCATGGATATTGCCCACGGAGTACCTTTTGCAGGTCATATGAAAATATATGCTGGAGATTACGATGATGCAGCAGATGCAGCCATGATAATTGTAACAGCAGGTGCAGCCCAAAAGCCTGGAGAAACAAGACTTGACCTGGTACATAAAAATGTAGCCATCTTCAAAAGCATTATTCCTGAGATTGCAAAAAGAGACTTTGGAGGAGTCCTGCTTATAGTTGCAAACCCTGTAGACATATTAACCTATGTAGCGCAAAAGCTCAGCGGCTTGCCAGAAAACAGAGTTATTGGCTCCGGCACAGTCCTCGACTCAGCCAGACTAAAATATGCCTTAGGTGAACACCTTGGTGTAGACAGCCGCAGCGTTCACTCATTTATAATCGGAGAGCATGGCGACAGCGAGATTGCAGTATTCTCTTCTGCCAATGTATCTGGTATTCCTCTCAATGACTTCTGCGAAATGCGAGGTCACTTTAACCACGAGGAAGCCACTAAAAGAATTGCCGAGGATGTTAAAAACAGTGCCTATGAAATTATTGCCAAAAAAGGTGCCACCTACTACGGCATAGGCATGTCTGTAAAGAGAATATGCCAGTGTGTAATGAGAGACGAAAAGTCAATTCTGCCTATTTCCGCCATACTTCACAATCAATATGGCATTGACGACATTGCCTTGTCTATGCCTGCCATAGTTGGTCATGAGGGCTTAGAAACCCATGTGCCTATCAGATTAAATGAGGATGAACAAAGCCGCCTTTTAGCTTCAGCCCAAAGCTTAAAAGAAATTGTGGCAGGACTTGATATATAAAACATATCTGGCTTTTCAATCAGAGAAACTTAATTTTATCAATATCAAAAAGAAGAGATGACAGCTAGTCATCTCTTCTTTTCTATCTTTCCTTCACTCCCCTGCCTTCTCAAAAGTACCAAACTAAATAGCAGAACTAAATATTCCACAATAGGCATAACAAGCCATAAACTGTATCCGCCAAAGAGCACCGGAAAAATCAAGATTGCGGCACTGCTTAAAAATATATTTCTCAAAAGCGAAATGCTTAGAGAGCTCTTCACACAGAGAATGGACTGCAAATAATAAGAGCTCAACAGGTTGATTCCCATAGGAAGAAAGGCCATAAAATACATCCGAAGTCCCCTATGTGCAATTGCAGACATTTCTTCATTCATATCCATAAAAATCGAAGCTATTCCATTAGGAAATAAAATGCCACTTGCAGAAAATACTGTTCCCATAATAATAATTGTAAAAAATGCCATTCTTCTAATTACTTTAATCCGATCCCACTTTCCTGCTCCAAAATTAGTAGCAATAACCGGCTGAATTGATTGGCCGACTCCTGTAAACAGTGAATTAAAGAGGATGACGCAATTTGAGACTACACTGTATACAGACAAAGCAGACTCTCCACAATACTTTAAAATTTGAATATTAAACAAGAGGACGATAAATCCATTTGCAAATTCATTGAAAAAGCTTGGAATTCCATTTCCAATAATATTAATAATACTTGAGCCAACATACTTTGGTCTTATAAGTTTTAACCCGTTTTTTGCGCTTAAAAAATGAGTGGATGCAACAATAACCTGCACTATCATTCCAATAACGGATGCCAGTGCAGCTCCACCAATTCCCATCTGGATTGGAAACACCAAAACAATATCCAAAACAATATTAACTGCACCGCCAAGCAATACGCCTGCCATAGCTCGGTTAGGGTCTCCATCCGCCCTGACAAAAATAGCCAGGTAATTAGAAAAAACTGCAACAGGAAGACAGATATCAATATATCGCATATAGGCCATTGCATAGGGATACAAAATATCATTTCCTCCTATCAATCGCAAAAGTACAGGCATACCAAAGCCATAAATCAGCCACAAAATCAAAGAAACCCGTCATATACAGCTGTGCACAAAATTAACCTACCTTTTACACAAATGTCTAAATTTCTTTACTAAGCAGGAGGATAATGAAATCTGGAAATTAAAGAAGATAACGTTAAGCGCAAAAGTAGGCGCCAAGTGAAAGGAATGAAAACAAGAAATGAAAAGATTAAGTCACAAGTATCTGGCAAACCATATTGCCAAACAGTATCTGCAAAGATGTTCCCTGCTGGAGAAAAAAGCATACATATTTGGAGCCATTGCACCAGATCTCAATAAAGCCACCTATTTACATGGATGGAAAGAACATAAAAAATTTTTCGGTCACAATTATGAAAATTGCAGCTCTACCATGAACCATTTAATAAAAAAATTGGAAGGCTCTGCACCAGGGGGATGGATCTACTTTTATCGTCTTGGCAAGTTAACTCACTACATTGCAGATAGCTTTACCCATGTACATAACAGTGATTTCACAGGAAGTCTTGCAGAACATATCAGATATGAAAAAGTCCTACATGAATATCTGTTAGAGCAGCTTCCATCTAAAAAATATGTCTTACCTAGCTTTAATATCAAAAGCTTGCATGAAAATCACGATACTTATACAAAGCTGTATCCATCTATAGAAATAGACCTTTTATATATTTCATCCATGGTCTTAGCTGCCACAGTTTGTTATGCCGACAAACCACAACAAAATCCCAATTATTTCAGCCACTCCTCACTATCCTTAGTTTTTGCCAGCAGGCCATAAGAATTTTCATAGAGTATGCATTCTACTGCCACATCCTCTGGCAAACGCTTTTTTAAATAAAAAAGGATTTTTTCTAAAAGCCTTTTAGATACCACTTCAAGCAGACCTGCCTTAGATAAGACCTCAAGGCAGCCTGTGGTAGTTACCTGGTCTAAAAGCTCATGTAAAAGTGTGATTTCAAGTGATGCCCCGGTCTTACGGCAAGCCTCAATACAAGCAGCTGTCATAAGCTCCATACGACAGTCAGCCTCCTTGGAATGAGTATTCATAATGCCACCGGCTACCTTCACAAGCTTGCCTGTGTGACCCACTATAAGAAGCTTTTTAAAGCCTACTTCAACTGCCATATCCAAGGCTTCTCCCACATAGTTTGAAAAATGAACTATTTTTTCTGAAGATATATCATAATTATTTTGTAAAAATGTAGCTCCGTAATTGCCTGGCACCATAATAGCCACCGTTTGCCCTTCAGCATATTTTTGAGCCAAATCAAGGCGAATGGTATCCAAAAGAGCCTTCTTGCTCATAGGCTCCACAATACCTGTGGTGCCAAGTATGGATATGCCATCCACTATGCCCATATGTGGATTGAAGGTCCTTTCAGCCACAGCCTTTCCTTCAGGCACATATATCTCTACTGTAAGACTGCCCTTGTAATCAAAAAGCTGACAGACCTCTGCCACCTCCTTAATTATCATGGCTCTTGGTGTGGAATTAATAGCTGCCTCCCCAACAGGCATTACAAGACCAGGTCTTGTAATAAGGCCAACTCCTGAACCTCCCTTAATTGAAATAAGTGCACCTTCACTTGATGCAGCACAGTCCCCTTCTTCCCTTGTCCCGACAAGAGTCACCCTGGCACAGATAAGAATGCCTGTAGTTACATCTGGATCATCTCCGCCATCCTTTATAATACCGCAGGAAGCAGTATTCCCCTCAATAACAGGCTCCTGCACCTTGGGACAATACTCTATGCCCGCCGGTGTCATAATGGATATTGTATTTTTAATTTGACCTGAAAAAAGCATAAATGCTGCTGCCTTGGCAGCTGCTGCAGCACAGCTTCCTGTAGTAAATCCCTTGCGCATAAAACTTCTCCGGAAAAATAAAATATTGCAAGCTAAAAAGTAACAAGCAAAGTTTTTTATAGTGACTCAAGCTCTGAAAATACCCTGCCTATACTATCCTTTATAAACAAGTCTTCTTCTCCCAGCTTCACTGACAAGTCATCTCTATTAATAATACATAAATATTTGCCCTTAAAATAACGAATAAATGAAGCCGCAGGATATACAGTTAGGGATGTGCCACCGATGATCATCATATCCGCTGAGGAAATAGCCAAAAGAGCATCATTTACAGCATCCTCCGGAAGCCCCTCCTCATAAAGAGTAATATCAGGCCTTACTATAGCTCCACAGCTACAGCGAGGTATGTCATCCTTGCAGTCAAAAATAAAATTCTCATCATATATCTTGCCACAGCCCGTGCAATAGTTACGAAGGGCGCTGCCGTGAATCTCATATACCTTTTTACTGCCTGCCTTTTGGTGTAATCCATCTATATTCTGAGTAACAACGCCTACAAGCTTGCCCTGCTCTTCCAAGTGAGCCAGATAAATATGAGCTTCATTGGGCTCAATGGCTCTTGTATCAAGCTTTTGCCTGTGAAATTCAAAATATACCTTTGATTCTCTCATAAGGCAGGTGTGACTCAAGAGATACTCTGGCTGGTATTTTTCAAAAGCTATATCATGCTGATTATACAGGCCATCCTTGCTGCGAAAATCTGGTATTCCACTCTCTGTAGATACACCAGCACCACCGAAAAATACGATACGATTGGACTTCTCAATCATCTCTTTTAATCTGGCTATTTTATCCATAGAAGCTCCTTTCTTAGTGTTATAGACACTCCTTTACAAAGCTGTAAAAATTGTTAACCCCACATTTCCTAAGGTTTAGAATAGTGGTAATATAAATCACTAATTTATCTCACTAGATTTAGACCTGTAAATAAAAAACTCACATTAAGGTGCTATTCCTTCTCTAAAGCAGGTAGAAAAGGTGCCATCGTAAAGCTTACTTTTATCAAAGTCCTTGGCCCCAATTACATCTCCTATAATAAAAAGTGTAGTAAGGGTAAGCTCTTTTTCTTTTACCAAGGCTACCATCTCATCTACAGAAGTAATCCATATCTTTTCATCAGGCCAAGACACCTTATAGCAGACAGCAACCGGGGTTGTCTTTTTGTAGCCGCCCTTCAAAAGCTGTCGGCTAAGCTCCTCTACCCTGGTAGCCGACAAATACACAGCCATAGTAGCCTGGGCTTTAGATAGTGCCTCTATGGACTCCTTTTGAGGCATAGGGGTTCTGCCCTCCACACGAGTAAAAATAAGAGTCTGTGTAATGCCCGGCAAGGTCATCTCAAACCCTAATGATGCCGCCGCCCCAAAGGCCGCCGTCACCCCCGGTGTTACATCATAAGCTATGCCCCTTTCATCCAAAATACGCATCTGCTCCCCTATGGCTCCATACAAGGATGGGTCCCCCGTATGAAGGCGAACTACAACCTGACCTGCCGCCTCCTCTTCAAGCATAATCTGAATAACCTGATCTAGGTCAAGATAAGCCGAGTCATGTATTCTGGCATTTTTTTTACAATAACCCAGTAAGTCCTTTGACACAAGTGAGCCTGCATATATGACACAGTCTGCTTCTTTAAGTAAATTCATGCCTCTTACAGTAATTAAATCAGCTGCACCGCAGCCAGCTCCTACAAAATGTATCATTTAATGCACTCCTTTTTTCATAAGCCCCTGATAAATCAACCTGCCCTGTACCTTTTTATAAGCTCTGGCAAATCACTTTGCCTGCTCCCTATTTTTCACTAATTATGCAAAGCCTTTACCGCAGTCTCAAGCCTGTCAACTGCCTCATCACTTGTGCACCAGCTGGTGCAAAAACGTACTGCTGAGTGAGTGTCATCAACTCTCTCCCAAAACTCACCCTCACTGGTTTTTCGAATAATCTCATAGTCTTCATCTGGCAATATAGGAAACTGCTGGTTAGTTGGTGAATCAAAAAGCATATCATAGCCTGCCGCCTCAAAAATATCCCTAACTCTATATGCAAGCTTATTAGCATGGGCTCCAAGCTTTGTATACAAGTCATCCTTCATCAGCTCTTCAAACTGAATGCCAAGAAGACGGCCCTTTGCCAGCATGCCGCCCCTTTGCTTGATTATATAGCGGAAATCCTTGGCAATAGCCTTATTTGTAAATACTACAGCCTCACCAAACAAGGCTCCTACCTTGGTGCCACCTATATAAAAGACATCTGCATATTTTGCAAGAAGAGGCAAAGTTACATCGGTTCCCTCAGCAGCAAGGCCATATCCCAGACGAGCCCCATCTACAAAAAGAGGCAGCTTATACTCATGACATGCAATGCTTATGGCCTCAAGCTCAGATGCAGTATACAAGGTACCATACTCTGTAGGATGAGAAATATATACCATGCCTGGCTGCACTACATGCTCAAAATTTTCATCTGCAAAATGGGCCTTGCAATAATCTCTTATCTGATCAGCTGATATTTTGCCATTATGAGCCTCAAGAGCCAGCACCTTGTGGCCTGTAGCTTCTATAGCACCTGTCTCATGCACATTTACATGGCCATTTGTGGCACAAAGTACACCCTGATGAGGACGAAGCAAGGCTGCTATTACAGTTGTGTTAGTCTGAGTGCCTCCTACTAAAAAATGCACCTCGGCATCCGGTGCCTGACAGGCCTCCTTTATCATTTCTCTAGCATGAGCACTATGATAGTCCGTGCTATATCCTGGAGTCTGCTCGAAGTTAGTCTCCCCCAAGGCCTTTAGAATATTAGGATGACAGCCTTCGCTGTAATCACACAGAAATAAATCCTTCATCATTGTAATTTTATTCCTTTCACTCTCAATATTTAGAAAATCCATAATCTTCATCATAAACACATGGATAGTTTTTTCTTTGATTTTCCTCTCGAGATTTTTATATGATCTAAGGGGCACAGTGCCTCCATAGAAGGCCAACTGCCTACCATTTTATGGTAGCACCTCATCTCTTTCGAGACTTCTTTACCATAGCAAATTATTTTTGTCTACTCAACCCTTTTAAAAAAACACTTGTATTTTTCTTGCCCCAGCTCCTGGCTTTTAGCTATAATAATAAAAATAATTTCTAGGAGAACACCATGATTAAATACGCTTTTTTTGATGTAGACGGCACCTTATCTTCCCCTTGCTATATGTTTGATGGCAAGCTGGCCATCGCAACAGATGATGACAAATGGGCTGCTTACTGCAAAAATATGGGTGAGGACGGCTACAAATGGTGCCGACCAGTGCCTCAGGTTGGAGACTATGCAAAAAAACTAAAGGCCCAGGGTGCCACTCTTTTTATCCTCACTTCATCAAGCTCAAAGGAAGAAAGAGCCTCTAAGTGGAAGTTCGTAAACACCCACTTTCCAGGCCTTTTTGATGATATATACACAGTGGAGCACGACCATGAAAAATGTCCTCTCATACTAGAAAAGGCTGCATACTTAAATGCAGCGCCTGAAGAATGTGAAATAGTTGAAGACACATTTCGCATACTGTTTGAAACAGCTGTGGCAGGTATTCGCTCCACCCATATCACTACAATATTAACTGGACTAACTGAAGTACTATAAAATATCAATACACCCCTTGCATATAAAATATTAAAAATATCCCCTAATAAAAGGCCTGCCACAAGAGTGACAGGCCTCATCTTTACTCTACATTTTTTAATGCCTGGTCCATAGGCACTTTTCTTATTCTGGCAAAATCAAAAATCATAACCACCAGGTATCCTAGCAGAAGAAGGGCAAACATTTTTACATAAGAGCTTGGCTTCATATAAAAAGCAAACCAGCCGCTATATTGAAACAGCATAATATGCCAGGCCTCTTCTATCACCTTAACTCCTATAAAAATACTGATAATATCAGAAATCAACACCACTATGGTGGTAGAAACCAGATATATGCTGCCTATTTCTCCTGATGTATAGCCAAGTATTTTAGTCATGGAAATAGCATTTTCATTTTTTTCAATAATAAGCTTGGTCAAAAGATATATAAGCACCATGGCAAGAAGCAGGCATACTACCTGAAAATATGTCATAAATGAACCCATAGAATGATCCAGCTGGTCCGCCATTTTGGTAATTTCCTGCTTTGTAATAGTGCGGGCTACCAAATCATCATCCAAGTCATCCAGTCTTTGATCTGACAAAAATCCAGTAAACTGATTCTCCTTCAAATCAAAAACATCTTCATAAATAGCCATAGGCATAAAAACTGCTATGCTCTGACAGCCGTCATAGATGCCCTCCACAGTAAATTCATATTCCTTTTTTTCATACTGGGCCGAAAACTCAAGAGTATCACCAGCTGAGAAGCCATATTTATTGGCAAAGGGAGCTGATATAATGACATGATTTTTTGCAAGCCCATCAAGGCCTTCTGCTGTAATATATCTGCTGTCTTCTGATACACCATATACTGACACCTCTTCATCTAGCTGCTCAGACCTGTATAAGAGGGATGTCATATCATATTTTTCTGCCAAGGAATTGTCCGTAGTTACGACTTCACCAGCAGCAGTCTTGTATGACTTTAATACATACTGGTACTTACATACCATCATATCCTCCACATTGTCCTGATAGTAAGCCAGGGTATCCGGCATACCTACGGCAAAGGCAAGAAGCACCATGATAAAGCATATCCCTACGAAAAGAATGATATAGCTTGATATATTTTGCAGCATTACTCTCAGCCTAAAGCGACCTATAAAGCTAATACGAGGCAGTCTAATGGCCTTTTTATTTTTGCTTTTCTTTAAATCATGACGAATAAACTGCAAAGGCCTGTGCTGCATCATAAGGCTAATAGTTATAAGATTGACCACAAACATAAGGATAAAAGGAATGACTGTGGTATTAACAAAGGCTGCTGTATTTGGCACTGTGGTATAGGCCGGCAGGCTGTAGGAGTTGTAATACATGTACACTACCACATCCTTGAACACTGTGTAGCCTAAGATATTGCCGACTATGGCAGCAAGAATAGTTACAATCACCGGCATGCTCATATAGTGGGCAATAAGCTCACCTTTTGTATAGCCTGAAGCCCTCAGAGTACCTATGGCAGAGGCTTCCTTTGCTATGGTGTTTGATATGGTTACAGCAAAAATAAAGGCAATAATGACAATAAAAATATCAAGAAGTACCCCTCCCATAGCCTCGTCTGAGCCCATATCATCCTGGGCAAAATTCATTGCTTGATTTAGGTAGCCTGGCAGATAATCTTCAATAGAGTTGCCTGCTGCATAAACCTGGCTTACCAAAGCAGCCTTAAAGTTATCTGACTTTGCCTTTAGCTCAGTATCATCTTCGGCAGCCTCATTATACTTCCATGCATAGGAGTAATGTATATCACTTGATAGCCTATCCCATCCCTCCTCTGTAACCATGGCAACATCAAAGCTTATAGCATCAAACATAATGTCAGAATTTTTCTCATGCAGGGTAGAAAAATTCACATAGGCAAGCAGGCCTGAAATAGTATATTTTTGGCCCCCTACCTCTATGGTATCTCCTACAGACAAGCCCACGTTGTCGGCATGCATTCTGTCTATAGCAATCTCGTCGCTGCTTACAGGTGCCTGGCCCTGCAAAAATGAAGCCAGATTAATATCATCAGTGGCTAAAAAAACTCTAACCCTTCCCTCTGCCTTGCCATCACAGTCTTTGTCTTCACTTTCATTTCTGAAAAAATTCTCATAGACTCTGACAGGAGTCACTTCAAAATCATCATCAGTATTTTCTTCAAGTCCAGTAT
This sequence comes from bacterium, assembly GCA_963649335.1. Taxonomy (GTDB): domain Bacteria; phylum Bacillota; class Clostridia; order Lachnospirales; family Lachnospiraceae; genus Pseudobutyrivibrio. The sequence goes on from CAVJHG010000001.1 coordinate 294,324, forward strand.
CTGCCTTTTCTCCAGATTCTATATTTTTTATCAGGTCAGCATCAGCTTTTTTTTCAAGCTCAAAGTGACCATCCTCCTGAAGGCAGTCCTCCACCATATCATCAAGAGCTGACATCATAGATGTGTTTGCCACATACATGCCTGATACAAAGCCTATAATTAGAACAAGGAAAATAAATACCATAAGATACTTTTTCCAGTCCCCCATAAGCTCTCTTGGTACTCTTTTTATAAGGGGATTTTTTATTTTTTTCTTACTCATAAAAAACCTCCTTACCACTCTAGCTGGGCAGCTGAGATTTTGTTCTCATTTATCTCATTTTTGCGGATGACACCGTCACGAAGCTTAATAACATGGTCTGCCATGTTTTTAATAGCCTCATTATGGGTAACCATAATAACGGTATTGCCATACTTCTCATTGACATCCTCTATCAACTTTAGGATTTCCTTTGATGTGTTGTAATCTAAAGCACCTGTTGGCTCGTCACATAAAAGTATGTCTGGATTCTTAACTATGGCTCGCCCTATAGATACCCTCTGCTGCTGGCCTCCTGACAGCTGATTAGGCAGCTTATAGCGGTGCTCATAAAGTCCAAGTGTGTGCAGCAGCTCATCTATATCCAGAGAATTATCTGAAAGATATGCCCCCACCTCAATATTCTCCTTTACATTGAGGTTGCCTATAAGATTGTACATTTGAAAGACATAGCCCAAATGCTTTCTGCGATACAGGGTCAGGCTTTTTTCATTCATATCCTTTAGCTTGTCTCCATTGATAGATATGTAACCTGAGTCAGCTGAATCAATGCCTCCAATAATATTTAGCAAGGTTGACTTGCCTGAACCGGATGGACCAAGCAGGACACAAAATTCTCCCCTTGCTACAGAAAAACTAAGGCCCTGAAGCACCTCCTGCCTAGTTTCTCCTGAACCGAAGCTCTTTTTTAAATCCACAATCTCCAAAAATTTTTTCTCAAATTCAGTCATAACTGCCCCTTTCGAAAAGCTCTAAATTCTATCTTTAGATAAAAAAACGCTAGTTAGATATATCTAACTAGCGCAAATTATACCATCTTTTTGAAGTTTTACAAGACTAACCGACTTTTTTATTGTAAATCAGCTAAAAGTGTCAGGGCATTTACAATGGCTGCTGCTATATTGCTGCCACCCTTTCTACCAAAATTAATAATATAGGGCACTCCACTGTCTCTAAAAAGCTCCTTGGAGTACTCTACATTGACAAAGCCTACCGGCACACCTATGACAAAGTCTGGCTTCTTCCCCTGCTCCGTCATAATGCGGTGTATTTCAATAAGGGCTGTAGGGGCATTACCTATGGCAAAAATAAGAGGCCCATCTATATCAAAAGCCCTCTCCATAGAAACGGTTGCCCTGGTCAGACCTCGCTCCTTAGCCTCCCTTGCAACGTCCTGATCTGCCATAAAACAAAGGCTCTTACAGCCATACTTTGCCAAACGGCTCTTATTAATACCAGAAAGTCCCATGTTAGTGTCTGTAACTATGGTGGCTCCCTTTTTTATAAGGTCTATAGCTTTTTCTATAGCTCCCTGGCTAAAGGTCAAGGTATCAACAAATGAAAAATCAGCAGTGGTATGTATCACCCGCTTAATGATGGGAGCCTCCCTCTCATCCAAAACTATGCCATTTTCATCTAATATAGACTGTATTATGCGAAAGCTTTCCTTTTCTATTTCCTCTGGTTTTATATGGATAAATTCATTCATAAATTATATTTCCTTAATCATTATAAGCAAGGCTCATGGTCAATTATTATTTAGCAAGCTTGCTCAAGGCCTGTAAAAGACAATCATTTTTCTCAGGAGTAAGAACAGCTATGCGATAAGAGTTTTTGGGCAAGCAATGATAATTACAGCAATCTCTTATCAATATTTTTTCTTTTAAAAGTGTCTCCTTTAGATTGTCTGGTCCCTGAAATAATATAAAATTGGCTGATGAATCTGCAGGCTTAAGTCCAAGTCCTGTCAGCTCTTTTTCCATACGGGCTCTCTCGACACTTATAAGCTTTCTTGATTCCTCTAGATAATCCAAATGATTCAAAGCCTCAATGCCTGCTGCAAGGGCGATGCCAGATACATTCCACTCAGGGAGGGTAGCTCTGATATGCTCTATAAAACCTTCATCCTGACATGCAAGATATCCAAGCCTGACCCCTGCCAAGGCAAAGGTCTTGGTAAAGGCCCTAACAACTACAAGATTATCGTAAGAAGACAACCTACCAATAAAGCTATCCTTCCAAGCCTCTGACAAGGGTAAAAAGCACTCATCCAATACTATATATATGCCCTGAGTCCTTGCCTTATTTATAATTTGCTCAATCCTCTCCCTAGGAAGTACTCTTCCATCTGGATTATTGGGATTACACAAAAAAAGGACCTGCAAATCTGCTTCAAACTGCAAGCCGTCACTTAATATATCATCAAAACTGTATCTGATTATAGTTGCCCCTGTTGATTCAAGAGCATGCTCATAGCCATAAAAGCCGGGGTCCACTACAGCCCCTTTTTTTACACCAAGGCCACGACATATACCTATAAAGGCCTCCGATGCTCCTGCTGTAACAAGTACCTGTTTAGATGCTAGCCTGTGAATTTCAGCCAGTCTTTTTGTCAAAGAAAAAGCCCCATACTCTGGATATTTATCTGACAAAAACAAGGCTTGCTCTATAGCCCTTCTTATATCTTGATGAATGCCATATGGATTGGTGTTTACAGAAAAATCCAAAAGAATGTCTGTCACATCCCCGCCGTGTATATATCTGTTCAAAATTACTCCTATACTATAGTTTCTAAATCTAGTCATACGGGTAAGCTGCCCTTGCCCAGTCTAATTTTAACCTAAGCAAAAACTCTCCCTAAGACCAAGACTCCCTTAGGAGTCTGGCAGGCTGGACTCAAGTCTACTTTGGCAGACCTATATATCCTAAAAAACTATCCACAAAATAAGCAAAATAATCTGGCATAACCAAAACATATGGGTAAGAAGTATGTGAGCACGGTTCACATCCCCCACATCAATGTCCTTGTCATCATCTCCAATAGTAGGCTTTTCTACCCACTTGCCAAAGTAATATGCGCCGCCACCAAGCTGCAGGCCAAGAGCCCCGGCAAAAGCGGACTCGCACTGGGCCGAATTTGGAGACTTGTGATTGTACCTATCTCGCATAAAAATAAAACGAGCATTTTTATAGCTATATGGTCCAGGTCCTATCTTGCAGGTAAATATGGCAAGAAGGCCTGACAGCCGGGCCGGAATATAGTTTGCTATGTCATCAAGCCTGGCTGCATAATAGCCAAAATCCTCATAGCGGTCATTGTGATAGCCTACCATGGAATCCATTGTGTTGATGGCCTTATAGACAAAACCACCCACTGGACCAAACAAAAAAAGGTAGAATAGTGGAGCAAAGACTCCATCAGAAGAATTTTCTGCCACTGTCTCCACTGTAGCCTTTAGCACTTCCTTTTCAGAAAGCTCAGCCGTGTCCCTGCCTACAATCATGGAAAGAGACTTACGGGCCTCCCCAATGCCATCACGGACCAAGGCATCCACCACCGCCCCACTTTCTGTAATAAGTGAGCGGAAAGCCAGACAGTAGCAGGTGGCAATAGCCTCAAATATAACCCCAAGAAATGGTCCTATCTGGTAAAAAACAATAGTAAAAAAAGCCGTAACAATTATTACTGGAAGCAATACCATGACAACCAAAAAGAAACCAAGATCCTTGCGATCAGATCGTTCCACCAGAACGATTTCATCCCCTAACAAAAACTTATCCAGACGAGCGATCCAACTGCCAATAAGCCTGATGGGATGCCACAGGCCATGGGGATCCCCTATAAAAAAATCAAATACAGTGCCTAGAAATAAGGCTAAAATGTGATATTTGAACATTATTTTTCCCTTTTATATCATATGATACCTGACATGACAAGCCTTCTAAGGGCCTCATCATGCAGTCATAATAATCTGCCTCAGTAAAGGACGACACCAAAGCCATAATGGTGCCTCCATGACAAACAATGGCTATTTCTTTTTTGTCCTGCCCTTGTATCAAAGCCTTGGCAAAGCCACTTCTTTGTCTTGCAATAAACTCCTCTAGGGACTCTCCCCCTGGAATCTTTATGGTAGAGCCTGAATCAAGCCAGGCCCTGTAATCGGGGTCATCTTTTAATTCATTATAGCCCTTTAGCTCAAACTTTCCAAAGTTCATTTCATCAAAATCGGCAATGGCTGTATATTCCCGACCTGGATAAATACTCTCAGCCGTATTTTTTGTCCGCAAAAGGCTTGATGTAAAAATCATGTCTGCCTTTGGAAAAAAGCCCTTAGCCCTAAGAGATTCTATCCTGTCATGCTCCTCTGGCAATATGACTTGGTCTGTGTGGGACAGATAGAGCTTTTTTACATTGGCCTCAGTCTTGCCATGCCTGATAAAGCCTACCGTCAATTGATAGTCTTTTCCTGTATACATCACTTTATCCTCTGGCCCAGGCCACAAACTACCCTATCAACTCTATCCGCCTGGACTGCCAACTCCTGTAAGACTCTGCCATAAATCTCAGTAAAAGTGCGGTCCTTCTCGTCCATAGGAGTCAGTCCTCCGTAAGAATCTGAGGCAAGAACCACCTGACAAAGCTTTGCCGTCTCTGTGGCCATTTTTACAATTGTATTCTCCGGCAGGTCTTCCTCTATGCCGTCTGCTACTAGCTTTTCTAAGTCACGAAAAATAGTAATATTTTCCCCAAATGTCCTGAAGGCATAATCTTCTCTGCCCTGGTATATACTTCCTACTACAAGTATCATTTTTACTCCTATATTAGTCTAAAAAACTCAAGCTGCTTAAGTCAAAAGAAAGTGATATTTTAACATCTCATTTAATTAACAAGTGGGCTGAAGTAAAATACTATAGCATAGCCTCCACCAGGCAATAAAATCCTATTGTCACAACCCAGGCCAGCTCCGTCATTACAAGAAAACAACCTGCCGTGTCACCAGTAATTCCCCCAAAATCCTTCAGGCTTTTATACTTGTAATAAAAAAGACAGGCTATGGCAGCTACCACTGCAAGTGCCGCCACATATCCATAACAATATATACAAGCGACGCCTACAAGTAAAAACTCAATAAAACATATAAAGCCGCATTTTTTATCTGCCCTGCCCCTGGTATAAGCACACATGCCTGTGTCCTTTGCTAAGTCAAAGGTCATAACTGAAAATCCACTCAAGGCCCTGGAAATAACAAAGCCTGCCGGCAGCAACAGCATGTATTTATACTGATAGTCACAGATAAAAGTGCAGGCAATAATATATACTGCAAGCATCTCCAAAGCCTTTATCACTGAAAAGGCTCCTATATGGGGATCAGAGAGTATGGCAAGCTTCTCCTCCTTAGGCTTGTAGCTGGAGACAGCGTCCATGCAATCCATAAAGCCATCCAGGTGAATACCACCTGTAACAATAAGTGGAATAAGAAAAAATCCAACAATAGCTACCCATTCACTAAAATTATAGCTGTCGCAGAAAACAAATAGTCCCCCGCAAAGAAATGCTATAAAAAGGCCTATCACAGGAAAAAATGCCAGGGTATACCTATCCTGGTCCTTGTCTATTGTAACTATAGGCATGGGCACCCTGGAGTATGTGCCAAAGGCTATAATAAAGGACTTGATTAAAGTCATGAGATTTGCTCTCCTTATTTGAAAAAAATACTCGCTACGCTGAGGCCTTTGGGACTGTGCAATCGGATTTGCAGGCAAGTGAATAGGCTAGTTATTTTGTAAACGATGCACTAAACAAGCTATTGGCCTGCTTTCATACATCTTATATCTATTTTAGTGAAAAGCAAAGCCCAAAGCTTACTTCTACAAACTCCTGGGCTTCCATGGCCAGTCTCTGATTAATCAAACCAAGGGCCCTCATATAGGAATCACACCAGGCATCCTCCACTCTTTTTTCAAAGATGTCATTAGTGACTACAATAAGCTTAGCGCAAGAGGCAGCAAGTCCTACAATATCATTGCAAATTGTATCTGCCATATCATCAATCTCGGCCTCATTCATAGGCTTATCACCATACACATCATATTGCCTGTTAGCTAGAAGATTAGAGACACATTCTAAGAGAACCACTGCCCCCTGGCATTTATCATATACATTACTTAAAGAAAGAGGCTCCTCTATGGTGGCAAAGCCCTTGCCCTGGCGCAGGCTCATATGGTGGGCAATACGGCTCTTTGCAGCCCGACTACCATCATTTGCCATAGTTGCAAGATAAATTAAGGGGCAGTCCATATTTCTGGCCTCGTCAACTGCCCGATTTTCTGCAACAGATGACTTACCACTTGAAGACTTACCATAATAAACTATCATGACTGCCTCCTATAAGCTTCCATGCCTGCATCAGAAAAAGTAGTACCTGCCGTATATACAGCCAGTGCTGTGCGAAGCAAGGGAATTAGCATTACACCGCCACTGCCCTCACCAAGAGCCAGGTCTCCATCTATAACAGGCTTCATGCCAAGGGAATCTGCCACAAGGGTCACTCCCTTTTCTCTTCCCTTATGAGAAAAGATTATCACATCCCTTGCCTCAGGACACAGTCTTACGGCAGCAAGAGCTGCAGCTGCAGTAATAAGACCATCTAAAATAAGGGGCATGCCTAGCTCTAGGGCTTCAAGTATAGTTCCCACCATGGCCACTATATCAAAGCCTCCCACTGTCATAAGGACAGTTTTTGCATCCGCTTCCTCTAAATTGTATTTTAAAATAGCCTCAAGAATAACCTGGCACTTTTTACTTAATCCTGCATCAGAAAGGCCTGCTCCCCTGCCACAGATATCCTCCACCGGACAACCCAATAAGGCTGCTATAACAGCAGTGGATGTGGTGGTATTTCCTATACCCATCTCACCTAATATAAGTGTGCGGTAACCATTGCTGTGAGCCAAAGAGGCATAGTATCTGCCAGCTTCAAGGGCAGCCTCATACTCATCCTCTGTCATGGCAGGCTCTTTTGCAAAATTCTTGGTGCCTGGGGCAACATAGTGACTAAAGTCTACTCCATCGATTGCCACTGCTTGTTTTATGCCAATATTGGCCACGAGCATATCTACCCCTGCAGCCTCTGTCATGTGGCAAACGCTAGACTCATCCCGCCCCATAGCCTCCGTAACAGAAAGGGTCACTGACTCATCAGACTGAGCTACCCCCTCAGCTATAATACCATTGTCAGCAGCATATACCAAAAGACAAGCTGGCTCAAAGCTTATGCTCTCATCACAAAGAATCGCCCCCATGCGAGATAAGATAGTCTCAAAATCTCCCAGAGCATCTATGGGTTTAAGCAGATTGTCCCAATTATTTTTTATTGTTTGTTCTAAGTCTTTATTAAGCATTTATTAATTAATCAACACCTCAATACCAGGTCTATCTTTTCTATAGCCCAATAATTCTATCCACCATATCCATATCAAGAGCCTGTCCTATAAGCTCAGCCATCCTGTCATAGGACTGGTCCTTATAAGCCGCCAAATCCGTGTTGGAAGAAAAATCAAGGCCCTTTTCTCTAGCCAATGCCTCCACTAGCTTGTCTGCAAGACCTGCCTTATCAAATACTCCATGGACATAGGTCCCCATAATACTTACAGCCTTATGCTCATCATCCGACAAGCTGCCTAAACCAGAATCTGCATGGCTCTTGTCACCTAAGCTCCCCTGACCTTGTCCTGTCATATTCACATATTGGCTGACTCCATTGTGTATCTCATAGCCTTCAAAAGACAGGCCATTTAGACAGGAAAATACTCCAGTCAGCCCATCCAATGTGCCAGAAATTTGCCTGGTTGTTTTTTCAGCAGACAAGACTGTTTCCATAGGAATAAGACCAAGACCTACAGCATTCCCGCCTCCTTCTATACCCTCAGGGTCTGCAATGGAAAGTCCTAACATCTGATAGCCTCCACATATACCGCATACAGGAACTTTTGCAGAAAGGCCCTGTATACAAGCTGCCAATCCGCTCTCCTTTAGCCATGCCAAATCTGCGATGGTGCTTTTTGTGCCAGGTAAAATAATCATGTCGGGACTGCCAAGAAGTCTTACATCATCTACATAGCGAACTGAAGCCTTTTCTATCAGCTTAAAAGCTTCAAAATCAGTGAAGTTGGATATATGAGGCAGCCTGATAACAGCTATGTCTATAAGGGCATCTTTTTCAATATCCTTACTGAAAGCAGAGGTAATGCTATCCTCCTCATCAAGGTAAACCTGCCCCATGGGAACTACTCCCACAACTTTTCTCTTGCATTTTTCCTCAAGCATGGTAATGCCTGGTGCAAGAAGACTTACATCCCCTCTGAACTTATTTATAATAAGACCTGCTATCCTTCTTTTCTCATTCTCTTCAAGAAGCTCTATGGTACCATAGAGCTGGGCAAATACTCCACCCGGATCTATATCTCCCACCAAAAGCACCGGCGCATCTAATAAAGCCGCCAGGCCCATATTAACTATGTCATTTTTCTTCAGGTTAATCTCTGCAATAGAGCCGGCCCCCTCAATAATAATTATGTCGTTATCTTCCGCCAGCTGATTGTAGGCCGACATAATCTCTGGAATCAGGCTGGTCTTGTACTTAAAATACTCTGCCGCCCGCATATTACCTACAGGCCTGCCATGAACTATGACCTGGGAGCCCACATCTGTGGTAGGCTTTAAAAGTATAGGATTCATCTGCACTGTAGGAGCCTTTTTGCAGGCCTCAGCCTGAGCCACCTGGGCCCTGCCCATCTCAAGCCCATCCCCCGTAACAAAGGAATTGAGAGCCATATTTTGCGACTTAAAGGGAGCCACTCTGTAGCCTTTGTTTGTATAATACCGGCACAGAGCTGTCACTATAAAGCTTTTGCCTGCAGAGCTCATAGTGCCGGCAATCATTATATTTTTGGCCATTACTTGCCCTTTCTCTTGTGGTAAAACTGCAGCTGCTGTACATATCCCTGGAAGCCAGCATAAGAGCCATTAATATAGTCCATATAGGAAGCCTGGTCATACTTATCATAGTCTTCCTTTATTATTTTTTTCATCCAGGTGTCTATAGGATAGGATTCCATAAAATGAAAGCCATAAAGCATAATGCAATTGGCCACCTTAGGGCCTATGCCCTTAATGGAAATAAGCTTTGCATAAGCCTCATCATAAGGCAGCTTACTTATGGCCTCTATATCAAGCTGGCCCGCCATAACCTGCCTTGCAATACCTATAATATACTCAGCTCTATATCCTAAGGCTGTACCATCAGAAAGCTCTGCCACATCAAGACAGCTTAGGACATCAGCTCCCGGAAAATGCACGCCATCTGAATACCTGTCGCACAAGGTGTTTATAGACTTTTTTATCTTTGGAATATTGTTGTTTTGAGAGATGACATAGGAAATAAATACCTCCCACAAGTCCTGCCTCAAAATCCGCATGCCAAAGGCATCCTTTAAAGCCGCCTGCAAAAAGGCATCACTACTTTTTCTTATTAGATCATTGTAAGCCAGATAATCTGTGTCAAAATCAAAATAAGACTGCCAAAAATCCCACTGGTCCTCCTGACATACAAAATCCCAATTATCTGTATCTTTATTTAGGTAAAAATATATGTCATTATCTCCGGAAAATGCCTGATAGGTATCTACAAACCCATCTGCCCCCTTGGTATTTTTGCTCATGCGAAAAACCTGGCCTGAGTTCATAATAAGCTCTGGATTAAACTCCTCCGCGGTAAGACTTTTACTAAAAATCATACTAGTCCTCTATCTCAAAAATCATATTTTCCCGCTCTATGTCAATGATTCTATCCTTCAGCTGAACCATATCCGGCCTATTCTTGAAGCGACCTATCCACGAATAATCTCCCCACATATGCATAGGGAATATGTAGTCGCACTCTATATGCTTGATAAAATAATCCAAGCCCAGGAAGTAACCATCCTCACCCATGCGGGCATCCAGCACCACAAAGGCTATATCAAAGTGCTTATTTTCCATAGGGCGCAAGGCTCTTCTATACTCCCTGCCATATTGCTCCCCGTAAAGCTCGCCCCGACCTTCAGCATTCCACCAGTTTAAATCTCCAGCATGGTAAATGGACAGATTGTTAGTAGTCACTATAAATGCCACCCCGGCATCTGTAGACCTGAGGGTTTCTATTTTCATATCATCCACATGGTATTCATGCAATGGACTGACCCTTGTCATTTTCTTCTTTATGGACAAATCATAACCTGACCTCACAAGAAAGCCTGTCCCAAGACGAATATCCTTGGATAAAATAAAGTGTACATTGTCTCGTTCTGTGGCAAAATCAAGTACCTTGAGCCACCAATGGTCCTTATGGCAGTGACTGGCAAAAAGGTAGAGTTTTTTGTCAGGGGAAAGCTGGGGCAGTCCTCCTCTATAGTCCACCACATCTGCCACCACCGACTTGTCAAAATAGTCAAAAAGCAAATACCTGTCATCTAGCTCCACTAAAAAACAGCTGTGCATTATATAATAAACTTTAGTCATGTTTCACCATCCTGTACTATTTCCATGAATGCACTTGCTTTTAGCTATAAAACAAATGCAAAATACCCATTTAGTGTAGCATATTTATTAGCTAGATTGTATCTGCAGGCGTAACTTTTTCATTTATTTATACTAGCACCAAGTAGTCTAGTTTTGTATTCACGCCTTCGCTAATGTTTAGTATAAAAAAAGCGCCAGCCATAACCGACTGACGCCTTACATCTTAATAAAAACTATGAAAAGAACTTTTCTTTAATTATCTCCACTGGCATCTTCTGGCCTGTCCAAAGCTCGAAGGATGCAGCTCCCTGATACAAAAGCATGTACATACCATTACCTGTCTTGCAGCCTGCTTCCTTTGCAAGTCTAAGGAACTTGGTCTCCTGAGGATTGTAGATTACATCAAATACGAAAAGATCCTTATGGAACATACTTGTATCTGTAATGATGCAGGCATCAACATTTGGAGCCATACCAACTGATGTACCATTAACTAAGATTGCTGATGATGCAATGCTTTCACGAAGTAATTCCATATCAGAATAATCGTGAAGTGATACCTTGCAATCTGTTCTGTCATTAAGCTTATCTACTATGTCCTGAGCTCTGTCCCAGAATGTATCCCTGATATTAAATACATTGATCTCAGCTACACCATCAAGGGCAGCCTGCACTAAGATAGCTGTAGCGGCTCCGCCAGCTCCAAGAAGAGTCATCTTTTTGCCAATAATATCTACACCGTTTTCCTTAACAGCAGACATAAAGCCTACACCATCTGTAGTATAGGCGGTCAACACCCCATTGTCATTGACGATAGTATTGCAGGCGCCAGATATCTCTGATGCTGGAGATACCTTGTCAGCCAGCTTACACATAATATTTTTGCCAGGCATGGTAATATTCCAACCTCTTGCTCCCATAGTGCGCAGGCCTTCTACTGCCTGTGGCATCTTGTCCTCTGGCACATCAAATGCAAGGTAAGCATAGTCAAGGCCCAGCTGCTTACATGCCTCATTGTGCATGGCTGGTGATACTGAATGTGCCACTGGACTTCCCAGCAGACATAAAAGTCCTGTATGTCCTGTAATATCTTTTTCCATGATAATTAATTCCTCCCTTTTAAAATAGAATTATCTAAGCACAGGTCTTTGGCCTGCAAAAAACCAATTATTTCTCATTAACCTTTGCGATAATCTCTTCGCAAATCTCATAGGCTGACTTACCATCTGTAGAGATAACGATGTCTGCAGCAGCCTCATATGCTGGACGGCGTTTTTCCATCAGCTCTGTTATATCGTCAACATTTTTTTTGTTTTCCAAAAGAGGTCTGTCGTGATTGCCCTTGACACGGTCTAAAATAGTCTCGGGTGCTGCTGTAAGAAGCACAACCTTGCCTGACTTTCTCATCTCATCTACATTAACCTGACGCATGGCTACTCCACCGCCGCAGGAAATGATCTTGTTCTTCTCTCCCTGACAGCTGCGAAGCAGCTCAGTCTCCTCATTGCGGAAATACTCCTCACCATGTAACTCAAAGATTTCTGAAATGGACATGCCATTATTTTTAGCAATAATCTCATCCATCTCAATAACATCCATGGCAAAGGTTCGCTGCAAGGCCTTAGATACTGTAGACTTGCCAACCCCCATAAAGCCAACCAAAAATATATTGAAATCGAAAATCTCATGTGACTGTATTCTCTTGCTGCGATAAAGAATGCTCTCATATACCTTGAGAATAGACTTCTTGTACTTGTAGTCCCCAAGCTTGTCGGATACAAACTGCTTCTTGCGTTCCTCCTCCTGGGGCTGGACTACCTCCATACCATTTTCCTGCTTGTAATTAGTGATTTCCTGAATAATCTGGTATCTCATGCGAAGAGCGTCAACTATTATCTCGTCACACATATCCAAATCATTACGAAGCTTTTCGATTTCTTTCATGTTCCTTCCCTGTTCCTTATAAAAAATAAGTACTTTAGATTTTACTAAAGTACTTTGTTCATCATAAACTTTTATTCTGTCATTTTCAAGTACTGTTTTGCTTTAAAGCAATAAAGTTTTGTTATGAGGGTATAACTAGTCAAAACTCCCTCTTGCTTAGAAAAGGGAGTTTTTCATCAACAAAGTTAAAAAACTTCAATACTCAAATAATTTATTTTGAATACTCTTCCTTAACAAACTTCTCAAAAACAGGAATAGACCTTTTAACCTTTTCAGTGTCGATGCAATAAGCCATCCTAAAATATCCCGGACATCCAAAGTTATCCGAAGGTACAAGTATCAGATCATACTTCTTGGCTTTCATGCAAAATGCAGAAGCATCCTCCTCCAATGCCTTTGGGAAAATATAGAAGGTTCCGCCAGGCTTAACTACACTAAAGCCCATACTACTTAAGGCATCATAAAGAATATTCATATTTGTCTCATATACTGACAAGTCGCTGGTCTCATCAATACATGCAGCCACTGCAAGCTGGGCTGTTGAAGATGGGCAGTTGTGACCAATACCTCGGCTTATCTGACCCATAATTACAGAAAGAATATGAGCATCAGTAGCTCGTGGACTCACTGCCACATAGCCTATACGTTCGCCAGGCAAGGACAGGCTCTTGGAAAAAGAGTAACAGGTCAAGGTATTATCATAATACCTTGCAGGATATGGTGCATCTGCTCCTGCAAAAACAATCTCCCTGTATGGCTCATCGCTGATAAGAAAAATATCATGGCCATACTCCTTTTCCTTTGCATTTAAAAAATCAGCCAGCTTCTTTATAGTGTCAGTACTGTAAGCTATACCTGTTGGATTATTGGGAGTATTAATAAGGACAGCCATGGTATTTTCGTTTATGGTCTTTTCCAAGGCTTCAAAGTTGATCTGAAATGACTCCGTATCTGCATCCACCACCTTCATAAGAGCCCCGGTTCGACCTATATACTCACGATATTCTGGGAAAAATGGAGCAAATACAATTATCTCATCACCAGGTTTTGTAACAAGCCTAAAGGCATGAGCTAAAGCTCCTGCAGCCCCCGATGCCATAAAAATATGCTTACCCTCATAGTCCATACCAAAGCGGCGATTGAGACTATCAGCCACTGTAGCACGCACTGACTCTATGCCAAGGGATGGGCTATAGCCATGAATAGTCATGGGATTCTCATTCTTATACATATCAATGACTGTATTTGTGTAATGGTCAGTACAAGGCACGCTTGGATTGCCCAGGCTATAATCATATACATTGTCATAGCCAATCTCCTTGCCACGAGCTGTAGCATACTCGCTAAGCTCCCTGATTATTGACTTTCCAGATAGCATCTTTTTGTAGCTTTCGTTAATCATTTTATTTCCTCGCTTCCCTATATAAAAATATAAAAATACATATAACTAATCCAAAGGCCCATTCAGTCAGGATCATTAGCCCCGTCCGCGCGCGGGATTAGAGGACTTTAATTTCTCCCACCAAATTAAAGTCTCTGCATAAATATGCATCTGAAAACATTCTATACCAAATAGATTTATGGGTAAATTTATTTTTGTAGATAATAAATATCTTCTTGCTTTTTTTCACACAAAAAGACCGCCAGTCTAAGGACTGACGGTCTATTTTCTCTATTCAATGCTTTCAGCAAATCTCAAACACCGAACTTAGAATCCATAAGATTCCTTATCCTAGATGCCAAGCTGCTCCTTCATGTAAGCTACATCTGTAGACTTACCTGTATAAAGCTCGATAGCAATAAGTGCCTGGAAAAGCATCATGCTCATACCATTGTATACCTTGTCGCATCCAGCTTCCTTAGCCTGCTTCATCATAACTGTCTCACGTGGAGCATATACTGTATCAGTTACGATAAGGTCCTTCTTGAAGTATGAAGCATCAGGGATATTTGACATATCCTCAAGTGGGTGCATACCAACACCTGTAGCGTCACAGAAAAGATCTGCCTCCTGCATAAGCTTCTTGAGAAGCTCCTTGTCGCCAAGGTCATTCATTGTAGCCTTGCAGTTTGTGTTGTTGTTGATCTTCTCAACGATTTCTACACCTCTGTCATAGAACTTATCCTTGATGTTGAAGATGTGCATCTCTGCAATACCATCAAGAGCGCCACGAACTGCGATAGCTGTAGCAGCTCCGCCTGTACCGATAAGTACCATCTTCATACCCTTGAAGTCGATACCCTCTTCCTTAAGTCCCTGCCAGTAACCCATACCGTCAGTGTTGTAGCCCTTAAGGTAACCTGTTACATTGCCTTCAGCATCACGTGTGTTAACTACTGTGTTGATAGCGCCGCAAAGCTGTGCTGCCTCATCAACCTCGTCAAGGTACTTGTGAACTACTGTCTTGTTAGGCATAGAGATGTTTGAACCAAGCATCTTAAGTGCACGGATAGAGTTAACAGCTGCCTCAAGTGAGTCGTTATCTACCTCAAATGCAAGCTGGATAACATCATCACCGTTCTTGTCATATGCAAGGTTGTGAGTTGTTGGAGACTGTGTGTGACGAATTGGGTAAGCCATAAGGCCTACAAGCTCTGTGTGTCCTGTTACGTTTGGCATTGTAATTACCTCTTTTCTTTATTTTTGTAAAAATTAAAAGTGAACTTTTTCTAATTCTGGGAAATTTTGCTAGCACTTAAAGGTCAAGCAAAAAATCCCAGATAAAACTCAAAAACTTTTATTACTCTTCAATCTCTGAAAGATCAAGGAAGCCTCTAGCCTCAAGTACATTTAAGATAGCACGGCCTTCCATTGTACCTTCCATGATACGTCTTGCACGAACTGAATCGCCGATAGGATATACATATGTATCTGTATCCTCAAAGGCTGCCTCAAGGTCAGCAAGAACTGGATTGTTAGCTCTCATACCAAGGCAGTTGAAGCCAAGATCAAAGTGGATATCCTTAATCTCGCCATCTGGAGTCTTAACCGTGAAGGCATCAGCCTTAACCTCCTGAAGAGCTGTATTAACATACTCTGTAACACCGTATGTATCGAAGGTCTCTCTCATAGAGCACTTGGTAATAGGATCAGCTAACATACCAATCTGTGGAAGCATATCGATGATAGTACACTTAGCTCCACGTGGTGCAAAGTACTCTACTACATCAAGTCCTACTGAACCACCACCTACAACTACAACTTCCTTATCCTTGCAGAAGTCATCTGGATACTTGCCAGCATTGAGGTTGTTAATCATTCCAAAAATAGTCTCTACGTTGCCTGCCTCTAAGTTTTCCTTGAGACCTGTGATAGGAGGAACAAGTGGAACTGAACCAGTAGCATTAACTACTACGTCTGGCTTGAAGGTCTTAACCTTTTCTACAGTAGCTTCTGTATTAAGGAAAACATAAAGATTGTTGAGACGAGCTGCTCTTGCCTCAAGGTATTTAGGGAAGTCCTTCATACGGCTCTTGCTAGGAATATCTGAAATAAATGTAGATAATCCGCCAAGGTGGTCATTTTTCTCAAGTACGAATACATTACAGCCTACCTCTGCTGCTGTACAAGCTGCTTCCATACCTGCTGTACCACCACCAACTACAACTACGTTGCAGTTTTTGTTTACATTAAGCTTCTTATAGACATCACCCTCTGGTACTGCTGGGTTAACTGTACAACGAATAGGTCTGTTAACACCGATTCTGTTGCCGGCACAACCTACATTACAAGAAATACACTTGCGAAGGATATCCTCCTCACCGTGAGCTACCTTGTTAACCCAATTAGGCTCAGCAATAAGACCACGTCCCATACCAACGATATCAACATCACCGCTCTCCAAAATCTTCTCTACGATAGCTGGATCACGGTAGTTACCAGCATTGATAACTGGCTTGTTAAATTTGTCCTTTACGGCACGAGCCATGTATGATCTCCATCCGTCTGGAAGGAAGTTAGAATCAATCTGATACTGAAGTGATGGGTTAAGACCGCATGATACATCATACATATCTACATACTCATCAAGGTACTCAAGATACTCAAGTGTGTCCTCAAGTGTGTTACCACCTGGAACTCTCTCCTCAGCAGAGATACGAACGATAATAGGGAACCACTGTCCTACTGCCTTTCTTACCTCCTCAAGTACCATACGAGGGAAACGAAGGCGGTTCTCTACAGAGCCACCGAACTCGTCTGTTCTCTTATTGTAATATGGTGAAATGAACTGGCTCATAAGATATGAGTGACCACAGTGAATCTCAATAGCGTCAAAGCCGATAGCCTGCACACGCTTAGCAGCCTCACCATATTTCTTAACTGTTGTCATAATCTCATCCTTAGTCATTGGACGAGGTATCTCGCCACCAACCTTGGTAGGTACATCAGATGAAGAAACAGTCTCCATACCTGTACGTGCGCTAGAAGCAGATGCACCAGCATGGTTAATCTGGATAGCAACTGTAGCACCACTCTTGTGAAGCTTCTCAACCAGCTGATAGTAACGTGGCATAAAGCTGTCGTGGTCAATACGAATCTGAGATGTACCATTAGATCCTACTGGATACTCAATATTGGCATTCTCTAAAATGATAAGTCCTGTACCGCCCTTTGCTCTCTGATCATAGTAATGCATATGACGGTTACTCATCTCACCGCTTGTCTCACCATAGTTGGTACCCATAGGTGTCATGGCAATACGGTTCTTAATAGTTGTTCTCTTAATTGTTATTGGTTCAAAAATCTTTGGATAATTGGTTTGCATTTGATAGACTCCTTAATGCTTTTGCTGCATGAACGACAATATCTCGTTTGTGACAATAACAATATAAACCCTTTGACTAATAATTAACAATATCTTTAAGATAAATTTTTGATAGACTGAAGCTATCAGTTTGCGGGTCAGCCTGTCCCTTCATATATTCTATAAAGCGCTCCACCGCCGGCAGATGATAGGTATCCTTTTTCCAAAACATAAACACCTGGTGACATATATCAAGTCCCTTAATGCGATGAACATTAACTCCAGGATTATTTTCCAATATATCTGTACGAGGCATCAAGGCAAAGCCAAAATCTTCTTTTACCAAAGCAAGTATAGAATACTCATCAGGACACTCCACTATTATATTAGGCTTAATGCCATACTTCTTATATAAGTAGCACTGATGAGTCCCCATCCAGGAGTCCTTGTCATAGCCGATAACCGGGTAAGAGCTCAGCACTGTAAGGGGCAATTCCTTGTCGTCGCTGATTCCCTTAGATACAGGAGTAACTATCACCAGCTCCTGATTAATAAGAGGATAATAATCAAAATAAGGCTTATCCAGCCAGCCTCCAAAGCCAACATCAAGCTCTCCGCTTTTTACCTTGGCTGCAATGGCCGGAGTATGATTTTGCCAAAAATTAAAAACAACCTTTTCATTATCAGACTGCTCCAAAAACTTGCGCACCTTATGTGGAATATAATGGCCAGCCAGTGGAAAAACATATCCTATATCTATCTTACCGCCGCCTCCAGACAGCTCTGTCATCTTATCCACTGCTACATTACAGTCAGCAAGTATTATATTGGCATGCTCTAAAAAAAGCCTTCCTGCCTTGGTAAGTACTACTCCACGGCCTTCTTTTTTAAATAAGGTAATACCCAGCTCCTCCTCCAAGGATGCCATAGCCCTGCTTAAGGATGGCTGGGAAATAAACAATTTTTCTGCCGCCTTGTGATAGTTTTCCAAAGTAGCTACTGTTTGAAAATAAATAAGCTGATTGAGAGTCACAACTATATCCTTTCTTTTATATAATATTTCCAGGTTTCTTTTTCCTAAGTATAACATTGATACATATAGACTATCAATCATAACCTTTTTAAGCATTAGACCCAGATAGTGGACATTGTTAAAATATTGTCCATAAGGTGCTTGTTAAAAAAAAGACAAGCAAAACAAAACAGACGTATCTATTGTTTGTGACAAAATTATAGGTATGAATTTTTTTCAAAAAGGAGAAAGTAATGAACAAAAAGTATTTACCTAGCTTAATCGTAATGTACTTGAACTATTTTATCCACGGTGTTGGCTGCTCTATCTTAGGCCAGGCCGTTATCAAGGAAGCCCTTGCTGCTTCTTGGGGTGTTGAGGCCATGGCCATCACAGCTATCTCTGCTGCTCTTGGCTTAGGACGTCTTATTGCTCTTCCATTTGCTGGCCCTCTTTCAGATAAGTTAGGCCGCAGAATTTCAATGATTATCGGTAGCGGTTCTTATGCCGTATACCTCATCGGTCTTGCTCTTGCATTCAATGCTGGTGCAAACGGTGGTTACTGGATTGCTTATGTATGCGCAGTCATCGGTGGTATTGCCAATTCATTCCTTGACACTGGTATTTACCCAGGTGTTTCAGAGGTTCTCTACAAGGCACCAGGTGTTGCTACAATGGGAATCAAGTTCTTCATCGCTATTGCACAGATGCTTCTTCCATTCGTACTTGGCGTTACAGTTGCTACAACTGCAACAGGCCTTACAAGCTACAACACTCTTTTCTATGGTTGCGGTATCCTTTACATCGTTCTTCTTGTACTTGTTCTCTTTACTCCACTTCCAGATGGAGATGCCAAGGAAGCAGGCAAGAAAGAAGGTCTTATCGATTCACTTAAGCACACTCACTTCTCATTTGAGTCTATCTGCATGATCCTTATCGGATTTACATGTACTGGTACATTCCAGCTCTGGCTCAACTGTGCTCAGAACTTTGCAAAAGAAAATGTAGGCTGGGCTGATCCTTCAATCATGCAGACTTACTACTCAGCTGGTACACTTATTGCTCTTGTTGTAACAGCTCTTCTTACAAAGTTTATCAAGGATGTACGCTTTATCGTTGTTTATCCAGCTATCTGCCTTGTAACTCTTATCGTTGTACTTACAGGTCAGTCACAGGGTCTCATGATTGCCGGTGCATTTATCATCGGTTGGGCTGGTGCAGGCGGACTTCTTCAGATTGCTACATCAGTATGTAACATGCTCTTCCCTAAGATTAAGGGTACAGTTACAGCCCTTGTTATGATTGCTTCATCACTTTGCAACTACACTCTTCTCACAGCTGCATCAAAGATGTCTCCATCAGCAGTTATGACAATGAACATCGTACTTACAGCTATCGGTGTAGCACTTGGTCTCTATGTAAACCTTCGTTACTCAAAGATGGTTGAGCTTGCTAAGGAAGACTAATCAACTCACATTATTTTGTCTCTGCCTCCCTTTGTGAGGCAGGACTTATTTAAAGGAAATTATAGGAGAAATACAATGAATACAGTTAAAATCAGAAATCTTGAAATCGGTGCTGGTGCACCAAAGATCATTATCCCTATCGTAGGCGTTACAAAGGAAGAAATCCTTACAGCTGCCCGCTCATTCGAAGGCATGACTTATGATGTTGTAGAGTGGCGTGTAGACTGGTTCGAGGGTGTATTTGACTTCGCTAAGGTAGAGGACGTTCTCAAGGAGCTTCGTGCTATTTTAGGCGACAAGGCTCTTCTTATGACCTTCCGTACATCAAAGGAAGGTGGCGAGAAGGCTATCGAGCCTGCTGCTTACACAGAGCTTAACGTAAAGGCTGCTCAGACAGGTCTTGTTGATCTTGTTGATGTAGAGATTTTCACTGGTGATGCTGTTGTTAAAAATATCATCGACCAGGTACATGCAGCTGGTGTCAAGGTTATCGCTTCTAACCATGACTTCCACAAGACACCATCTCAGAGCGATATTGTTTACCGTCTCCGCAAGATGCAGGATATGGGTGCAGATATTCCAAAGATTGCTGTTATGCCTACTTGCAAAAAGGACGTACTTACTCTCCTTTCTGCTACAGAGGAAATGTACACTAATTTTGCTGACAGACCTATCATCACCATGTCTATGGCAGGTACAGGTGTGATCAGCCGTCTTGCTGGTCAGGCCTTCGGTTCTTCAATGACCTTCGGTTGTGTTGGTAAGGCTTCTGCTCCAGGACAGATGGGAGCTGAGGATTTAAATACAGTTCTTTCTCTTATCAACGAGGCAATGTAATATTTAATGCTTTAATGCGCAAAACAATTATTGTATAATAATTAACAAAGTGGTCAGTCGCTTTTATCCATATGATTGCGACTGGCCTTTTTTGGTAATCTGCCGCTTTTTATACTCATTATATAAAATTTGAGGCGTGACTCACCCTATTGAAATCTTTTTATGGGAGGATTTACATGAAAAAAGTATTACACTGGTTGGATGATTATTTGGAAGAATTCATCCTTGTTATCTTTCTCTTAGCCATGATACTCATTATGGGCCTGCAGGTCTTCTGTCGCTACGTCCTGTCCATGAGTCTGTCCTGGTCTGAGGAAATCACACGCTACCTATTTATCTGGTCCGGCTTTTTGTCAGTCAGCTACTGCAGCAAAAGGTGCCTGTCTATAAAGATAGAGCAATTCGTAGCCATGTTTTCTCGAAGAGGCCGAGCTATCTTTAAGGTAATCAATCATACCTTCGAGTTTATATTTTTCATATACATGATTCCATTTGCATACTCATATATGATGAGTGCCGTTAAGTCAGGCCAGGTATCTCCTGCCTGCGGCATCCCTATGTACTACATACAGGCTGCCCCTCTTTTCTCTTTCATCCTGGTTGCATTTAGAGTATTGCAAAGATGGATTATCGAGTTTCGCATTGCCAGAGGCGAAAACGTCTACGACCCAGCTCACCCTGAGAGAAATACTCCGGAGTCCTACATCCAGGCCAACTCTGAGTCTTCTACTAAGACAAATGCTGGTATAGACAACCGCATGGAAAATATAAAAAAAGCTAACAAGGAGGAGAACTAATGCCAGTCGTATTACTATTTATCGTCTTTATAATCGCACTTGTAATAGCCATACCGGTATCTATTTCTCTTGGTATTGCATCTATCCTTCCATCTATTTTTGATCCATCCTTTACCGTGGGAGCCAAATATCTCATTCGTGCCATGTTTGGAGGCCTAGATTCCTTCCCTCTTTTGGCTGTACCTATGTTTGTCCTTTCCGGCATTATCATGGCCAAGGGCGGTATTTCTAAAAAACTTTTTGATGTATTTGCTTATTTCCTGGGCCGCGTTACTGCCGGTCTTCCATGTGCTGTAGTTGTCACCTGCCTTTTTTATGGCGCCATATCAGGCTCTGCTCCTGCTACTGTAGCAGCCGTTGGTTCCATGACAATACCTATCCTTACCAGCTTAGGCTATGACCTGGCTTTTTCCACTGCCCTAGTTGCTGTGGCAGGCGGTCTTGGAGTTATCATTCCACCATCCATCCCATTTATTATGTATGGCATGGCTTCTGGCGCCTCTGTGTCAGACCTCTTCTTGGCCGGTATTATTCCAGGCCTCCTCATTGGATTTCTTCTCATGGGTTTTGCCATCTACTACTGTAAAAAGCATGGCGAAGACAAAGAAAAAATCAACGCTGAGGTTGATTCCCTTCACGAAAAAGGCCTGCTTGGTGTATTAAAGGAAAGCATTTTTGCCCTGCTTTCCCCAGTAATTATATTGGGCTGTATCTACTCTGGTATCGCCTCACCTACTGAGGCCGCAGTTATATCGGTCTTCTACGCCCTTATAATAAGCCTTTTCGTATACAAGAGTATCCGCCTCAAGGATATTTGGGAAATTTTGATAGAAGCCATCAAGACCTTTACTCCTATCCTTTTTATCCTTGCTGCATCCACTGCATTCTCTAGAGTATTGACCTTGATGCAGGTACCACAGACTGTAAGTGAATTTATTTTAAATAACTTCCACTCCCCTGTTGCAATACTCCTTGTTATCAATATCTTTTTGCTTATTGTGGGCATGGTTATGGATACCACACCTGCCATCCTTATTTTGACACCAATCCTCATGCCGATTATTGAGGCCATCGGCATGGATCCGATCCAGTTTGGTGTAATCATGGTTGTCAACCTTGCTATAGGCTTTGTTACACCTCCTATAGGAGTCAACCTTTTTGTAGCAAGCTCTCTCACAGATGTACCAGTTGTTGACATAGCTAAGCATGCCATGCCTATGGTTATTATCTTTTTGATTGCGCTCTTGCTCATTACTTTTATACCAGCCTTGTCCCTGGCATTAATATAGGAGGCCACTATGATAAAAAATAATTACTTCAATAAA
Source organism: bacterium (assembly GCA_963649335.1). GTDB lineage: Bacteria > Bacillota > Clostridia > Lachnospirales > Lachnospiraceae > Pseudobutyrivibrio. The sequence continues at coordinate 317,048 of CAVJHG010000001.1, forward strand.
AAATATAAAGTATTAATGCTGGCTTCCCTGTTGGCACTTGGCGCTGTCAGCCTTAGTGGCTGTGGCAAAAATGATGATACTACTCAGCGATACGCCTGGCCTCTTGCCACTGCTTCCCCTGAGGACACTGTGACACAGCTCTTCTCTGAAAAATTTGCTGAAGAGGTATATGACTTATCCAACGGTCAAATGCAAATCCAAGTATATGCCAACTCCACATTAGGTGGTGACAGGGACTTACTTGAGACCTGTGCCGATGGCGATATTCCCTTTGTAGTACAAAACACTGCTCCACAGGTTACCTTTATGCCAGATCTTGCAGTCTTTGATTTGCCTTGTGTATTTGATGACTTAAATGACTGCCGTAATAAGCTGGATGACCCAGAGTTTTATAGCCTTATAAGCCAAGTCTACGAAGAGGGTGGCTACCACCTCCTTGGTATGGCTGACCAGGGCTTTAGAGTAATGTCCACCAACAAGCCTGTAAATAACATTTCAGACTTCAAGGGCCAAAAGATACGAACCATGGAAAACAGCTACCATATAGCCTTTTGGGATGCTATAGGAGCCTCTCCTACTCCAATGAGCTTCAGTGAGGTATATATAGGCCTGCAGCAGCATACCATCGATGCAGAGGAAAATCCTTACGAGGTTATTGTTTCAAACAATTTGTATGAGCAGCAGGACTATATAGTAGAGACCAACCACCTGCCTCATCTCATATCCCTCATCGTAAATGACGATTTCTTCCAGAACTTGTCTGAAGAAGAGCAGGCCATCATGACTGCGGCTGCAGAGATTGCTACAGAGTATGCCAGACAAGAGTCTGACAACCGTATAGCCGATAAGATAGCTGTTATAGAGGCATCAGGCACCCAGATTATTACCTTATCAGAGGAGACCAGAGCAGAGATTCGAGAAGCCTCTAAAGGTGTCTATGAAGCCATAGAAGAAGCTGTAAGCCAAGATATATATCAGGAATATATGGAATAAAATAAAGTGACTATGGGGTGTAAAACTAAGAAACAAGTTTTACACCCCATAAAAAAATAAGTGTAAATGTCAGAGTTAATTACTCTCTAACAAGAACACTTTTATGCTACTAAAAAAGAGCCACACGCTTAATGCGTGTGGCTCTCATTATTATTAGATTAACAAGTATTGTATTAAGCTCTCTCTGCTCTTGCAATAGCCTCGTCGTAATCCTTTGTTCCTGCCCAAACATCGTTTGAATATGGGTTCTTGCCCATCTGAATAGAACGCTTGATGATAACTGCGATGCAGATAACATTGGCAATAATAGCAAGCATAGCTACGAAGCCCTGAGCTGTAGGATTGGCTGTGATACCGAACTGTGCAATGGCATCACCAGCTGCTGATGTCTTACCAGCGCCAGCATTGTATACTTCCATTGCTGAAACATAGAGATCATGTGCAGTAAGGTCCTTTGCAGCGCCGCCATATACTGAAGGAAGTACTGAGAATGGAGCCTTAAGCTGGAATGTAGGTACAACCTGTGCGAACATGCACCAGAGAGCCAATGTATTTGCTCTGTTCTGGATCCATGCGCCCTTGTTCCAAAGTGCGTTAGCAAATGTAGGAGCAAGAAGAAGTGCAACACCACAATACCATGTATGTGTAGGAAGGTTAGAGTATGTATACTCGAAATTCCAAATATCATAAGCAACGATAAACCATACTGTCATGTCTGGCCAAAGCATATCGCTCTTGTTCTTGTCGTTTGAAGTGTAAAGGTTAACAACACCTGTCATACAGAAGATGTTGATAAGACCTGCGAGAGCGTTGACGATGTTCCACCAACCACCGTAGATGAATACACCTTCATTTGAAGCCCACCAAGCACCAGCGAAATCACCTGTGATGCCATAAGCTGCAAGAGCTGACTCAAGATCAGAAACAACTGCAATAAGGATGTTGGCTGCAACAATGAACCATGGGAACCATGCAAACCACTTTTCCTTACCAATACCCCACTTGTACTTGATCATCATGAAGCCTACGCATCCTATATCAGCTGCATAAAGCTTGAAGTAGTGGAACCAACCATCCATGTAAGCTACTGTAGGGTTCTGGGCACCACCGAAAAGACCTACATGTGCAAGGATGAAGTAAACTGTAAGAATGACTGGAATGATAACAAAAAGAAGCATTCCGCCAAGCTTGGTACGACGTCCTATCTCATTCATAATGATAAGACCTGCAAATACAAGTACCCATCCAAGAAGCTGAGACATGTCGTGAATCTGGAATAACATATCGTTTTCCTCCTTATTAATTAATTATAATCTCCTCGTACTTAAGAAAAATTTAAGAAACTCTTTTCCTCAAGTTACGTACTAAATTATACACTATCGTATATTTTAGTCAAAGGATTTGACAAAATTTTCACATATACATCACAAAAAATTTGTATTTATTGCAAGTATAATTGCTTGTCACTGATGGGTTTTGTCAGATTTTAGTATTTAATTTTTAAAATTTTCGGCAAACACTCTATGGTAATCTCATCCAGGAAACCTACATGTTCACCATCTGCATGGACGCACATTGCCTTATCCATTTTAATATTCATTTTAGAAAAGTCGGCAAATGTAAAGCCCTTAAACTTTTCATGCTTGCCTGCCACCAAAAAAGGAAGCTTCATAAAGCAGGCAATTCGGCTGATGTCATGAGCCATAAAGGCAGACAAAAATCCTGAGTCTGGCTTGGCATAAGGCACCATCCTTATTCCTCCTCCTTCTGCTGGGCAATTCATTGCTGCTATAAAAATCCCCTGGTGAATCTCCACAGGCTCATTATTATCCCAGGTAACTATAGCATCAGACAGTGGCATAGTGAGAATATCCCCTACTGTAAGAAGGCCATAGGTAGCTGAGCCAAGATGGATTTTATTGAGGGCCTTCTTTAGCTTGCTATCGAGAGCCTGCAAGCAAACATAGGCGTCCACTCCTATTCCGCTGCTGACTCCAAAAAGCCGGCTCCCATCTTTATGAGATACTCGCCCTATGTCTAGTTGCTTTACAGGTCTAGTCTCATCAATGGCTCGCTCAAGTATCTCTATGGCAGTGCCCTTTATTCCCACTCCCCTGACAAAATCATTACCGCTGCCAGCAGGAAGTGGTGTGTATACTACCTTTTCAAAATCAGCTATGCCATTTAGGACCTCATTTAAGGTGCCATCCCCGCCCATGGCAAAAATATGGCAGGCTGGATTTGCCTCAGTAATCTCCCTGGTCCAAGCCATGGCATCACCTCTAGCTCTAGTAATTCTTGCCTCATAGCTTACATTATGTGCTTTTAAATAGGCCTCTACCCTGTCCCAGTCTTCAGCTGCGCGACCTGATTTAGATGCCTTGTTTACAATAAAATAATTATTCATTTTAACCCCTATATTTTTACAATTTTAAGTCCAATCAACCACTGGGTCAAAATTGTTATCCCGGCCTTTGCTTGCACTTAGATGAGAAAAATTTTGCCCACTGAGTTAAACATCTCTAGGAAGATTTGAGCCCTAAAAATATACTTAATTTAATAGTATACTCTTACAATAAATTACTATATTTATACTACCAATTTATGATACCATAAGAGATACTCAATTAGTGAATTTTTATAGCTGCCATATTAATGGTCAGCAATATTTTTATTTTGGAGAAAATATGGAATCAAAAGAATTTTTATCTGAGCTTAAAAGAAAGACTCTCCACAACGGGGAGCGAACCGTGTCTATTATTACCTGGATTATTTCCTCTACCATCATAGGCATCCTTGTAGGTCTCATAGCCTCCATCTTTGGCTTGTCCATGAATTGGCTCATTAATCTTAGAGAAAATCACCAATGGATAATGCTCTTTTTACCTGTAGGAGCTGTTGTTGTCGTATTTGTTTACACCCACATTTTAAAGCAAAAGGACACCGGCACCAACACAGTCATATCTGCTATACAGTCTGAGGGCGAGCTTCCATTTCGCCTGGCCCCTCTTATCTTTTTTGGCACACTCCTAACCCATCTTGTAGGTGGCTCTGCAGGTCGAGAAGGAGCAGCCTTACAGCTTGGTGGAGCCATAGCCAACAAAATAGGCCGTATTTTCCGTTTTTCATCCACAGACCGAAAGACCTTGATTATGTGTGGTATGTCAGCGGCCTTCTCAGCCCTTTTTGGCACACCTATGGCGTCTGCTATTTTTTCCATGGAAGTAATCTCAGTGGGCATTATGCATTACGCAGCCCTAGTGCCTTGCGTTATATCATCCCTTGTAGCAAGAAGCGTGGCATCTGCCCTAGGACTTAATCCTATGTCCTTTTCCATAGATGTCATTCCAACCTTTAACCTTACAAACGGCATCCTCATATCTGTGTTTGCCATTATTTGTGGTCTGGTATCTATAGTCTTTTGCATTATGCTGCACCAGTTTGAGGAGCATTTTAGTATCCTAATAAAAAACCAATACGCCAAGGCTGTTATAGGTGGTACCTTAGTACTTATTATGACAATACTTGTGGGAGATTCTACCTATAACTCTACCGGCTCAGCTGTTATTGCCGCCTGCTTTTCAGGAGCCTCCGTAGGCTTACAGGTCTTTTTCCTGAAGATGGTATTTACCACTATTACCCTCTCCTGCGGATACAAGGGTGGTGAGATAGTCCCTACACTTTTTATCGGTGCTACCTTGGGAGCTGCTATTGGAAATATAACAGGTTTTTCACCTGAGCTCTTGGCTGCCGTAGGCATGGGCGCTCTCTTCTGCGGCGTTACCAATTGCCCTATTTCAAGCCTCCTTATATGCTTTGAAATCTTTGGCTATGACGCCATGCCATACTTCTTGCTGGGTGTAGCCTTCAGCTATTGGGTATCCGGCTATCACGGCTTATACAAGAGCCAGAAGATTGTCTATTCAAAATACTACAGCAATTACATTGATAAAAATGTATATTGACCTACTTACAAGTCAAATCAAAAAAGCCCTTCACCAGAAATATTCTGACATGTAACCTCCTTACTAGTCCAGTAAAGAGGAAACTTATCAATTCCTGGGAAAGGCTTTTTTAAATTACTTTTTATACTTTATGCATTAGATATTTTGCAAACCAATTTATAAAATATTCTAAATACTAGTAGATAATCATTGCTACAAATACTGCTACAAGAGAGCCTATCATTGGAGCAATTACAGATGTCATAAATACATACCAGTAGCTCTCTGCCAAAGACAGCTTCATCCACTTGAGCTGGGCAACCATACCACCTGCATTTGGCAAGGTATTCATACCAGTTGCACAGGCAGGAGCAAGTCTGTGAAGGGCTCCTGCATTAGCTCCTTTAGCCAAAAGACCATCTGACAGGTGCTCGAAGAACATGGCTATAGCAGATGTACCAGAACCAAGGATACCAGCAAGTACATTAAGTCCGATAAACTCTGTCAGGTATGCGTTCATGTTCATGCCCATAACTGCCTCGATGATTGTCTGGAAACCAGGGCAAGCCTGAAGTACACCAGAAAAACCTAAGATAGCAGCAGCCATTACAGTGGCACCAATACCATTATTTACACCCTTTTCAAGGATCTTAGCTACAGAACCTACCTGCTTCTTGCAAAGAAGTACAATAACAACAGATCCAACAAAAAGACTAAGGACTACAACTGCATTAGTATTCATGTCTGTAGCATTTGATAAAACAAGTACTAAGGCTACAACAAGTACAAAAGGAATAAGAGCTATTCCAAAGTGTGGCAAATCATCTCTGCTTGGCTGTATCTTTACTGGCTGAGACTCATCAAGAGCTGTACCTTCCTTGATAGCAGCTTTTTTTGCTGCATGCTCCATGTAAAAATAACCAACTGCAAAGGAAACAAAAAATGCTACCCAGCCAAGTATAGGAGCTGAACCCATTGATGTGCCAAGATACTGAGCTGGCATAATATTGGTAATATTAATAGCATAAGGAAGCATAGCTGAACAGGTAGCTCCAATGAAAATAATACCTGGTATCATGCGGTATGGATAGCCTGCCTGCTTCATCATAATTGTAGCGATAGGTGCAAGAACGAATAAAACTACAAATCCTGAAACACCTACATACACAAATACTGTAGCAATAAGGGCAATAGATAAAATAACTCTCTTTGCTCCCATCTTTTCTGTAATAACATTGGCGATGGATTCAGCGCAGCCAGATGCTCCCATGAGCTCACCAAATACAGCACCAATAACCAAAACAAAAACATTATTTTGGATAAAGCCTACATAGCCTGAAGCATAAAGTGTCAATGAATCCCACCAGCTCATCCAGCTGGTAATGATAATGATAAATGATACTAAAATAGTGGAAGTAAATACATCCAGGCCCTTCCAAATAGCCACTACGAAAATAACTGCTGCTGCAAGCAGTCCTATAACTGATATTGCACTTGCCATAACTACTCTCCTATAATCTTTATTTTTTCAATATCCTTAAGTGGAACGCGATAAGGATTCTCCCCGCCATATAAGTGCTTATCCAAAAAGTCTAAGCAATGCTCGATATTATCATCGCCCTTGATTACCTGAGAACCATGAGGCTCTCCCTCAAAGAGATTAAGCTCGACTCTGTCTTCGCCGCATATCTCTTTTATTTTCTCAGCCATATACACTGACTGCTGGCAATCAATAACCATGTCATTTGTACCATGCTGTAAAAGCATAGGTGGGCAGTCCTCAGTAACCTGACAGATAGGACTTACCTCAAAGGTGCGCTCTGGATAAAGCAAAGGGTTATATCCCAAGAGATTTGTGAAAAGAGATGTCTTTCCTTCTCCGTCTCCAGGCATCATTCCCTTACCAGCACCTGAAGCATTTCTGGCCTCAGCTATATCATAGCCAAACTGCTCGCAGGAGCAAATTTCACTAATGGTGTACCAGGCAAGTGCACAATTTACCTTTGAGGAAGCCTTTTCTCCCATTGTCAAATCATCCATTTTCTCATTGTCTGGTGTAACAGCTAAAAGCTGTGTCATAGCACCACCTGCAGAATTTCCCCACACTGCAATACGATCTGGATCCAAATCAAGCTCTGCTGCATGAGCTCTTAAGTAGCGAATAACAGCCTTGCCATCGTAAAGCTGAGCTGGCCATATAGCCTCCTGCATCAGTCGATACTCTGCTGTAACCACTGCATAGCCCTGTGTCACTGGCAGGCACATTGACTTAATATAATGTGTCCTTTTATGACCAGCTGCAAAAGCACCCCCATGAAAGACTACCACTACCGGATATGGAGCCTGTCCATGCTCTGGATAAAAAATATCCAGAATCTGATTTTCGGATTGGTTGGCATAAGATATGTCCAATGCTACTCTGTCAAATTGAGTAACATCCATTTCTGGCTCAGATGCCAAAAATGCTTCGCGGTTGTTAATTACTGACATATGTCACTAATCCTCCTTAAAATTAGTTAATTATACAAACTTGCAAGGATAAATACTCACTAATGCAAATCTGTTGTATAAATATACTAAAAAAAGACAAAGCCGAATTCAATACAAAATTGATATTTTTTTAACAAAATTGATACTTATATCGTTATCGATCGATAGTTTATAGCTATTGATAATAAAAAAAGAGACACTTTAACCTAATAGTAAAGTGTCTCTAAAGGCCGTCAAGACTGGCTTGACAGCCTTTTGCAGGAAGCCTTTAACCCATTAATCTCTTGAAGGCTGCTGAGTTAATCTCCTGTATACTACTTATCTTCTTTTTCCATGAAATACAATCTGGCACCAAAATCAGGGAAGTAACGCACCTGATCAGAATAGCCTGTGCCTATATAGCTCTGGGCCAGCTTAACACCATTGTTATTGAGAGTATCTCCGTAAGCAATACAATCCTCATACTCTCCCGGCATCTTGACAAACTTAGCTACCACATTATGAAGCAAGGAATCTGGCTTGATATGTACTGGTGAGCCTGTATTAATCAAATCTCCGAAGCCCTTGACATTATACTCCAGCTTGCGGCCTACAAAGTGATACTTGGTGTCGGCATCAAGACCTCTTACCCCAAAGTTGAGATATGGCTCGTTAGGCTTAACCTCTCTTTGCATAACCATGCCTACCGATGTATTTTTGTCCTTGTCCACTATATTCCACTGGACAATATTGTCATCCCGCAAGCGATAAAAATCGCCAAACTGCAGGGTCTTGCGGTACTCCTTGTAAAGCTCTACCTGGGCTGTAATGGCTGCTATCTCCTCAGCCTTCATGTCGCAGAGATTGCACTCATATCCCAGCACTCCAAAGGAAGCCACTGCAAAGCGGGACTCAAGTGGTGTGACACGCAAGGTCTGATGGTTAGGACAAGCTGATACATGAGCACCAAAGGTAGACTGTGGATAGCCATATGAATAGCCATTTTGGATGGTAAGACGGCTTACCGCATCAGTATTGTCTGAGCCCCATATCTGTGGGAAGTAACAAAGCGCACCTAAGTCAAAACGGTTGCCGCCAGCAGCACAGCCCTCGATAAGAAGGTGTGGGAACTCCTGAGTCAAGGTCTTTAACATGCGATAAAGTCCCAGCACATATCTGTGACCAACCTCCTGCTGCTTTTCTACAGGCAGGTACTTGCTGTAGTAATCTGAGAAAATGCGGTTCATATCCCACTTGACATAAGAAAGACCAGGAGTAGCAAATACCACTCTCATCTGCTCTATCATATAGTCAACCACCTCAGGATTGCACAGGTCCAAAATGCGCTGTGTACGTCCCTCAGAATGATCCATACCTGGGATGTCAATAGCCCAGTCCGGATGCTTTTTATAAAGCTGGGAATCTACATTGATCATCTCTGGCTCTACCCAAAGACCAAACATAAGTCCCAGGTCGTTAATCTTTTTAGCTAGGCCCTCAAGACCTCCCGGCAGCTTCTTTTTATTGACTATGTCCCAGTCTCCCAAAGCTCTGTGGTCATCATTTCTGTCACCGAACCAGCCATCGTCCATGACAAATAGCTCCATACCGCACTTTTTGCCAGCCTTGGCAAGCTTCATGAGAGAGGATTCATCAAAGTCAAAATAAGCGGCCTCCCAGCTGTTAATAAGAATTGGGCGCTCCTTTTTCTTCCACTGGCCTCTGGTAATATGCTCTCTAACAAAATCATGCATGTTGAGACTCATCTGAGAAAAGCCTGCTGCAGAATATGTCATAACAGCCTCTGGTGCCTCAAACTCCTCCCCTGCTGCAAGAACAAAGGTAAAATTCTGTGGGTTGATACCAGATACCACTCTGGTCTTGTCAAAAGGTGAAACCTCACAGACAGAATAGTGATTGCCTGAATAGATAAGGTTAAATCCGTAAACAGAGCCAGTTTCCTCTGTAGAGTCAGCATCGCTTACCATAAAAAGTGGATTGCAGCGGGATGAGGATGTACCTGTAAAGGATGAATTGACATATTTGCCTGCGGTAAGGACTAGCTCCTTTTTATTCATCTCCTTGGTCCAGGCTCCATGGAAGGATGTAACCTTGTATCCTGCCTGAGGAAAATCAATAAGCATAGACATCATACGGGTCAGCTTAACAGTCTCATCAGAGCTATTGATAAACTTGGCAGAACGAGTAATGACATCACAGTTCTCATACACATAATAAGACATAATCAAAGTATAGCCATGATTTTTGTCCTTGAGGGTAACATTTAAGGTCTCAACCGCCCCAGTCTCATCGTATGAGCCAGGAAGAGTCTTAAAATCCTCCTTGCCTGATACCAGCTCATAGCTGTCATAAACAAAATCCAAGCTAGTAGACCCATCTGCTGCAATGATTTCAACCATAGGCTCTCTGATATCACCCTTTCCTATGGCAGATGTCTCAAGAGCCATATCCTCTAAGGTAAAGTCCATATGGTCGTTGTTGTAAGCTACAGTGTTGCCTGGAGCAAATGTATGCTTTTCCACAAGCACAGTAGGCTCATCCGTGTGGATGAGCCTGCCGTAATACATATGTTCCAGCTGAAGTGTGTCTGTTACGCCAAATACATAGGATGTATTTTTTGTAGAAAGTGCAAATACTTTTCCATCAGCTTTAATCATATTCTTATCTCCTGTTTAATTATTTGAAGCCAGCTTATCATTGATTTCAGACATCTTGTCATCATCAAGGATATAGAACTTCTTAAATACTACAATACCAATAACCAATACCACAATAGGGATAATGGTCATACACATACGAAGTCCAGTTCTTGTAGCCATATCTACAGAATCGCCAAGAGTAAGCTTGTCAATATGAGTGACAGATAAAACAACCGATGCCACAAGAGCAGCCAAGCCAGATGCCAGCTTAACTACGAAGGTCTGCATTGAGAAAATAACTGACTCATCACGACGGCCATTTTTCAGCTGACCATAATCAACTGTGTTTGCCAAAAATACTGTGACGATAACATTGAGCATACCAATAGCAGCCATAATGAGGAAGGCTGGAACCAGCAAAAGCATAACATTGGTGGTGCCGCTGATTGAGATAGCAAGCAGAATCACGTAGCCTGACATAGCCATGGCAAAGCTTAAGTAAAAAATCTTCATTGTTGACATAAACTGACGAAGAAATGGGAACAAAAGCATCATGGCAAGTATCTGAAAGGCACCGCCTGCTGTATTAAACAATGTATAATTGCTCTCCCAGGCTGCAGGACTAAAATCGTACTTAAAAAAGTATATTACAAGATTAGAAGTGATGTAAAGGGCTGTATTTATCATAACAATGGCAACAACCATGGTCATGGCCTGGTCATTTTTTACAAGGGCACTAAACATCTCACCAACTGTAGCAGTTTGCATATCTACTGTAGACTTTTCCTTGATTACAAAGCAGGTAATACAGGTAAAGACTATAAAAATTGCAGCGATAATAATTGCAAAACGGCCATAGCCAAGTCTCTCATAATCAGCCTCATTGCCAGCCATATGGCCAAGGGCTGATACTACCATAACAGTGATGATAGATATAATAGCAGAGCCTACACCTGCACATGAACGAGCCAGGGCTGACAGGCCCTCACGCTCTTTACCGCCCTCTGTAAAGGCTGGAACCATAGACCAATATGGAATATCCATCATGGTATAGGTAACACCCCAAAGGATGTAGGTAACAGCAGCATAGGCTATAAGTCCTGAGCCTGATAGGCTTGGAGGACAGTTGAACATAATCGCCAGGACTATGGCATTAGTGATGGTGCCAATCATAAGCCAAGGTCGAAACTTTCCCCACTTGGTCTTGGTCTTTGCCACAACAACGCCCATAATAGGATCATTGAAGGCATCAAATACACGGGCTGCCATAAGAATAATACCCATAGCTATGGCTGATACTCCCATAACATCCTGGAAGTAATAAAGCACATATGATGCACAAAACATATATACCATGTCTTTTCCTACTGCACCTATTCCGTAGGCGAACTTTTCTGAACCTGTCAGAGATTTCTTGTTTTCCATTGTTATTTACCCCTCTTTATTTATTCTTTAAGCCCATTGCCAGCTCAACAACCTTGTATGCCCCATCATACATGCCAATAGACTTATTTACCTTGATGCAATCGCACATATCTGTCAGCAGCTTGTCGTCCTGCATGAAAAGATCAATCATCTGCAGGGTGTGTGGAATATCCTGACACTCCAATGTGCCATCACCAATCTCAGCTGAGTGAATGGCTCCCCACATTTCATGCTTGCCTACTCTCTTGATAAAGAGCTTTGGAACTGGATAAAATGCCAGCTCAGAAGGCTTTGTAACCAGCACATCACAGCTTCTCATAAGAAGATTGGTGCAATATACTGCCTCAAAAATATTCTCGTGATAAAAACCGTGAATACCTGTCACATCCCCTGTCAAGGCCTCCTCTGCAAACTTGCTTGTAGCCTCAAACTCATTAAAATGCTCTGTTGCAAGAGCTGCCATTTCAGGTATTTCTTTTAAAAGATCATCCCATACATTTTTGTAATCACCTACATTGACATAAAGCATAGCCTTATTTTCCTTGATGGCTGGAATAAGGTAAGAAATAATAGCGGCAAAAATCTCCTTCTGGGCTCCTGCGCCACCGATAGTGAGAAGGAAGCGCATTGGCTTGCCCTTTTTCTTCCGGTCTACTCTTGCCTGGCAGTCTGTCTCTATATTGCTTACCAGCTCGTGATCAATATAGTGCCCTGTGTATACCAAATCATCATTTGGCATAGGCTTGCACACTTCCTTGCCTGCCATACCATTGCAGATACGGTATCCCATATAGGCATTTCTGCACTGGATGGTGTGGACTGCTCCCTCTGCAAAATGAAGAGCCATAGGCCAGTTGTCTGGAATAGCATTAACAACGTGCTTCATGCCAGCATGTACTGCTGCCTGGGCTGGCCATGCATGTGTGCCCACTACTGGAATATCCTTTGGCACGTTCTTGTAAACAGTAGCCATAATCTCTGCATTTTTCTGGTCCCCTGCATTGTAGGTAAGAGCTCTAAAGCCCTCATAATTCATAGGCTCCCATACCAGCTTGTTAAAAAGCTTGTTCTTTGAAAGACGTGAGCCCAGTGAATACAGGTCATTCTGTGCAGAGATAACCTTGGTGCAGGTAGTCTGTGGATAGCCATTTAAATCCATCCAGTATGGTGTATACCCCATGGACTTAGCTGCAGATGCCATAGCCATGGATATACGATAATGACCAAAGCCCATACGAATATTTCCTACAATAATGCCCTTTTCAGTGTCAAAGGACTCTGCTGACTGGCCTTCCTTTAAAAGCACATCATATACTCCTAAGGAATCACCAATATGGTCATTTTTTGCGATGACTATATTGTAGTCAGTATTTGTGTCATCACCATACTTTTTTAGATTCTTTGCCTTGGTCTTGCAGGCCTTCTTGTAAGCCTTGTCTGGAATAACATTGCCAAAAATCACTTTACTCTTGTCTTGCATTTTAATACCTCACTAACTATTTATATGGTCTTAGCTTCTTATGCTAAGGACTAAACTCTACAAAATAAAATTATAAACACTCCACAGCAAAGCCTAGTGTGATAGGCTTTAAATTGCCACATCGAATGGTAACAAAGCCTTCTCCATCTTCTCCTATAGACCTGATATAAAGACCTGCGGCTCCGCCCCTGAAGGATGAAACTTCAGGTCCTATCAGCTCAAGAGGCCCCTCAACCTCAAAGCTGACTGCTTCATTGAAAAAGTATAACTGATTGTTATTTTGATCCTCAGCCCTAAGTCTTATGGCTGCCACATCTACTGTGTGAAGCTCAGTCAGAAGTGTGTGGGAAGCCACAGCCTCAATATGAACCTCTGTTGCAGCTGCCTTAGTGACTGTTTTCACTACCTGTCCATCCTTGATAGCCTCAAAGCGGTATTCTCTGGATTCTCCACCCCAATCACCTACATACTTGTTGTAAATAGGCACTGCCTGGCTTGGCTTTAGTCCATGAAAAGCAACTAGTCTAAAAGCCTTGAAGGCCAAAGCTGGCGTTATTTTATATCCATGTAAAGCTACATGATTAAGCATTTCCTTGGTAAGACGGGCCTGAGCCTTGGTAAAATCACCACTGTCCTCTAAGGCTGAGCCCACAAAATCATCAATCAATATAGGGCCATGCTTTATATTTTCAAAAGCACTGTCCGATGGGAAATACTCTTTTATGAGAACATCATTTTTATACATTTTCACCGAATCAGCATTGGAATATATGTAGGTAGGCCCTCTGTTGCAGGCTGGATGCTCACCAATATCAAAGCTTGAGGACACCTCAAGGACTGTATTTTCTTCGGAAAAAGCAGAGTATATAAGGGCTGCTGGCTTGGGATTGCGATACATGTCCATGACGCCGTGATAACATATCCTATCTCCTGAGCCAAAGTCCTTGTGGGTGTTGTAGTCAAACATACACCAGCCAAAGGAACCGGCTATATCCTTCTGCCCTGCTATGTCATTTAAGACTCTGGCATGTCTTAGGGCATGCTCCTTGCGATGATCCTCCGTGTCAAACATCTTAGTAGGATACATGTGACCATTATATTCTGACACCAGATAAGGCTTGTTAACATCCGATGTAATGTCTTTTTTGCTGGCACAGCCGCCGTTGTCTCCCGAATGAGAAAAGTCATTGTAGGTATATACATCCTCTAAAAGTGAAGACTTGGCATGAGCCCTGACCCCACCAGTAGGGCGGGTAGGATCAAGTAAATGTGCCAGCTCATTGGTTTTCTTATAAAAGGCATCATTGTCCTGAGACTCATTAATACGAACCCCCCATAGGATAATGGATGGATGATTGCGGTACTGCCTTATCATATCGGCTGTATTTTTAACAGCTATATTCTGCCAAGTCTCATCTCCTATATGCTGCCAGCCCGGTATCTCGGTAAATACCAAAAGACCTAGCCTGTCGCACTCATCCATAAAGTAATGAGACTGGGGATAATGAGAGGTTCTGACGGCATTTAAAGCCAGGTCTTCTTTTAAAATACGGGCGTCAAAGCGCTGCATTGACTCTGGCATTGCATATCCCACATAAGGATAAGACTGATGCCGATTTAGTCCTCTCAGCTTGACCTTGCGGCCATTGAGATAGTAACCGCTTGCCTTAAAGACTGAGGACCTAAAGCCAGCAGAAGCCTTATACTCATCCACCACCTGGTCATCTAAAAGCAGCTGGGTAGTAACTTTGTATAAATAAGGGCTTTCTATATCCCACAGCTTAACTGACATTGGTGCCGAGGAAAGACTAAGCTTGAGGCCATACTCAGTAGTCTCAAAGCCTGAGGCTGGCTGGGATAAAAGAAGCTGATCATTCATGTACTGCCTTATAAAAAGCCTCTCACTTTTGGCGTATTCCCTTACCTCATCAGACAGATAACAGTCACTTTTTAAGATACCCTGAGTGCTTATCTGACCTATCTGCTTAGGGCTGCGCTTGGCTGTAGAAACCTTTTCAAGCAGGGCAGGCTGCAGGAAAATATCTCCTATATGAAGAGGCGACATGACCTCAAAATATACATCCCTGTATATGCCTCCATAGGTCATGTAATCCACCACATAGCCAAAAGGTGGCTGATTGAGGCTCTCTCTTGAGTCAACTACCACCGTAATGAGATTTTCCTGGCCTAAGTTAAGAAGACCTGTTACCTGGCAGGAAAAAGCTGTATAGCCACAATCGTGACTACCGCACAGGATGCCATTGACATAGACCTTGCAGGAGTGAGCCACCCCCTCAAAGGTAAGCTTTATTTGCTTGCCCTCCCACTGAGGCGGTGCAAATATGCTCTTTTGATAACAGCTAACAAGCTGGTACTCACTCTCGTCAAAATAATCATAGGGCATATCCACCACGGAGTGAGGGATATTAACTATATCCCCTTGGTCCATGATCTCCCCAATCATTGTGTCAGAGTATTCTTTATTAAAACGCCATTTTCTGTCTAAATAAATTCTTGTTGCCATATCTGCCTACTTTATAATTCCACTAACCATAATATCTACCAACTGAGCAAAGGCTGTAGGATAATCAAGGCCCTGCTTCTCAAGGACATCACTCATAAGAAGTCGCTCCACAGATGCCTCATATACAAGCTTAAAAAGCTCCAAATCCACATCCTTGACTGTGCCCTCTTGAACCCCTCTTTTTATTAAATCAAAGGTCTTATCCCAGCCCCCCTCAAGACGGGCTGAAAGCTTGCTATAGGCTGCCGGATACTTGTCAGAGAATTGATACAGGGTCTGAAAATCAAAGCCCTTGTAGGACTCTGGAAGCACTCCAAGTATGCCCTTTATCTTGTCTACCGTAGAAAGCTTATCATCTGAGTAAATGGCCTCCTCTGCATCCTTAATAAGGTCGAAGGCATAATCAACCATATCGCATAAAAGCTCATTTTTATCCCTAAAGACAGTGTAAATTGTCTTTTTACTCATCTTCATCTCGCTGGCCAAATCGTCCATGGTAAACTTTAGCCCTCTTTCGCGAAATACATTTAATGCTCCCTCTAAAATTCTGTCTTTCATGATTCATGCTCCTAAAAAATATATCAAGAAACTAAATATCTTATTCAAGTTTCCTCAATTGTAACAGAGGTTGGAAACTAAAACAATCAAAAATAGTTTACAAATAAGCCTTTGTTTTATTATTCAACTTGCACAAAGGCCCTTTGAAAACTGCTTTATTTTCTTTTAGTTTCCAATTTTTCCCTAATTTTTATGCAATATTCACAATTTCTTCACTTATCTTTTGTTGACAAGTGCTAGTTTTGGGTTTATTATTCTTTTTGTAGAAAATAAGAAGAGATTAAGGAGGAAAAAGAATGTTCGAAGAAGTATCATTCCAGATGTATTCAGTTTATTCAGATTATGAGGCATACTGCCGTAGCAAAAAGGCTGCCGGTGAGGAGCCAGTATCATTTTTCAAGTACGCATTTGGTCAGTTCTAAGAGAGCTGTAGCTAAGGACCTGTCATTGACAGGTCCTTTTTTATGACCTTTTTGTGAATTATATGAATATTCTGTGAAAACGAAAAAAAAAAAAAAATAGTGCTAAAATTTTTTTCATATTAGAAAAAAACGACATAGGAGGTCATTTGTATTTATGAAAAAGACAATTAAAACCGCCGCTCTTGTGGCAACTACAGCAGCCATAACTGCAACATCAATTCCTTTTAACGTATTTGCAGCTACACCTACCGTGACAAGCAGATACACAGCTGACCAGCAGGCAGCTATAAAGACTATTTTCAATGCTACAGAGTACGCTGAAATGAACCCAGACGTAGCTGCAGCCTTTGGCACTGACGAGAACAAGCTCTTTGAGCACTATCTTGTATTTGGTATCAATGAAAACCGTGCACCATCAAAGACCTTTGATGTCAATGCTTATGCTTCATCATACCCTGATCTTCAGGTAGCCTTCGGTGACAATGTAGACAGCTACATCCTTCACTACGCTACATTTGGTCAGAAGGAAAACCGCACACTTACTACTGTAGAGGCTGCCAATCAGTCAGGCTACTCTGTTTACTCTGTAGCTACCTTTAAATCAGGTGTAAAGGGTGTTACCGGGGTATCTCTCCTTTCAGGTGGTGTAGTAAAGCTTACCGACAGACAGCCTCAGTCTTCTGATTCATCTTCACAAAAAAAGACAGACTTTTTTTACATTAATGGTCGTAAAGCACGTTTAACAGAAGGTCAGACCTTCGGAGCTCTTTTTGACCAATATGCTGATGAACTTGATTATGAAGTTGTATCTGGTAGCTTTTTAAAATATAACGGTCATTTTATGTACAATCCTGATACTAAGGACTTAGTCAAGACTTCTGACCTTATCAAGAGCGAAACAGATTATAAGTTCTGTTCTGTATTTTATCTTGATGGAAAGCCTTGCTACCTTGCTGATGAGGATATGACCTGGGGTCAGTATGCAGAAACCTATAAGAATGGCGAATGGACTAGCTATGGCGAGTATATAAAAATCAAAGACACAAATAAATATTTAACTGCAGGCAGCATTAATGATTTAGTCGACTACGAGCTTCCAATTGAAGCAGATAGGGAGTACGAATGGAAACAGGGTACTCTTTTCAAGATACATAATGAGAATGGGATTGATGAGAAGTATATCTTTTCTACAGAAGATGACTGGAAAACAATCTTTCCAGAATCTAGCGGCGTTACAATAGATAATAATAAGTTCTACAAAAAAGTAGATGGCAAAATATACTGCTTATATAATGGAGAAGATGAAATCACATACAATGACAACGATCCTACCAAGCCATCAGATGGTGTAACATATACCTGGAAACAGGTTATCATTAACTAATCTCTCTTTTTAATTATCAAGACTTCCTTGCACTAGTCTGCTTTAGCAGACATATACATCTAAAAATCCTGCATACACATGCAGGAGCTATATTTAAGGACCTGTCACTTGACAGGTCCTTTTTTTAGCTTCTTTTATTCTGTTAATCCCAAAAGCCAATCTCTTGCATTTATTCTTCGGATTCCATCATACTGCTCTTCTGGCTCCTCATCCATAGTCAAAATTATCTTCGGATAGTGATCTTGTATTGCCTGTAAGGGACGGAGTTCTCTTTTAAGTGTATTTTCATCATGTATTGTCAGTGCAACCTGAAAATATATAATTCCTTTATGATCCTGGGCCACAAAATCCACCTCAAAAGAATCTATTTTTCCAACGAAGACTTCATAGCCCCGTCGCAGCAATTCCAAATACACTACATTTTCTAAAATATGACCAGCATCTACCTGCCTTGATCCCAAAAGCATATAACGCATACCGATATCAACAATATAATATTTGTCCAGGGTTTTCAAATACTGCTTTCCTTTAATATCATAGCGCTTAGCCTTATAAATAATATAGCTTTCGCAAAAGGCCTCTAAATACCTTTCTACAGTTCTTGTATCTATCTTTCGCCCTGCTGATGTCATTGTATCTGCTATCTTTTTGGGAGATAATGGATTACCTATATTATCAAAAACAAATTGCAGCAGGCTCTTTAACATAGCTGTATCTGTTATCTTTTTTCTGTTTACAATATCTTTTACAACAATGGTATTATAAATGCCCTCCAGATATTCCCGGATTTCATTAGGCTGATTTTTAAGTTCCAAAGTATAAGGAAAAGCGCTATTTTGCAGATATTCCGCGTACTTGATACCTCTGTCATTCATATTTCCGGTACTTTCCATATATTCACGAAATGACAATGGAAGCATCTCAATCTGAACATATCTTCCGGAAATTACTGTTGCAATCTCACTTGACAGCATGTAAGCATTTGATCCTGTAACATAAATGTCAACATTATCCTTTATATATAAGCTATCTAGTACTTTAGGAAAATTCTCCACATTTTGTATTTCGTCCAGAAAAATATATGTCATTTTATTTTCGGTCAAATGTGATTTCAGGTGATTATATAATTTTTTATAATCAGTTAATTCCTCATAATCCAAATCCTCAAAGTTGATTGCAATAATCTGTTCCACATCTATCCCATGTTCTATTAGATAATTTTGATAAAGCTCTAATAACATGGATTTGCCGCATCTTCTTACTCCTGTAACAATCTTAATAATTTGCTTATCCTTCCACGCAATCAACTTATTAAGATACTCTTTTCTCTCAACAATCATATAATCACCTCGCCATCTTCTCACTTTATTATCATTATAATGTAAAAAATAGTAAGAATTCAATAGTTTTTGCATCGTAATGTAAAAATTATTAATTTTTCTAAAGTTTTTACATCGTAATGTAAAAACTATTAGATTTCCTAAAGTTTTTGCGTCGCTATGTAAAAACTTTTAGATTCCCTAAAGTTTTTGCGTCACTATGTAAAAACTTTTAGATTTTCTATAGTCTTTGCATCACAATGAAAAAATAAAAAATCTCCACAAAAAAAGAACTGTCCAAAAAAATTGGACAGTTCTTTCTTAAATGGCCTTATTTATTCTGAAAATACTCATCAATAGCAGCTGCGGCAGTCTTACCAGCACCCATAGCAAGGATAACTGTAGCTGCGCCTGTAACGGCATCACCACCAGCGTAAACAGCTTCCTTGGTGGTTGCTCCCTGCTCTGTAGCAATGAGGCAGCCCTTCTTATTGGTATCAAGACCAATAGTGGTTGATGAAATAAGAGGGTTAGGTGATGTACCAAGAGACATGATAACGGTATCACACTCTATCTCATACTCACTGCCTGGAACCTCAACAGGTCTGCGACGGCCTGAAGCATCTGGCTCACCAAGCTCCATCTTGATGATCTTGCAGCCACGAACAGAGCCGTTTTCATCTACAAGAATCTCTACTGGATTTTGGAGAAGGTCAAAGATAACACCCTCTTCCTTAGCGTGATGTACCTCTTCCTTACGAGCTGGAAGCTCCTCCTCACCACGACGATAAACTACATGTACCTCAGCGCCGAGACGAAGAGCTGTTCTTGCAGCATCCATGGCAACATTACCACCACCTACTACGACTACCTTCTTTCCACGGGCGATAGGGGTGTCATAGCCCTCCTTAAAGGCCTTCATCAGGTTGTTACGGGTAAGGAACTCATTTGCAGAAAATACGCCATTAGCCTGCTCACCTGGGATATGCATGAACATAGGAAGTCCGGCACCTGAGCCGATAAATACAGCCTCAAAGCCTTCCTTTTCCATAAGCTCATCTATTGTAACTGAACGGCCTACAATAACATTCTTTTCGAATTTAACGCCAAGACTGCGAACGTTCTCTACCTCAGCCTTAACAACCTTTTCCTTTGGAAGTCTGAACTCTGGGATACCATATACAAGCACGCCGCCCATCTCATGAAGAGCCTCGAAAACTGTAACGTCATATCCAAGCTTTGCAAGGTCACCAGCTGCAGTAAGACCTGAAGGGCCTGAACCAATGACAGCTACCTTGTGGCCATTTGGTTTAGATGTATTCTTTGGCTTAATGCCATTTTCACGGGCTGTATCTGCTACAAAACGCTCCAGCTTTCCGATGGCAACAGCGTCACCCTTGAAGCCTCTGATACACTTGCCCTCGCACTGTGACTCCTGAGGACACACACGACCGCATACAGCTGGAAGTGCAGATGACTCTGAGATAATCTCATAGGCCTTCTCGAAGTCCTTGTTCTTAACCTCCTGAATAAATGCAGGAATATTAATAGATACAGGACAGCCCTTCTGGCACTGTGGATTCTTACAATTAAGGCAACGAGTAGCCTCCTCAACAGCCTCATCCTCTGTGTAGCCTAAGCATACTTCCTCAAAATTAGTAGCACGAACCTTTGGATCCTGCTCTGAAATAGGTACTCTAACTAATACGTCTCCCATTACTTGTCACCTCCACAATTTCCGCAACCACCGTGATGTGTGTCACCTTCCTGAAGGGCAAGAAGTGCTCTTCCCTCTTCTGTCTTATACTGACGGCTTCTTGCCATGGCCTGGTCAAAATCAACCAGGTGTCCATCAAACTCAGGACCATCTACACAGGCAAACTTAACCTCATCACCTACAACAAGACGACAAGCACCGCACATACCTGTACCATCAACCATAATAGGGTTCATGGAAACAATAGTAGGAATGCCAAGCTCCTTGGTAAGCAGACAAACAAATTTCATCATAATCATAGGACCAATAGCTACGCAGTGGTCATAATGCTTTCCTGAATCAACCAAGGCCTGAAGCTGCTGGCAGCCATTGCCGTGGAAACCAAATGAACCATCATCTGTACACAGATAAAGCTCATCAGCCACTGTAGCCATCTGATCCTGGTAAAACATAATATCCTTGGTACGGGCACCAATAATAACTGTAGTCTTAACTCCATGCTCATGAAGCCACTTAACCTGAGGGTAAACTGGAGCTGTACCTACGCCACCTGCTATAAATACAATGCTCTTTTTAGAGGTCTCCTCAAGATTGGCCTCCTCACAAAGCTCTGAAGGCTGACCAAGTGGGCCAACGAAATCCTGGAAGCCATCGCCTACTTCCATGTAAGACATGCGCTCAGATGAAGCACCAACTGTCTGGAATACGATAGTGATAGTGCCCTCTTCTCTGTCATAATCACAAATAGTAAGAGGTACTCTCTCACCTGCTTCATCAATTTTGGCAATGATGAACTGTCCTGGGAGGCAGCCTGCAGCCACACGTGGGGCCTTGACTACCATAAGGAAAATCTTGTCTGAAAGCTTTTCCTTTTTCAAGATTTGATACATAATACTACTCCTTCCACATTATTAAAAACCGGATTTAATCAATAGTCGAAAATTCCCTCGTTTGCAATCTAGCTTATGCAATCTAATAAGATGGGATTACAACTTAATAGACTTAGTTGCTAGTCTCGACATTCATTATAACCTAACACACTAAAGTGCTAAAGCCTTTTATTAAAAACAAAGACTGGAATTTTTTTACTCCCTTACGAGTCTTGCTGGCAGGATTCAGGTCCGCTTTAGCAGACATATATATCTTCGAATCTTAGAGTGAACTAATTCCAGTCCTAATGCTAGCTATTAGCTAAAATATACAAGCTCATCCTCTGGCTTGTCGCAAGGCTTTATCTCTACTGGATAAAGCACAGGGCCCTTGCCCTTGTACTCCTTGGCAAACTCTACCTTGACCCGGGCTGTTATATCAATCCATGACTTATGACCCAAGGTAGACGCCTGGTCCCACTTGCATTTCATGCCAAGGAACTGTATATCCTCCACACAGCAGGTCATGGCAAAACGTCCTGGGACAAATACGTCACGTCTCAGCTTGCCATCCTGAGGATTATATACAAGTCCTGTAAAATGAACTGTCTTTTCATTGTACTTTTTAGGTGACTCCATGCAATCCATAAACCAAAGAGCATAATCTGCATCAGTAATCTCTATTACGTCAGCATCCAAGTCAAATGGCAGCTCCTCTGGTGAGTCATCAATTGAGCCATCTGCCCTCTCGTATACTATCTGGGCAGGTCTGTTCATAGACTTAATCTGACCACGGAACTTAGTCTTTGGAGTAGCATCTGTGCAGCGGTTAAAAATAACTACCTCTGCCTTAAAGAGCTGCTCCATCATCATGGTACGCATATTGCCCAAATACATTTCAAAGGTGGTGGCATCCACTGTAGCCAGGGACTGAGCTATAACCCATCCCTCTGGAAGAGGTGCATCGTAAAGCTTATCTGTGCCCCAGGTGCCATTATATTCAATAAATACACAGTCTGGATTGTATTCCTTACCAAGAGAAGATAGCTTTTCTAATGTAAACTCATCCTCGCTGTCAATAGTGGCAACCTTGGCATTGACAGTCTTTAGCTTTTCCAAATCATACTCAACATCACCATCCTCACAGGCAATGATAAGTATGCGACCATCGTCACCATCTGCAAAATCATTTTCAAACAATGTCTCCTGGATAAGGGTGGTCTTGCCACTGTCCATAAATCCAGTGAAGACATATACCGGTATATCTCTTGCCATAAAAAACCTCTAATTAAAGTCCAAACAACTCTTCAATCTTGTGCTCATCAATGTCAGCACCAATAACAACAAGACGTCCTGTATAGTCTGGCTCGCCCTCTCTTAACTCGTACTCACCATCAACAAAGTCGAAGTAAATCCAACCACCCTCTGTAGATGGAACCATACCCTTTGAACGAATAATAGTTCCGTAGTCAGTAGTATCGGCAAATACCTTCATGGCATGCTCTATAGTAGCCTTGTCAAACTTATGTGGTGTTTCCTTACCCCATGTAGCAAATACATCATCTGCATGATGGTGATGATGATGATCGTGACCACAGCAGCAATGTCCATCATGGTCATGGTGATGATGCTCATGCTCTTCATGATCGTGTTCATGATGATGCTCATGCTCGTGGTGATCGTGGTCATGATCTTCATCATGATGGTGATGGCCGCCACATACTGGGCACTCACCCTCCTCATGATCATGGTCGTGATGGTGATGCTCATGTTCATGCTCGTGCTCATGGTCATCGTGGTCGTGGTCATGATGGTGCTCATGCTCATGCTCGTGGTCATGGTCATCGTGATCATGATGGTGCTCATGCTCTTCTTCCTCATGCTCATGAGCTTCCTTTGCCAGGTTCTTCATGTCAGCTGCCAGATTGTCCTGGCCCTCCATAACGTCAAGAAGCTTAGCACCTGTAATCTGATCCCATGGTGTTGTAATAATGGCAGCCTTTGGATTGAGGGCCTGAATCTGCTTTACGCAAAACTCCAGCTGATCCTCACTAGCAGTCTGGCTGCGGGACAATACTACAGTAGTAGCAAACTCTATCTGGTTGTTAAAGAACTCGCCAAAGGCCTTCATCTGCTTTGAAGCCTTAAGGGCATTAACAACAGTAACAAGACCGCCAAGCTTAACATCGCAATCCTCTTCAAGCTTGATAACTGATGTCATAACATCTGAAAGCTTGCCTACGCCTGAAGGCTCAATAAGAATACGATCTGGATGATAGGTGTCAAGAACCTCGTGAAGATTCTTGTCAAAGTCTCCTACCAGTGAACAGCAAATACAGCCTGAATTCATTTCAGTAATCTGTATGCCGGCATCCTTAAGGAAACCGCCGTCAATACCAACCTCGCCGAACTCATTTTCAATGAGAACAACCTGCTCACCCTTGTAAGCCTCTTCAAGCATCTTCTTGATGTAAGTAGTCTTACCGGCTCCAAGGAAACCTGAAATAATATCTATTTTTGTCATTTTCATACCTTCTTTCATATTGAAAAAATAAGGACACTGCTCAAACAACCTGAACAAAACGTCATTAAAGGACCACCTCTTATAATACCCCTATTCCTGCAAAGACTCAATAATAGGAGGAATAAGCTGCTTCTTACGGGAAACCACACCTGGCAAGACATAGCTGTCTTCAGAAACAGGCGTATCAAAGGCCTTGGCAATAATTGAAGCCGCATCATTTCCCACAAAAATCAGCTCAGTAGATTCATTTAAAATATCAGTCAGCATAACAAATATGGCATCTAAGCCTGATGATGCAAGCAAAGTGGACATATACGACTGAATGGCTGGCTTTATTGTATCAAGCTGGGCCTTTGAAATAGAGCTAATCTGAGCAACTCCGAAGCGAATGTCTCCGCTTTCAAAAAGCTTGTAATCCTGGTGGAATATCTGCTCCGGTGTACGGCTCTTGAAATCACTGCCTGCCTCAAACATGGATGTAGCAAGCTCTGTGGTATCAATGCCTGCAAGACCTGCAAGGCGGGTAGCCACCTCCTCATCAAGGGCTGTACATGTAGGAGAACGAAACATAAGTGTATCGGAAAGTATAGCTGAGCACATAAGGCCTGCCATCTGTGGACTAGGCTCAATGCCCTTTTCCTGATACATAAGAGCCACGATTGTAGATGATGAACCAAGAGGCTGGTTTCTAAAATATATAGGAGACACAGTCTCTAAAGAGCCCAACCTGTGATGGTCAATAATTTCAAGCACCTCTGCCTGATCTATTCCATCTACAGCCTGTGTTTTTTCGTTGTGGTCTACCAAAATAACCTGCTTCTTTTGCATGTTTAAGAGAAGTCGTCTAGACATCATGCCAACATAATGTCTTTGCTCGTCCAAAACAGGGAAATCTCGGTGACGGACATTTTTCATGACTTCCTTTACATCATCTACATAATCATCCAGGTCAAAGCTGATGATATTGTCCTTTTTCATGAACTGCCTAATAGGCATGGACTGATGTATGAGACGGGCTACAGTAAAGGTATCGTATGGGCTGGCAATAAGTACACACTGATGCTCCTTTGCCAAGGCTGCTACCTCTGGATCCACCTCACTAGCACCACAAACCACAAGACATGAACAATGAAGGTTAAGACAGATTATCTGTCTGGCAACTATATTACCCACTATAACCAAATCATCTGCATGGATGTCCTCCTGGAGGGACTCCCTGTTATTGGAAGCTATAACTACCTTGCCCTTTACAAAATATGCATGGGGATTGCCGGTAATAAGCTTGCCATTTAGGGTGCTGATAATATTGCTGTACTGGGTACGGGCCCTGGCTAGAATATTGTTGTCATAGATATCCATATAAGAATATGCAATATCACCATTGACAATAACACCCTCCAGCTTGCCTGAATCTGATACAACAGGTAGAGTGACTACGTCCTTTTCTATCATAGTCTCCCAGGCCTTTTTCAGGGAAATGTGGCCGTCGACGCCCTCTAGCTTCCTGTACTCAGTATCCTTTATCTGGGCCCCTACATCAGTGATGGTATTTGGCTCAGCTGCATCAAACCTTTGCAAAACATAACGGGTCTCCTCATTGAGTGGACCCGCTTTTTTAGCGATATATTCTGTGCCGTCAGTGGACAATGCATTTTTGAGATTGGCATAGGCAATGGCGGCGCAGATACTGTCAGTATCAGGATTTTTGTGTCCTATAACATATACAGTCTTTGACATAATAACTCCAATAATAAAAAACTTATAAAACCACTACAGAACAATAATTCCAAGTGATATCAAAAGGGAAACAACAGACACCCCCAGTGTCAGCACAAGCAGCACTATAAGAACAATAGAAATGCTCTTCAGTGACTTGTAATGAGCTATGGCAGTATTAGCCTGCTCCTCTGACTTGTCATATTCCTTGAGCAAGTCCTGAATGAGACGATACAAGTGAACGCTCTCTGAATGAGTCTTCTCTGAAAGCTCACTGGATACAGAATCCAGATAGTCAGACACCTGAGACAGGCTCTCCTGCAGGCTCTTGTGCTGAGTCTCATAAGCCTCCTGGTTGCCCTCTACCTGGTCCTTTATATCGATACCCAGCTGGTCCATATTAGACTTAACTGTCTGCATCATGCGGTCAACCTGGGTCTCCACATCAGAAACAAGGCTGTCCGCCTCCTGCTGCTTGCGGTTGAGCTCCTCCTGCAGGCGAATGTTGGTAGCTTCCTTTTCAAGAACAAGAGCCTCCAGCTCAGCAGCCTTATTCTCTTTTTCTGAAATAAGACGCTGAAGCTTGGTAGCCTTGTCTCTAAAGGCATCAATCTCTGCTATAAGCAAATCCTCACCAGAAGTAGCCACTGCCTTAGCTGAAGCTTGAGTCTCACTTGTATTTAAATCTGTTGGTTCAAATCCCTCATCATGTATTTTTTCCAAAGTAAAAATCTCCTTAAAATATGTAATCAGGTCAGTTTTATCCCAGCTCCTAGCTTAATGAGGGACTACTGCCTTAAATTAGAAGCTAAACTTCTCCTCAAAGTAAGCCTTCAAATCTGCTATGGCAACACGCTCCTGCTCCATAGTATCTCTGTCACGAACTGTAACACAGCCATCTGTCTCAGAATCGAAATCATATGTAACGCAGAATGGTGTACCAATCTCATCCATACGACGATATCTCTTACCGATAGTACCTCTGTCATCGTACTCACAGTTGTACTTCTTTGAAAGCTCTGCAAATACCTTCTCTGCACCCTCGTTAAGCTTCTTTGAAAGTGGAAGCACACCGATTTTAACTGGTGCCAGGGCTGGATGGAAATGAAGCACTGTACGGACATCGCTCTTACCATCCTTGCCAACCTCTTCCTCATCATATGCTGCGCAAAGGAAGGCAAGTACTACTCTGTCAGCACCCAGAGATGGCTCGATAACGTATGGCAGATACTTTTCATTGGTCTCATCATCAAAGTATGTAAGGTCCTGACCTGATACTGTCTGATGCTGAGTCAAGTCATAGTCTGTACGGCTGGCAATACCCCAAAGCTCGCCCCAACCAAATGGGAAAAGGAACTCGATATCGGTAGTGCCTGTAGAGTAGAAAGCAAGCTCCTCTGGATCATGGTCACGAAGACGCATCTCCTCTTCCTTCATGCCAAGAGAAATAAGCCAATCACGGCAGAAGCCTCTCCAATACTGGAACCACTCATCCTGGTTGCCTGGCTTGCAGAAAAACTCCAGCTCCATCTGCTCGAACTCACGGGTACGGAAGGTAAAGTTACCTGGTGTAATCTCATTACGGAAGGACTTACCTATCTGACCTATACCAAATGGTACCTTCTTGCGGGAGGTACGCTGTACATTTTTAAAGTTAACGAAAATACCCTGAGCAGTCTCTGGACGAAGGTATACTGTATTTTTTGCATCCTCAGTAACACCCTGGAAGGTCTTAAACATAAGGTTGAACTGACGAATATCTGTAAAGTTGTGCTTACCGCAGGTAGGGCATGGTACATTGTTAGACTCGATGAATTCCTTCATCTCCTCCTGTGACCAGCCATCTACTGAAGACTTAAGCTCAATAGCCTTTTCAGCTGCAAAATCCTCGATAATCTTGTCAGCTCTAAAACGCTCATGACACTCCTTACAATCCATAAGAGGATCAGAGAAAGAGCCAAGATGTCCTGATGCCACCCAGGTCTGTGGGTTCATAAGAATGGCGCAATCTACACCTACATTATAAGGATTTTCCTGGATAAATTTCTGCCACCAGGCCTTCTTTACGTTGTTCTTAAGCTCTACGCCCAAATTACCATAATCCCAGGTATTGGCAAGACCACCGTATATCTCTGAACCTGGATATACAAAGCCTCTGGCCTTTGCAAGAGCAATTATTTTGTCCATTGTTTTTTCCATGATAATATCCCTTTCTATATAGCCACCCTGCTGTAGGCAGGATGCAATTTACTTATTATTCTGCAGATGAAGGAGTGTAGATAATATATACCCTCTCAGTTACATCTGGATTGTCAGCATCTGCTGTAATTGAAACTGTATCCTCTGAAAGAAGTTTAGCGCCAGAAGACGACACATATAAAATCTGTCCTGGCACTGTAACTGCCACATTCTGCTCTACTATAGCCACCTGGTAATCAAGAAACTCAGATGCTCCATCTGTCTCTATAGCTTCCCCTGCCACTCCATCTGTTACAGTTGCAAAGGTATCAGCAAAATCGTAGCCTGCCTCCACTGCATTTGCTACCGAATCAAAATATGTATTGTAGGAAGTGAAGGAAGTATAGACATCAGCATCCTGATAGCTTGTCTTCATGTAGGCACTGTCATTCTTGACTGTAAGCTGCTCAAGAGTAATAGCATCAGACCCGTAGGTCTCGTTGAAGCTGGCTATTAAGTCCTCAGACTGGTTTTGAAGTTCCTTCTTGTCGTAAGAATCTGAATCGAAGTCTGTGACCTCTTCAAATACTATAGAGCCATCCTCTGCAAAAGTAAGAGTAGATGTATCTGCAGATGATGAAGCAGAGCCTCCTCTGGTAAGAAGCTTAACTATTGCAAAAACAATAAGCAAGAGCAATAAAAAACAAACCAAGGCAAAAATGATGCGATTGCGCATTACCTGTCTGTAACGTTTTCTCCTTCTTGCCTCCTGTAACTGGGCAGAAGCAACACCCCTTCTTCTATTATCTGTCATAGAAAATCCTCGCTTTTATATTTATGCGACCTATAGTTTAATCTATAAGATGATAAAATTCTAGTCAATTCTTCTTCCGTTTCCCTATTTAGTACAAAAGTATACAACTTTTCGAGGGGAGATGAAACAATGTATTGCATAGCATACAAGGCAGACTGGGAAATAGGGCTTCCCCCTTCGGCCATACAATTCTGGCAAAAAACTCCCTGATGCTTGATGGAAAAGACTTTTATATTGTCTCTGCTGCCACATTTTTTGCAGGAAAAGACATTTGGGTACTCACCATCAACAACATAGGTACGCAGCTCATATATATCCCTGAGAAGGGCCATAGAAAAGCGGCCCGACTCAAGCGCCCTTAAGGACTGATATAAAAGAGCCAGCCTGGCCTTCTCGTCTCCTCCCTCCACTGACAGAAAATCTGCCATCTCAAGGAAATAAGAGCCCATGCAGACCCTGTCATAGTCCATCACTATACCCTGGAAGGAATATTTAATATCGGCCCTGGAAATATGGTAAGAGTGCCGGCCCTCATAGGCATCAAAGGAACCAAAGGAAAAGGGCATACAGGCTGCCACCAAGGGATTGTTAGGCCGTCTAGCCCCCTTGGCAAAGGCTGTTATCTTGCCATCCTCTTTGGTGAGGATAACCAGCCTTTTATCAAATTCTCCCACATCTGAGCTGGATAAAACAATGCCAGTCAGAGTCACAAGTCCCATCTATTACAGGTCATCCTTTCGGTAGCCATAATTCTTCAGCTCATAGTCGCTGTCACGCCAGTCCTTTTTCACCTTGACAAAAAGCTTAAGGTTGACCTGGGCTTCTAGGAGCTTCTCAATCTCATAGCGGGAATTACTGCCGATTTTTTTAATCATAGCACCGCCCTTGCCTATGATGATGCCCTTGTGGCTGTCCTTTTCACAAATAATGGTAGCCTCTATATCCCAGAAAGGCTTCTTGCCAGGCCGCTCCTTCATGGTATCGATAACTATTGCTATACCATGAGGCACCTCGTCATTTAAGGCATGAAGTGACTTTTCTCTGATGATTTCTGCTGTAATTTCACGGAGTGTCTGGTTGGTAACAGTCTCCTCATCGTAAAAGGCTGGGCCCTCTGGCAGGTATGAAAACATAGTGTCTACAAGGTCCTGGCATCCCTGGCCGTGAAGGGCTGATACAGGAATCACCTCTGCAAAATCGCACAAGTCCTTGAAGGCGGAGATAGTCTGTCCCACCTTGGCACCATCTGCCATGTCTATTTTATTGATAACTAGTATAACCGGTGCCTCAACAGTAGTTAAAAGCTCAGCTATTTTCTTATCACCGGCACCAACCTTGGTGTCAGGCTCTACCAGCCAAAGGATTAAATCCACATCATTGACTGTGCTTTTAGCTGCAGTCATCATGTACTCTCCCAGCTTGTTCTTAGCCTCATGCATGCCTGGGGTATCCAAAAATACAATCTGTCCTACATCCTTTTTTGTATATACTGTCTGGATGCGATTACGGGTGGTCTGGGGCTTGTTGCTGGTGATAGCAATCTTTTGCCCTATTATGTGATTCATTAAGGTTGACTTGCCCACATTTGGTCGTCCCACTATGGTTACAAAGCCGGATTTAAAATTATCTGCCATAAGCTTCCTTTCTACGAAAAAAATATATCAAAAGCCCTACATCAGGCCTTCTATCTTATCAAACAAGTCACTCTTATCTTCTATCGAAGCCTCGTTACCTACCACACACAAGTGTCCCTGCTTCATGCAGGCATCAACCATGTCTCCCAAGGCTCTAATGTCAGCCGGTCTAGCATTTAAAACCTGGTCTCTGTTCTTTTGAATCTCTTTGTAGGTGATGCCTGTCATGTAGGCTGAAAGTCCTCTGAGACCTCTCATTGATGGAGTAAGCGGTGTGTCCATGCCACTGACAGTACCAATAATATATTTGGTCATATCCCTGTCATCTGCATCAAAGCTGCGGAGGAAATCTCCTGTAGCATCAAACACATCTATGGTCTCAGCCAGATTAGGATCGCGGTAAGAGAAAAATACCAAGTCTCCTGTTCTGCCACAGCTCACGTTGCAACCATAGGCGCCCCCCTGTACTCGCACCTTTATCCAAAAATACTCATAGCCTAAAATAGTGCTCAATATTTTAAAGGTGCCATTGTAGTCAAAGCCTGCCTCAGCAAAGTTGCCTGCCTTTGCTACATACTGTATCTGGGAGGCATCCTTGAGAGCTTCCTTTGCCTTATATTTCTTAAAGTAATTTGCCTGAGGAAAATCCACTCTCTTGCTATGAAGCTTTGGATATATATCAGCTATAAGCTCCCTGGCCTGGTCCAAGGCCTGCTTCTTGCCTGTTGAGGATACAAGAAGTCTTGACTGCTCAAATATAAGGTAACAGAGATTATTTAATCTGGATATAATATCGTCTTTTTTCTGGTCAAAATTGCCCTCTAAATCCCGCAGGAAACGATAGAAGTCTACTCCACCGCCCAGGTCTGAAAGGTAAGCCCTTCTGGAGAAGCCTCGTCTTGCCCTTGTAGCTGCAACTATATTTCCCCTGGTATTAAGGAGGGTTTCCATACGGGATTTTTCTGCTGTAATCAGCTCCTTTAGTCTCTTTGCATCAGAAAAATCTGAAGTAAGAAGCATCTCTCTTATAAGCTCACTGGCAGCCTTCCACTCCTCATAAAGAAACTTAGCTCTTACTTCAAAGGTCATCTTTAGAAGGCCCGGCTCCTTATAGGAATCGTAAATATTGGTGTTGGTTGTTACACCACCAGTGTGGAGATGAATCTCGTTATTGAAATCATTGTAATTGTAATGCTCAGTATCCACCAGACCAATGATTCTCTCTAAGAGTGAAACATAAGGCACATCCTCATCAGAAATATCACTGATATCAAATACCATATTAAAATAGTGGATTCCATTAGTGCTAACCTTGTGATGAAGAAGGATTGTGTCCCCCTCCCTGTATTCCTCAAGGTCAAACCTTCTGGCTTCCTTTGTCAAATCCTCCCGACCAAGCATAGGGATTTTCTCTAAATCCTCCTTAGGACTTGGCTCTTCCTGATAGGCCTTTAAAAAGGCTGTATGGTCTACGATTTCTTTTATCTCTTCAGCTGACATGGAAGCCTTCTTCTCAGCAAGCCTAGCCTTTAAGTCATCCTCATCTGCTGTAGTAAGTCCCTTCTTTGGGCTTAATACCACTATAGACTTGTGGTTGTTGTTAAGAATGTATACATCCGCCAAATAATCGAAAAGACCATTTTTAACTCGAGATTTAATTTTATCATAAACCTCGATAGTTCTCAGATGT
This sequence comes from bacterium, assembly GCA_963649335.1. GTDB lineage: Bacteria > Bacillota > Clostridia > Lachnospirales > Lachnospiraceae > Pseudobutyrivibrio. The sequence goes on from CAVJHG010000001.1 coordinate 349,368, forward strand.
AAGAAAGGCTGATTCTTGTCATACAGCCAGCTGTCTAGAAGGGTAAGTCCTATAATAAGGCCCTTTGGTGCCGAGCCAAAGTCCAGCTCTCTTGCCCTGAATTGCTCTGCATTGATGCCTGCCATAATGGTCTTTTGGTCTATACCATCATGTATCTGCTGGCGCAGGGTATCCTCTATAATAGATACGAATTTGTCCTTATCTGAGGCATTGGCTCCCTTTGCCACTATGGACATAAACATCTGTCTTTGAGAGGACTCTAAGGTACACTCCACATCCTCGCAGATGCCTGCCTCAATAAGAGCCTGATAAAGTGGCGCTCCCGGAGCATTAACCAAGGCATAATTTAGTATATCAAAGGCCCTGTAAAAGTCTGCATTGAGTACATCTCCCAGACATACATTGTAAGACAAGTATGTAGCATCAGCCTCATCTGCATCTGCAGCAATAGAATAATCAAGCTGCATGTGACGTGGCGCCTCAAATGGCTCTTGCAATGAAATCTCAGAATCTACCTCAAGATAGTCATAGTAACGCAGGTATTTTTGGTCCAAATATTCCAGCATATCGTCAATATCCACATCTCCATAGATATAGATATATGAGTTGCTTGGATGATAATACTTGCTGTGAAAATCCAGATAATCCTCGTAAGTGAGACTAGGGATAACCTTTGGATCACCACCTGACTCTATAGCATAGGTTGTATCAGGAAAGAGGGAATTAAGTATCTGGTGAGACAGCACATCCTCCGGAGAAGAATAGGCTCCCTTCATCTCGTTGTATACTACACCATTAATGGTAAGGTCTGAATCCGCATCCTCCATCTCATAGTGCCAGCCCTCCTGCTCAAATATCTGCTTATACTTGTAGATATTTGGGTGAAAAACTGCATCCATATATACGTCCACCAGGTTCATGTAATCAGTCTTATTGGTGGAGGCTATTGGATATACAGTCTTGTCAGGATAGGTCATGGCATTTAAAAAGGTATTCAATGACCCCTTCACAAGCTCTACAAAAGGATCCTTGACAGGATACTTGTCCGAACCGCAAAGCACTGTATGCTCCACTATATGGGCTACTCCCGTAGAATCCTTAGGCGGTGTGCGAAAGCCTATATAAAATACCTTGTTGTCATCATCATTGGCAATATAGCATACCCTTGCCTTGGTCTTCTTGTGCTCAAACATAAAGCCCATGGAATCTAATCCATCAAGCTTTTCCTCTTTTACTAAATCAAATCCCTTATACAAAACACATAGTCCCCTTTAATTATTTATTATTCCATCCACATGAACATCCAGCTGATTAAAGCAAATCTCGATGTTTTCTTCTTTATCAAATCTAAGCTTAACTTCCTCTAATATATAGAACTTTGCATTCCAATAGTCTGCCGGGGTGGCAAACATAAATAGATTGAGCATAACAGCCGAATCAGCAAGCTCAGCAACAACCACCTTGTAGACTTCACCCTCTAGACGATATGGACACTTTTCCAAAACATCCATAATAATGTCCTTAGCCCTTTTAATATCTGAAGAATAGCTGATGCCAATTTTTTCATTGACACGTCTCCTGCCGCTGGCTGTAATATTGGTCAAGGAAGCATTGGACAAGCTGCCATTAGGTATCTGGACCAAGTTGCCATTGTCAGTGCGAAGGGTGGTATAAATAATATTGATAGAAGTGACTGTACCCTCATTCTTGTGGGAGTCCTCTATGATATAATCCCCCACTCTAAAGGGATGAGTAACCAAAATAAGCACTCCCCCGGCAAAGTTAGACAGGGACCCTTGCAGGGCAAGACCGGCGGTAACACCCATGGCAGCCACAGCCGCCGAAATAGAAGTGGTTGTAATGCCAAAAAGACCTATAATAATAACAAAAAGCAAAATATATAATACATATTTAAGAACCAGGCCCACAAAATGCTGGACCCCTTCGTCCCAGTCATGGAGCTTCATAGCCTTCTTAAACACTCTTAAAATAATGCTGATAATAAAGCTGCCTATGGCATATACAATAAGGGCTAAAATAACGCACCACAAAAAGCTCCAAAACTTTGGAATCAAGCTTTGTAGCCAGGCTGAAACTGTGCCATTGGCCAAATCCTCTGTAAGCTCCTGGGCTGTCACTGTCTGAATTTCTTCCATGAATATCTCCTGTCATCTATATTGGTAAAATCACATAATAAGTAATTATATCTTAATCATTCCCCTAATAGCAACCATTCCAAGGCTAAAATACCTATAAAAAAGTAACAGTTCAGCCCGCGCCATTCGCAAAGACGCCTACCGGCGTTTTCTCACTGCTACGCAGTTAACTTTGCTCATAATCGGGCGCTCACCTCATCGCTTGAAAAACGATTCCATTCATGCAAGCATGATGTCCTCGTTTTATCAGCGATGGCTGAACTGTTACATAAAAAAAGACCCCTTGCGGGGCCTTTCTGTTGTACAACCTATTTTATTGTAAGAAAATTACTGTAAGAGT
>CAVJHG010000002.1:0-212154 GCA_963649335.1 bacterium
GGTTATGGCGGCGACTGCTGTGATTTTCATTTTTTCAGGAAGTAGCTGTGCCTTGATACCTCTGTGTGTCACAATAGATGTCAGTAAAAAAGAAAAATCCTTTTCCAAACACGTAACTATAATATAGCTACTAGAATAGCTAGAGTCGTTTTTTTACCTAAGGTGGTGGGAAGCTGATTTCATCATATACATTGCTTCATCTGCTTTTTCGATAGCATTTTCTAGTTCATTCTCTTGATTGGCTAAACAGATGCCATAAGATGTTTCGATGCTGAAATCGGCTAACTTTAACTTAGATTCCGCTAATTTTATTTGCTGAACCACATTTTTTCCCTCTTCTTCAGTTGAATTTTGTAATAAAATTAGGAATTCATCTCCACCAAAACGGATCAGACGATCTTTAGGGCTTAAAAAGCGTTGCATGTTTTCTACAACAGTTTTAATCAAAACATCGCCTTCTTTATGGCCGTAATTATCATTATAAAATTTTAAATTATTGATATCGGCCATAACAACACATACAGGGTATTTCAGATTTTCCCTATATTTGCCGGATTCATAATAAAATCGGTTAAAGGTATTTGTCATTAAATCGGTGATGGTATAATGCTCAAGTTTTTTCTGGAGAGTTATTAATTCTGTCATATCCTTAACTACACCGACAATGCCAATAATGCTTCCATCATCATCTATCACAGGATTTTTAGTTATTTCATAAAAATAGGTGTTGGGGCCAAATTGCATTTCCTGGATGTATTTTAAGCTTTCCCCTGTTTTGATGATGTGCATATCCTCATTATAGAATTTTTTACCCAGCTCCTTATCTACCTGGATATCCATGTCGGTTTTGCCTAGAATTGTAAAATTAGGGTCATCATTACTATTAAGCATACTACAAACGTGGGTGACAAGGGCATAACGACCTTGGGTGTCTTTGTAGAAAATATTCTCATCGATTGCATCAAGTATATGCTGAAACTTATTTTGAGATATGCTCATCTATGGTCTCCTAACTTTGTTTTGCTACATATTTGTTATTTCGTTACTTAAGATAATTTATATAGTATTTTGAGCAAATAGACTTGTTTGATTTTATCATGAAAAATAAAGATTTACCACATATAATAAAAAGTGGTAATTTATAGGATCTCCTTAAATGAAAGGATGAAATCAATTTAAAGTAAAAAGCATAGAAATGTTACGAGGAATCCCTGCTGGAAAGAGTTTTGCTGGTTCTTAGCGTTTTCTATTGACTTATGGACAAATATTCTATGAATGTGCATGAAATTCTAACAAACGCACAAAAAACGCACGCGTGCGTTCTTTGTGTTGAATAAACGCACGCGATGTGTTAAAGTGCGTTTATGGAGGTAAATACTATGAGTAATATACCAGCAAAAGAAACTTTAACAATTGAATTTAAAAGCGATGTAGAAGGATTTAGTGAGTCTGATCTTGTCGTTGAAATAGTAGGTATGACAAATACTGAAGGTGGTGTTTTATATTTGGGAGTGGAGGACGATGGAACGGTAACGGGATTAAACAAAAAACATAAAGATCCAATAGGTCTGATGGCTTTAATTGCAAATAAAACTGTCCCTTCGATTCCGGTAAGAGCAGAAATCAAAGTAAAAGGAGCACCCCTCAAAAAAGGGGTGCTCCTTCATGTTTTACATCACTATTCGTAATCAAATGTCTTCAAAAACTTCTGGGCACGTTCACTGGATGGATGAGCAAAAAATGCCTTGGCATCATTACTTTCTTCGATTATCTCACCTTGATCAAAAAAAATGATTCTGTCTGCTATAGCCCTGGCGAAGGACATTTCATGAGTGACTATAAGCATAGTGGAACCTTCTTTAGCCAGCTCAAGCATTGTCTCTAATACCTCGTGTACCATCTCTGGATCTAGTGCTGCAGTGACCTCGTCAAAAAGTAATATCTCTGGATGCATCATAAGTGCCCTGACTATGGCAACTCGCTGCTTTTGACCACCTGACAATTGTCGAGGGAAATAATCCTTTTTCTCAACTAGTCCAACTCTGTCAAGAAGCTCCAAGGCTTCTTTTGTAGCATCGTCCTTGCTTCGCTTCTGAACCTTCATTGGAGCTAAAATAACATTGTCTAGAACAGTCTTATGTGGAAAAAGGTCGTAGGATTGAAATACCATGCCTATTTTCTGGCGCATTTGGGTGATTTCCTTGGATTTGCTCTCCACAGGAAGACCGTCCATGAGTATGGTGCCACCCTGTATTTCTTCCAAGCCATTGAGGCAACGTAAAAATGTGGACTTACCACAACCTGATGGGCCTATGATTACTACAACTTCGCCTTTTTTAACATTGAGACTTATATCCTTTAATACAGTCAAATTGCCATATTCCTTGTGCAAATGCTTTACCTTTAATAGTTCACTCATATGTTATGCCCACCTTTTTTCCAAATAAGTTGCAAGCCGACTTATAGGCCAGCACACAATAAAATATAACAAAAATACAACAGCAAAAATACCAAATGCCGCATTAGGCGATGTGTTTCGGTTTGCTTCGATAATTTGCTGTGCAACTTTCAGCACTTCCACTATACCTATCATCATGACAAGAGATGTAGTCTTAATCATTCTGGTAACCAGATTGATAGACAATGGAAGTAGTCGTCTGATAGTTTGTGGAATAATAATATAAAAATAGGTCTGAACCCGGCTAAGTCCCAAAGCTGCAGCACTTTCGTACTGGATTTTAGGAATGCTCTTAAGGGAGCCCCTTACCAAGTCCCCCATCTCTGCTATACCCCAAAAACAAAAAACAAATATAGCCGACGACTCTGGACTAAAGTTCCAACCAAAGACCCTTGTTGTGCCAAAGTATACGATAAAAAGAAGTACCATCTGTGGCATTATTCTAACTATCTCCAAATAAACTCGAAGTATAGCTCGAAGTATCTTATTATGAGAGGTCATAAGAACACCAACCACAAGGCCAAGAACTATACTGATTGCCACAGAAATAAGGCTAATAGAGATAGATACCCACAATCCCTGCAATAAGCGCAGGAAATTAATGCCTTTAAATAATACATCAATCCCCAAACTGTGCATGGCGTACCCTCCTTTCTATGATGCTGCCTATGATAGATACTGGAAGCAGCATAATAAGATAGAAGACTACCAAAAGGAAGAGACACTCTATAGTTTTGGCGTACATACCGATAAGGTCTTTTGCGGTAAACATAAGATCCATAAGGCTTATTGTGGAAAAAACCGATGTTTCCTTAAGGAGAAATATAACATTGGCAATGAGACCTGGCACGCTGATAGATACCGCCTGTGGAAATATTACATGAAAAAAAGTCTGTTCCTTTGTCATACCAAGACTGAGCGCACTTTCTGTCTGTATTTGCTCAATAGACTCCAATCCGCTTCTAAAGGTCTCTATCATATAAGCTCCGCCAAGAAGGCCCAGGCCTAGCCATCCGCATGTCTCGGCTGATACCACTATACCTATCTTTGGCAAAGCAAAATATATGAAAAATAACTGAACCAATAAAGGGGTATTTCTAAATATTTCTACATACACTACCACTATAGTTTTTAGGCCCCATATCTTGAAATGTAAGACGGCAGCGCCCAGCAAACCCAACACAAATGCGAGTGCTATGCCCTGCCATCCTATTTTCATGGTTAGAAAAAGAGCTTCTTTGTATAGTGGAAGGTATTCGGTAAGTACACTAACGTCCATAACCTTTTACTTCCTATCTTTTTTATTCTGTCTTGCCACCCTCTACTACAAGAGTATCCTCATAGTCTGCACCGTAGGTGTTAAGAAGTGTTGCCTCATAATCTGCGTGGAAGAAGTTCTCCTCGCCTAAAGAGGTGATTTCTTCATTAAGCCAGTTGAGGAGTGTCTCGTTACCCTTTGTTACAGCTGGTGCAATGGTATCTGCATCACCGAGAGATGGGATACCTACTGTATAACCTTCATTCTCAAGAGAAAATGCAATAACTTCGGTATTGTCATTAGCCCAGGCTACGCCATTGCCATTTTCAAAAGCTGTCTTGGCCTCTGCGTATGCATCATACTTCTGCAGCTTGATGTCTGGATAATTCTTTGTGAGATATGTCTCGGCAGTAGTGCCAGAGATAACGATAACCTGATCATCTGCGCCTATATCATCAAGGCTCTCTACTACAGCATCTGAAGGTGAAATAACACCAAGAGCCACGTTCATGTAAGGAAGGGCAAAATCAACCTCCTGAGCACGCTCATCTGTAACTGTAAAATTGGCTAAGATAATATCAACCTTGCCAGTCTGTAAATACTCGATTCTGTTGGCTGCCTCTGTAGATACATAATTGATATCTACTCCAAGATCCTGACCGATTCTCTCAGCAAAATATACATCATAGCCTGCATACTCGCCGTTTTCATCTACATAACCAAATGGGCTTTTATCTGAGAAAACACCGATATTAATAGTACCACTTTCCTTGATTTCATCAAGGGTTCTATAGCCTGCATCTGAGCTGGCTGCATCACTGGTGTCAGCACTTGTTGAAGTGCTGCTGTCTGAGCTAGAACCACAACCTGTAAATAATGCTCCTGTAAGTGAAACTGCAAGCAAGCCTGCGCCGATTTTCTTAAGTAAATTCTTCTTCATCATACTTTCCTCCTATTTGTAAGTTCTTATGATGTAAAAGAATATATACCTACATACCCATTATGTCAATAGGTTTATAGGAAATGTACCTACTTTTGTACCTTTTACATAGGTGCGTGGATTTACATAGATTTTTTTTCATCCCTGAGGTGCTCAATTATCCGGTATACTTCAGGTCTTCTTTCTTTAAGATGCTTGTCTAATAGATGACGTCGTTCTGCGAATTTATCAGCAAGCTCTGGATGCTCCTTGGCGATACGCTCATGGACATCTCGTCTGTGGGCTTCGATATGTGCGGCAAGTGTCTGTTCATCTTTACCGGAGATATTTACAATTTCCTTGAGATGCTCCTCCAGGTGCTCAAGCCACTCGTCCTCATCAAATTCATCCATGTGGGCCCAGCGTCCATGCATGATTTCCTCTACATCCTTGGTTTTTTTCAGCTGCTCTATTTGTAGCTTGATTTGTTTTTCTATCTGATCCTCGCTCTCAGAACCGAAGGCCCACACAAACTCCTGAACCCTGTTGTCCGCCCGCTTTCTCGATGCACTGCGGGAGGCATTGTCTACACCTCCCTCAAGAGGATATGGCTTGTTTATTCCCATGTCCTTGAGGGCTATGTGTATGGTTCTTCTGACGCAGCCCTCCTCGATAAGGTAACCTAATCCCAACTTTCGAAGCTGGTCATTTAGCCCTGCAATGTGTTCTGTCATGTAGAATTTTATACCCTTTTCCTTTAAGGATTTATAAAGAATAGCAATGCTATCTGCCGCAGTAATGTCTATGCTTCCGATGGCACCAGCATCTATTATTACAGCCTTCGTGCCAGGCTTTATATTATCCTCAATATCCTGCACCAGAACCTTGGCATTGGCAAAAAACAGGCTGCTGCTGAATCTATAAATGACAATTCCATCGATGGCATGTATGCTGGTGCTCTCTGCCATATCTCTGAAATGGCTGTGTCCCGGCTGCACTCCAAGAAAGCATTTAGCAGGCTTTGAGGTTCTTATAATCATTTCAGCAAAGGAGAGGATAATTCCTATGAGTACGCCATCTATGGTACCAAGTATGAGAACTCCGAAAAATGCTCCCATGAAAATGAAAAACTCGGTGCGGCTGACCTTCCACAGCCTTTTTGCCAGATGAAACTCTGTTGCTCCCATAAGAGCAGATATGACAATTGCTGTAAGTACAGGTATAGGAAGAAAGCCTATGAATCCCGTGCAAAAGACTAATACCACTATCATTGATATTCCAGCCACAAGTCCGGTAAGCTGGGTTTTGCCCTGGTATTGCTCACTCATAGCTGTGCGGGATACAGACCCGTTTATTGGGCAACATCCGGTAAAGGCAGCTGCCATATTTCCTATGGCAAAGGCTAGTAGCTCTTGATTATCGTCAATGCGGTAGCCGTTTTTCTGGGCGAAATTATTTTCTGCCAGAAGAGTCTCAGCCATTATTACTACTGCCACTGAAAGGCTTATGACGACTATTTCAGTTCCCTCTATCAAAGAAAAATCAGGTATGCTCCAGTGAGGCAGGCCAGGCTCTACTGCCGTAAGTGTGGGTATATTCCATTCTTTTACCGGACCAAAATAAGTTAAAAGTGCTCCGGCAGCCATAAGAACAACTGCCATAGGAAACTTTGGGAAGAGCTTTTTGCCTATGAGAAGTATAGCAAGGGCAAGGAGTCCCATGATAAGGGCAAAAATATTTATCTCTTGAAATGTTTGCCATATATGCATTGTCAGCTCAAAAAGCTCACCTGTTCCGGCAGTACCGCCCATAAGCTTTGGCAGCTGCATAAGTATGATTGTGGTGCAAATGCCAGTAATAAAACCGCCCATAACAGGCGCAGATATGAAATTCACCAATTTTCCTGCCTTAAGGAAGTAAAAGGCTAAAAGCCACAGTGCTACGAAAAATGTAAATACAGGAACAAGAGCCATGGCCTGACTGCTGCCAAGCTCTATCCCCATACTAAGGACAGCAGTTCCTACAAGGGCTGCCGGAGCTGCATCAACTCCAAATATAAACTGGGGCGATGTGGAAAATAGGGCAAAGAGGATAATAGGAAATAAGGATCCATAAAGACCGTAAACAGCTGGAAGTCCGGCTATCTGGGCATATCCCATAGATATAGGGATGGAAACTGCCATGATTATGATACCGGCAAGGATGTCCTTGGGGAGATTTTTGAGATCATAATTTTTAAGAGTTGGTGCAAATTTCATTTTAAGGCCTTCTTTAAATATATTTGGAATTCTTCGGTATATTTTAGATGCAAACACAAAATCCAGGGGATTTGCTTTGCCCTGAATTCTTATAATTTTTATATTAGTATATCAGAAACACTAGCCTTGGGGCTTAGAAAATAAACAAAAAATGTTATTACTTTTAGGAGAAAGCCCTGAATGAATTTTTAGAATAAAATCTTCTAGGATTGAGTACTACACTGAATATTGGGTATAATATATTTTGAAATCTGATAAAACGACAGTGGATTTTATATTGGAGGGATTTTACATGTCACGAGGAACAAACCAGAAGTTTAAATTTACCTATCTAATGAAAATAATGCAGGAGAAGACAGATGACGAGCATGCCCTCACAATAAAGCAGATAATGGCTGAGCTGGAAAAGTATGATGTTACTGCAGAAAGAAAAAGCATCTATACAGATTTCCAGGATATGACAGATAAATTTGGCGTTGAGATTATAAAGGAGCAGATTGGCCGTGACACTTACTACCATGTGGGAGCCAGAGAGTTTGAACTTGCAGAGGTCAAGCTTCTAATCGATGCTATTCAGTCTTCCAAGTTTATTACCCAAACAAAATCCAGTGAGCTGATTACTAAAATAAAAAGCTTTGTTAGTGAGCACCAGGCAAAGCTCTTGCAGCGCCAGGTCTTTATCAATGACCGGGTAAAGACCATGAATGAATCTGTTTACTATAATGTGGATTATATTCATACAGCCATTGGACAGAATAAAAAAATCCGCTTTAAATACTTTAAGTGGGACATCAATAAGAAGCTGGTGCCTCGCCACAATGGAGCATGGTTTGTGGCAAGTCCATGGGCCCTGACCTGGGATGATGAAAATTATTACATGGTGGCTTTCGATGACTGGGATCATAAGATAAAGCATTACCGGGTGGATAAGATGATGGACATATCTGTTGAGGAGGAAAGGAGAGACGGCAAGGAGGAGTTTAAAAACTTCGATATGGCTGAGTATTCCAAGGCTACCTTTGGTATGTACCAGGGCAAAAAGACCAAGGTAAAGATCCAATTTGCCAATTATATGTGCGGAGTTTTTATTGACCGCTTTGGTAAGGATATTTCCTTTAGGCCTGTAGATGACGAGCACAGCGAGCTTATGGTAGATGTCAATGTCAGCCCACAGTTCTTCGGTTGGATATTTAGCCTGGGCAATGCTGTAAAGATAACGGGTCCACAGGAAGTTGTGGAGGAGATGGGCAAAACAATAAAAGAGATTTCTATGAATTACAAGAAATGAAGGGTTAAAGAAAAACAAATTTACACAAGATAAGCTTTTTATCATGAGGAAAATGACTCAACAATGATTCAGTGCAAAAAATGTGATTATAGGTAGGTGAAGTATATGATCGAATACACAGAAGAAAAGAAATTTAATGTCAACCAGGTGCAGGAATTGTTTTTATCGGTTGGCTGGATATCGGGGCAGTATCCAACAAGGCTTTATAAGGCTTTGATGAATTCGTCCACAGTGATATCTGCCTGGGATGGTGATGACTTGGTGGGGCTTGCTCGTGCCTTGGATGATACAGAGCTTGTGGCCTATATGCATTATGTCTTGGTACATCCTAATTATCATGGGCAGGGAATAGCCGGACATATGGTTGAGCTTATAAAGGAAAAATACAAGGATTATCTATATATTGAGCTTATGCCCGAAGAGGCGAAAAATGCAGCCTTTTATGAAAAGCATGGGTTTGAGATTATGCCTGGTGGAGTGGCAATGCAGTTATGTAATTTTGCCAATAAAAAATGATGAGCCAAGCTATTTTCCTATTCAGCTATAATAAATCATAGAAAATAAACAGGTGACTTTACAGTGGAAAATACAAGTTGCGGGAGGAAATAATTGAACATGTTGTGGCTTTTTATGGCTGTGCTTTCAGCCGTCTTTGCGGGACTAACATCTATATTGGCCAAGTGCGGTATTCGAAAAACTGATTCGGATATAGCAACAGCCCTTCGTACAATCGTGGTGCTGCTCTTTTCCTGGGTCATGGTATTTATCATTGGCTCAGCAGACACGATCACAAGTATCCCACCTAAATCAATTGTATTTTTGGTTCTCTCAGGACTTGCAACGGGAGCTTCCTGGATATGCTACTTCAAGGCCCTATCTATGGGGGATGTTAACAAGGTTGTACCTATAGATAAATCAAGTACGATTCTTACAGTGCTCTTGGCAATATTTTTCTTGGGAGAGACAAATCACCTTGTGGTAAAGCTCATCGGAACAGCACTTATTGCAGTGGGCATTTTTCTGATGATAGAAAAGAAAAACAGCGATGTAAAAGAGACCAAAGCTGTATGGATTTATTATGCCATTGCCTCTGCAGTTTTTGCGTCCTTAACATCGATACTTGCGAAAATCGGTATAAGTGATGTTGAATCTAACCTCGGCACTGCAATCAGAACTGGGGTAGTGCTCATCATGGCATGGATTATTGTCTTTGTAAAAGGAAAGGCACCACAGCTAAAAGCCCTTGATGGAAAAGAAGTTGTCTTTATTGTACTTTCTGGTTTTGCCACAGGAGGCAGCTGGCTCTGTTATTATTATGCAATCCAAAATGGTGCGGTTAGTGTAGTTGTTCCAATTGATAAGCTGAGTATTCTTTTTTCTGTAGTTTTCTCATATTTTGTGTTAAAAGAAAAGCTCAGTCTAAAAGCCTTTGTTGGACTTGTATTGATGGTATTAGGAACCCTTGCTATGGCAATATGGGCATAAATATAGTAAAAAGCTACAGGAGTATTATTTCATGGGAATTAAAATAGCAGCTATAAAATATTCTGATTCCATATATGTTTCAAAGACCCCATGATATTTTGCAACAATCTGTTTCACAATTGACAGACCAAAGCCGTGGGTAGTCTTGTCTCTTTTGCAGGTAGTCAAAGCTGGATTCTGGCTTAGCACGTCACAAGAACAATAATTTTTGACTAGTATTGAAAGCTGATTGTTTGAGGTTTTTATTTGTATGTGAATGTCTCTGCCATCACTCTTTTCTTTTAAACTAGCCTCAATTGCATTATCCAGCAGATTCATTAATAGAGTACACAGCTCCTCGTCTGTTATTGGAAGCTGGGATGGAAGGATAGCATTTGTCATAACATTGATATTATCCGCCCTGGCTTGACTGACCTTTTGGGTTAAAATATAGTCTGCCATCTGATTTCCAGTATGAAATTCTTCAGTCAAATCTAATCTAGGTCCCAATTCTTTTTTTAAGAAATCCTGTAGCTCGTCATATTTTTTAGAATCCACTAGGGTCTGAATATAGAAGTAATTGTTTTTTATCTCATGCTTTTCCTTGCGAATTTGTTCTATAACGGCGGTGCTATGCTTGGCATGCTCTAATTGAAGTGATAATTTTTGACTAGTAAATTTTGACTCAAAATTTGACTCATAAGCCTGCATCAACAGGTGGCAAAGGTAGTAGGTTATAAGGAGAGAAGAGAACAGGGCCATTGAGATAGGAAGTAAAAAATACCTTGAAAAGCCACTTTGGGAAATATAGGACAAGGTCTCTATACAGACTACTATCAATAAAGGTGAGATTAGAAATAAAACCCAAAACTTAAGAGGCATATTATATTTGGGATTGATATAGAATGACCGGTAATAGCAGAATAAAAGCAGGAAAAAGCCATATAGGCAAACCCTGATTAAGACTCGGTCAAAAGAGTCTCCCTCTGCGTTATTTATTGGAGAGATAATATTTATAACCAGGGTTTTGGCTGCAACTACACTGTACATCAGATAGACTAGGAGGATAGTACAGGTATTTAGCGACCTTCGCAGATAAATGAAGCAATATATAAAGGCAGCCAGAAGTGTTATGGCAATATAGAGATAATATTTTGCAAAATAAAGCTCAATAGGCTTAAAAATTAGACCGAAAATAAGGCTGGCCAGGGCTAAATGCAGCCATTTTTGATAAGTGGAGCTGACATTATCATAGGCAAATGTAACAGTTGCTATGATAAAAAAATATGTCAAAATACTTTCAGATTCAATAAATAAGGTAGATAGCATAAAGATTCTCCTAAAGTCAGATCGCCCTTGTGAGGCTTGAGCACCGAATTAGAGTTAATAAGTAGAATTTACCAGCTTTATAAAGGCTTTGCGTACCTCTGTAGCTTTGCCCCGACTGATAGGAATGCGACTGTCGTCTTCCATAATTATGTCGTTGCCTTCGATGCGTGAAATAAATCTGTAGTTGGCAAGAAAGCTTCGATGGGCCTGTATAAAACCATAAGGCTCAAGTAAATCCTGTATATCCTTAAAGCGATACTGTACAGGGCTGATTTCTTTAGCAGTTTTTATTAGACAGTATTTTCCCTGGGCTTCTACTGAAATAATGGATTTGGCTTTCCAGGTGAAAATATTGTTGGAATGCAGCTCCTGTATACAAATTTCTGCATCCTGCCTTTCTTGTAGTTCTCGAATAATGGCTATAACCAAGGCTGGCAATTCCTCTGAGAAATGTCCTTTTCTTATAAAACGAAATGGGCTTACTTCAAAGGTTTGAAAAACCATTTCCTCTCTGTTAGAAATAAAAATAACCAAGCTGTCAGGAAAATCGACCCTTATTTTCTTACATAGCTGTATGCCATTAATTTGAGGCATTTCTATATCCAAAAAGAAAAGTCTGGTATCAGTTAAATTTAAAGCCTTATTTTCCTCAAGGTCCTTTAGCAGATCCACACCGCTTTGATATTTTAGAAAAGTCACGTCCATATCATGGGCCATAAAGGCTTCTTCTAATTTGTTTGCTATGTAGTTTAGCTCCTCAATCTGATCTTCGCATAAAATAGCCTGATATTTATTCATAAAAATACTCCATGACTTACTTATAATGATAATAGTATATCAAAATTTGATTTCTATCTATAAAAACAAAGCCTATCAAGCTACAATTCATACCATTTATCTGCATTTCGTTCCATATGCCACAAAGTAGAAAAATTGTGTGTTAAAATCCACGAAAATAAAGCTGCAGCTTAAAAAAATATTTATGAGGGTTAATTATGAATGGTAAAAAGAAAAAAAGGTGGGTTGCACCCTTAATCATTGCCGCAATAATAATTATTGCATTAGCGGTGGTGCTGGCAAACGTATACCAGCTTATGTTTGGCGGTGATGTGGTTGTTTCCATGGAGGATGTATATAGCAATGTTGCTGCATGTACACCTCAGATTGTACTTATTGTGGTTGCCATAGTGGCAGCAATTGTAGTTGGTATTGCAGTGCATAAGCAAAATGAGGCCAAAAGGTCTTTCATTCGCTGGGAGGCTTTTTTGGCAGCAGTTTTGGTAATAGCAGTAGCTGCAAACTGGGTTTGTCTTGGAACAGAATACACACTTTTGAACCAGGTTTTGGCAGATGCTAAATCGTTGACCGATGAGACTCAGGCTGAGTCAAGAGAACTGGCTGAGCAAATTGGCAATGAAGGAATAGTTCTTTTGAAAAATGAGAACAATTCTATGCCTATTAGCACAGATACTAAATTAAATGTATTTGGATGGGGCAGCACCCAGCCTATTTATGGTGGAACCGGTTCTGGTGATGTAGATGAGACAACAGCTGTTTCATTGCTCCAGGGACTTAAGGATGCAGGATATGAGCTTAATGATTCTCTCAGTCAATTTTACACAGACTATCGCAGTGATCGTCCAACAGTTGGTATGAGTGAGGTTGATTGGACTATTGTTCAGCCTACGATGGATGAATATGATGCTGCTGGCATTTTTGAGGAGGCAAAGGAATTCTCTGACACAGCGGTTGTAGTAATTACTCGTTCCGGTGGAGAAGGAATGGATCTTCCTGACACATATTCAAGTGATTGCACCTATAACAAGTCTCAGATGGGTCAAGACGTAGTTTATTCTACCCAGGAAGACGATATTGATTCTTCAAAAAGCTACCTAGAGCTTAGCAATCGTGAAATAGCTCTGATGGACCGTGTTACCAGCGAATTTAGCAATGTATATGTCATCATAAACTCTTCAAATGCCATGGAGCTTGGCTTTTTGGACCAGTATGACAATATTGGCGGAGCTGTATGGGTAGCTGGTGCAGGTGCCTATGGATTTGAGTCTTTAGGTAAAATACTTTCTGGAGAGGTTAATCCTTCCGGTAGATTAGTAGACACTTATGTTTATGATTTAAAAAATACACCTACCAGCAATAACTATGGTGAATTTACATTTACAAATACAGATGAAATTACAGGCGGAACCGGCACAGCAAAATTTGTCAACTACGTAGAAGGCATCTATGTTGGATATAAATTCTACGAAACAGCTGCTGTAGAGGGACTTATTGATTATGACGCAACGGTTCAATATCCATTTGGATATGGACTTAGCTACACAAGCTTTGATTCAGCAATAACAAGCTTTAACAATGATGGAAATACAATCACCATGGAGGTAACAGTTACCAATACTGGTGATGTGGCCGGAAAAAATGTAGCTGAAATATACTTTACACCACCTTATTATAATGGTGGTATAGAGAAGGCCAGCACAAATCTTCTTACCTTTCAAAAGACAGATGTATTGGAGCCAGGTCAGTCCCAAGTATTAAGCTTTAGCTTTGATTTGGAGGACATGGCTTCATATGATGACACAGGATACGGTTGCTATGTTCTTGAGCATGGTGATTATGCCATAACACTTAATTCTGACTCACACACAGTGCTTGACACTCAGACCTTTACTGTAGATGCAGACGTAATATATGATGATGCTCATGATGGAGCTCGTTCTACAGATAATGTGGCTGCTACCAATCAGTTTGATCAGGCACGTGGAGAGGGAATTACATACCTTAGTCGTGCAGATCAGTTTGCTAACTATGCTGAGGCAACTGCCGCTCCAACAAATTATGAGATGTCAGAAACTCAGATGGCTTACTACCAGTGCAAGGATAATTTTGATGCAGCAGATTATGATGATGCTGATGCCAAGATGCCAACAACTGGAGCAGACAATGGCTTGACACTGCAGGATATGGTAGGCCTTGACTATGATGATCCTAAGTGGGACGATCTTTTGGATCAAGTTACCGTAGATGAAATGGTAGAAATGGTTACAAATGGTGGTTTTAAGACAACAGCCATGGCATCAATCAGCAGTACCGAGTCTATTGACTCTGATGGACCTGCAAGCTTAAAGAGTAACTACAATGATAACGTTGGTACTGCTTACCCATGTGATACTATGATTGCAGCAACCTGGAACCAGGATATTGCTTATAGCCGTGGAACTCAGATGGGTATCGAAGGCAAGCAGCTTGGTATAGTAGGCTGGTATGGTCCTGCTATGAATATTCATAGAAGTGCTTTCTCAGGACGTAACTTTGAGTACTATTCAGAGGATGGTACACTTTCTGGAATAATCGGCGGTCTTGAAGTAAAGGGCGCCACTGAGCAGGGCATGATGGTATATCTCAAGCATTTTGCAATGAATGATCAGGAGACCAACAGAACCAATGGTATTTGCACCTACTCAACAGAGCAGGCAATACGAGAGATTTACTTGAAGGCTTTCGAGTCCGCATTTAAGGATGGTAAGTCAATAGCTGTAATGACCTCCTTTAACAGCATTGGAAATGAGTGGGCAGGAAGCTGCAAAGGACTTTTACAAAATGTCCTTAGAGAAGAGTGGGGATTCCACGGAACAGCAGTTACCGATGCAATGGACCCACTTGCCAACTTCTACATGGATTTGAATCGTGGTATCAGATCAGGTTTAACCAAGGGACTGTCCTTTGCCGCAGACCCAACACTTGTAAGTAATACAGAGGATGCCGGAACAGTAATAGCTCTTAGAAATGCTACCCATGATAATCTCTATTCTCAGGCCAATTCAGGAGCCATGGAAATAGAGCCAGGTACAGCTACATGGGTTAAGCTTCTGTATGCAGTAGATGTGATTCTTGTAATTGTACTTGCTGCCGCAGCATACTTTGTATATCGCTCTTATAAAAAAGAAATAGCTGAGATAAGTGTCTCAGTAGAAAATTAAGATTACATTCTCTCTTTTCGCAATAAATAGGGTGGGCCGTCACATTTGTGGCGGCCTAAATTTTTATAAGAAAAAAGGTGCTCATTTAATTTAATATGTACCCTCCTTACTGAACAACCAGTAAGGAGGGTACATATTAATTCGAATAAACACCTTTTATTTCCTATAATTCATTTTTCTTAATACGTTTGTCTGCTAGCTCATAAACTTCGTTATCGGCTCTTGCTCCTATTACGACAATAAGCATATCTGCGTCGGTTTTAATAAGCTTGTAAACGATTCTAATCCCAGATGCTTTCAATTTAATTTTATAGAAACCAGCTAATTTTGTATTTGAAAGATTTGAAAGTGGATGACCATATCCGCCCTCATATATAGAAACAGGATTTGATGCAACTTTTGTTATTGCTTTACGTACTGGAATTTTATTACTTCCATCCAACTTCTCAAAATCTTCTAATGCCTCTGGAAGAAATTTAACTGTCCAATTCACTCGAACTCCACCTCATCTGCATTCACCAGATCTTCATCAGTAAAACCATATTTCTTGTCAAAAGCATCTAATGAAATATACTGTGAAGGATCGGAATGATCTATTCTTTCCATAGCTAGTTTCCACAAACGAAGATTTTCTAGTTCTTCCTGCTCTTTTAAATATTCCTCAGTTGAAACAATAACAACTTCAGGAGTGTTATTTTTGATTACAACCTTAGCACCAGTACGCTTTACCTCGTCAAATATTTTCCCAGCTAAACCTCTATTAAATTGTGTGATAGGAACGGTTCTAGTGATAGCACTTATTACGGAATTCATATAGTTATCCTCCTTATAAATTTATTCTATAATGTTTTGGAGAATAGTCAATATATTTATCGACTTTTGCATCAGCGAATTGGCTGACTAGGTAAATTTGGCTATTAGCATTGAGACTGTGTTAAAATAGGTGACATGAAGTGTCGGTTAACCGACTGGAAATAATAATTTCGGAGAAAAAGACTATGCCAAGAGTGTCAACAAAAGAAAATAAAAATCCTTATTTTAAGAGGCGTGAAGAGCTAGGCTTGACTCGCGATCAAGCCAGTGAGTTGCTGGAGTCCATACCGCCAGAGAGAATAGAAAAAATAGAAAATGAAAGGGTAGAGCCTCATCCAGATGAGATATTTGTAATGGCTCAGAAGTATGGGGCTCCGGAGCTTTGCAATTATTATTGTTCCAATCAGTGTTCTATAGGCCGCCAGTATGTGCCTGAGGTTAAGGTGCAGGATTTGTCCCAAATAGTGCTTAAGATGGTGGATTCCCTTAACTTGGTCCAGGACAGACAGCGCAGGCTTATAAATATAGTTGCGGATGGAGTTATCGACGAAAATGAATTAGATGATTTTATCGATATCCAAGAGCAGCTTGAAAAAATATCTCTTACTGTTGAAAGCCTGCAGCTTTGGACTGAGCGCATGGTGGCAAGTGGCGCTATAGATAAAGAGAAGTATATGGCAAAGAAAAGCAGTAAGTAAGCAGATGAAATTATACCGAACCATCATAAGCACACTTTTAGAGGACAGGAACTATTTATTAAAAGGTTATCTTTAATTCATAACTATTGTCAACAGCCTTAATAACAGGCTCATAAACTTCTTTTACCATTTTAAGAGCGTTGGTTTTGGCTGCCTGAATATTATCAGTAGTGTTGAATTTTGCATCCATTTGATCTAATAATTCTTTCTCTATCTTGTTGTAATCCGCTACAGTGAGTTTTACTTTGCCCCAATTAAGAAGACCGTTTTCTGTATCTCCGATTTTTATTTTGTTTGGATCTATGACTATATCTTTTAATTGAGGCTCTTCAATTTTGATTGTGACAGTCTTTTTGTCATTATCGACTATTATATCCTTGTTTGTGAGATTATCTAGTTTGACAATAAAATAGCCGGTACCTTTGTAGGTGACTTTTTGGGACTTTTTAAGTGCAGCTATGTTTAGCTGTTTGATTAAGTTGTTTTCTAGCGTAGCAGTAACGGTTGCTTCTTGGGTACTGACAATAAGCTCTCTCGTTTCTTTCTGCTTGGAAAGAACTACATCAGAAAAAGTCACTTTGACATTGCTGTCATCTAGTGTCAAATCACTTGTTTCGGATACGTCAATGTTATCATCATATGGAGAATGTGAAAAATGTGATTTATTTTTGACTCCCCAACGGATAGTGAAAATTGAGGCAATAACAAGCAGTATAATTAGTGTGTTTAAAGCTAATCGTTTCATTTAGTATCCTCCGAATCATATTTATTAGAATCTTCTTGAAATACTTCTTGGGTTTTATCAGGCAACATGCTATAAGTTGATTTTATAAAATTTAAAGAAAATAGCTGTTGTAATATCCAAAGGAAAAAGAAAAACATCAAGGCTGGCATCAAGCATGTGGTTACAATTAAAATTGCAATGCTATTCATAAACTTAGATATTATGTTTTTGATATTGTTGGCAATATCCTTGACGCTAGTGATGGCGGAAGAGATGGTGGCTGCCATCTTCTCTATGAGAGTCTTGGAAGTATCGTTTTCAGTTAAATTTTCATTGGTACTGTTAGAGTAGTTTTCAGATTGTTCGATCGTGGTATTTACATACTCTAAGTAATCTTTCCCGATAGCATTGGATAAGTGAGTACCGCATGGGATTACCAAAACGATAGCTAAGGCTAATATAGCTATCTTTTTTGCAAAAGCCTGTATAGCACTTTTTTTAAAAATAAAAGAAAGTGCAAATAGTGCGCAAGCTATAGGAATCATGTAAGAAAAGGCAATGTATGTGCCCTCTACAACAATGAGTCGCTCTAAAAAAATAGCTACAAGGAGCAAAACAAAATATTTGTCTAGGTTAGTTAAAGCGTTGGCTAATGAGTTGCCATAGTCATCTGGTAGAAAGTTTATTATTACGGAAAGACCTAAGGCGCTGGCTGTAAGCTTGGTAACAGTGTCTTCACTTTGCTCTAAGCTTTCGATGGTTTCCGTATAAAAGTTCAGTTCAGATACTTTTTGTGCACAAACAAAGAAAGAAAATAGTGCAATAAAAAGTGGAATAAGAAGATGTAATAGCCATTTTGCATTTTTAGTAGATAACATAAAATTTCCTCCAATACAAAAATTATTTCTTTAAGTATAATTGTTATTTGTAAGAATTAGAACTCTTTTTTGAGTGCACCTTGCGTGCAGGACTATATTATTTTTATCATTAGTATTGGATTAAAATTTTTGGAATTCGCTTGTAAGAAAAATGAGTCTTGGTATTACTTGGATTATAGCTGAGCATTCTACACTATTTTGCTGTTTTGAGAAAAATAAGACACTTATTTTACTAAGTCCGTTATGTTACAGTTTCCTCCAACAGAGTATTATCTAATTATACAAAACGAGGAGGTGGCAAAGATGACTGCTAGAGAACGAATCCATTTTATTAAGATATTGGAAGGAAGCAATAAGTATCCAGAGTTTTTTAAGGAAATCAAAGTTGAAGCCTTCATGAAGAAAGAAAATTCAAAAAAACAAGATAGTAAAGATGTGGAGGATATGAAATCGTCTACATGTAAAGGAGTAAGGATATGTTAACATTTATTTTTGTAGTAGCATTTATAGCAGTGATGTGGGAAATAATAGGTTTAGCCATTAAGGCAACCTGGGAAATTACCAAGGTATTGTTTTCGTTAGTGTTTTTGCCAATAGGTATGATTATGCTTGCGATAGCAGGTTTGTATGTTTTGGCGATACCGATTTTGATAATTGTAGGTATTGTAGCTCTTATTGAAGCAATAGCATAAAAAGAAAGGAAAGGTGATAATTATGCATGGACATGGACCGGGCCCTGGAGGCCCAGGAGGATTTGGAGGTCCAGGCGGCCCTGGATTTGGCGGCCCTGGAGGCCCCGGCTTTGGAGGACCTGGCAGGAGGCCGGGCCACGGTGGACCACCTCCTCCACCACCTAGAGGCGGCTGTGGATGCTGCTGTATGCCACTTATAATAACCCTTGGCATTATGATAGCTATGTTTGCGGTGATGCTATAAGTAAACAATACCCCGAGACCATTGTTGTGGCCTCGGGGTTTTTTATTTTCTGAGTTAAAACTCTCTTTGACTGCACGTTACGTGCAGGAATATCTTATTTTTATCATTAGAATTTGCATTAAATTTCAAGTATCTATTCGCAAGATAAACAAGTCCTGGTATGGGGTGGCAGGGTCCATCACTCATACAAAGGAGGAAGGTTTATTGAAAACAATCACACTAAAAGAATTGTGCCGGCAGGCCGGGGTTAGCCGGCGAGTTATACAAGGCTATGAAAAAGCAGGAATTCTGCATGAGCAGGGTTACAACAAGATGGGGCATTTGCTCTATGATGAGAGAGAGATAGCCCATGTGAAAAGGGTAAGAATCTATCAGCAGGCGGGATTTTCTCTGAAGGAGATAAAAGACATGGAGAAAATGGAAAGGATTGAGCTGATAAAAGTGCTTACCGCCAGATTGCAGGAGTTAAAAGGGAATGCTTCCCGACTAGAGCTTTATATACAAAAATTATCGGAGGAGGGGATGGAGGCAAGGTAGAGGTTAGTAAAAAAGGTAATGCTTAGTAGATGCTGGCGTACCTGTTGCGGCAAGAAAAAATCAGAATTATGGAGGAAAGAGGAATGAAAAGAAAGAAAATATTTAGCCTGGCTTTGGCGCTTATTATGACAATAACCAATCTTTTTACAGGCTGTGGCAGTTCAGAGCCGGCAGATCTGACAGGCAGTTGGGTAGAGACAGATGGAACAGATGCCATGTCTGCGGAAATATCCGGTGGTGATATCAGGGTATATTGGAATTCGGATGCTGCCAGAGCCTTGTACTGGGCTGGTAGCTATGTGGCGCCAACTGAGACAGGCGACTATAGTTGGGAGTCAGAAAATTACACTGATGAGACAAAATATGCTTTGCTTGCATCAACAGATGCCACTAAGACCTTTTCCTATAGTGGAGGAAAGCTGAGCTTTGAGATGTCTATGATGGGCGTTACAAGCACCATAAAGATGGAAAAGAAGGAAGCTGGAGAAACAGAGGCAGCTGAGACAACAGAAACTACAGAGGACACCCAGGGCGAAAGTTCTGATACTCAGGAAGCAGAAGTGAAATTGGTGGATAATGCAATAATATTGGATTATGTTACTGCTGACAAATCTGAATATGGCTTTAATATATGTATATATTTGGAAAATATGACTGAAGACAAAGTTCTTACTAGTGTGAAGTATCAGTATACTCTTAAGAGAAAAAGTGATGAGACAGTTATTGATACAGCAGATTTGTTATGCAGTTATATAGCACCAGGAGATACCGGCATAGCGATGGGGAAGATAGTTGTGTCAAAAGATGACATGGAAGATTTGGGTGAGGAAGGAGTTACTTTTGTCAGCGGTGAAGCGCAGGAGGCGGATTCGGTAGAAGTTGTTCCACAGAGCAGTTTAGAGGTGACAGGTATCAGTGCCAAGATGAATGCTATATGTATGGAATTTCAAGGGCAGGTCACAAACAATAGCTCAATAGATATCCCGGCTGGTGCATCTATAACCCTGATAGCCAAGAAGGAGGGTGAGGCCAAGGCTGCAGTACAAAGCTATTTGTTGGATACTATAACAGCTGGAAATACAGTGAGCTTCGATCTGATAGGCACTGATGACATGGATGGGGATTATGACGACTATGATGTGTATATAGATTATCTGGTTTGGTAGAGTATAAATTAAGTTGGCTGAGGGGTTAAGAGAGTAACTCCCATGTAGTATATATATGGGGCCTTAAATTCCCCGATAGCGGTGACGAAAGAGTGTCAAAGGAAACTTTGGCACTCTTTTTTCTTTCAATTTTACCCTGAATTTGAGAGAAAGAAAATTAATGCTGGGAGAAAAAAGCAGAGAAGTAGAGGTTTTTAGCTGTGCTTTAAAATGGACAAGTTAGGGAGTACATTTTTCTTAACTAAAATGTAAGAGGTGGGAGAGCAGGGCCAATGAGAAGAATAATCTACTGGTTGCAGTGGAAAAAGAGAAAAGAAGTAAAAAGATGCAGTGGGTGCTGCCTTAATTGCAGGTTTTACAGGGAGTGCAGTCATGATGGAGTGTTGGATTAGTTGATAGAAAGGAAGGTTTTTATGATGACAGTGATATGTATAATACTTTTTCCATTTGTGGTGCTGTATTACTTACTAAAGATGAATCATTAATGAGGAGGACGGTTATGAGAGATATTGATTACGAAGCACTAAAGCGGGAACTAAAGGATATTTATGGAGCCCAGTCGGCTAGTTATTCTGGGATATTTGGCTTTATAGATATGATGGATGTAGACAGAGCCAGCCATGATGAGCTGGAGCGCAAGGCCAGAGAAGAGGGGATTAATTTGGACAAGTTCAGGCGATAGGAGAGGAAAAGTTAGAATCAAAAGTGCTTAATTTAAAAAAAAGCGCTAAGGTCCATTCCTAAGAATTAGTTTTTTTTATAAAGAAATAGGTTTTGGTAAGCATAAATGTTATAATTTTTATTAGTCAAATATAATCGTATAGAGTTTAAAATCAGAAAAGAAAAGCCGATGAGGCTTAATAGTCACTAATTTTCTTATTGTATACTCTCGGATTCTCCTTGAAAGAAACCATTTCAGAAGACTCTGAGAGTATATTACTTGTATAGGGAGGGTATAGATGAAATTTTTGCATACATCAGACTGGCATCTGGGAATGACCTTTAGAGGAGGCTTTTCCTACTATGAAGACCAGCAATTTGCTATCAATAAAATATGTCAGATAGCAGTAGATGAAAAGGTTGACGGCATACTGCTGGCGGGAGATGTTTTTGACAAGAGCATTGCGTCTCAGGAGGCCTTGCAGCTATATGATGAGACCATGACATATATATGCGGCAGCCTTAACATTCCGGTATATCTCATAGCAGGTAACCACGATGGGGCAGAGCGTATTTCCCAGTGTAATGAGCTTTTGAAAAAGAGTGGCCTCTATATTGTGGGAGCCTTGGAAAAAAAACAGAGTATTGTAAATATTGGAGATGTGGATATTTATATGTTGCCTTGGATTTCTACAGACAAGGTTAAGTCTGTATTTCCAGAGGAAAGCCAGGATGTTGTTTCCCTGGAAGATGCCTATAAGCTGGTGTTGGACAAATATAGGGAATGCTTTATCCCAGGGCATAAAAACATCCTTATTTCCCATGCTTTTATAGTAAATGCTGAGACATCTACTAGTGATAGGGCAGCTGAGGTGGGCAGAGCCACCATGGTGGGCTCTTATGTTTTTGATGGCTTTGATTATGTCGCCTTGGGGCATTTGCATGGACCCCAGCAGATCAATGAACACATCCGTTACAGTGGTACGCCTATGGTGTATTCCTTTGGAAAAGAGGAAAACCAGGAGAAGAGCGTGACCATAATCGATACAGACACCTGGGAGCAAAAGATTGTAGCCCTTCCACAGCTCCATAAAAGGACCACCTTAGTTGGTACCTATGAGGAGCTTATGAAGGCGGATTTTGATGATGATATCTTAAATGGCTATGTAAGGCTTGATGTGACAGACTCTTATGTGGGCATGGATTCCATGGCGGCTTTTAGGGAAAAATACACTAATCTTCTCGAAGTAAGCAGCAAGGGCTTTGAACAAGAGGATGCCAAAATAACTATGACCATTGAGGAGTTTGAGAAAGCAGACGAGGACCCGGAGTCAGTTTTTAAAAGGTACTGCCAGGACATTTTAGAGGAAGCACCAAGTGAACACATGCTGGACTTATTTAAAAATGCCCTTACACAATATGAGAAGGAGGTAGCCGAACAGTGAGACCTATAAAAGTTGAATTTCAAGCATTTGGACCTTATAGAGGCCATGAAATTGTAGATTTTGAAGCTATCTCTGAAAAGGGACTTTTCCTTATCTGTGGTAAAACCGGTATAGGAAAAACGACCATTCTTGATGCAATAACATTTGCCTTATATGGCAAAAGCAGTGGCCACAGCAGAGATGATTTCATGGCTATGCGGTGCACCAATGCGGATTTTGATGCCACAACCTTCGTCAAGCTTGAATTTGAAAATAATGGTCAGTACTATATTTTCGAGAGAAGGCTAGAGCGCAAAAGAAAGAATCTTGCAGCATCCTATAACCTTATGCAAAAGGATTCGGATGGCATTTGGCGTCCCATTTTTGAAAATGCCAGAGAAAAAGCCTTAAATGAAAAGGCTGTTGAGATAATCGGCTTAGAGTACGAGCAGTTTAGTCAGGTAATTGTCCTGCCTCAGGGTAAGTTTGAAAAACTCTTGACATCTAATTCCGACGAAAAAGAGAAAATTCTTACTAGCATTTTTGGAGAGGACAAGTGGCAGGCAATAGCAGACCAGCTCTATCAGGAGGTGGTCAATAGAAAGGAAGCCTTGAAGGCGAAAAAGGAAAGGATAGCTACTAGTCTTGCTGATGAAAATTGTAATTCTATAGCAGAGCTAGATTTGCTTATCACCCAAAATGAAAAGCAGCTGGTGGATAAAGACATCGAATATAAGGCTGCTGATTATGAGAAAAGGCAAAAAGAACTGCAGGGGCTTCTTACTATAGCGGGCAGATTTGGGGACCTTCATAAGGCCGAGAGTAGAGTTGATGAATTGTCAGCCAAAGAGGCAGCATGCAAAGGCTGGGATAAGGCTATAGATGATGCTCTCCGTGCCAATAAGGTTAAAGAATTGCTGGCAGATGAAAAAGCAGCAAAGGAGTCTTTAAGAGAGAGACAGCTTGCATGCCAACAGATAAAGGCTGTAGCAGACAATAAGGGAAAAATGGCTGCAAATACCTTGGAGGAGTTGAACCAGCATAATGAAAAATCCTCTACCATTGAAGAAAAAAAGACTCTTAAAATTCAATATGAGGCAAAGAGAGCTGATTACGCAGGGCTGGATGAAGTAAGCAAGCTGGTCAAACAGGAAAAAAGAGCTGAAAAATCAGCTCAGCTTGAAGAAACAGCTGCAAAGGATTTGCTGGATGCCTTTGGCCCTAAAATTGTTAAATTAAATAATGACCACAGTAAGTTAAATAATGACCACAAGGACTTGCTGGAACGCTATCTTGCAGGAATCACAGGAGAACTGGCGGATAAGCTTGTAGAGGGTAAGCCTTGCCCTGTGTGTGGAAGCACATCCCATCCCCATAAAGCCCTCAAGGCAGACAACAGCGTAACCAAGGCCATGGTGGATAAGAAAAAGGCAGACCTTGATAGAAAATATAGTGAGCTTCAGGCTGCATTAAGCCAGCAGGAGGCTGCCAAAGCCGTATATGAAAACAAGCATAATCAGACTCAGCAGCTTTACGCCCAGGTGGCTGCGGCCCAGGCAAAGCTTGATGGTATAACAAAAAATCTGGTTGAAGGTATTGACTCATCGACCCAGCTGGAGGCTGCTATCAAGGCTTTGACAGATGATATAAATAGCTTTGATGCTCAAAAAAATATTTTGGAAGATGCTGAAAAAGCCGCAAGAGAAGCCTTTACAGAGGCTAAGGCAAAAATTGAGCCGGCAGAAAATGAGATTAAGGCCGCCCAGGACCAGCTTACTAAGGCTACCGATGCGGCAGTAAAGGGATTAAAGGACAAGGGCTTTGCTTCTGAGGAAGATGCTTGGCAGTTAATGCTAGAAGATGCGCAGATAGAGCAGCTTCGATCAAAAATTGCCAATCATAAGGCAGACGTCAAGTCGGCAAATGACACCCTAAAGAGCTTAAATACAGAACTGGCTGGCAAGACTGAGCCTGATGAAGAGGCTTGTGATAATGAGCTTGCGGCAATATCTAGAAAGCAGGCTGCTTACGCCAAGGAGCGAGGCATTTTAGAGGCAGAGATAAACCGTCTGAAGACCAAAAAGCTTAATCTGGATGCCGAGGGAGATGGCATAGAGGAAAAAATCCGTGAGGCAGAAAATGATTTTGCTTTTGCAAAAAGTCTTCGTGGAGATTCTGGCACAGGCTTGCAGAGATATGTCTTGGGCATCATGTTTTCATCTGTTGTTGCAGCAGCCAACAAAATGCTTGAAATGGTTCATGGTGGTAGGTATCGTTTGTTTAGGTCAGACGATAAGGCCCAGGGTACCAACAAAAGAGGCCTGGAGCTGAAGGTATTCGACAAAAACAGCCAGGACCATGAGGGACGTTTTGTAAGCACCCTTTCAGGTGGCGAGAAGTTTTTAGCATCCTTAGCTCTTTCCATCGGCATGTCTACTGTAGCACAAAAAACTGGTATTAAAATCGAAGCCTTATTTATAGATGAGGGCTTTGGTTCCCTTGACGAGGACTCAATTGGTGATGCAATGAATGTGCTAAATAACATTCAGGAGGCAAATGGCCTTGTAGGTATTATCTCTCATGTGCAAATATTGCAGGATAGAATCCCAGTGAAGCTGAGGGTTGAAGAAGTAGACAAGGGAAGCCATATAGTGCAGACTATAGGATAGGGTATTAACTTCATTCCCCATCACGGGGACGGAAACCAAAGCATACCTATATATTTAAAAGGAGAATTTAAAGTAAAAGTACACAACAAATATGAGAGAGTGCACGTTTACTTGAATTGTTGGAAAGAATGATGATGAGGAGGGAGTAATGGGTAAAATAAAATTGAGTCATGAACAATTTGTAGAGCCGCAAAATGACGTTTTTGAAATAGAAGACAAACAGGCCTTGTACAGTCATTTGGCCCAGGCGGCAGATGATATAAGGTTGGGAAAAGTACATCCACTTGATGTAGCATTTGATGAAATTCTTTTAGAACTAGATTAATGAAAAGAAAGACTATATGCGTGTAATGAAGAAATTCATCTAAGCTTCACTTAAGTGACATTTCATTAACACTTGGGGAGAATAATATATAATCATCGCAAGAGCGATAGAAAATCTTTTTCATATATATCATTCTCCCTTCTAGGCCGCTACTCGCGGCCTTATTTTTTTAATAATGTGAATCAATATGAATAAAACGGGGCAAAATTGAGCCTATAAAACTTAAAAAACGGGGCAAAAATACTTGATTTATATTGCAAAAACGGGGCAAAATAAGACTAAAAAATGGAAAACCTCGACAAGGAGAGTGTAATGAGCAAAATAAAATTGATTCATGACTCCTGTGCAGATCCAGTTGGGGGGCTACAAAGCAGTGCTGCAGAGCCTATAAGAAGTTTATAGGGGATTACCCAGATTATGATGTTGATGTAAGAGTTTGTGTGTATTCGTCTGCTGATTTAGCAAATGCCCAGGCTGAGTTTAACAGAAGCATAGGGGGTATAGATTAACAAATGAGATTCCAATGAAATAAGTTTTTGAGAAAATAAAGTAAGTGCTTTCAAATAGACCAGATAATGGTATAATGGTCATCATAAAAACAAAAAGTACATAACCCGAGAGGAGAGTAGGATTTTATGAAAAAAAGATTAGTAGTAGCTTTGACACTTGCAATGGCTGTATCTATGTTTACAGCCTGCGGCCAGAGCGCTGAGACTACAGAGACTGAGGCAACAGAGGAGACTACAGTTGAGGAGACTCCTGAGGAGACCACAGAGGATACAGCCACTACAGAGGCTTCTGAGGAGACCTATGAGGGAGATGGCTGGACACTTCAGTATGACCCATCGGTTATCACTCCAAATGCCAACGATGATGGTTCAGTTGTTTTTGCTTACTATAGCGAGGATTTCACTCCAGCAGGTAGCAATTACATGATGATTTCTAAGTACACTGACACAGATTACGAGACAGTTCTTGCTGACAAGCAGAAGGAAGTTGGTGCTACAGACGCAGAGATTACTATGACATACTTTGGTGCAGATGGTGTAGAGGCTTATTCATTTATTCCAAGTAGTGATGCCGCAGAGGGAAGCGAGCTTGAGACTACATCAAGCTACACAGCTATTCCTGTTGATTCTGATGTTATTTTAGTAGAGAGCTTCAACACAATTGAGCCAGAGGAAGAAAATATGTACAAGATTTCTGGCAGCTTTGAGACTGTTGCAGGAACATTTTCTCTTACATCATCTGATTCTTCATCAAAATATCAGACCTATGAGTTTGATACCTATGATGGTGGCAAGGTTGTAATCGATGATTCCAACATCGTATCTCAGGAGTCTATTGATGATTCATTAGAGTGGGATGAGCTGCCAGAGGATGCTGAGCAGCTTGCTCCAGGCAGAGATTTTATTCTCTTCTCATCTGGTGACAAGTACTATGTTGAGGATGCAGCAAATAATCTTGTAACTATAGCAAACAAGTAATATAGCGACAGTATTAGCAAAGCGTGGCAATCGCCACGCTTTGTTTTGCATTAGGTAAAGTTGCATTAGGTCAAATGCATTTTTTAATTATGTTTAATACGGGAGAAAATAAGATGGAAAAATTAGAAAAAATCAGTAGCTTTTTTGGAAAATACATGGCAATTATTGTGCTTGTGGTTGCGGCATTGGCCCTGTTTGTACCAAGCAGCTGTCTTTGGATTCAGACTTCCTGGGTAAATTATTTGCTGATGATTGTAATGTTTGGCATGGGATTAACCTTGAAGCTTGATGATTTTAAGCTGGTATTTACCAGACCAAAGGAAATTTTCGTGGGCTGCCTGGCACAATTTACCATTATGCCAATTCTGGCATTTTTACTTGGAAAAATATTTGGCCTGGATGCTGCACTTTTGGCAGGTGTTGTATTAGTGGGCACATGCCCTGGTGGCACATCTAGCAATGTAATCACTTACCTGTCAAAGGGAGACGTAGCGCTTTCAGTAGGCATGACTAGTGTTAATACTCTTCTTGCACCATTTTTGACACCGGCTATCACTTATTTGTTGCTTAGAACAACTGTCACTGTAGATGCCATGAGTATGTTTCTTTCCATTGTCAAGGTGGTTATTATACCTATAGGCTTGGGCTTTATTATCAACAAGCTTTTTGGAAAAGTAACCCAGCGCCTTGTCAAGGTCCTGCCATCTGTATCCGTAGTGGCTATATGCTTGATTGTTGCTGCTGTTGTGTCCCATAATTCAGAGAAAATATTCTCTGCAGGAATAGTTGTTTTTGCAGTAGTAATCCTGCATAACATATTGGGTTATGCCTGTGGATTTACAGTTGGAAAAGTATTTCACATGGGAGTAGCAAAGACTAAGGCAATTTCCATTGAGGTTGGTATGCAAAATTCAGGTCTGGCCACATCTCTTGCAGCAACTGCATTTCCAAACTTAGCAATGGCAACTGTTCCTGGAGCAATATTTTCGGTATGGCATAATATTTCAGGGGCTATTTTGGCTAATCTCTATAACCGGTGGAGTGAGTAATAGAATTAGAAGGGAGGACTTGTTTTGAAAAAATTAAGCAGCTACCTTTTTCCATATTGGAAGGGCTATCTGTTTGCAATAATATGTTTGTTTGTACAAATTGGACTTGAGATGCTATCACCCCAGGTTACAAAGATTATAGTAAATGAGGTATTTGTCGGGGGAGATTTTCACAGATTTGCATGGCTTCTTGTGGCACTTGTTGCCATAGGAATAGGCAGAGCTGCTGCAAGCTACTGGAAGGAATTTACCTTTGATAAAAATAGTCAGAATATAGGAAATACCATGCGCCATGATTTGTATAAGCATATACAGTCATTGTCCATGGACTATTTTGACAATACCAATACTGGAGAGCTTATGGCCCGTGTCAAGGATGATGTGGACAAGGTCAAGGACGCCTTCGGTATGACAGGTATGCTTATAATCGAAATCGCATTTTTCATGGTATCGGCTATTTATTGCATGTTTATGTTGGATCCGCTTCTGACTCTTTTACCTTTTGCTGTCATGGTTTTCGGAGGAGCCATGAGCTTTTATCTGGAAAAAAAATTCGTAAAGATATATTCAGATATAAGTGAGGAAAATGCAGAGCTAACAACAATAGCGGAGGAGAATCTGGCGGGAGTTCGAACAGTAAAGGCCTTTGCCAGAGAGGCCTTTGAGATAGATAAATTCCATAAGCATAACAGAAGATATCGTGATCTCAATATGGAGCAGGCCAAGGTGACGGCAAGATTTTATCCTGTCTACAACTTTATTGGAGCAGTGCTTCCGGTGGTGTGCGCCATGATTGGAGGCTTGAGAGTCATAGGTGGACCGATGGATCTAGGCTCACTGGTGGCATATGTGGAGTATTCAAGAAATTGCACCTGGCCTCTAGATATGTTAGCAGAGCTTGCAAATGAGTTGTCCTCATCAATTGCTTCCTACAAGAAGATTAAGAACATCTTTAACGAAAAGGCAAAGCTTCCGGAGGATGGAGAAGCAAAAGAGCTTCCTGTATTACATGGAGATATTGTTTTTTCCCATGTGGATTTGACACTGGATGGCCATGAGATACTAAAGGATATTTCTTTTGAGCTGAAAAGAGGCAAAACCCTTGGAATCATGGGAGCGACAGGCTCAGGTAAATCATCAATCATCAATCTTCTTCAGAGATTCTATGATCCAAGCCGTGGTGAGATTACCATAGACGGAGTGGACATCAGAAATCTTCCTTTAGCCCAGGTGAGGACCTGCTGTGGAGTAGTTATGCAGGACGTCTTTCTTTTTTCTGATACAATCGCAGAAAACATCATGATGGGCAAGCGAGACGAGATGGATGCTACGTTGGTTAGAAGTGCAGCAAAGATGGCCCAGGCAAGTGGCTTTATCGAGGCAATGGATGACCAGTATGAGACGGTAATTGGAGAAAAGGGCGTAGGTCTTTCCGGCGGACAAAAACAGCGAATCAGTATAGCAAGAGCCCTTGCGAAGAAAAGCCCAGTTCTTGTTTTTGATGATTCCACATCAGCCCTTGATATGGAGACCGAGCAGGAGATTCAAAAGGTGCTAAAGGATATTACTGAGTCCTCAAAGATTATTATCGCCCACCGTATTTCTGCTGTACGAAATGCAGACGAAATTATCTACTTAGATGAGGGACGTGTAGCAGAGAGGGGAACTCATAGCCAGCTTCTTGCAAAGAAGGGCCTATACTATGAGACCTATATGGCCCAGTACCCAGCCCTTGGAAAGGAGGTAGAGTAAGATGGCAGTAAACTCCTTTCGTGAAGATGAGCAGATGGATAGCGGAGACACAGGCAAGGTTGTCCTGCGACTCTTTGCTTATCTAAAGGATTATAAAAAAGAAGTCACGCTTGTAATTATTGCTATGGCGATAGCAGTTGCAATTAGCCTCCTTAATCCCCTTTTAATAGAGGAGGCAATAGATCATTATGTGGCTGACAAGGATGTAGACGGTCTCATAAAGCTTGTTATTTTTGCAGTGGCTGTCAACATAGTCTATGTTGTAATGGTGAAGGTCCGTATTTATGTAATGTCACTCATATCCAACGATATTATCTTAAAGGTAAGAAATGAAGTATATGAGCACATACAGACTCTGTCCTTCAGCTTTTTTGACAGCAGACCAAATGGAAAAATACTTGCCAGAATAATGGGAGATGTAAACTCTCTCAAGGATGTATTGGCAAAGGCCATAACTCATATTATCCCAAATACAATCACAATTATTGGGGTAATTGTCATAATGCTTATGAAGGATTGGCGACTGGCCCTTGCTGCAATGTGCACCTTGCCTTTTATGGCACTAGGCATTTACCTGGTAGAAAAGAGTAACCACACCAGGTGGCAGATAGTTCGCAAAAAGGGGTCAAATGTAAATGCCTATGTTCATGAGAGCATAGCAGGCATGCGAGTGGTGCAGAGCTTAAATGCTCAGGCTGAGACCAGAGCTCAGTTTGAAGAGCTTACGGACCAGCATAGAGATAGCTTTATCTATGCCTGTAAAGTGGCAGACTTGTTTTTCCCAATAATAGATACATCCTGGGGAGTAGGCATGATGATGCTCTATCTGGTTGGTGTCAAAATCATTGGGGCACCAGAGGTGACCTTAGGCCTTTTGGTTGCATTTGGCACCTACACAGGTATGTTCTGGGAACCGATAATGAACCTTAGTACATTTTTTAATCAGCTTATCACCAATCTCTCAGCTGCTGAGCGTGTATTCGATATACTTGATACTGCTTCAGACCTGACAGATGAGCCCGATGCCGTTGAGCTTCCTGACATCAAGGGGGAGGTGGCCTTTAATAAGGTATCCTTTACCTATGATGAGGGGACGGACAGCGAGACTAAGGTCCTTGATAATGTAAGCTTCATCGCAAAGTCTGGAGAGACAATCGCCCTAGTTGGGCCTACAGGGGCCGGGAAGACCACCATTGTAAATCTCATAAGCCGTTTTTATGATATTCAAAAGGGCACTATTACCATAGATGGATATGATTTGAAAAAGGTTACTATGAACTCTCTTCGCAAACAGATGGGGGTTATGACCCAGGATAATTTTATTTTTCATGGAACGGTCAGAGAAAATATAGCCTATGGCAAGCTGGATGCCACAGAAGAGGAAATCATAAGAGCTGCCAAGGCTGTAGATGCCCATGACTTTATCATGAATATGGAAAAGGGCTATGATACAGAGCTAAAAGAGCAGGGAGCAGGGCTTTCTATAGGTCAAAGGCAGCTGATAGCCTTTGCCAGAACCATGATATCTGAGCCTAAAATTCTGATTCTTGATGAGGCAACCTCAAGTATCGATACCCACACAGAGCTTATGGTGCAAAAGGGTATTGAGGCATTGCTTAAAGGGCGCACCAGCTTTGTAATAGCTCACAGACTTTCCACTATCCAAAGTGCTGACCGTATCTTTGTTATAGACCAGGGAGGTATAAAGGAGGAGGGAAGCCCTGAGGAGCTTATGGAGAAGAAGGGAGCTTACTATAAGCTGTATATGGCCCAGTTTCAGGGTTGTTCTTAAAAAAAATTTATAGGATGTTAGAAGGTCGCTATATGCGGCCTTTTATATTAGAGCTTAAATATTCCGCCACCTTGGCATCAATAAACTCCTGCATTTCAGCCACACTGTGCCTGCGAGATGAGGCGCACTCCTGGGCCTGGCAATTGCAAATAAAGCATTTTCTGAAAGTCTTGCGGGATATTTTGACTCCGTCAGGACTTATAACATCAATGTCAAAAAGGCGGCCCAGGGGATGACATTCCTCGATATGAGTCATGGCATTCTTTATGAGCTGAGAGTCAGTGGAGTCAGTGGCAATAATGAGCTCGTTTCCGGTTTTTTCATTGTATTCTATGGATTCAAGTATTTTAATATCAGCTTTTTGCAGGAAAGCTAAGATATCTTCTACACCACTCTGAAAGGCCTTGGAGATATCCGGGTTGGTTTTGATAGGACCAGGAATATTCATGCAATATGAGATAAGGGTGGTGCCATATTTATTTAGATATTCTTCTTGCTTTTGTGAACGGCGTTCACGACAGTCTAGCATTTCTGTGAGAACCACAGCCTCTCCTTGTAACATAGCAGCTTCTCCTTGAATTATCCTTAGTAGTGAATAACATTATCCTGTTTTTGAATATTTTTAATTATGTCATCAGCCTCTGGACTTGTAAAGAAACGATAGGTAGTTTCTGGCACCAGGGGCTTTAGTTTTTCTATTTTGCCATCATGTAGGGCCTGTCGCACTGTGGAGGCGCTGATAGGAGCATTA
Source organism: bacterium (assembly GCA_963649335.1). Taxonomy (GTDB): domain Bacteria; phylum Bacillota; class Clostridia; order Lachnospirales; family Lachnospiraceae; genus Pseudobutyrivibrio. Next base: position 32,634 of record CAVJHG010000002.1, read on the forward strand.
TCGAACTCAAGGCGTGGAACAAGAATACATTCAATGCCAGACTGAGGAAGCATCTTTGCCATAATCTGGTTATAGATGCCAGTTACCTGGCTAGTTGGTTCTTCTCCCACATATCTTCTGTTGATATTAAGGGCCTCAGCAATAAGCTTGAAGATAGCAATATCTAGCTGGGCATGGCCTGTAATAACAGATGACTCATCCTTTTGAAAATAGCTTGGAAAGGTTGCGTTGCTGATGATGTAGGGACCACTGTCATGGTAGCAGATATTAGGTAAATGGCTGCTTGCTTCCATAACAAGTTTCTTTCTGACCGCGTATGGAATCAGGCTGGCGTCCTCGCTGACCATAAAAAGATGCAGCAGGTCATTTTCGGCAGCAGCCTTTTCTACAAGATAAAGATGGCCATTAGTGAAAGGGTTGGCATTCATGACAAGGGCAGCAACATTTCCCGTATTATTGGCGGGACTTGTAGCTGCAAGATCTTTTAGATAATCAGAAAATCCTGTCCTTCTGTTTTCCATAAATACCAGCTGATTATCTACTTTGGCTATTTCGTAAAAGCCTAAGTCTTTAAAAAACTTGGCAGTATGACATTTGGTATAAAGGAATAAATGAATGTTGCCACGCTGGAATTGAACATCAATCAGGTGGGTAACGATCTCATTCATAAGCCCTTGTCCCTGGTACTTGTGGCTGACTGCCATACAGCGAAGGGTGTTTTTAAAAAGGCTACCAGTGGCAATGATATTCATATCTTCGTCATACATACCGCAGGTATAGTCTAAATTAGGGTCCTGTCTGATACTCTCCTCGTGAAGAAGCCTTTGAATCTGATTGTTGGCAAAATTATCCTCTGGATATATTTTGGATATGATGTAATCTGACATAATTTTTTCCTGTAAATTCTTTTAAGTTCTTATTTTTCCTGTTCTAAAAAATAGAGAAAATAGCAAATAGCCAAAAGGTCAGCGGAACCTCCGGGAGATAGGTTTTTTTCTATAAAAGCCTGGTCAAGCTCAAGCAGGGTATCCTGGGTGGGATAAGGATTGTCCTGAAGCAAGCCTTTGATATAAGCTATGGTTTTTTCATAAACTGCCACATTGCTTCTTGCAATGAGGTTGGTATCGGTGGCTGAGGTCATAAGACTAAGAAGACAGGCGCAGCCCGCCTCGTTAAAGCTTAGTCCATTTGAAAGGCCCCCTCGCAGCACGGGAAGACCGGCAAGACGCACAGCAGGAAAGCCGGCAGCCACCTGGCCCCGTATGCCTGTGATGCCGTAGTTTATGTAGAGCTTTTGCCCTACGGTAGTGGCATTATCCATAGTTATTCCTGCAAAGTCCTTCTCTATCAGGCCATTTGTCATGGCAGCGCATTCATCCAATATACATTCTGGCTTATTCCAATCACAGCGATTGATACGACCTAGGGCAGCACATATTATTCCCATGGAAAAAATGGCTCCCTTGTGGGTGTTGACGCCACCTGTGACTTTATACATAGAGTTTTCAGCCTCCTTGCCAAGAGGACGAAGGTTTTCGAAGGTCTCTGTAGGATTAAGAGAGGCAGTTTTTTTACCAAGCAGATAGCACTGGCCAAAATAAGGGCCCAGGGCTGAGGCAGAGTTGATAAAGGTAAAGATATCCATGTCCTTGTGGCTGCCGGAATTGTTGCGGTCTACAAGACCAGGCTTTGGCGTAGTGGAAACCTCGTAAAGCAGGGCTCTTGTAGCCAGGGAGGACAGGAGAGCCAGGTCCTCTGATTTCTCTGGGCTTAATATTTGATTTAGTTCTATCTTAGTTTCTTTTGGCATATTCTCTCGCCTCTTAATAGTATTTACATTCTTATCATATAACTAGTGTGTTAAAAATGTATCATTCCTTTTAGTAATACCGCTATATTCTTTTGCAATTTCACCTGGAGAAAATGAGGAAATATAATAAAAGTATCAAAAAGGAGGTAGGTATTATGGGTAATACTAATAACGTAAAGCTGGCACAGGAAAAATTCGGTCAGTTAATTGAAGGCGAATTTGAAAGAATTGAAAAGATGAAGGCTGGAGCTGAGGTTACAGATTTTTCCAAGCTGGACAAGATTGTAGTAGGCATACTTCCAGGCGATGGGGTAGGACCTATCCTTATGAAGCAGGCACTGCGAGTTGTAAGCACACTTCTTGCACCAGAAATTGAGTCAGGTCATGTGGAGCTTAGACAAATAGATGGCATGACCATCGAGGACAGAGTGGCAAAAAATGAGTCTCTCCCAGCAGATGTACTGCCAAAGATAAAGGAGTGCAATGTTCTTGTAAAGGGACCAATGGTTACACCAAAGGCAGGTGAGGGTCTTCCAAACCTGGTGTCCGCCAATTCACTTTTAAGAAGAGAGCTGGAGCTTTTTGCAGCAGTTCGTCCTATCAAGATTCCTGATAAAAATATTGATTGGATGTTCTTTAGGGAAAATATTGAAGGCGAGTATATCTGGGGCAACAAGGGTATTCAGGTAGATGAGGACCTGGCAGTGGATTTCAAGGTGCAGACCCGTCAGGGATCTGAGAGAATTGCCAGAGCAGCCTTTGAGTATGCAAAGAAAAATGGTAAGAAGCGTGTCACAGTTGTTACTAAGGCAAATATAGTAAAGCTTGTTGATGGCAATTTTATTGAGGCAGCTCAGAGGGTTGCTCAGGATTATCCAGGCATTGAGGTGGACACAAAGCTTGTGGATGCTATGTGTGCAAAAATGCTGGATCCAGATTTTTCAGAGGGCATGGAGGTTATAGTGCTTCCAAATCTCTATGGAGATATTGTAACCGACGTTGCTGCAGAGCATGCAGGTGGTCTTGGCAATGCCTGCTCATCAAATATTGGTAACAAATATGCTCTTTTCGAGGCTATTCATGGTACAGCACCATATCTTATCTCTCATGGCAGAGGAGATTATGCTAATCCATGTTCCCTCATCAGGGCAATGGGCCAGATGATGATCCATATAGGCTATGCAGACAGAGCAGCTATCCTTGATGAGGCTCTTACAATCTGTACTGAGACAGAGAGAAAGGTAGTTTTGACTACATTTGCAGAGGATGCCTCAGCAGAGGAGCTGACAGACTATATTATTGAGACAATAGAGAAGATACAAAAATAAGGAGGATTTGGCAGTGAAGTTGGAAAAAAGTGCAGTAGCAGGAACCTTAGAATCCTCTGATGCCATGGTAACAGTAGAGCCTGCAAAGGAAGGCTCTGGAATAGAATTTGAGCTTAACAGTGTTGTCATGCACCAGTTTGGCAATGCTATTAAAAAGACAGTATTTGAGACTTTAGACAGACTAGAGGTTACCGACGCCAGGATTATTATTGTGGACAGGGGCGCCCTCGATTGTACTCTCAAGGCAAGAGTTGAGTGTGCCTGTTTTAGAGCGGCTGGTATAAAGACCAATCTTCCATGGGGAGGTGAGATACAGTAATGAGCAATCCTAATAAAAAAAGACTGAGAAGAACTATGATGTTCCTTAATTGCCAGAAGCCTGGTCTCATTAAGGATCCATATATTTACAAGCCGGATTCCATCATGCTGGATCTGGAGGATGCGGTGGCTGAGAGCGAAAAGGACGCAGCAAGATATTCTCTTTATCATGCTCTTAAGGAAATCGATTACCGTGGAGTGGAGCGTGTTGTTCGTATCAACGGACTGGACACTGAGTACTGGCAGGAGGATGTGAGAGTATGCGTAGCCGGTGGTGCTGATTCTATCCGTATTCCAAAGGCTGAAAGCGCTGAGGATATAAAAAAGGTAGAGGCAGCTATTGAGGCAGCAGAAAAGGAATTTGGCAGGGAGCCAGGTTCAACTCTTATTATGGCAGCCATTGAGTCGGCCATGGGTGTTATGAAGGCTTTGGAGATTTGTGAGGCCTCTGATAGGCTTTTTGGAATAGCCTTATCTGGTGGTGACTACACAAAGGATTTGCAGACTACTATTTCCGGAGCAGGCGTGGAGTTAGCAGGTGCAAGACAGCATCTGATTATTGCAGCCAGAGCTGCCAAGGTGCAGTGCTTTGATACAGTATTTACCAACCTTGACGACATGGAAGGCTTTAAGAAGGAAGTGGAGATGATAAAGGCTATGGGCTTTGACGGCAAGTCTATTGTCAATCCACGACAGATTAAGCTGGTACATGACATCTATACTCCTAGCCAAAAGGAAATCATTTTCTCAGAAAAGGTAGTAAGGGAAATAGATGAGAAGAAGGCTCTTGGTATAGGTGTATTTACTGTAGATGGCAAGATGATTGATATAGCCTTCTATGATGGAGCAAAGCGAGTGATAGAGCTTGCCAAGGCATCAGGCGTATATAAGGGGGACTTGTAAGATGATAAATAAGGTTGGAAGAGACATCCCTGAGGAGATAATCAAGGCTACTGGCAAGGAAGTATTCCAGGGCAATTATTACAAGGATGGAACAGAGTTCCATAAGGCAGGTCCTATAACAAAGGTAGTTATGAATCATGACACCAGCAAGATGGTGGACTCTATTCATGATGCGTTGGTAAAATGTGGTGCCCATGACGGTATGACCTTAGGCTTTCACCATCACTTCAGGGAGGGTGATTTGGTTGTAAATATGGTAATGGAAGAGGTTCATAAGATGGGCCTTAAGGACATTACTATCTGTGCATCTTCCCTGGGTAAGGCCCATGATGCATTGGTGCCTATGATAGAGGATGGCACCATTACAAATATCCAGTCCTCTGGTGTTAGAGGCAAAATAGGCGAGGCTATTTCTGCTGGTAAGTTAAAGGGCCTGGCTATCATGAGAAGCCACGGCGGCAGAGTCAGGGCTATACAGACCGGTGAGACAGTAATAGACATTTCATTTATTGGTGCCCCTACCTGTGATGACTATGGCAACTGCAAGGGTATCGGTGGAAAGAGCGATTGTGGTGTACTTTCATATTCATTCGTAGACGGCAATCATGCAAACAAGGTTGTGGCAGTAACAGACTGTCTGGTGCCATTCCCTAACTATCCGGCAGATATCAATATGACCAAGGTGGATTATGTCTGCGTAGTTGATGAGATTGGTGTTCCGGAAAAAATCGCTTCAGGTGCAGCCAAGCCTACCACAGATGTGAGAAAGCTGATGATGGCTGAGTATTGTACCAAGTTTGTGGTAAATGCTCCATATTTCAAGGATGGATTTTCATACCAGACTGGAGTTGGCGGAGCTTCAATCGCATCTGCAATATCATTAGGCCAGGTTATGCGTGAGCGTGGCATCAAGATGGGCTTTGCAGTAGGTGGCATGGCTAAGGCCATGTGTGACCTTTTGGATGAAGGTCTCATAGGCAAGCTTTTGGATACACAGGATTTTGATATTGCAGCAGTAGAGTCTGTAAAAAGTCCTAACCACCACAGAATATCAGCTGGTGCCTACGCCAATCCATTTAACAAGGGAGCCTTTGTTAATAAGCTTGACTATATAATTTTAGGAGCCCTTGAGGTGGACGTAGACTTTAATGTTAACGTAGTTGTTGGCTCAGACGGAGTTATTACCGGTGCCCAGGGAGGTCATCCGGATGCAGCTCAGGGAGCAAAGTGCACTATCGTCATTGCCCCACTTTTACAGGGAAGAATCCCGGCTATTTGCAGCAGGGTTACAACAGTAACAACCCCAGGTGAGTCGGTAGATGTGGTGGTTACAGACTATGGTGTGGCTATCAATCCAGCAAGACAGGACCTGATAGAGGCAATGAAGGATGTAACAGACATCCCATTCAAGACAATAGAGGAGCTGAGAGACATGGCTTATGCTATCACTGGCGAGCCTGAGCCGGTTCAGTTTACAGACAGAGTAGTAGGAATTATAGAAGGACGTGACGGCACCATTATGGATGTTGTGCGGCAGGTAAAGGAGTTTGAGTTTGCCCAGTAACTCATAAATGAAAGGAGATCTGATAATGGTTAAGTTATATGATGGCGGTGCCTACCTGTTAAATGGCAACAGGTTGGTTGCAGAGGCGGATGCAGCAAAAGAGGGTATTACACTTACAAAGGAAGAGGCAAAGAAGGGTACTATGGCCTACAACATAATGAAGGCTCATAATACCGCTGAGGATATGGACAATCTCCGAATCAAGTTTGATGCCATGACTAGCCACGATATTACCTTTGTAGGTATTATTCAGACAGCCAAGGCATCTGGCATGGAAAAGTTTCCTATCCCTTATGTTCTCACCAATTGTCACAATTCCCTTTGCGCAGTAGGCGGAACAATCAATGAGGATGACCATGTATTTGGTCTTTCTGCAGCAAAAAAATATGGCGGAATTTTTGTACCACCTCATGTAGCAGTTATTCACCAGTACATGCGTGAGACTATGGCTGGCTGCGGCAAGATGATACTGGGTTCTGATTCTCATACCAGATATGGAGCCCTTGGCACCATGGCTATAGGCGAGGGCGGCGGAGAGCTGGTTAAGCAGCTTCTTTGCGATACTTATGATATTGCATACCCTGGCGTTATTGCCATTTATCTGGATGGAAAGCCAAATCCGGGAGTAGGTCCACAGGATATTGCCATTGCTATTATTGGTGCAGTATTTAAGAATGGCTATGTAAAAAATAAGGTAATGGAGTTTGTAGGCCCAGGTGTTAGCACTATGACTACTGACTATAGAAATGGCGTTGATGTAATGACTACAGAGACTACCTGTCTGTCATCTATCTGGCGCACCGATGAGGATACAAAGGCATTTTTGACTCAGCACGGCAGAGCTGATGCATATAAGGAGCTGAATCCTAGTGATACAGCTTATTATGATGGCGTAGTATATGTAGATCTTTCTACTGTAAAGCCTATGATTGCCCTCCCATGTCATCCAAGCAATGCCTTTGAGATTGATGAACTCAATGCAAACTTAGAGGATATTCTCCATGAGACAGAGGAGGCTGTAAGAGCTATCTCTGATAACCCAGACATCCATTTCAGTCTTACAGACAAGATCAAGGACGGCAAGCTTATGGTACAGCAGGGTATTATTGCTGGCTGCGCTGGTGGTAACTATACCAACGTAATGGAGGCTGCCCATATCTTGAAGAATGCCCAGACAGGACATGACGAATTCTCATTGTCTGTATACCCATCATCGATGCCTGTATACATGGATTTGGTGAAGAAGGGAGCTATCTCAGAGCTTATGGCTGCTGGTGCCATCATAAAGACTGCCTTCTGCGGACCATGCTTTGGTGCTGGAGATACACCTGCCAATGATGCACTTTCTATTCGTCACACTACACGTAACTTCCCTAATCGTGAAGGTTCAAAGCCAGGAGTAGGTCAGCTTTCTGCAGTAGCCCTTATGGATGCTCGTTCAATTGCAGCAACTGCAGCAAATGGTGGGGCTCTTACACCTGCCACAAAGTATGCTGATGATTACAAGGTGCCTGAGTATGACTATGATGATTCTACTTATAAGGCAAGAATCTACCAGGGCTATTCAAAGGCTGACGAAAAGGCAGACCTTGTATATGGTCCAAACATCAAGGACTGGCCAAAAATGAGCCCACTTGAGGATAATATTCTCCTTAAGGTATGCTCTAAAATTATGGATCCTGTAACAACTACTGATGAGCTTATTCCATCAGGCGAGACTTCATCATATCGTTCTAATCCATTGGGCTTGGCGGAATTTACCTTGTCTCGTCGTGACCCTGAGTATGTAGGCCGTTCTAAGGAAGTGGACAAGATAGAAAAGGCAAGAGTAGCAGGTCAGGCTGTAACAGAGGCAGCTTTAGAATTGAAGGATATTTATGCAAAGATCGAGGCAAAGTTTGGCCCAGTTGACCCAGTAAAGACTGAGGTAGGCAGCATGATTTACTGTGTAAAGCCAGGTGATGGCTCTGCCCGTGAGCAGGCTGCTTCGTGCCAGAGAGTTATAGGTGGTCTTGCCAATATTTGCCAGGAGTATGCTACCAAGAGATACCGCTCTAATGTAATGAACTGGGGCATGCTTCCATTCCAGATGAAGGCTGAGCCGGAGTTTGAGGTGGGAGACTATATCTATATTCCAAACGTTAAGGCTGCTTTAGACGGCGATATGCAGGATATTAAGGCCTATGTGGTAGGGGATGAGATGAAGGAGATAAGCCTCTATATTGCCCCTATGACTGAGAATGAGAAAAAGATAGTTAAGGCAGGCTGCCTGATTAACTACAACAGAGGCAGAAATAAATAGATAATTTCTAAAATTTGATAGATTCCTAAAACTGGGCTCCCTGAGAAAACAGGGGGCCCTAAACTTTTGGGAATAACTACATAATTTTTTAGAATTTCCATGCAAGTGGGGGACGGTGCTATAGTAATTATAAAGAAAGAAGGAAATTATATTATTGGGGAAAGGAGATTTTTATCATGAGAGAAAATAACAATCCGGTTAATAATATTTTTGGAAGCTATATCAACACAACAAGAGAGCTGACCTGGCTGCCAGAGACTGAGGAAAAAAGAGCAAGCCAGCAGGATTTGTTCGAAGTAATCGACGATTATGTAGAGCAGGCCTAGAGCTTTAATTTAAGTAAGTGGTTCAATGCCAACTTGAGTTAAATGACATTTGATAAAGCCATAACATATCTTCCATAAATACAATTCACTAAAAGGGGCCCAGACTGTTAAGAAAGTCTGGGCTTCTTTTTGTCTATCTATTTTTTATTTATAATATTTTGAGCGTATTCTTTTTTTGAATAGTTCTATACTTTTTTTCAATTTTTCCCAAGTAAAGCTAGAGAATATAATAGAGAAAAAGTGATCACTAAGAGATACAAGCAACTCAAAAGGGGCGTCATAATATGCTGAGTTGTTACAAAATTAACAATGTATTCGAGGAGGAAAATATGACTGAGGAGTCTAAAAAGAAATCTTTAATGGACATCAAGCTTTATGGTGCTCCATGGTACATCACAATTATTGGATGTGCAGTAGTTATTGCAGCAGCATCCTTAGGAGCACTGGCAACAGATTTTGCCAGCATAATGATTTTGATTATTGCCTATGGAATCATCTTTTTTGAGATTGGAGAGGTGCTTCCTATATGGAATACCTACATAGGCGGTGGAGTGCTGGCGGCATTTTTTGGAACAGCAATCATCAGACAGCTGGCTCTGATTCCAGACCAGTATTTAAAGCCAATTGATGAGTTTATCAGCGGTGACACAGTGGGCTTTACCACACTTTGGATTATCGTCCTAATTACAGGCTCTGTTCTCTCTCTTGAGAAGAAAATTTTGCTTAAGTCCTTTGCAGGTTATTTTCCAGCAATACTTGGTGGCCTTATAGCAGCTATGGGCTTTGGAGCTGTAGGCGGTATGATTTTTGGAATAGATCCAAAGACTGTAATCATCAAGTATGTGCTTCCAATTATGGGCGGCGGCAATGGTGCCGGAGCGGTACCAATGTCAGAGATATACGAGAAAGTCACAGGTGACTCAGCGGTTGCCTACTATGCCTTTGCAATCATTATTCTTACAATTGCAAACATTATGTCAATCATTTTTGCAGCTTTGCTTAATGCCTTGGGAGACAAGGTGCCAGTCCTTACCGGTGACAAGAAAACTCTCCTTAGAAAGTCAGAGTTTGATGTGGCAGACAAGGATGAGGAAGAGCCTTCATTTTCTGACATGTGTGGAGCCATCATGGTTATCTTTTGCGCTTATGCTGTAGGCCAGTTATTTTCATCATACATTTTGCCAGAGATATTTGGAGCCCCTATTCATGAGTTTGCCTACATGATTATTTTTGTAGTCATTCTTGCAGCTACAGGTGTTATTCCTAAAAATATCAGAGCAGGAGCCAAGAGATTACAGAAGTTTTTCAACAAGGTATTTGCCGTAGTAATGATGGCAGGCCTGGGCTTTGATTTTGACATTGCTGAGCTTCTTAGCTCATGCACAGTATCAAATGTAATCATTGCTCTTCTTATCGTAATCGGAGCTGTTGTAGGTTCAGCCCTAGTAGGCTGGCTTGTAGGCTTTTATCCAATTGACTCAGCTGTTACAGCAGGTCTTTGTATGGCAAACCGAGGTGGCAATGGCGACGTAGCAGTACTTGGTGCATCAAAGAGAATGGAACTTATGGCGTATGCTCAGCTTTCAAGCCGTCTGGGCGGAGGTATCGTGCTTGTAGTTGCAAGCTTCCTCTTCTCGTTCTGGGCTTAACAAATAATTAGGAGGCAATAAGGTGGGAAAATCTTTAACCAGAAAAATAATTGAATCACATTATGTATCAGGCAGCATGGTAGCAGGAGATGAGGTTTTCATCAAGGTTGATCAAACTCTGACCCATGATATCAATGCAGTTATGACATATCTGGCATTTGAGGCAATAGGACTTGACCGTATTCGTACAGAGTGCTCTGTCAGCTATCTTGACCATAATCTTTTGTATGTCAACAATATGACTCCTGATGATCATATATATCTACAGTCCGCAGCAAAGAAATTTGGAGTTCATGTGTCTAGACCAGGCAATGGCATTTGCCATACTGTACAGGTATCACGCTTTGGAGCACCTGGAAAAATATCCATGGGTGGTGACAGCCACACACCACACGGTGGCTCCATCGGTATGCTTTGCATAGGCGTAGGCGGCATGGATGTTGCCACAGCCATGACTGGAGTTCCAATGAGACTTAAGATGCCTGAGGTAGTTAATGTAAGGCTGACAGGTCAGCTGAAGCCAGGCTGCAATACCAAGGAAATAATACTTGAGATGCTAAGACGTGTCACCATCAAGGGTGGCCTTGGCAAGGTCTATGAATACACAGGTCCTGGTGCTGCCAGCCTGGAGGTCCCAGCTAGAGCTACTATTACAAACATGGGAGCAGAGCTTGGTGCTACTACATCTATTTTCCCAGCAGATGAGCAGGTGAAAAAGTTTATGAAGGCTCAGGGAAGAGAAGACCAGTACCTAGAGCTCTTGCCAGACGAGGACGCAGAGTATGATGATGTGATAGAGATTGACTTAAGTCAGTTGGAGCCACTTATTTCCTGCCCACATCAGCCAGACAATGTAATGCCCCTTCATGCTGCTGAGAAGAAAAAGGTGCAGCAGGTATTTATTGGAAGCTGTACTAATGCCTCCTATGCAGATATAGCAAAGGCAGCCATGGTATTTAAGGGACATCATGTTAACGAGGATGTAAGCTGTACCTGTGCAGTTGCCTCAAAGCAGACCTACAGAGAGCTTCTTAGAGATGGCTATATAGATATTCTTCTTGAGGCCGGTGTACGTATGCTTGAGATCGCATGTGGACCTTGCTGTGCCATAGGTCAGACACCTGCCACAGAGGGAGTTGCAGTGAGAACCTCCAACCGTAATTTTAAGGGACGTGCCGGCAATCCTACTGCCCAGATATATCTTGTTTCCCCAGAGTCAGCTGCAGCCACAGCAATAATGGGCACCTTTGCCACAGCAGAGGATGTGATGGGCTCTGATGTAGCTAAACTTGCTGAAATTCATGAGCCTGATGAGTATATAGTAGATGACTCCATGATTATCAAGCCACTGCCTTTAGAGGAGGCAAAGCAGGTAGAAATAGTAAAGGGGCCTAATATCAAGTTTTTACCAGTGCCAGAGGAGCCTGAAAATCATCTGGAGTGTCAGGTTAGTCTTAAGACCTTGGACAACGTATCTACAGATGATATTACTCCAGCCTCAGCTGAGTTTTCATCAATGAGATCAAATATACCCCTCATGTCTCAGTACTGCTATCATCGTTATGCTCCGGATTTTGCAGCTCGTGCAAAGGAGTTGGGCAAGTCCATAATAGTAGGTGGAGAGAACTACGGCCAGGGCTCATCAAGAGAGCATGCAGCAATAAATCCTATGTTTTTGGGAGTAAAGTGCGTAATAGCCAAGAGCATTGCCCGTATTCACAAGGGTAATCTGGTTAACCACGGCATAGTGCCAATGCTTTTTGAAAACCCTGCAGACTATGACAAAATAGACCAGGATGACACCCTTTTAATCGATGATTTCATTAGCCAGATTCCAACAAGAACAGTTGAAGTTACCGATGTTACAAAGGGCTTTAGCTTTAAGACCAGATTGGATTTGACAGATAATGAAATTGAGGTAGTCTTAAGCGGTGGACAGCTACGCTATCTGAAAAAGCTCTTATCTCAGGAGAATGCATAAAAAAATAGAATAATATTTAGACACTATGTATGCAGGCTCTTCATTGAGCCTGCATATGTTGTTATGGTAAGATAAAATAAAAAATGTACTCTTGATGCTTCATGTAGTGGATTTTAAGAGAAAAAAAGACAAGGGGGATTGGCAAATGAAAGATACAGATTGGATAATTCTCAGTGAATTATATAAGAATCCCAATATGACCAAGGTAGCTAACCTGCTTTACATGACCCAACCATCTTTGACAAAACGTTTGCAGCATATAGAGGAGGAATTTGGAGTGACTGTGGTAAACAGAACCTCCAAGGGCCTCTTTTTTACAAAAGAGGGAGAGTTTTTGGCAAAGCAGGCGGACAGCTATCTTGCTTTTATGAAGGAGACTAGGGATACCTTAAAGGAATTTCGGACAAACAATGAGGAAATGATAACCATAGGGGCCTCTTATACCTTCAACAAATTTGTTTTAACAGATCTGCTTATTCCATATCGTCTGAGCCATCCACAGGTTAATTTTAATGTAATCAGCGAGCCAAGTGATGTGCTTTTCAGAAAAATGCTGGAGGGAGTTATTGATGTAGGCTTTATTCGTGGAGATTATGAGGGGGATTTTTATCGCAGACTTATAGGCAAAGATCGGGCTTACCTCATTACCAAGGAGCCGGTAGAGATAGAACAATTGCCTTCTATGAACAGAATCGGATATAAGACAAATGACAAATCCTTGGAGATACTAGATGCCTGGTGGCGAGAGACCTTTGGGGTAGAACCACCTGGAAGCATGGTGGTAGGATATGTGGATGTAGCATGGCAGCTCATAGACAGAGGCTTAGGCTATTGCGTATGCTTCTTGCCGGACAATTTTGTTAACCAATACAACCTTATACTGACATCTCTGTCTGACAAGGAGGGAAAGGCAATTACCCGCAACACCTGGTTCATTCATTCCAGGGATAAGAGAATCAGCCCATGCCTTTCAGAGTTTATAGGATATGTGGAAAGTGCGGCTAAAGGGGATAGCCAGCAATTAAGTTAAGACTTGAGCTAAAAGGCTATCCCGCTTATTAGTCCAAATACAGCAGACAGGCATATAACCCCTATGACTCCCACCCTTTTGCTAAGAAGCAGGCCTAAAGCAATAAGGCCTATGATTATGCAGGAAATATCCATAGTGGATATAGAATAGGCAGAAGTATTCTCAGGCCAGTAGCAGGAAAGAATCATGGTGTAGATAACGGTCAGCATCAGGCCTATGCACACAGGTCGGATGACATAGAGGATGTAGGACATAAAGCTGGTGGATTTGAATTTTTGGTAAAAAACTGCCACCAGAAGAGTAGTGGTAAAGGCAGGCATCAGTACACCAAGGACTGCCACAATGCCTCCTATGATGCCGGCAACCTGTATTCCTGCAAAGGTGGCGCAGTTAATGCCAAGGGGTCCTGGTGTCATTTCTGCTATGGCGACGATATTTGATACATCAGTTGTGGACATCCAGCCGTGGGACAGCATCTCTTCGTTGATAACTGGTACCATGGACATGCCGCCAAAGCTGGTAAATCCTATTTTCATAAATACTAAAAACAAACTAAGAAGCTCCATGGCTTTTGTCTCCTTTTCTAAAAATGCATAGGCCGCAGGCAATGATAATTCCAGTCAATATGACAGGTATGTTGCCTACGTCAAGGAAGCTGGTGAGGATAAAGGCAGCCAGGCAAAAGAGGATGCAGGCCTTGTCCTTCATGGCTGCCTTCCACATGCTGATTACAGAGGAAAAAATAATAGGCGCCACTGCGGCGCGGATACCCTTTAAGGCGGCAGCCACGTAGGTATTATCCTTGATGGAGTTGTAGATAAATGTCACCAGAGTCAGGATGATTATAGGGGGAGTGGCCATGCCAAGGGTGGCGGCAATTGCACCGGGTATGCCGCATACTCGGTATCCAAAGATGACTGCGATATTGGTAATCATTATGCCCGGCAAAGACTTGCCTACAGAGGTAATATCTAAGAGCTCTTCCTTTGTTATAATGGCTCTTTTGTTTATAAATTCCTCTTCCATTTGAGCTATGATGGACCAGCCACCACCGAAGGTGAAGCAGCCTATCTTAAAGAAAAATAAAAATAATTCAATTGGATTTAGGTTTTTTGTAATTTCTTTTTTCATGCTTTCATGATAGTATCCCAGGTATAATAAGTAAAATATATAAATTTTTATAAAAGCTATAGGATAAAACTATGAATTTAAATCAGATACGATATGTCATTGTTACAGCCCAGGAAAAAAATATGACTAAAGCTGCAGAAAAGCTCTTTATTTCTCAGCCATCCTTAAGCATTAGTATTAGTCAGCTAGAGGAGGAGCTGGGACAAAAGCTTTTTGAAAGAAATGGTAAGGGGCTAAAGCTTACCTATCCAGGTCAGCTATTTTTGGACTGGGCTCAAACTGTGGATGCCTCTATGCTGCGATTGAACCAGAGATTTTTGGAGCTGAGGGCAGGCCAGAGTGAAAAAATACGCATAGGTCTAAGCTTTCACAGAAGCATATTGATATCGCCCCTTCTTATGAAAAAGGCCTTAGCCAAGTATCCGGCCCTTGAGCTGGAGATTGTGGAGAGACCTGCATCCCAACTCCAGGCTATGCTGGAAGCTGACGACCTTGATATGATAGTGGACACCCCTCTTGAAAATCTTATGACCTACCATTATGAGGAGATAACTGAGGAAGGACTGTGCCTTTTGGTGCCTACTGCCTTTGTCGAAAGGGTTCCATTTAAAGACCTAAGGCCTGGTCAGGAGATAGACTTAGGGCTATTGGCAGATTATAGCTTTATATTGACTCCCCAGGAGTCCAAGATGGGCCAGGCCGCCAGGATGATGCTGGAGCTTTCAGGCATCACACCTCGCATTATATGCCAGTGCTCCATGTCAGAGACTATCCGCAATATGGTAGACCAGGGGATTGGGGTAGCTATTCTATCAGATGCCTTTTATCATACGGACCTGGCTAGGCCTGGAGTGCGCTGCTACAAGATTAAGGATTGCAATTTTTCCCGCAAGATAGGCATAGCCTACAAGCAGGAGCACTATCACTCCCAAATTTTCTACGACTTGGTGGACATGATAAAGGAGGCATTTTTGGAGATATATAAGGGGTGAAGCAGGTGGAAAAAATCCACTAAAATCGAATTAATGAGGGCCCAGAATACATTGGTGTCAAATTGCCAAGTGCAAAATTACATTTACTGGATTAAAATAGATTTATTAAGTAATGGAATGAGTTTGCCAGGTGAAAAATCGGGAGGGGATTCATGAAATTTAAAATAAAAATTATGGCTGCCTTTTTTGCTATTTACGCAGCCTATATGGGCTATGTTTGCCATGGGATAGGTAAGGAGGCCAGATACGAGGGCCAGCAAATATACGAAGATAAATTTTGTATGAGGTATCCGGACTGTACCAAGCTGCATATGGAGGGGAGCTCCTATTGCGCAGCTCATCAGGCAGAAAGGGACCAGAATGAATATGACTACTGGCATGAAGATCCAAAGGAGCTGGAGGAGAAGGCTGCTATGCTCAGGAAAAATCACCCTGATGTAGAATGGCAGCTGGAGAATGCTGATGACCTTGAAGAGCGTGCTGCTATAATTAGAAATAAATATTCTGGCGGTACTTATTCAAGTGATTCTGACAAAAAGCATATATCAGCAGGCTCATCAAGGACCAATGTGCTGGATTATGACCCAGATGATTATGATACACCAGATGATTATGCAGACGATGCTGTAGGCAATGACTTCGATGAATGGGAAGATGCCTACGAGTATTGGGAAGAGGTGGAGTAGCTATCATGATAAAAAATTTTTTTTCTAAAAGTACCCTGGTCTGTATCATTATTGTTATCATCGCCCTGTTGGCAGTGGAGCCTTTAAAAAGTTTGTATAGGCAAATGGTCATAAAGGGCGAGGTGGCGCGCTTAGAAGCTGCAGAGGCAGCAGGAGAGCTGGGGGAGATGAACCAGACAGGTTATGTGGGACATGTATTTATAAAAAGTAAGGACAGCATAAGTGATGCTGCCCTTGAGAAGATGAAAGAGATGGCCTATGATACGGCTAAGGAAGAATATCCCCGTGCTGATATCGATTACGTGGACAATTATTTTAAATATACTGAGAACGAAAGATTTACCACCAGTGCTCTTGCCGTGGTTTTTAGAGTGAAAGACGATTGTTATAGCAAGTCCTTTTATTATGCAGTAGAGTTTGAAGATCTCAAGATTGACTCTGAGGATGATATAGAGTGCAACGAATATGTCATGGGTAACCTGGGTGAAGGGGATATTGAGCTAGAGGCAGGAGTGACGGTTTTCTCAACTCCTGATAAAGTCAAAGAGGCTATGTGATTTGTTAAAAATGTTAAAAAGTCAAGACTCGTTTTTGAGTCTTGACTTTTTTATTAGTCTAGGTTTTGAGCTGTGCGCTGGGCAATCTCCTCGGCCTCAGCCTGATATTCATTGCTGCTTTTAGCATGCTTTTTAGGAAGAAAGATGCTTCTGAAAATCAGACGGGCAAGTGGTCCTACTATAAAAATCTGTAAGGGAAAAGCCATGACAAAATTTTTGCAATAGGTTGTAATGTAGTCAGGAATAATATTTGCAGTGAATCCGTATCCGTGCAAGACCCCGATGATACTTGCAAAAAATACCTGAGCTATAACGGTAAAGGTCTGAATGCACAGGATAATAAAAATAGGCCGGTCTCCAGGCTGTACCACTCGAAAGGCAAAGAATTTGGCTATATGACTGGATATAAAGTAAGCTAAAAGACCGATGATTATGTATTCAATCCACATGCCCTTAAGAGCAATTAAAAAGGTAAAATTGGTAAAGCTTCCTGTGGCAAGCACAGTGTTATAAAGTGTCATGCAATACACCATCATCCATGCAGTGATGGCTGTAAAAAATATAGATTGTCCCCTTGTCTTAGGCATTTGTTTTTCCTCCATTGATTTTTTCGTTTCACGACTAATAGTAATAATCATATTTTTCCTTTCTGGGTAAATAAAAAGGACAACAAATGTACCAATCCGTCTGACAGTGGATTGGTGACATTTATTGTCCTAAATCTTACGATATTTTATTTGCCCGATGTTTATTTCGCTAAATCTGCGATTCCTTGCTATATTACCAACTTGAATTTAAAAAGTAAAGTGAAAAATGTGAGCATCCAGCCGTTTTATTGCTTCCTCAACCCGGCTAAGAGGCAGTGCTAAATTGATACGGATAGAGCAGTCTCCATGGAAAGGACGACCGTCCTGCCAGTAAACTCCTACGCGATGCCCAGCCGCAAGAAGCTGGTCTATGGTCATATGATGAGACTGGCACCATTCGGTGAAGTCTACAAACAGCATATAGGTGCCTTGTGGTTTGGCTAAGGAAATGCCAGGAATCTTGGAAAAATAATTAAAAGCAATTTCCACATTTTTGCTTAGAACCTGTCTTAGCTCATCCACCCATTCATAGCCCTCAGGCTTGTAGGCACCAATCAAAGCATACATGGATAGAAGATTCATCTCATTGTAGTGGCATAGAGAGGCCTCCTTTGCCATGCGGTCACTAATCCATGAGTTGTAGATAATATGATATGCACCAATGAGGCCTGCCAGATTGAAGGTTTTTGATGGGGCATAAAGGGCCACAGTGCGCATAGCCGCATCTTCTGATACAGACTGGGTAGGTATATGCTTGTGACCAGGTAAAATCAAATCAGACCATATTTCATCTGAAATCACATAAACCTGATTTTGTTTATATATTTCCATGGCCTTTTCGATTTCCCATTTTTCCCATACACGACCGGTAGGATTGTGAGGAGAGCAGAAAATGGCAGCATGTATATGATTTTCTTTGATTTTTCGATCCATATCATCAAAGTCCATTCGCCATATACCCTGGTCGTCCCTAAATAATGAGCTGCTTACAATATTGTAGCCATTGTTTTTGAGAGAATTGGTAAAGCCTATGTAGGTAGGTGAGTGAACCAGGACAGAATCTCCCTTTGAGCAAAAAACAGCCAGGGCTGTAATTAAGCCACCGATAACGCCGTTTTCATAGCCTATATTTTTAGCTGTAAGACCTGTAACGTTATTTCTAGTTTCCTGCCATTTTATAATTGAAGAAAAGTACTCATCCCTTGGAGAAAAATATCCATAGGCAGGGTGAGCTACTCTCTCTGTAATAGCCTGAGGTATGGTAGGCACTGTGGGAAAATTCATGTCGGCTACCCACATTGGGATAATGTCGTAGCCAGGGGCCGGTGGGGTAAAGGATACCCAGTCTTCATCTATGGGAGGCTCTACCGCTATGGAATCCATGCCTTTTCGGTCTAATATGCTGGTGAAATCGTATTTCATATTTGATTCTCCTTGGTTATAATTAATCTATCGTTTTTTAGGAAGGCCTAGTGCATCGTTTACAAAATAACTAGCAGACCTGAATACTTTATGATTATAGCAAATTAGGTGAGTTGAGGAGAAAAAAATGTTTAGACCATTAAGAAGAAAAACAAAAGCTATTTCTGAGGAAGATACCATACAGCTTTTGTTGGCAGAAAAGAGGGGCATTTTTACTGTAAATGGGGATGATGGGTACCCGTTTGCAATTCCGGTTAATTATTATTTTGAGCCTGATTCAAATAAAATTTATTTTCATGGAGCCAAGGTAGGACATAAGATAGATGCTTTGAAAAAAAGCGACAAGGTATGTTTTACAGTCTATGGCAACGAGTTAAAAAAAGAGGGGGAATGGGCTCCTTATGTAAGTAGTGCAGTAGTGTTTGGCAGGTGCAAGCTGATAGAAGATGCCGACATGACTGAGGACAAGGTAAGACAGCTGGCGGCAAAGTATTATCCAAGCCAGGAAGAAATCGAGACAGAGATTGTCAAGGATATAAGGGGTGTGCAGCTCTATGAGATTACCATAGAACATATGAGCGGCAAGCAGATACAGGAAAAGTAAAGGTTGGCAAACATAAAAATGACCTGTTTAATCCAGTGGTCTAAATTCTTAGTAGCTAAGCGTTAGTTAAGGTATGGCTAAAAATCTTGACTCATACATTCATAGTCCAGCACCTCTCCTTGGGATGATAGGTGAGCTGAATCTCCCGTTGCATGCCACAGTTATTGACAGTGCAGGTGAAGATGGTAAGGGGGCCATAGTCTCTAGATACACAGGACAATATTTTATAAACCTGGGAGTTGATCCGCACATAGACTGGGCGGACATTGCCGCTGCTGTCAAAGGAAGCTATGGCTGGCACCACCTTGGTGACGCTTGTATTAAATCGAGCTACATTATCAGGTACAAAAGGCATATATACTCTCCAAATCAAAAAATCGAAAATATGTTCGTAAAATGTATGTATATGATAAGACCATTAAATTGAAATGTAAACCCGAACATCGAAAATTTATTCGAACAAATTATTAAATTTGATTAGATCAAGCTTTGAGTGTTGCATTCGAGATTTTTTTAGTCTTAGACATATAATATTAATTATAGGACAATTATTAACCTGATTATTGTATCTTGACGGGAAAAGAGTTAAGATACAGAAAAAGAGTTATGATTAAAGGTGATAATATGGAATATCTCGATAAAGTCCTTGGAATCAAGGTTATTTATGAGGACGTGGAGTTTAAGAATTTACCCAATTTTATAGTAACAAGGTACCGCTTGCAGATGGTATCGATGGATAAGAAAAGAGTTATTTTTCTTTATCCTAAGACAGAATTGGATCCGATAAATGTATTGAAAAAGCATATTGATAGGATTCAGAAAAATGAGGATTTGCCAATTGTTTTGGTGCTGAAAGGAATAAGCTTTCGCCAAAAAGAATATTTGATTCGTGATAGGATTCCATTTATTGTAGAAGGTCGGCAAATTTATTTACCTTTTATGGCGGTATATTTGCAAGAACGATGCGATGCTGAGAAAACACCGAGGGAAGAAATACTTCCATCAGCGCAGATGCTTCTATTGCATTTCATCTACGGAGGAGCACAAAAATTATCTACAAGTCAAGCTGCGAAAGATTTGGAGTTAACACCTACTTCTATATCGAGGGCATCAAGGCAGCTTGAAGAAATGGGATTGTTGCATATTAAAAAAGAAGGTGTGCAACGGATTTTGCAGTCTGAGGATTCTCCCAAAATACTTTTTCAAAAAGCAGGAGATAAACTACAGAATCCAATAAAGCGGACAGTTTATATTCCGAAAGAGCTTTTGGAAATAGATTTGCCTGAAAGTGGATATTCAGCATTGGCAGAGTATTCTATGTTAAATCCACCAAGTGTTAGATGTTATGCAACGGAAAGAATTTCTCAATGGCAAGACGTTATGACAAATAGTTTACATAATTCGCAGATGCAAGTGGCTGTAGAAATGTGGAGATATAATCCACGAATATTGTCAAAGAAAAATGTTGTGGATGAGCTTTCTTTGGCATTGGCAATGAGAGAAGATGCAGATGAGCGAGTCGAAGAGGCAGTGGAAGAAATGCTGAGTGAACTATGGAGAAAAATTGATGATTGCAGGAATAGATAGTTTTAAAGAATGGTTTAAAGACTGTGAAGAACAGTATGTTATCATTGGTGGAACAGCGTGTGATATTCTGATGACAGAGGAAGGGTTAGATTTTCGTGCAACGAAGGATATTGATCTTGTTTTAATTATAGAGGCAGTTGATGCGAATTTTGGAAAGACATTCTGGGAATATGTAAAACAGGCAGGTTATGCGCATTGTAACAAAAGCTTGGGCCTTCCTCAGTTTTATCGATTTAGTCATCCTATTACAAATCAGTATCCTGCAATGATCGAACTTTTTACTCGAAAATTAGAGGCCATTCAGCTTCCAGAAGATGCAGCTTTAACGCCACTGCCGATGGATGAAGATATTTCGAGTCTGTCTGCAATCCTTTTGGATGAGGATTACTATGAATTCCTAAAATGGGGCAAGGTCACAATTGATGGAGTGACTGTTTTGGATGCGGCATATTTAATTCCATTTAAGGCAAAAGCATGGATAGATTTGACGAATCGTAAAGCTGTAGGAGAACACGTTGATAGCAAAAATATTAAGAAACATAAGAATGATATCTTTCGTTTGACGGAGTTGATTGACCCTACGGTAGAGATAGCTACAACACAAGGGGTTTATGAGGATATTCAAGAGTTTGTTCAACGGATGCAAAATGAAAATGTGGACATTAAACAGTTGGGGCTGGCTGGCAGAACCAAGGAGCAAATTTTGAAAGAATTGAAAGAAATGTACAGGAAGCCTTAAAAGGTTGACGGCATAAGCCAGAAAGGAATCCTATGAATATTACAGTTTTTTTGGGAGCAAATGAAGGAAAAAATAAGGACCTGAAGGATGCGGTGACATCCTTAGGGACCTGGATAGGTGCAAGCAAGCATACTCTTGTATATGGTGGTTCAAAGACAGGCCTTATGGGAAATCTTGCAGACAGTGTTCTTGCAGCAGGTGGCCAGGTTATAGGAGTGGAGCCAGAATTTTTTATAGAGCAGGGCTTTGAACATGAAGGCTTAACACAGCTTATAGTGACAAAGGATATGGCTGAAAGGAAGGCTAAGATGATGGAGCTGGGACAGGCTTTTATTACTTTTCCAGGAGGCACAGGGACCTTAGAGGAGGTGGCTGATGTTATGTCTATGGTATCCCTCAAAATGCTGGATGCTCCATGTATTATTTATAACCTGAAGGGATATTACAATGACTTGAAAAGCCTTCTTGAGAAAATGATAGATGAAGGATTGTCTTCTGCTGACAGGCAGGAGGGCATATATTTTGCCGAAGGCTTGGATGATATAGAAAAAATATTAGGATAGATGTTAAAAAAGATAGATTATATATTAGTCCCTAAGAGTATAGTTTGCTCTTAGGGACAATTAGTATTAGCTATTAGTCTGGACTTTTTCTTTTACCTAATTCCCAGAAGGCTATGGAAGAGGCCACAGCAACATTGAGGGAATCCACACCATTCATCATAGGGATTTTGGCCACATAATCGCAGGCGGAAATAGTCTCGGCTGTGAGGCCATTTCCCTCATTTCCCATAATAAGGGCCAGTTTGTCGCAGGCCTTAAGGCGAGGGTCGTCAATATTGACATTGTCGGAGCGAAGAGCCATGGCTACGGTGGTAAAACCCATATCTTTTAACATTGTAATGCCTTCCTTTTGCCAAGTTGCTTCACTTTTTCCTATAAATGCCCAAGGTACCTTGAATACATTGCCTACAGCTACCCTGAGGGCCCTGCGGTAGAGAGGGTCGGCACAGGCAGGGGATAGAAGAAGGCCATCCATGCCAAGGGCTGCAGCAGAGCGGAAAATTGCCCCGACATTGATAGGATTTTCTACATCCTCCAGCACTACAATGCGATTAGCACCTTCTAGCACTTTTTCATAGTCTGTAGCCACTTTTCTTCTCATGGCGCAGACAATACCGCTGGTGAGCTTGTAGCCTAAAAAATCCTCCAAGGACTTGTCTTCAGCTATGTAAACAGGCACATCTCCTAGGCGGGAAAGGATGGGATCATCAGCCATCTTTGGAAGTGCTATTGCGCTTATAGGCAGGTAGCCCTTGTCTAAGGCTATATCGATGACATTTTTGCTTTCTGCAATAAATATGCCTGGTTCTGGCTCGAAGGCCCGAAGAAGGTGGACCTCCTTGTTGCCTACATAAAGCTTCATGTCGGCTATATTAAAATCTGTTGGATATAAAATATTCATAAGAAAACGTCTTTCATAATTGTATGATTTTTTAGTTGCGTAAAGATTCGCCAATTAATCTATTGAGATTAATTATAGGCGGAATTTTTTTTGCTAGTATAAGTAAAAAACAAGTTCATTTTAACATTAATCGTGAGATTTCAGAACCCTTAAAATGGAATATAGGCTAAAGCATGGCTGGACTAATGTGATTTATATTTAATGAGATGAAACTTGCCTAAAGTGGCAGGTTTAAAGGGCCAAAAGCTGTTGTAATATAACGGCTCACCGTGATAATATGAAAAACAAAAATACAACATTTCTATAACTCAGTCGGGGGGAAATGAGTTTTCCCAAATGCTTGGTATTAATGAGCGAGACTTTCGAGGGAGTTTTGACTATTGTTTCTAAAGGGGATTGGGGTATGCGGATGAATTTGAATATATACAAGGACGACGATAAGGCACTGCAGGAGCTATGGGAAGCTGCCCACCTAGATTCTCTCACAAGGCTTTATAGCCGTCATGGCATGGAGACCTGGATTGAGGGTCAGCTTGACAGTATGGGGCCTGATGACGTTGCCACCATGCTTATGCTTGATGTGGATAATTTTAAGATCATTAATGACACCTATGGACATATGCTGGGTGACGCTCTTCTCATAGATATTGCAGATTCCATCCGGACTCTTTTTACAGATGAGTTTTTCTGCGGTCGCATAGGTGGTGACGAGTATCAGATCTTTTCTATCAATGTATCGGAAGACGTTATTCGTAATAAGGCAAACCAGCTTTGCCAGGATATTTGTGACAAGTATCAGCAGAGCCATCAGCAGTACGATGTGACCATCAGCATAGGTATAGCCCAGTCTGATAAGCAAAGAGGGCACACATATTCTGATCTCTACAAGATGGCCGACATGGCTTTGTACCAGGCCAAGTCTGGGGGCAAAAACGGCGTTTCTTCCTATGATGGGTCCCTGCAGATGCAAGAGCCTGCAGAAAGAATTACTGTTCGCCACGAGGAAGTGGTGCAGCTGGGAGACAGTGGCTTTTCATCCAGCAAGATTCTTTTGGATGGTGTTATTGAGGAGCTTTACCAACACCATGATCCTCGTACTACTATAGAGCACGTTTCCAAGCTTATAGTGGAAGCCTTTGATGTTACCAGGGCTTACGCCAGCTGCTATACACCTGATGAGTCACACATAGGCAAGTCATATTTTTATGCTCAAAATGATGATCCTAATATCACTCCTAATCTGGCTATTTCTGGCAGAGAATACGAGAAGACATGCTTCAATTCTGACAGTATTTTCTTTTGTACTGATATAGAAAAGACGCCGGAGCCTATCAGAACAGAGTTAAAGCGCATGCAGGTGGAGACCTTGCTTCAGGTATTGATTCATAGAGATGGCAAAATAATTGGCACATTGGGCATCAACAACTGTGGTTACAAGCGGCTTTGGCTCAAGGATGAGATAGAGACTATTCACACCATTGGAAAGCTTTTGAATGATACTATATATGACTTGCAGCAGTCCTGTGTACCAAATTAAGGACATAGCCTTATGATAAGCTTATGCCATCTAAAACTCTCCTTTTTAGGGGAGAGAGTACAGGAGGCATGGCTTATGGCAGGGATTTCTTTTGATTTTAAAATATTGGCGGTGGATTTTGACGGCACACTTTGCTACAGTGACTGGCCGGCTTTAGGGGCGCCCAATGAGGCCCTTATTACCTATCTTCGCCAGTGGAAGGCTGAGGGTGGCAAGCTTATCCTATGGACCTGCCGTACCGGGGAGCTTTTGGCACAGGCAGTGGCCTGGTGTCATAGCCACCACCTTGATTTTGATGCTGTCAATGACAACCTGCCGGAGGTGGTGGCAGCTTATGGCAGCAACAGTCGCAAGATAACCTGCGATTATTATATTGATGACAAGAGTCTTTCTCCTGAATTATTTGTCAAGATTTCTGCCTGATATACACCATTTTCTCAGAAAAGTGGTACTATAATAGGCAGCATATTGATTTAGGAGTAAGAGAACGTGAAAAAGAAAATACTTATAATCCTTATTGTGGTCTGCCTTTTATTAGGACTTTCGGCAGCTTATTACTTTTTACTTTATAGTCCAGTGGAGGACACAGTCACCCTAGAGGCAGGAAGTGCAATTGAGCCAGGTGATTTTGTAAAAAATGATGGTACCACAGCTTCATTTGCAGATACTGCAGCAGTGGATGCCATTGATGTATCAGAGCCAGGCAGCTATGAAGTGGATCTTACCGTAGGTGGTCGAGTTTATAGGTCCACTCTTCTTATAGAAGATACTCTAGCACCTCAGGCTACAGCCCTTAAGGCAGTGGCCTTTGTAGGGGGCCAGCTTAATCCAGAGGATTGCGTCACAGATATAGTGGATGCCACAGCAGTTACCCTTACTTTTTCAAAGGAGCCTGATTTGACTAAGGCCGGTGAGACCTCTGGGCAGGTTCTTCTTATAGATGCAGGTGGTAATGAGACTGCTATAGATTTTGCAGCTACAGTTATTTTAGATGATACAGCACCTATTATGACAGGTGTTGCAGACAAGCAGGTTTTTCTTGGAGATACTATCAGCTATAAGGAGGATGTCACAGTTACAGATGATTGGGACGATGCCCCAGAGCTTACCATAGATAATAGCCAGGTTGATATATCCCAGGTGGGTCAGTATCCTGTTACCTATACAGTCACAGATGCAGCTGGTAACAGCGCATCAGAGACTATTACGCTGACAATTGCCGAAAAGCCGGCAGATTACCACGAGCCTGAGGAGATATATGCCTTGGCTCAGCCTGTATATGATTCCATTATTACAGATGACATGTCCGACATGGCCAAGGCTTATGCCATTTACAAGTGGGTCAAGGGCAATATAGGTTATTCAGGTACCTCCGATAAGTCCTGTTGGACTAATGGAGCCTATGAGGCCTTTACTACACAGACAGGCGATTGCTATACATATTTTGCAGCAGCTAAGTGTCTGTACAATATGGCAGGTATTGACAATGTTGATGTTATAAAAGAAAAGCCATACGCCACATCTACTAGTCATTTCTGGAGCTTGATTAATCTGGGAGACGGCTGGTATCACGTAGACTGCACTCGCTTTACTGGCGGAGAGGATTATCTATTTATGCTTACTGATGAGGAGCTTGCTGCATACGATTCAGCCCATTGGAGAGCTCATCCTTATGATTCGACAGCTTACCCTGAGAGGTCTACTGTGTCAGTCCAGGATAAGATTAATTATGTGGCTGGTACTTTAAATGAATAGGTCTTTTGTGATATTATCATAAAAAAGAATTAGCAGAGGAAATGTTATGAATAAGATTATTAAAGCAAGCACAGTAATAGCAATGGCCCTTTGTCTTACAGCCTGCGGCAGCTCAGCTGAGTCATCAGAGACTACAGCCCAAACAACCGTGACAACTACCCAGGATACAGCAGGTCCATCAGGCTATACCTATGAGCTCAGTGGCACCACAGTTTATATAGGAGCAGATATGTCTATACTCCTTGATTCTCTTGGTGATGCTGACAGCTACTTCGAGGCTGAGTCATGTGCAGGCCAGGGCAAGGACAAGACCTACACCTATGGCAGTGTTGTTATTACTACTACCCCAGCAGATGAAGCAGACATAGTATCTACTATTGAGCTTAAGGACGATACAGTTTCCACAGAGGAGGGTATCTCTATAGGCAACAGCAAGGATGAGGTGACAGAAGCTTATGGAGATGCTACAACTACATCGGACACAGCCCTTATATACGAAAAGGACAGCTGTAGTCTCAGCTTCATTCTTGATGGTGATGTGGTTACAGATATTATTTATAATACAGTGAGCCAATAAAATAATTTACTCAGGGGTCCTTATTTCCTCTAGGTTTTGGGTAGAGTGGACACTGATGATTTTGATTCTAGGATAATATATAGGGCAGCCCTTAGGGGCTGCTTTTTTCATGGTTTTTGATAGGGATTTTGATCAAATTATCTGCAAGCACTTCTTTATTCCTCAATGGCTGCATTTTTCGTGTCGTTTTAATAGTTATCAGTTTGTTCAAAATATGTTAACAGAAAATACACAGTTTTTGTTTTGTGTAGTGGTATGATTGAAACTAGTTAAAAATCTTATCGGAGGAGTAGACATGAAAAATAAACCTATGAAGAAAAGTCGAGTTGCATCAAAGCTGATTTTCCCAGTTGCCCTTATGGGAATTGTTTCCCTGGCAATTGCTATTATTTCCCTTGTTGCAATGTCGGATTTACAGACACATAGCAAGCTTGTATCTGGAAATGGTGTACGTGCAACCATTTGTATGGATGAAATCAATTATAAGTTTGCGGATACCCAGAAGCTTACACTTGCTTTAATTGCCCAACCAAGTCAGGGCTTATATGAGCATGTTGCTTCTACATTGGAAGAATATCAGACTGATGTGGCAACCTACGAGGAAGAGCTCCTTGCCATGGATGATTATTTTTCTGAAGATGACATAGCACTTATGAAGGAGACCTTCGATGATATCGAGATAGCTCAGACGGAGATAGTTAAGCTCCTTCAGATGACTATGAATGGTCAGGAGGCAGCAGCTGCTGCTGAGGCTAATACTCAGATGACAGAGTGGTCCACAAATTTGTCAGCTAATATGGATACTCTCATTGCTAAAAATGATGCTTTGGTAAAAGCTAACACTGCCGAGCAAAGTGATATCTATAGACAGAATATAATAATTGCATTGATATTCCTTGTGATATCTCTTGTTTTATTCATTGTTGTAGTTATTATTATTCATTCATCAGTTGTTAAGCCTCTTAAGAAGCAGTCAGCAGAGCTTAATGCAATTATCTCAGATATAGAGAATGGCCATGGTGATTTGACTAAGAGATTAACGATCAAGTCAATGGATGAAATAGGACAGTCTTCTGCGGGTATTAATAAGTTTATTGAGACCCTGCAGAATATCATGGCAAACATTATTTCCAATTCTAATGTCCTTGACGGTGTTGTTGGCAGTGTAGCCAGCTCGGTATCATCTTCAAGCGATAACGCCAATGATATTTCGGCTATTATGGAAGAGCTTGCTGCTACAATGCAGGAGGTTTCAGCTACTACTTCAAGTGTAAATACAAGCACTGCAGATGCTGAGCAGATGGTTCAGCAGATGGCAGACCAGACCAAGACCATGTTCGAGTATGCCCAGGAAATGAAGACTCGCGCCAATGAGCTGGAGCGTACTGCTACAGATAACATGAACAATACAAGCGTCATGATTGGTGAGATTACAACTCAGATGAACGAGGCTCTTGAGAATTCAAAGAGTGTTGAAAAGGTTGCCCAGCTTACTGATGATATCCTTAGCATTTCAAGCCAGACCAACCTTCTTGCACTTAATGCTTCTATCGAGGCAGCCAGAGCTGGTGAGGCAGGCAAGGGCTTTGCTGTTGTTGCTGATGAAATTAGACAGCTTGCAGATTCTTCTCGCGAGACGGCTAACAACATCCAGACTATTAATGAGCAGGTTATCGGAGTAGTTCAGGATCTTGCAAAGTCATCAGAGAAGATTATTGGCTATATTAACGAGAACATCCTGCCAGATTATCAGTCCTTCGTACAGGGAGGCCAGCAGTACAACGAGGATGCTACCTATATTGACGAAACTATGTCAGAGTACTCAAGCGAGGCTCAGAGCATACTGCAGACTATGACTGAGATTACAGAGTCTATCGATGGCATAAACAGAGCCATTGAGGAATCTGCAACAGGTGTTACTGAGGCGGCTACCAATATCGATTCTTTGGTACAGTCTATGAGTATTGTAAATGAGCAGATGGAAGAGAATAGCTCCGTTGCCAAGAACCTTAAGTCTGAGTCAGAGGCATTTGTAAACGTATAAATAGTAAATCAATTAAGTGGTTGAAATTCTTACCCTGTAAGCCTTAGCAAAGATGAGGGCAAACAATCTTGAGTAGATATAAGAAAAGCCATCAGGTCATAGACCTGATGGTTTTTTTGTGCGTCGCTTTCAAAGCAAGGTCGTATAGGTTCGGAGTTTTTAAGAAAATGTAACTTATATTGGCCATATTATGCTCTGATTTGCGCAAAAGTTGCGCGAATTTATCTGTCAGAATCTGTCAAAAACCTTCTTAAAAGATTAGTTTTGTAAAATCTTCATAAATCCACATCTGATATCTCATAAACTTTGGATAATATTAAAGGCAAAATTCAGGTGGTATAATATAGGCATAAGAGCAAACGGTTGCGCAACACTGTTGCACAGCCGGCTGGGATCAGATATAAAACCAGATTAAGATGCTCGTATAAAGGAAGGATGAGAAGATGGTGAGAAAGAGGAGAGTAATTAGAAAAACCACAGGCTTTGCCCTGGCAGCTGCCATGATAATAACAAGCCTGGGCCTGGATGGGCTGTCAGTAATGGCTGAGGACAGCTGGGAGGATACTGGGCTTATTAAAAATGGGAATTTTGAGACAAATTCCTACGGTGAGTGGAAGTCAAATGGCAACTATTATCCTGGAATACAGTCAAATGATGGGGGAAATGAATCATATTTTGTGGATCTGTGGGCCAGTGACGATAAGGATAAAGAGCTTGACTTTAGCCAGACTGTGACAGTGACTGAGGCTGGTACCTACAGACTTAGCTACATAAGTGAGGGCCCTAATTGGTCTTCGGATTTAGGGCTATATGTGGATGACAATAAGGTATGTTCTATAGGCGATTCAAGTGGTTGGGGTACCTGGGATGAGAATATGTCAGATGAGTTTACACTTGAGGCTGATGATGAAGTGACAATTGCCTTTAAGGGTACAATCAAGGCTTACTATTGGCTAAAGATTGATGATGTAAAGCTGGAGAAGAAGTCTGTTGCAGATTCTGGCAGCACCGGTACAGACGGTAGTGACACAGGTACCGATGGCAGTACTGGCACAGACGGTAGTGACGCAGGCACAGATGGCAGTACAGATACAGATGGCAGTGATTCTGGCACAGATAGCGGTGCCACAGATTTAGACAAGGAGGATGAGGATGTTACCCCTGTAGATGCCAATTTTACCATAGAGCGAGTAAAGGGCATTGATGATGATTTTATCGGAGGAGTAGATGTATCATCATACATTTCTCTAAAGGATAGCGGTGTAAAATTCTATGACTTCGATGGTAATGAGGTAGACGACCAGGGCTTTTTCGACCTGTTAGCAGAAAGTGGTATTAATTATGTCCGCTTCCGTGTATGGAATGACCCATATGATGAAAATGGCAATGGCTATGGTGGAGGAAACTGTGACCTTGATAAGGCTATTAAAATGGGCCAGTGGGCAAGTAACGCTGGCATGAAGGTCCTTATTGATTTCCACTATTCAGATTTTTGGGCAGATCCAAGCAAGCAGATGGTGCCAAAGGCTTGGGCTGATATGTCTGCAGATGACAAGGCAAGTGCCCTTTATGACTACACGAAGTCTAGTCTTACAAAGCTTCTTGATGCTGGTGTAGATGTAGGCATGGTACAGGTGGGCAATGAGACAAACAATGGTATAGCTGGAGAATCAGGCTGGTCAGATGCCATGCTTGAGCTTTTTAAGCAGGGCTGTCAGGCTGTTCACGATGTTGACAGTGATATTCTCACAGTAGTTCATTTTGCTGATCCAGAAAGCAAGGATTATGTGGGCTGGGCAGGTAAGTTAGTGGATTATGGAGTGGATTTTGATGTATTTGCATCATCATATTATCCATATTGGCACGGCACTCTTGCAAACTTGCAAAGCAAGCTCTCAAATGTGGCCAAGACATATGATAAAAAAGTCATGGTGGCTGAGACCTCATGGGCAACAAGCCTTTACGATGGTGACGGAGATGCCAATACAGTTCGGGTAGGCAAAAATGACACTGCTACTGGCGACAATGTTTATTATGATTTTAGCGAGTACGGTCAGGCGAGAGAGCTTCGTGAAGTGATAAATACCATAGCAAATACTAAGGGTGGTATAGGAGTATTTTATTGGGAGCCAGCCTGGCTGCCAGTTAATGTAGTTACCGAAGATATGACTGAAGAAGAAAGGTCTGATACTATTGCTGCCAACAAAGAGGCATGGGAAAAATATGGCTCAGGTTGGGCAGCATCCTACGGCGGCTCATATGATGCAAAGGATGCAGGCCAGTATTATGGCGGCTCTGCAGTAGATAACCAGGGATTATTTGATTTTTATGGACATCCACTAGATACACTTAAGATTTTTGACCTGGTAAAAACCGGCTCAGTGGCAAAGGAAGTAAAAATAAGTCAGATAGAGACAGTAAGCTGCACAGTAGAAACTGGCGAGATAGTAAAGCTCCCTGCTACTGTAAGCGTAAGCCTAAATAATGGTGAGAAGGGTAAGGCTGAGGTAAAGTGGGATGAAGACCAGCTTAATGCAGCAGTTAAAAAGGGTGCTGGAGACTATACTATTGCAGGTACTTTAGTATTTAATGATGCAAGTTATGCTGCAAGCTGTAGCTTGACTATTAAGCAAGCTAACCTTTTATCAGATGCAGGCTTTGAATCTGGAAAGGCAGGCTCTTGGGAGCTTAGTGGAGATATTAGCAGTGATATAACAATAAAATCTGATAGCAGCAATGTTAAAACAGGAGAATATTGTCTTAAATATTGGAAGGGCAGCAATTTTAGCTTTGAGGCATGCCAGGAGCTAACCCTAGATAAGGGCACTTATACATATGGCGGTTATCTTGAAGGCGGGGACAATGCTGATACCGATACCTATCAGATATATGTATCAATTGATGGAAAAGAAGTAAAGACTGCAGATGCGGTGCCAGCAACCTGGCAGGTATGGCAGAATCCAGAAATTACATTTACAGTGGCTCAGGATGATACAAAGGTGACAGTGGGCATTCGAGTATCAGCTGTAGCAGGTGCCTGGGGTGCATGGGACGACATGTATCTCTATAAGAGCAGCAGTGCTACAAGTGAGAAGTCAGACAGCGACAGCTCAAGTAAGGGAGACTCTTCTTCATCGACAGGAACTGACTCAAATAAACCTTCAGGAACTACACCTGGTACTGATTCGTCCAGCACTAGCACATCAAATACCACCACATCAAGCACAAGCTCGACAAGAACAAGCTCAGCAAGTACAGGTTCAACTGCTGCTTCATCTTCATCAACTGATAAGGTGGCAGCTACTATTACAGGGGAAACAGTGCCTCTTGCAGGAGCAAGCCAGGATGCTGTAGCTGAGTCTTCTAATAAGACGGGCAAGAAGTCAGCTAAGACAAGTAGTGATAATGTAGACGAAGAAGCTTTAGATAATACAGATGACGCAGATGAGGTTCTCGACCACAGCACTACATTAGATGAGTCTTCTAATGAGGCAGAGGCTGATGAAACCTATATAGCAGATGATGATGTGGCCCAAGCTGGAGAGACTAGCAAGTCATTTCCTATATGGATTCTTATTGTGGCAATAGTCATTGCACTTGCAGCAGTGGGCGGATTTATTTATACATCTGTAAAGCGGAATGATTAATGATACTTGTATGCTAAGACTTATCAGGGGATAACTTTAGTTAAGTTAAAATAAATAGGGATGAAAGGGGCTGGCTCAAAGGTCAGCCCCTTTTTTGCGGGCATTTTTGTATAAAATTATCCGGAATACTGAATATAAAGATTGCGAAGGACATTCCTTCTTTCGTTGACATTGCCTGGCTGCAAATTTATAATTTAAAAGTAAAAGTATGAGTAAGAGAATAGGGAAAATCAGATACAATTTTACCCTAGATTAAAGCTAGCTGATTTGTTGCTTTGGCTTTGCTGGTATTTTTACAAAATTACGTAAAGGCGGAGTTTAATCATGAATTATGACGTTATTATAATTGGCGCTGGCCCAGGCGGTATTTTTGCAGCCTATGAGTTAATGCAAAAGAAGCCTCAGCTTAAGGTGGCCGTATTTGAAGCTGGCAATGAGCTTAAAAAAAGAAAATGTCCTATAGACGGTGACAAGATAAAAAGCTGTATCAATTGTAAGACCTGCTCTATTATGAGCGGTTTCGGTGGCGCAGGTGCTTTCTCTGATGGCAAGTACAATATCACCAATGATTTTGGTGGCACCCTGTATGAGTATATTGGCCGTGAAAAGGCTATTGATCTTATGAAGTATGTAGACCAGATTAACTGCTCTCACGGCGGCGAAAAGACTCATCTCTACAGCACAGCCAATACCAAGATTAAGCGTGAGTGTATCCAAAATAAGTTGCAGCTTCTTGATGCATCGGTTCGTCATCTTGGCACTGATATCAACTATGTTGTTCTTGAGAATCTCTATAATGAGCTGAAGGACTGGGCTGATTTTTACTTCCTTTCTCCAGTAGAAAAGATGGAGATAGTGGATGGGGGATATCATGTATTTGTAGCTGATAAGGAGTACACAGCAGACAAGTGTATCGTATCTGTAGGCCGTTCCGGCAGCAAGTGGATGGAGCAGCTGTGTCAGAGCCTCGACATTCCTACCAACTCTAACCGTGTGGATATTGGTGTTCGTGTGGAGCTGCCAGCAGTGGTATTTTCTCATCTTACAGATGAGCTCTATGAGAGCAAGATTGTCTACCGCACTGAGAAGTTTGAGGACAACATCCGTACCTTCTGTATGAATCCAAAGGGCGTGGTTGTTAATGAAAATACCAATGGTATTATCACTGTTAACGGACACAGCTATGAGGACCCAGAGCTTCAGACAGAAAATACCAATTTTGCCCTCCTTGTATCAAAGCATTTTTCTGAGCCATTCCATGATTCCAACGGATATGGTGAAAGTATAGCCCGTCTGTCCAATATGTTGGGCGGTGGTGTTATGGTGCAGCGCTTTGGCGATTTGATTAGAGGCCGTAGGTCCAACGAAAAGCGTATGGCAGAAAATTTTGTCATTCCTACATTGAAGGCGGCTCCAGGTGACCTTAGCTTGGTTCTTCCCAAGCGTATCTTAGATTCTATTATTGAGATGATATACGCCCTTGATAAAATAGCTCCAGGTACTGCCAATGATGATACCCTTCTCTATGGAGTAGAGGTTAAGTTTTACAATATGGATGTGGCCGTTAATGAGCACTTAGAGGCCAAGTATCCAGGCCTTTATGTAATAGGCGATGGCAGCGGCGTAACCCATTCTCTGTCCCATGCTTCTGCGTCGGGAGTTTTCGTGGCAAGAGAGATAGCTGACCCACAGTAAAAGCTAAGGGTTTTTATATGTATATGAGGGCTTTATATGGCAAAATGCAAAGCACTTTTGGTTGAGGACAATAAGCTCAACAGAGACCTGGCAATAGAATTATTGAAGGAGCTGGGTGTTAAGGTAATAGCTGCCGACAATGGCCGGTCGGCTCTTTCTACAATTAAGGCTCAGGATGAGGGCTATTTTGACATCATTTTAATGGATATTAATATGCCGGTTATGGATGGCTTGGAAGCTACCAGGCAGATTCGCGCCCTGGCTAGTGGGTATGCCTTGATGGTGCCTATTCTTGCCATGACTGCCGATGTGTCAGAGCAAGCCCTGCCTCAAACTATCGAAGCCGGCATGAACGACTTTATTCAAAAGCCTGTAGATATACAGAGTTTAGCTAATAAAATTCTTATGTGGTGTCCAGATGCAGAGCTCAATCGAGCTTATATGTCGGAAAATGATGATGCTGATGAGCCGGAATGGTTGAAAAGACTGGTAGGCACCAACTTTTCTGTGGCAGATGGACTCAAATATTGCGGTTCCATGGAGACCTATTTGAGCTTTTTAGCAGAATTCGTTAAGTCCTCTGGCAAGACTGTGGCTGAGATAGAATCAGCCTTAAACAGAGGCGATTACGAAGATTTGCGGATGAAGGCCCATGCCAATAAAAGCTTTACCGCATCACTTGGCAATAGACCATTGTCTAAGCTTTCAGAAGGCATGGAAAAGCAGGCGGCCCTTCCGGATGAGCAGGGTCTCAAAAAGGGGATGCCAAAGTTCAAGGACACATATCAGACATCTGTCAGCCAGGCAAGGGCTGCTATAGATGACTACGTAGAGGTTTCCATTTTTTCAGATGGCGAAGGGGATAGTGACAGCGAGGTGGAGGTAGAAGAACATTTTACTCAAAACCACCTTTTACTTATGGCCGAGACAAAGTCCTATATGCAGGCTTCTTTGGTGACTCAGCTTCAGAAGGTAGGCTTTGAGGTGGACTTTTTGCTTACAGCAGCCAGCAAAACTGCCATACTTCGCAAGTCATATGATGCATATCTTATATATTTAGATGAAAATGATAGCAATGCCAGTAAGACTGTTCTTAAAATAAAAGAATATTTATCTGCAAAAACAAGTCCTTTGGTGCTTATCGGTTATGAGCCAGAGATAAAGGTCTATGAAAAAGTATTTCCAAATGAGCGCATTTTAGCCACATACCCCCGCCCTGTGGATGCCAAGGCTATGTCCAAGGACTTGCGCAAGATTATGACTACAACAGAGCTTCATGTGAAGCATCACATACTTATTGTAGATGATGATGACCATTCCTTACAGCTTACCAGAACATGGTTGGAGCAGGACTATCATGTGCTGACTGCTGATACAGCAGTGCAGGCCATACGCATACTTTTGGCTGAACAAGTAGATCTTATATTACTTGACTATGAGATGCCAATTGTTAATGGCCGTATTTTTACCCAGCTGCTGCGGCAAGACAAGGCACTTGGGCAGATACCCATAGTAATTCTTACTGGTAAAAGCGATGCCGGTACTGTAGCTGAAGCATTGCAGCTTGGAGCTATAGGCTATATGCTTAAGTCAATAGGAAAAGAAAAAGCCCTAGAGATCCTGGCAGGATATTTTAAAAAGCTGGGTGAGGGGGGGAAGAAACCTTACTAGACATAGAATGATGATTAACAGGAGAGAGCAATGACTGTAAAAGAATTTTATGCAATTAGCGGTGGCGGATATGAGGACGCCTTGAAAAGATTGATGCGTGAGAGCTTTATGATTCGTTTCCTTCATGAGTTCACAGTTGACCCAAGTATGTCACAGTTGAATGCTGCCATGGAGGCAGAGGATTATGAACAGGCCTTTGCTGCGGCCCATACATTAAAGGGAGTTACAGCTAATCTATCACTGGTGAGTCTGAACCAATTGGCAGTAGAGATTACAGAAATGCTGAGAAATGGTGCTGATATAGAGGGGGCAAAGGATATGCTTCCTATATTGCAAAAAAGCTACGATTCTGTCATAGAGGCTATCGGACAGCTGGAGGATTAATTCAGTTTGCGGTCTTAGTTTACTACAATAAAAAAGCTTCGCTGTCAAAGCGAAGCTTTTTTGCTAAAGAAAATAAATCGGAGTGACGCGATTCGAACGCGCGACTTCTACATCCCGAATGTAGCGCTCTACCAACTGAGCCACACCCCGATGAATACAAATTGCTGACTGGCCAAAAGACGGCATTTGCAGGTGTAAGTACAGGCTTTTTTAACATGGACAGCTATCATCTTAGAACAGTTGAAAACAAAAAACAAGACTTTTACATTGGTTAAATATGGATAAACAAGAATTATATGAACTTAATGAAAAAATAAAATCTACAGGCCTTAGCCTGGAAGAAAGAGAATGTGGACTCACATTAACTGATGGCAAACTAAGCCTGACGGCAGATTTCTCTGATATGGCTCGTCGCCTGACGGCAGGAAATTTGCAAAAGGAAATGCTTATAAAGGCTGCCAGATTAAAGTCTAAGCCTATGCCTCAGCTTGTTCTTGATGCAACAGCAGGCCTTGGGGAAGATTCCATTCTCCTTGCGGCGGCAGGCTTTAATGTGGTGATGTATGAGTATGATCCTGTTATAGCAGCTTTACTTGCGGATGCCATGAAACGGGCTAAGAGTGATCCTGGGCTTGAATCTGTAGTAGCACGGATGGAGCTAAGATGCCAGGATTCCATAGAGGCTATGGGGCATCTTGATTTTTCACCGGATACAGTACTGCTTGATCCTATGTTTCCAGCCAGGCAAAAGTCTGGTCTTATAAAGAAAAAATTTCAGCTTCTACAGCGCTTAGAGGCACCATGTACAGATGAGAGCGATTTGCTTGCAGCAGCTGAGGCTACTTCCTGCAGGCGGATAGTAATAAAGCGCCCCGCAAAGGGCGCTTTACTTGCTGGCGTTAAGCCTGATTATTCCCTAACTGGAAAGGCTATTCGCTATGATTGTTTTTCTAGATCCTGATATAAGTCAGGGTGCTTTTTGACTCAGTAGTATTTAAGTACTATCTATAGGATGAGTGCTTCTGGCAAGATTTAGATAGCCAAGAAGAACTTAATAAGGAAAATAATTGCAATGACATAGGTCAGTACAGATACATCCTTGGCCTTGCCTGTGCAAAGCTTGATAACTGTGTATGAAATCATGCCAAGGCCGATGGCATGTCCGATTGAGCCGGAAATAGGCATAGCAATCATCATAATGGCAACAGGTACAGCTGAAGAGAGGTCCTCGAAATCAACTTTTTTCAGACCAGACATCATTAAAACACCTACATAGATGAGGGCGGCTGATGTAGCGGCTGCAGGGATAATGGCTGCAACAGGTGCAAGGAAGATGCACAGGAAAAATGCGATGCCGCAGGTAAGGGATGTAAGACCAGTTCTGCCACCTGCCTCAACACCGGATGCTGACTCTACGAAAGTAGTTACAGTTGAAGTACCGGTGCATGAACCAACGAGAGTACCTATTGCATCTGCAGTAAGGGCTTCTTTCATATTAGGCATATTGCCCTGCTTGTCTACCATGCCAGCTCTGCTTGCAGTACCAACAAGGGTGCCGATGGTATCGAACATATCAATAACACAGAAGGTAATAATAAGAGTAACAACTGTGAACCAACCCATATCAACAAGACCAGAGAAGTTGAACTTGAAGAGGGTAGTAGAAGCCATATCACCAAAGGCAGGTACAAATGATGCTGTGGCAAGGGAAGCAAATGGGTTAATTCCAAGGAATAATGCCTCACCAACCCAGTAGATAACTGATGCAACAAGCATGCCAAGAATAACGGCTGCCTTAAAGCCCTTGTCTACTAAAACAACGATTACAAAGAGTCCTATGAACATAGTCACAACTGAAAGAACCATTGTAGGATAGGCATCTCCCATACTCTGAGCTGCAAAAGAGGCGGTCAAAGAACCAAAGAAATCCTTCATTACATAAAACTGTGTGCCATCAGTGTTGGCAATGTATACATTTGAACCAAGACCGATATTGAGAAGCATAAGGCCGATGGCTGGTGAGATACCAAGTCTGATGCCCAGTGGAATAGCGTCTACGATTTTTTCACGTACATTGAGCAGAGAGAGAATCAAGAAGATGACGCCTTCAATAAAGATGATGCAGAGCATGGCCTGGAAGGACTCTACATATCCCATGCCAGTCATAACTACAAGATTGGCAATTGTAGATGCCATGAATGAGTTGAGACCCATACCAGGAGCCAGGCAGAAAGGCTTGTTGGCAAGAAATGCCATAACAAACATAGCTACTGCAGAGGCAAGACAGGTTGCCAAAAATACTCCGTTCCACAGCTCTTGACCACCAGCACCGTAGCTGGTAAGAAGATTTGGATTTAAGGCTATGATGTAAGCCATAGTCATGAATGTGGTGAGACCAGCGATAATCTCTGTTTTGACGGTAGTACCGTTTGGGCTGAGTTTAAATCTTTTTTCTAACATATTTTCCTCCATCATGTTAAAAATTGAAAATATCACTAATAGAATAGCATAAGTGAATATATTTTTTAACAAAATTCACAAATAAATATTGTTGTCTTTTAACGAAAAATGCGCAACCGATTGCAGATTGGCCTAAAAAGTGCTAAGGTCAACTACATCTATAAATCGGTATAGGCCTGTGCAGGCTGCTTTTTTTGACTGACAGGGTTTTTGCAGGTTATCGACAGCTACATCTAAGGTATAAATATTAAAGAGGGAATAAGAAGAGGGATTAAAATGAGTTATACAATTGAAGATATTGCAAGAGAGCTGGGGATGAGCAAGACGACAGTATCCCGTGCCATCTCTGGAAAAGGCCGCATTTCTGAGGCTACTCGCACCAAGGTCAACGAATATATAAAAAAGGTCAACTATACGCCAAATGCAGTGGCAAGGTCTTTGGCTCGCAGCCAGACCTACAATGTGGGGCTTATATTTCCTACTGATTCATCGGTAGTAACCAGCCCATATTTTCAGACCCTTATGACTGGGGTTTGCACAAGGGCTATGCAGGATGAGTATGACGTGTTGATTATTTTAGCTGACAATGACGATATTTCTGCCTTGGAGCATGCAGTCAATAATAAAAAGGTAGATGCCATAATTGCCAGTCGTGCTGAGAGAGGCAGTCGTGTTATCAGCTTTCTGAAAAAAAGTGACATTCCATATATTGTTATGGGTAATCCACAGGATGAGGATGTGCTCTACATTGATCACGATAACGAGGGAGCTTCAGCCCGACTTATCGAGAGCCTTATAGACAAGGGGGTTACACGGATGGCCCTTATTGGTGGTGGTGATAATATTAATGTTACCAAGAGCCGTCTGGATGGTTTTTGCCAAGGCTTCAAAAATAAAGGCTTGGAGCCCCAGGAGGGGCTTATTTTTCTAAATATGCATAGGTCAGAACGCATGGAGGCAGTGGTGCTTGGAGCCATCAAGGAGGGAGCCCAGTGTATAGTATGTATGGATGACATGTTGTGCAACTCGGTTCTGTTGACCTTGCACAAGAATGGAATTTCCATACCAGAGGATGTAATGTTGTGCTCTTTTTATGATTCCAGTCTTCTAAGCAATTCCAAGCCAAGTATTACATCACTGTTCTTTGATGCAAAAAAGCTTGGAGCGGAAGGCTTTGAACTTTTGTTGCGCAAATTGCGCAAGGAGGAAGTGGCCTCTAGGGTCCTTTCAGACTTCAATATACAGATGAGAGACAGTACTGATTAGTAATTTTTCACAAAAAAAATAACCAATGCTCGTTAAAATTGCTCGGTTGACTACAAAAAGTTTTAGAGGTAGGATAAATACACGATGAACAACCGGTTGCAAATAGTTGCAAGAGATAGCAATCGCATCCAGTTGTGGGTATAAATAATTAATAAGCAATAGCTTAAAAATGGAGGAAAGAAGAATGAAGAAAAAGTTAGTTTCAGCATTACTTGTTTCTACAATGGCAGTAACAGCTTTTGTAGGATGTGGATCATCAGCTGACACAACAGAGGACGCAGCAGCTACAACAGATGATTCAGCTGCAGCAGAGTCAACAGATGTAGATCCAGTTGCTAATCTTATCGCAGCAACAGATGGCACAGTTACACTTCAGCTTTGGTGCTCAGAGACAGATGATTATCAGAAGGTTATGGCTGATATCATTGAGAAGTTCAAGGCTCAGTACTCAGATGTAGATTTCGACATCACAATCGGTGCTGTATCAGAGGCTGATACAAAGGACCGTGTTCTTGAGGACGTTGAGGCAGCTGCTGATGTTTATGTATTCGCAGATGACCAGATCCAGGAGCTTGTTAAGGCTGGTGCACTTCAGGAAGTTGCTACTACTTACACATATGATGTAGCCGGTGCTTCTACAGCAGCTTCAGTTGAGGCAGCTACAGTAGATGGCAAGCTTATGGCTTATCCTATTTCAGCTTCAAACGGATATTTCTTATACTATGATTCATCAGTTCTCTCAGAAGAGGATGTTGCTTCTTGGGAGGCTCTTACAGCTAAGGCTGACGAGCTTGGCAAGACAGTTGGTATGGAAGTTTCAAATGCTTGGTACTTATACGGATTCTTCGGTGGTGCAGGCTGTGAGCTTACAGAGAACGAAGATGGCACTAACAACTGTGATTGGAATTCAGAGACTGGTGCAGCAGTTGCAGAGTCAATCGAGAATATCACAGCTCAGTCATCATTCAAGAACCTTACAAATGACGATGCTCTTACAGAGCTTTCAGCTGGTAACCTCATCGCTTATGTTTCAGGTACATGGAACTCAAATGCATTCTCAGATGCTTATGGCGATGGATATGCAGCAACAAAGCTTCCTACATTTGATGTAAATGGCACAGCTACTCAGATGGCTTCTTACTCAGGATACAAGTTTGCAGGTGTTAACGCTTACAGCAAGTACACAGGTTGGGCAATGCTTCTTGCAGAGTACATCACCAATGCTGAGTCTGAGGAGGCTATTTACCAGGCAACAGGTGAGGGCCCAGCTAACGAGGAGGCACTTGCAGCAGCTTCTTCAGTAGCTCTTTCAGCTCTTGCAGAGCAGTCACCATATGCTCAGCTTCAGAGAGTTGGTAATGCTTACTGGGATCCAGCAAACTCACTTGGACAG
Source organism: bacterium (assembly GCA_963649335.1). Taxonomy (GTDB): domain Bacteria; phylum Bacillota; class Clostridia; order Lachnospirales; family Lachnospiraceae; genus Pseudobutyrivibrio. The sequence continues at coordinate 74,043 of CAVJHG010000002.1, forward strand.
AACCTTGTTGATGGTACTTCAGACATCCAGGGCGTACTTGATGATGCTGTAGAGGCTATTACACAGCCAGTAGCAGAGTAATCACTACCCGCTAATTACATAATTAATTAGAATGCTAAGACCCGCGGACTAAGAAGATTCATTACTTAGCTCCGTGGGTATTTGTTCGAAAAGATTCATTACAAACCCCTATGAATTCTTTATTTTACCTGTCAGGACATTTTAGACAGTTATGTTATTATTCAAAACCCTACTAAAAGGAAAAGCTTATGAAAACATTTTTTAACAGTATAGGTCAACACTTTAAGGATTTTGGCACTGCTGTGGTAAAGGGTGATATCTGGGTTAAACTATCACTTATTATCATGGGTATGGGCTATTTTGCAAGAAAGCAGATAGTAAAGGGAATCCTTATGATCGCCATCGAATTAGGTGCTATTATAGCTGTTTTCGATGTGTTTTTACCTTATATGTCAAAGCTCAATACTCTGGGTACTGTTCAGAGAGAAGAGGTTTTTGATATTGTAACTATGACAAAAACTGTAAACGATTATGATAACTCACTCTTGATACTTCTCTATGGTATTATCGGTATACTTATAATCGTTGCATTTATCGCATTATATATAAGTAATATAAATTGTGTGTACCGCTTGCAGCAGATGCAGGAGCAGGGTCAACACATTAACAGCCTCAAGGAAGATATAAAGACACTCAAGAATGAGAAGTTTCATATTACACTTCTCACCTTGCCAAGTATAGGTGTACTTCTCATTAATATCATACCTATTCTTTTCATGATATGTATTGCCTTTACTAACTACGATGAGAACCATCAGCCACCTACATATCTTTTTACCTGGGTAGGTCTTGCAAACTTTAAGACTATTTTTACTACATCAACCACTATTACCTTTGGTTATGCCTTTGTACGTATCCTGGCATGGACACTTATCTGGGCTGTACTTGCTACCGCAACCACTTTCCTTGGCGGTATCCTTCTTGCCAAGTTCATCAACCATGAGCACACTATGTGCAAGGGCCTGTGGCGTACACTTTTCGTTATCACCATTGCTGTACCACAGTTCGTTACTTTGATGCTTATTTCAAAAATGTTTGGTGACAACGGTATCGTCAATACCTGGTGCGCTAATATAGGTATACTTGATTTCTTTAAGAATATTGGTTTGCTTAGCAAGAGTGCTTCCTTTATACCATTTTTGTCAAAACCAGGCTGGGCTCATGTAACAATTATCCTGGTTAATATCTGGGTTGGTGTTCCTTACCAGATGCTTTCAGCTACAGGTATTCTTATGAATATACCTAACGACCAGATAGAGAGCGCCCGTATCGATGGAGCCAACAAGTGGCAGATTTTCTGGAAAATCACTATGCCATATGTGCTTTTCATCTGTGGACCAAGCTTGATTCAGTCAGTTATTTCAAATATCAATAACTTCAATGTTATTTACCTTTTGACCAGTAATTACACTACTTCTAATATGGCATTTGCAGCATCTAACGCCAAGGAAGTTGACCTCTTGATTACTTGGCTCTTTACTTTGACAAATGATTACAGTAACTTCAAGATGGCATCAGTTATCGGTATTATTACCTTCGTAATCTGTGCCGCACTTTCACTTGTCACATTCTCACGTATGGTTTCTGGAGACAAAGAGGAGGTGTATAGATAATGAGAGCAAAGAAAGCTATTGGAATTACATTACGTCACATCGTACTTGCTTTTTTGGCATTTATATGGCTGATACCTATCGTTTGGCTTTTTGTTACAACATTTAGCGTAAACAAGGGAATTAATACATCCACCTTCTTCCCAGAGAAGTGGACATTGCAAAATTATCACGATTTGTTTTTTGAGCCAACAGCTGCGGCTAACTTCCCAGCATGGTTTAAAAACTCATTGATTATCGCTATCTGCTGCTGTATCGTATCATCACTTTTTGTTATCATGACAGCATATGCATTTAGCTGTATCAACTTCAAGGGTAGAAAAGGTCTTATGAGCTTTTCTCTTATCCTTGGTATGTTCCCTGGTGTACTTTCTATGATTGCTATGTACTTTGTACTTAAGCTCATGGGACTTACCGATTCGGTAGTAGGTCTTATCATAGTCTACTCAGGAGCATCGGGCTTGGGATACCTGGTGCTAAAAGGATTCTTTGATACCATTCCTGTTTCTCTTAGAGAAGCAGCTATGCTGGAGGGAGCTTCAGAGGCTACCATCTTCTCAAAGATTGTAGTTCCTCTTTCAAAGCCAATGATTGTATACACAGTTATCAATTCATTCCTGACTCCATGGATGGACTTTGTTATGGCCCGTCTCATGATTAAGTCAAAGAATGCCGCAGATTGGACCATGGCTATTGGACTTTACAACCTGCTTCAGCGTTCACTGATCAATCAGTACTTCGCTACATTCTGTTGTGGTGGTCTTATGGTTGCAGTACCTATCTCCATCCTCTTCATTATCATGCAGAAGTTCTATGTAGAAGGTGTAACCGGCGGAGCTGTTAAAGGCTAAGCTAAGCAATTATATGATAATAAAAAAGCTCAGAGCGTGCGCTCTGGGCTTTTTTTATGGAGTAAAATCAGATCTTAAGTTAAATCCTAGATTGTCAGGGAAAGCTTTTAGGGGCAAAACCATAGACCAGTATTATCTGTAGGAAATACTATATTAGATTCTTTAATTAAATAAAGACTTCCTATACTCTGCAGGGCTGGTCCCGATGTATTTCTTAAATTTCTTGTGGAAGTAATCCACGTTACTGTAGCCAATTTGCTCGGAGATAGTGTAGACCTTTAAATCCTTTTGGGCCAAAAGCTTCTTTGCTTCTTCTATGCGGACCATATCCACATAGGAGTTGAAGCTTAGGCCCATTTTTTTGCTGAATACCTTTCCCAAGTATGAGGAGTTATATCCAAAAAGCGGAGCTATATTTTCCAGCTTAAGATTCTGTGAGTAATTGTGCTTGATATAGTAGACTACCTCATCAAGGACATTTTCTCCCGAGAAGGTGCCTACAGAGTGGGCCCACATGTCAAACTGCTCAGCCATAAAGGCAATGATCTCGTAGAGGTAGTATTTTTGCTCAATAAGCTCTATGGCAGAAGCATTGGCTAGAAATGGGATGTCCTGCTTTGGGTAAAGCTGCATTATTTTTTGTTTTACAAGGATATATATATCTATGAGGTAATGCTTTAGGCTTGGCATATTCTCAGAGGATTTTGTCAGGGTATCCTGCAGTTCCTTCAGACAATCCGTAATAAGGAGCAAATTGTGGGACTGGATAAAGCCTATAAATTTGTCAGCGTAGTAGGATGCCTGGGGCAGGTCTGCTGCTGCAATAAGAGTTTCAGGGTCAGGCAGAGCTTTTGCGCCCACTATATGCTGGTTTTCCTGGCAGAAAAAGCGTCTGTCTATCAGGCCGCACACATCCTGGTAAGACAGATGGATATCCCGGATATTGTCCACTGTCCGGCCATAGGCTAAAAAGACAGAGTCAAAAGGTGATCCCTTTTGTGGAGCAGTATTATAGTGAGCCAGCAGGTCATCAAAACGGTTGATGGCAAATTCTCCCTTTAGCAGGATGATTTTCCGCTGGTCTAATTCTATAAGGTCAAAGGTATTGTTGTCCTGGTTGGTAACCCTCATCATTTCTGCAAAATCCCAGGTAGGTGCAAAGTAGTCCTGGTTATAATTTTCGTAGGAAACTACTCGATAGATTGGGGCCAAAAGATGCAGGTCTTCTATATCAAGCTGGTCATAATCGCAAGAGTCAACCATAAGCTCCTGAAGTATAGAAAGCTTGGCCTTGCTGCGGTATTGCTTGTAGGAAGATGCGGTCTTTGACTGTGATTCGATGAGAGAGTGGATGGATTTGACGGCTTCCTCCAGCTCATCCTCATCTATAGGCTTGGTCAAATAAAAGTCCACCCCATAGCGCATGGCTGTCTGGGCGAGCTTGAAGTCGCTGACACCACTTAGGATAATAAATTTGCCGGTGTAGCCAGCTTCTACAGCAGCCTGGACAACTTCTATTCCTGTCATTTTTGGCATGCGAATATCCATCATAACCAAATCAGGTGACAGGGTCATTATTTTATCCAAAGCTTCAGCTCCGTCGGAGGCAGTGCCGCATATGTCAAAGCCTAAGCTCTGCCAATCTATTATGTATTGCAATCCCTGTAAAACTATTTGTTCATCGTCGGCTATTAAAACCTTCATGCCTCTTCCTCCCTAATATTGATAAGTGGAATAGTAAGTGTGACAACTGTGCCAAGATTTGGCCTGCTTGATAGCTCAAGACCGTAGGAGTCACCATAAAAAAGGTGGACTCGGTTGTTGATATTGTAAAGTCCTACACCGTGGTCACTGTCTTCTCGCGGTACGTCTAAGTGGGCTATGACCTCTGCTAGCTGGTCGGTAGTCATGCCAATACCATTGTCAAAAACATCTGTCACCAGCAAATCCGGATCTTCTCTGTCACGGCTTAGCTTGATAATAATGTGGCCATCATATTCTGCATCCTTGAGACCATGGGAAAAAGCATTTTCCACAATAGGCTGAATAAGAAGGGGCAGAATCTGGTAATTGGACAGCTCTAGGTTGTCTTCGATGCGAATGGTGTATTTGAGCCTGCTGCCGAAGCGTATCTGCTGTATGGCAAGATAGGTGCGGATGTAGTCGATTTCTTTATCCAAGGTAGTGGAGCTGGCCTTGGTATTGCTCAAAACATAGCGCATGGATTTCCCAAGAAGCTTGATGGCAGTGGCCACCTCGCGATTGCCCTCAGAAAAGGCCTTCATGCGGATGGTTTCCAGGGTGTTATACAAAAAGTGAGGATTGATTTGACTGGCAAGAAGCTTTAACTCCATCTGTTGCTGCTGATTGCTCAGTATCTGTTCGTTAATCTGGGCCTTGTAGATGGCAGCCTCAGTGGCCTTTAGCTTATCCACCATAGTAACCAGGTCGCTAAAGGTGGCAGACAGCTCATCATCACCAGTTATGGAGTTGACAATCTCATAATCGTTGTGGGATACCTTGTGCATAGCCAGGCGCAGGGTTTGAATACGATTATTGAAATAGCCAGAGTAAAGACTGATTATGAAGCCGGATATGGCAATGGCAAAAAGCAGGGTTAGTGCAAATATAATGGTAAGCCGATGGATGTATTTTAGGGCAGCAGGGGAAACTACAAGAATATTGATAGTATCCTCTGTGGCATAGGGGGTTAGGGAGGTGGTGGAAGCAATAACCTTTTCCCCTGCAACCTTCAGCTGACCGGTGGTCTCAGAGTTATCAAAAAGACTCATATCTACAGGAATATCCTGGCCTGTTTTTGACCTGTCGCTGCAATAAAAAACAGGGTCTTCATTGCAGGAAATATAGACCTGATACTCATCACGCTGGATAAGGCTTTTTAAGTGGTCATTTGACACGGACAGCATGAGTATACCAAAATCTCCGGTTTCAAGAACAGGAATACGGCAAAAATAGTGAAGCTCCTGATAGGAAGTACCAAAGGAGTCGGTGCGCAGTGAGGATGACCAAAAGTTGCTATGGCTGCTTTTTGCTTTTTTGTACCAGTCACTTTCCTTGACAGCATCGGTGATAGGGTAGAAGTTGTTGAAGGAATCCTTGCTGGCAAGGAAGGACTCATCGATATAAAGGCGGGCGTCTACCAGAGAGGTATTGCTGGAAAGTACATCGGACAGCTTCTGATAAGATGCTAGAGCCTTTTGAGCAGAAGAAGGAGAGTCATATTCCTTTGAAAGAATAGACTGAAGGCTGCTATCAGCCATAATTTCCGTATAAACATTGTTGGTGTAGAGGGTGGTAGAGACAAGGGCTGACTGCACCTGTCTGGCCTTTAAAGATGTAAGGTGCTCGTAGTTTTCAGTCACCTGTCCGTAGTAGATAAAATAAATAATGCCGCCCACTATGAGGATAGGCACAACAATGGCTAAAATATAGAGGGTTCTAAGCTGCTTGCTTACATTTCTTTTTGAGAAAATTGCAATTTGCGGATTGAATGCTTTCATAAAAATACTCTCGAAATACCTTCTTTAATATATACAAAAGGATAACAAATGAGTGGTTGAAATGTAACCGTATTTTTGCACGAAAAAATACAGTATAAATCAGATATCCCTTTTTTTATAATTTACCCATAATAAGGAGCCTGGCCTATGTTGTTATGAGGCTTGGCTTAGTCTGGCACTAGTCTCCCTTAGGGAGGAAATAAGAGTGCCAATTGCAGGTGCATAAGATATATTTTACACGGAGGAAAAGTACAATGAAATTTCACAACGGATGTTGGCTATTTAAAGAAGGCTTTGAGTGTTTTTCACCACAGCAGGCATACGAGGTAAGAACATCAGAATCAGAGGTGTCTATCTGTGCGCCTACAGGCCGTATTAATCACAAGGGTGATACACTTGGTGGCATCAATTTAACTATAAAAATTACAGCTCCTTGGCCAGAGGTGCTTAGAGTTCAGGTCTTCCATCACATGGGAGTAAAGGACAATGGCCCACATTTTGAGCTGTCTTTCCTTGATGAAAATGATGCCTTCAAGGTGGAGGAGACGGATGAGACAATTACAGTAAGAAGTGGTTCATTATCTCTTGTAATAGATAAAAATAATTTTAATATGCGTTATGAGAGGGATGGCAAGCTTCTTACATCCAGTGGTTGGCGTGATTTGGCATATCTTAAGGCCGATTGGAAGGGCTTTGCCTATGACAAGCCAGGCGATGCTTATATGTGCCAGCAGCTAGGACTTTCTGTAGGAGAGCTTATCTATGGTCTTGGAGAGCGTTTTTCTCCATTTGTAAAAAATGGTCAGTCTGTAGAGATATGGAACGAGGATGGTGGTACAAGTACAGATCAGTCCTACAAGAACATTCCATTTTTTGTATCTAACAAAGGCTATGGTATATTTGTCAATCATCCAGATAAGGTGGAGTTTGAGATTGCTACAGAGCAGGTATCTAAGACTGCATTTTCTGTAAAGGGCGAGTCCTTGGATTATTTCTTTATCAATGGACCTGCCATGAAGGATGTACTGGTGCGCTACACTGATATTACAGGCAAGCCAGCCCTGCCACCACAGTGGACCTTTGGACTGTGGCTGTCTACATCCTTCACTACAAGCTATGATGAAAAGACAGTTATGAGCTTTATCGACGGTATGGAGGAGAGGGGTATACCTCTTTCTGTATTCCACTTCGATTGCTGCTGGATGAGAGAATTCCACTGGACAGACTTTATCTGGGATGAGAGAGTTTTCCCAGATCCAAAGGGCATGCTTGAGCGTATTAAGGCCCGTGGTATTAAGATATGTGTATGGATCAATTCTTACATTGGTCAGGAGTCAGCACTTTTTGCAGAAGGCATGGAAAAGGGCTATTTCCTTAAGAGACCAAACGGCGATGTATGGCAGTGGGATATGTGGCAGCCAGGTCTTGCTATTGTAGATTTTACCAATCCAGAGGCTACTCGCTGGTATCAGGATAAGCTTAGAATGCTTATGGATATGGGCGTGGATTGCTTTAAGACAGATTTTGGCGAGCGTATTCCTACAGATGCTGTTTACTATAACGGCATGGATGCAGAGAAGATGCACAACTACTATACATACCTCTACAATAAGGCAGTATTTGATGTAATAGCAGAGGTAAAGGGCCACGATGAGGCAGTTGTATTTGCCCGTTCAGCTACTGTTGGCGGACAGAAGTTCCCTGTACATTGGGGCGGTGACTGCTGGTCAAATTATGTATCTATGGCAGAAAGTCTTCGTGGAGGTCTTTCTCTTACAAGCTCAGGCTTTGGATTCTGGAGCCATGATATAGGTGGTTTTGAGGATACATCTACTCCAGATGTATACAAGAGATGGGCTGCATTTGGCCTTCTTTCTACCCACAGCCGTCTCCACGGTTCTACCTCTTACAGAGTGCCATGGGCATACGATGATGAGGCAGTAGATGTAGTAAGATTTTTCACAAAACTTAAGCTTTCTTTAGTTCCATACCTTTATAGCGGAGCTGTGGCTACCCACAATACAGGTATCCCTATGATGCGTAGTATGGCATTGGAATTTGAGGATGACAAGAATTGCCAGTATCTTGATAAGCAGTACATGCTGGGAGATTTTATTTTGGTGGCACCAGTCTTTGATGAGTCTGGCGAGGTTAGCTATTATTTGCCAGCCGGCAAGTGGACCAACTATCTCACTGGAGAGGTTGCAGAGGGCGGATGCTGGAGACAGGAGCATCACGACTATCTGTCTATCCCTATGTGGGTAAAGGCAGGCAGCATTATTCCTACAGGTATTACAGCTAATCATGTGGATTATGATTTCAAGGATAATCTGGAGCTTAGGGTATACGAGCTGACAGATGCTTGCAGCACTACAGTTTACCAGCAGGGCAAGGCAATAATGACATTTACTGCTGAGCCAGAAAAGAATGGCTTTAATGTGTCTGTTTCAGGAGATACTGCTTGTAAGGTGCGTTTCATTAACTGCCAGGTAGCATCAGTTATGGGGGCAACCTGCCAGCAGGAAGGAAACGATACTCTTGTGACAGTTGCAGCAGGAGAAAGCTTTAATATAGAGCTTTAAAATAGAGGTCGAAATTATTCATGAAAAAGGAATTACTAAAGCTAAGAGAAAAGGCAAGCCAAATTACAGCCAAGCTTACTCTTGAAGAAAAGATAGGTATGATACACGGGGCGGAGCTTTTCAGAACCAAAGGTGTAGACCGCCTTGGTATACCTCCCCTTGCCATGTCAGATGGTCCTATGGGAGTGCGTCAGCAGTTTAAGCCAGATTCCTGGGAGGCAATAGGCACAAGCAGTGATTATGTCACATATTTGCCAAGCAATTCAGCTATAGCATCCACCTGGAACAGAGATCTTGCCTACGCATCAGGACAGGTGCTTGGTGAAGAGGCTAGAGGCAGAGGCAAGGATGTTATTTTGGGCCCTGGAATTAATATCAAAAGAAGCCCACTTTGCGGCCGCAACTTTGAGTATTTCAGCGAGGATCCATATCTGGTGGCAGAGATGGCTGTGCCTTATATCAAGGGTGTTCAGGAAAATGACGTAGCAGCCTGCGTTAAGCATTTTGCTGCCAACAACCAGGAGACAGAGCGCTTGTGGGTGGATGATATTATAGATGAAAAGACCTTGCGCAAGATATATCTTCCTGCTTTTTACGCTGCAGTAACAAAGGGCGATTCTTATTCTCTTATGACAGCCTACAACCTGATAAATGGCACCCACTGCTATGCCAATAAGCACCTGCTACAGGACATACTGCGGGAAGAGTGGGGATATGAGGGCACTATTATATCTGACTGGGGCGGAGTCCATGACACCGATATGGCAGCAGGCTCACCTCTGGATATAGAGATGTCAGTTACCTATGACTTTGACGATTATTTTATGGCCAATCCTCTACTAGAAAAAGTAAAGGCTGGTCAGATAGATGAAAAGCTTATAGACGAAAAGGTGACCCATATCCTTATGCTTATGATGCGTCTGCACATGATTGCCGGGGCAGAGGATGACAGGCCAAGAAAAGCCGGAGCTTACAATACAGCAGATCACCAAAAGAAAGCTCTTGATACTGCTAGGGAATCGGTAGTTCTCTTAAAAAATGAGGAAGGCCTGCTTCCGCTTGATCGCAACAAGGTAAAGAAGCTTCTTGTTATCGGTGAAAATGCAGATATTGTCCATTCAAATGGTGGCGGCAGTGCAGAGATAAAGGCACTTTATGAAATAACACCTCTCATGGGACTTTCCATGGTAGCCGGCGGTAATACTGAGGTAACCTATGTTCCAGGTTATAAGAGGGATCCAGCCCTTACAGATTCAGACAAAAACTGGCAGGAGGCAAGCTTGGAAGACGGTGGCGGAAGCACAAAGACTAGTGATTCTGTTGACCAAGCCTTGGCAAAGGAAAGACAGGCACTTCGTGAGGAAGCAGTAAAACTAGCTTCAGAGTATGACCAGGTAATTATAGTAGCTGGCCTCAATCACAACTATGATGTGGAGGGCCAGGACAGGTCTGACATGAAGCTGCCTTATGAGCAGGATGAGCTGATAGAGCAGGTCCTTGAGGTGAATCCAGATACTGTAGTTGTTATAATGGCAGGCAGCCCTGTGGAGATGGGGCGGTTCATAGATAAGGCAAAGGCCCTTGTTTGGCACTGGTATTCCGGCATGGAAGGTGGCAGAGCCTTGGCTGAGGTGATTTTTGGTGACATCAATCCATCAGGTAAGCTGCCAGAGACATTTTATAAGACTCACACAGATTGCTCGGCCAATGTTTTGGGAGAGTTTCCAGGAGACAAGAGTGTATCTTATGATGAGGGGCTATTTGTAGGCTACCGATATAACGACAAGTATGATGTGGCGCCTCAGTTTTGCTTTGGCCACGGACTTTCTTATACTACATTTTCTTATGAAGCAGCTGCACTGTTACAGCAGCCAGAGGGATGGGCTGTGAGCCTACAGGTGACAAACGAAGGTTTGGTGGCTGGCAAGGAGATAGTTCAAGTATATTTAGCTCCAGCTGATGTGGCAGAGGATGAGCCACTGCAGGAGCTTGTAGGCTTTGAAAAGCTGGCACTTGAGCCAGGAGAAACAAAGACCGTGGAGATAAAGCTAGAAAAAACTGCACCCGGTACTTTGCGAATCGGTGCGTCTTCAAGAGATATTCGCTTAGAGGCTCAGGTCAAGTAGCAGCAAATAGAAATAAATACAAGTTCAGGCTCAAGCCCTGGTGAGAAAGAAGCAGTCTTTTGGCTGCTTTTTTCTTGTGCAGGCTTGTAATTTTTTTGAGAGCGATTATTCGAGTAAAATTTCTGAAACAAGAGAGGAAAGCCAGTCTTGGCTTAGAAGATTCCAGGAGTAACTCTAGCATGAAAATGTATTTTATTTTAAAAAATGTGGAAATAAACATAAATTATTCAAATTTTGATTATAGAGTATAGAAATAAAATATGAGATAATTTCTTATATTAAAGATAAACAGATGTGGCAAATCTAAGGAGCAGTAGTTATGATAACAAATCCTTTTAAAGAAATGAACAAGGTGGAATGGGTGATTTGGATAGTGTCCCTTATCACATTTTTTTTGACAAATGTCTTGTCAGGGGGTTTCGATTTAGTTACGGTGATTGCCTCTTGCATAGGCATTACAGGCCTTTTGTTTGTTGCAAAAGGCAATATATGGGCGGTGGCATGTACTGTGACCTTTAGCCTTATGTATGGCTACATTTCTTTCAATTTTCGCTATTGGGGCGAAATGATTACCTATTTAGGTATGAATTTACCTATAGCTATTGCGGTAGGAATTACATGGCTGGCCAATCCATCCAAGCTTCATGAGGGAACAGTTGCTATTGCCAGACTGGATGAAAAAGCAGTTAAGAAAATGATCTTATCAGCTGTTATTGTGACATTTATTTTTCATTTAATATTAAGAATTCTAGATACCCCAAATCTTTGGGTTAGTACTTTTTCTATAACAACCAGCTTTATAGGTGCATATCTTACAGTGAAGAGATCTTCCTATTATGCTGTCAGCTATGCTCTTAATGATGTGGTGTTGATTGTATTATGGCTTTTGGCTTGCAGACAAAACCCAGGTTATATTACAATGGTTATCACTTTTGCCATATTTTTTGTTAATGATTTATATGGTTTTCTCTCTTGGAAAAAAAGAGAATACTGGGAGTGGTAGATGAAGGATGGCTTGTATTTTTTTAGATACAATATAAAATATTCACATATGACCATTATAATGACTCTATGCCGATTAGTTGGGATAATATATAGTTAAGTGGAGTATATACAATTGGAAGAAGTTTTTGCACAAGAAGAGGAAATAAAGAGGTTAGCAGTACAGAAAGCCTTGCTAAAGGAGTTTGAGCGACCTATATATGAGAGGGTTATTGCAGGCAGAAGTGAACTTTGTGCTCTTGATATAGGCTGTAATGATGGCAGTAAAACAATCGAGCGCTTTACTAAGGAGCATTTTAGTAAGGTAATAGGTATAGACATATTGGATTCTGTGGTGGAGGAAGCCAACAGACAATATGGGGATGATGTTTACAGCTTTTATTGCTGCAATACAGCACTTAAGAGCTTTTCCAAGAAAATACAAAGGATTATTGATGAAGAGGAAGTAAAGGGATTTGATGTAATCAACTGCTCCTTTGTACTTATGCATGTTCCCTATCCGGAGATAGTGCTTTCGTGTCTGCGCCGTTATTTGTTACCAGATGGACAGATAGTGATTATCGAGCCAGACGATACTATCAGTAAGGTGACTCCAGATCATAATCGTCTATTTAAGCATTTTTCTGAGATACTTATGCAGGATGTCTATGCAGGCAAGCGAGATTTTGGCCGCTATGTTCCTGGTATTCTTGAGGCAAGTGGTTTTTCAGATTGGTGTATGCAGGCTGAGAGGATATTCAGCGAGCAGGATGATAAGTCTAAAAAATCAGATGTTTTTGTAGTATTCTGTTCTTACCTGAAGAATGATTTGGAAATACTTCGCAAAGAGCATCCAGGTAATAAGACTATAAAAAAACAGCTGAAGTGGGTAAGGGACAACGAAGAAAGACTTTATCATCAGATGGTGAACGAAAATACAGAGATCACAATAGGCATTAAGATTTTTACAGGAAGAGGTGGGCAGGCTTGAATCAAGAGGGATTGAGATGCATCACCATGACACCTGAATTGGTGCCCCAGCTGGTTAAGCTGTGTGACATATGTGTTGGCGAAAATCTATATACGGAAAGTGCCTTAAAAGAAGCTATGGCAAGTCAGAATCAGATAATATTTGCCCTGGTGACACCTGACAATGAGCTGGTTGCTTATATTTATTTGACTCTTATTGACTTTGCTGAAGCTCAAAAATTATCCAACAACAATTTGGATAGCTTAAAGAAGGTAGGATTTGACGAATCAGTCCATATAGGCAATGTACAGTCCATTGGTGTAGCCCCTGCATATCGTAAACAGCACTTGTCAATAGTACTTGTAAAAAAGGCTCTTCGCTGGTTTGAAGACTCTACTGCTGCCGATATAGCGTTTGCTATTGCATGGAACAAGCAGGGAGAAGTGCCTATGGCAAGGACCTTTGAAAGTCATGATTTTAAAGTACTGACTATTGCAAAAAAAGTCTGGTACAACAAGTTAGATTTGATTTGCCCAGTATGTAAGGGCAGATGCAAATGCGATGCAACAATATATTATAAGAGGTTGGCAGAATGAAAAATCATTTAAAGTTATTACCCCGGTTTGCAATATCAATGGGAATACTTGGTATTATACTTACAGTATTTGTTTCCTATTTTGCATATAGCACATCAGCCGGATATTTGGAGGATATGTATGCTGATAAGGTAGTTGCTGGCAGCAAGAGCGTAGCTACCATGTTAAGCCTTGATGATGTAAAAACCATCATAAGTGACGGCGGAGACAGCTCAGAGGCTTATACTAGAGTATTTTCCATGCTTAATACCATAAAATTGGATTCAAATGTAACATATTTATCACTGGTAGTCCCTGGTGAAAAGAGTGTTACCTTTTATATTGACGCATGTGTGGAGGAATTAGGAGATAATCCAGCTAATCAGCTTGCATACGGGACAGAGGTTTTGTATACCGATGCTGTAAATGATGAATCTGAAATGGAAAAATACAATATGGTGTGGCAGCTGTATTCGGAGAATAAGGGTACAGATGAGCCTTTTATTACTGACAATGATTACGGATATAATTTCACTTCAGTAACACCTATTTTGGATGAAAATGGCAATGCCATAGCTGAAATTCAGTACATTATTGATATGCAGGGTGTGCGAGATCAGCTAAACCGCTTCTTGTACAGCATGCTTTTGGCCTGCCTTATTATCATAAGTATTTGTGTTATTGGATATATCTTCTTTGCAAGAAGAAGTATTATACGTCCTATTGAGAAGCTGAATAAGTTTGCAGGAGAGATTGTCAGCTCAGGCCAAATCAAGGATCAGAGCATATCAATTAAAACAGGGGATGAGATAGAAGGACTTGGCAATGCCTTTAATACTCTGCTTAAATGGTTGGAAGAGTACATTGAAAATCTCACAAAGGCCACAGCAGAAAAAGAGCGTATTGGAGCTGAGCTGGACTTGGCTACTAATATACAGGCTTCTATGTTGCCTAATATTTTCCCAGCCTTCCCTGACAGAAAAGAAATTGATATATATGCCTTTAACACACCAGCTAAGGAAGTAGGCGGAGATTTTTATGACTTCTTTATGCTTGATGATAAGAATCTGGCATTTGTTATGGCTGATGTATCTGGAAAGGGTGTTCCGGCTGCACTTTTCATGGTTATAGGTAAGACCCTCATAAAGGACAATACCCTGTTAGAAAACGATCTGGGCCAGGTATTTACCCGGGTTAACAACCTCCTGTGCGAGTCTAATGAATACAATATGTTTATAACAGCATTCGAAGGTATTCTTAATTTGGAAACAGGCCAGCTGCGCTATGTAAATGCAGGCCATGAAATGCCATTTATTTATCATAAAAATAAAAATGCCTATGAGATGTATGAGATAGAGCCAGGATTTGTCCTTGCAGGCCTTGAGGATATAGAGTACAAGGAATACTCTCTGCAGCTTGAGGTGGGTGACAAAATATACCAGTATACAGATGGCGTCAATGAAGCTACAACCTGGAGCCAGGAGATGTACGGAATGGACCGCTTGACAAATATATTAAATAAATGCCTGGATGACAATGTGACAGATACACTGAAAAAGGTGAAGGCTGACATCGATGTTTTTGTTGATGGCAGTGAACCATACGATGATATTACTATGCTTTGTCTGGAGTACAAGGAAAAGTATCAGGGATAAGAAAAGTACTCAGGCTAGAAAAGTAATAAAACTAAGAGGTGTAATAGAGCTAAAAAAGAAAGAGGGCTGCTGAAGGATATTTCAGCAGCTTTTTTTATAAGCTGATTGTCAACCAACGAGGTAAGAAAGGTTGACAATCAAAGAGCCTTGTTGTATTCTATGAAAAGATTAGCCACAGCTTTAGTCTGGTGGGGAGTTTTAACTTAGCAATCAAAATACCTCATGCTTTTAAGCGGAAGCTAAGATGGGGCTAATAAAAATGAAAGGCGGAAGATATTATGACAAAGGACACAATAACACAGACAGCAAAACCTCGTATGAAAACTATAGACATGGTATATGTAGCCATGTTTGCCGTGCTTATGGCTATATGTTCATGGATTTCTATTCCTATGACTATACCATTTACTTTGCAGACCTTCGGAGTATTTCTTGCAGTAGGAGTGCTTGGGGGCAAGCGAGGTTCTTTATCTATACTTATTTTTATCTTGCTTGGAGCCATTGGCCTTCCAGTATTCGCTGGCTTCTCAGGAGGAGTAGGAGTGCTGCTGGGTTCCACAGGAGGCTACATTATAGGTTTCATTTTCTCAGCCCTTCTTATGTGGCTTATTGAGTTTTTATTCGGCAGAAAGCTGCTTGTGCTTGGCATTTCCATGGTGCTTGGACTTATTGTCTGCTATGCTTTTGGTACAGCCTGGTTTATGGTTGTGTATTCTAGGGCATCAGGAGCCATTGGCCTTGTGACAGCTCTTGGCTGGTGCGTTTTCCCATATATTATCCCTGATATTGTAAAGATAGCTCTGGCCCTCGTTCTAACAAAAAGACTTAGGGCAGTACTTAAGTTAGAGCAGTAAATAAAGTATAATACCTAAAAAGCAGGTTTCATGAATGAGTGGAATCTGCTTTTTTAACTAAGGAAGGTAATAATAAATGTCTGTAGAAAATAAAGACAAATTGGGACAAATTAACCTGCGCCCCCATCATGGAATGTGTTTATACTTTTTCGAAGGTAAGGGCTATAGCGACGGCTTTACTAAGCATATGGCACAGGTAAAGGCCTGGCTAGAAGAGCCTGAGGCAGAACATATGATTACTATTGTAAATAGGGCGGATGAGATATGCTCTGCCTGCCCTCACAATATAGGAGGAGCCTGTGAAACTATAGAAAAGGTTGATAGATATGACGGGGGAGTCCTACACTATACGGGAATAAAGCCTGGAGATACCATGACCTTTGGGGAGTTTTCAAGAAAAGTTCAGGAGAAAATCATTGATCCTGGCTATGGCAAAAGGATATGTGGTGATTGTGGCTGGAGAGATATTTGTCATAAGTGATATAATGAGCTGATAGAATTAAAAAAACAATCAGCAAGGTATAAAACACATGATAGAAAAGAAAAAGCAAATCAGTTTGCGGGAAGCAAAAACCACAGATGCAGCAGCCCTGCTTCATATTTATGCCCCATATGTAAAGGATACAGCAATTACTTTTGAGTATAGAGTTCCCTCAGTGGAGGAATTTGAAAAAAGAATTGCGGCTACTCTTGAGGACTATCCATACATTGTGGCAGAGGACGAGACGGGAAGCCTTTTAGGCTATGCTTATGCAGGTTGTTTTCACGCCAGGGAGGCCTATGACTGGGCTGTTGAGACCTCAATATATGTGGCCCAGGATGGAAGAAGAAAAGGCATTGGAAGGCTTTTGCATGAAGCCTTAGAGGCTCAACTAAAGGCAAGGGGCTTTCTTAATATGTATGCTTGTATCTCATGTCCAGCTAATGAGACAGATCCATATGTCACCAGAAACAGCATAGACTTTCATGCCCACATGGGATATCGCCTAGTAGGGACATTTTATTCCTGCGGCTACAAGTTTGACAGGTGGTATGATATGGTTTGGATGGAAAAACATATTGGAGACCATCATAATACTTCTGGTTTAGTAAAGCCCAAAAAAGAGCATATTTTATTAAATAGGTAGGCTGAAGCAGAGATTTAATAAAACTTTTGTGATTTTCAAAATGAAGATACATAAATAAAAGAAGAAGCAGGTATTATCCGTAGATAATACCTGCTTCTTTTAGCTCAGCCACAGTGCGCTCTAAGGCGTCACTGTCGGGATATTCTATAGTGTGGATATGTATGCCGTCTGTCAGCTGGCACAGTGAATGGGCATCTGACTCGGCTACCTTTTTCAAAAATGCTTTTACGTCATAGCGGGAAGCTATATTAAGAAGACCCGTCAACTGACCGTACACAGGATGCTCCACTATGACGTCAACAACCCGGCAGCCATTGTCTACAAAGATATTGAGCTCACGCTCTGTGTCAGTATCCTGGTGCTGGCAGACAATGCGGGTTCTGTTGGCAGTCTCGGTGGTTCCCATAACATAGCCTCGAGGTGTGGCATCTATGTCGTAGCCTCCGGCACGAAGGAGGGCAACATCACCTACTATAATCTGCCGGCTGACACCAAGCTCCTTAGATAAGGCTGTGGCACTTACTGGCCCAGTGGCTTTGCCTAATATATTAAGTATTTTTTCTTTCCTGTTATTAGTAGTATCCATAAAATAACTGTATTAATCCAGCTTTAAATCTCCGTCCTTAATCCAGCCAAGCTTGCGTTCTATGTGACAGAATATGCAAGACAATACAGCTGGTAAAATAAAGCTTATCAGAAGAAGGCCGACAATGTCAAACCCTGTAATGGAAGCCTTGGTGCCAGCATCAATATCGTTGACCCAACCAGTGTATACACCTATCTGACCAACAAGACCGCAGGTACCCATGCCTGATGAAACTGGGGTGCCATCCATGGTGAGCTTGAATATACAGGTGGCTATAGGACCGGTTATAGCTGAGGCAAGTGTAGGAGCAATCCAGATACGAGGATTTTTGATGATGTTTGGCATCTGCAGCATAGAGGTGCCTATGCCCTGGCTAACTAAGCCACCCACCCCATTTTCCTTAAAGGACATGGTGGCAAATCCTATCATTTGAGCACAGCAACCAGCTACAGCGGCTCCACCGGCAAGGCCTGTAAGAGAGAGGGCGGCGCAGATAGCAGCAGATGATATAGGAAGTGTCAAGGCTATGCCAACCACGACTGATACAACAATGCCCATGAGAAATGGCTGAAGCTCTGTAGCCCACATAACCAGAGCACCAAAGGCTGATGCAGCAGCACCGATTGGAGCAGCGATAAAGTGAGCCAGGCCTATGCCCACAAGTATAGTTACAATAGGAGTTACCAGGATGTCAATCTTGGTTTCTTTTGATACGGCCTTACCAAATTCCGCTGCCACTATGGCAACCACAAGTACCGCCAAAGGACCACCGGCTCCGCCTAACACATTGGTGGCATAGCCTACTGGAATCAGTGAAAAAAGTACTAGTGGAGGTGCCATCAGAGCATAGCCTATGGCTGCAGCCATGGCAGGGCCTACCATAGCCGAGGCCAGACCACCCATGGTAAGCTCTGAGCCATTGACCGTGGCAACAGTAGCTGTGAGAAAGCCTATGTGAAACTGGCTGCCAAGGGTATTGAGTATGGTACCAATAAGCAGGGTACAAAATAATCCCTGTGCCATAGCACCAAGGGCGTCAATACCGTAGCGCTTCATGGAAAAGATAATGTTCTTGCGTTCAAGAAAAGCTTTAAATTTTGTCATTGTAGTATCCTCTCGTGGGTATTAATTATAGGGAGATGCTTTCTCCTAAATGTTATTACAGGTGTCAAGACACCTGTCAAGTACGGTAAAATTATACATGTCATAAGATTAATGTCAAGGACATATTATGAATTTACTGTTACTTTTTAGATAAACTGAAATTTATATAGCAAGAATTCTGTAAGAAAATGATGAGAAATAACCCACATTTTCACTGAAGTATAGTAAGATAAATAAAAATGGGAAACAAAAGGAGAAATATATGTTTGAGGAGTTATACGGAAAGATAAAGGAAATAGTGACAGCCATAAGTCATGTTTTAGAGCTTATAGCAGGACTCTTTGTCTTGATTGCGGTGATCATCACCATGGTGTCTTTGATACCTGAGATACCACAGCTGGCATATAACCATGGCTCAACACAGCATTTTTTGGAGTTTATAGAGCAGGTGTTTTTGGTGGTTATAGGAGTAGAGTTTTTGAAAATGCTCTGCAGACCTAATAGTGACAACGTACTGGAGACCATAATCTTTTTGGTGGCAAGGCATATGATCGTTGTAACTACTACAACTCCTTTTGATGATTTTATATCCACTATAAGCATTATTCTTTTGTGCCTGGTGAGACGTTATCTGAAGGAACGTCGTCTCAAGGATAAGATGAGTGAAAAGGATTGGAAAAAGCTGGAAGAGGGGCAGGTTTAGCGTGACCTAAAGCAATTGATATACATGAAAAACAAAAACAGCAGCAGGAAATCGAAACTGATTTCCTGCTGCTGTTTTGTCAATAGGCTAAATATAGCCCTCCCCAGGAAACTTAATGAGAAAATTTTGTCATTTTAGACGAAATGGAAAAAGGGGATTTGGAGATATTTCACAGAAATGCAGAAAGTGTGTAAAAACTCTTTCCAATATAAAAGTTTCGTAATATAATCTGAATTAGTTAAGAAAGTTAATTAATTAACTGTGGGTTTTAAAAGGAGAAAGGGGAATTACAAAAATGGGACATTTAGCGTTTACCCTCATCACATTTGCACTGTTTACTATAGCAGTAGCAGTTATATCTGGCAAGATTGTAGCCAGCAGTGATGATCAAAAAACAGCCAAGGGATATTTCTTGGCAGGCAACGGACTGGGCGGTGTTTTTATCGCAGGCTCAATGCTTTTAACAAATCTGTCAGCAGAAAATCTTGTAGGACTGGCAGGACAATCCTATGCAGCCAATATGTCAGGTATGGCATGGGAGGCAACGGCAGTTATCGCCACCATCGTTATGGCATTTGTATTTTTGCCACTTTATCTGAGAAAGGGATATACCACACTTCCAGAATTCATGGAAGAGCGCTATGGAGTTGGAGTAAGACGTATGGTATCCATTCTCTTCTTAGTAGGTTATCTTATCATCGGTATTCCTGTATGTTTGTATGCAGGAGCTATTGCTTTCAACCAGATATTTGATTTGAATTCTATGTTTGGCATCAGCACACAGGCAGGTATAACAATTCTTATTGTAGCTGTAGGTATTATTGGAGCCCTCTATGCAGTACTTGGAGGTCTTAAGGCAGTAGCAGTATCAGATACTATAAATGGTATTCTTCTTATAGCAGGCTCTATAGCAGTTGTTGTATTTGGTTTTATTGCAGTAGGAAAAGCACATGGCGATGGAGGCTTTGCAGCCGGTGTCAGCTATGTCCTTAACAATAATTATGATCAGCTTAATGCCATTGGAAGCAGCACAGATCCAGTACCATTCGCATGTATTTTTACAGGTATGCTTTTGGCAAATCTCTTTTATTGGGGCACAAATCAGGTGCTTATTCAGAGAGCCCTTGGTGCCAAGAACCTGAAGGAAGGTCAAAAGGGCGTGCTTTTATCAGGCTTTTTAAAGATGCTTGTACCACTTCTTTTAGTACTTCCAGGTGTTATTGCAGCAGCCCTTATAGGTGATGGCTTGGAGAGCAAGGATTTGGCTTATCCTACACTGGTAGCCAGATCACTTCCATGGCCTATAGTCGGACTTTTCTGTGCAGCACTTTTTGGATCAATTATCTCTACTTATAATTCATTTTTAAATGCTGCTTCAACAGTATTTATGTGTGATATTTACAAGCCAATATTTAATCCTACACTTTCAGAGGAGAAGACGGTTAAGTATGCCAAGAATGTAGGCTGGTTATTTGCAGCTTTTTCAATCTGTGTATCACCATTTTTACAGGTTATGTCTACTGGCTTGTATGACTTTGGCCGAAGCTTTACAGGCTTTTACAATATTCCAATTATTACTATTGTATTAGTTGGTATGTTTTCAAAGAAGGGCTCACGTTTGGGAGCATATATTGCCACAGGCTGGCATGTATTTTTCTACTCAGGCTTCAAGTTCTGGTTCAAATATATTGACAGCCCATTAACAAACAAGATTTGCGGCATCAACTACATGCATATATATGCAATCTCATTTATAGTAATGCTGATAATCATCTTCGTATGTGCCAAGATATCTCCTAATGACAAGGAATTTGACCGTGGCAGCAGCAAGGATCCAAACTATGACATGACTCCTTGGAAGAGAAGAAAGCCAATTGCAGTATGGCTAGTATCCTTCCTTGTATATGAGTACTTTATTTTCTCAAAGGCAGGTCTTGCTACAGCAGACAAGAACTTGGCTCTTATCGGAGGAGTTACACTGGTATTTGTTATTGAGACAATCATTTGTGTGATGCTTGCAGTTAAGGCAGACAAAAAAGAGGTAGCATAATGGAATTTAAGGTTACAAAGGATTCGATTTTACTTGAAAAGGATGGGCAAATTATACTGTCCCATACTTCTGAAAGACCAATGATATATGTAGGCATTGGCCAGGAGTCTGTGGACATGTACAGGGGCAATTTCAAAATAGAGGATTATGTTATTGAAAGAAGGCCCCTGGCTCTTACAAATGTAATTGAAGAAGGACAGGATTGGATCCTTGATTTTGAAGGAAAAATACAGGCCAGGGTAGAGGCTTGCAATGATACTTTTATCATGAGCTTTAGTAATAAGGATGAAAAGATCAACCGCTTTTGGCTTAGGATGGTATCGGATGCAGAGGAAAAATTCTATGGCTTAGGTGAGCAGATGTCTTACTTTAACCTGAAGGGAAGGCATTTTCCTATATGGACCTCCGAGCCGGGAGTAGGCAGAGACAAGTCCACCTATGTGACCTGGAGGTCTGATGTAGAAAATAAGGCTGGTGGTGATTACTACAACACAAATTATCCAGAGCCTACCTATGTATCAAGCAGACATTATTTCCTGCATGCTGATTCTACTGCATATGCAGATTTTGACTTCAGACAGGATGATTATAGCGAATTGCAGTTTTGGGAGGTGCCAGCATCCATTCGTATTGAGGAAGCGGATACCTTTATTGAGCTTCTGGAAAAAATGACTGCATTTTTGGGCAGGCAGCCAGAATTGCCAGATTGGATATACAATGGCTTGATAATCGGAGCCCAGGGTGGCAACGAAAGATCCTTCGGTATCCTTGATAAGTCTTTAGAGCATGGCATCAAGGTGTCAGCCCTTTGGTGTCAGGACTGGTGCGGCAAGAGAGTTACATCCTTTGGCAAGAGATTGCAGTGGGACTGGCAGTATCACAGACAGATGTATCCAGACTTGCCTGACAAGATTAAAGGCCTTCATGAGCGTGGAATCCGCTTTATGGGCTATATCAATCCTTACCTTGTAAATGACGGCCAGCTTTATAAAGAAGGCAAAGAAAAAGGATATTTTGCCACTAAAAATGACGGCAGTGATTATCTGGTAGATTTTGGTGAGTTCTATTGTGGGGTGGTTGATTTGACCAATCCAGAGGCCTTTAAGTGGTTCAAGGACCAGGTAATTAAAAAGTACTCTCTTGATATAGGTATAGATGGCTGGATGGCAGACTTTGGAGAGTATTTGCCGACAGATGATATTAAGCTGTATTCTGGCAAGCCTGCCATGATAGAGCACAACCACTGGCCTGTTCTTTGGGCAAAGTGCAATTATGAGGCTTTGCAGGAGGCAGGAAAGCTGAAGGATGCCCTTTACTTTATGCGAGCAGGTGGAAGTGGCAGCCAGAAGTATTGTACCCTGCTGTGGGCTGGTGATCAGTCAGTGGATTTTTCCCGTCATGACGGCCTGGCAACAGTTATATGTGCGGCTTTAAGCTCTGGTATGAGCGGCTGCGGATTGAATCACAGTGACATAGGTGGTTATACATCCTTATTTGACAATTGCCGTACCAAGGAGGTCTTCCTCAGGTGGGCTGAAATGGCAGCCTTTACACCGGTTATGCGTACCCACGAGGGTAACAGGCCGGATACCAACTTCCAATACTATGATGACGAGGACACTATGAGACGCCTGGCAAGACTCACTGGAGTTTACACAGCTTTGGCTCCTTATACAAAGACTCTGGTGGCAGAAAATGCAGCCCATGGTACACCGGTGCAAAGACCACTTTTCATCCATTATGAAAAGGATGAGCGGGCATACACTGAGCAATTTGAGTACATGTTTGGACCTGATATGCTGGTAGCGCCAGTGTGGCAGGAAGACAAGACCGAGTGGGAGGTTTATCTGCCGGATGATGAATGGATTCATCTTTGGACAGGAGAAAAATATTCTGCTGGAAGTCACGTGGTAAAAGCTAACCTTGGCAATACTCCTGTTTTTTACAGAGCTTCTTCAGAATATGCAGGGCTTTTTGCAGGAATTGCCATTGAATATGGAATGGAAAAATAAAAAGTATTGCAAAAAAATAAATAAAGAGTAGAATTAATTAAAAGAGTTAATTAATTAGAAGCCCCCCTAAATCGGGATGTAAAGCATGGCTTACATTGTTACCGGCTTTAGGGGGAGTTAAGAAAACAATTTAGGAGGGTTTTAAAATGAAGTATTTTTTGGACAGTGCAAAAATTGATGAAATTCGCGAGGCATATGACACATTTGGTATTGATGGCGTTACCACCAATCCTAACCACATTATGTTGTCAGGCAAGCCTTTTAAGGTAGTACTTGGTGAGATGGTGGATTTTGTTAAGGAAAAGGGCATCGAGGGCTATGAGAAGTTCCCTATTTCAGTAGAAATCAATCCACATCTTGACGATGTAGATGAGATGGTTGCTATGGGTACAGAGATTTCAGCTATGTGCTCTAATTTTGTAATCAAGATTCCTTGCACAGCATCAGGCATTACAGCTGCAAGAATTTTGGAGAGCAAGGGTGTTAGAACCAACGTAACTTTGGTATTTTCAGCATCTCAGGCTATTGTGCCAGCTAAAAATGGCTCACTTTTCGTATCTCCATTCATAGGTTGGAAGGAGAACAGCGGTGAGGATTGCACCGACTATATTATGGATATTGTGGATATTTACCGCAATTATGGCTTCTATGGAAAAACACAGATTATTTGTGCAGCAGTTCGCAACGGCAAGCAGTTTGTAGATTGTGCAAGAGCTGGTGCAGATATCGTAACAGCTGGCCTTCAGGTATATAAGGACAGCATGTATCACCCATTTACCGACTACGGAATGGCTAAGTTCCAGGGAGCATGGGATAAGACTGTTACAGACTAAATGGCAGGTTTTTCATAAAGCATAAAGCAGGAGGTTTTCAGATGAAGATAGGTTTTATTGGACTTGGAATTATGGGTGAGTCCATGTGTGAAAATATTGTAAAAAAGCATGATGATACAGTGTATTGCTTCGACTTTGTAGAGACAAAGGTAAAGCAGCTTGAGGCTGTGGGTGCAGTAGGCTGCAGCAGCTCAAAGGAAGTGGCCGAAAAGAGTGATGTCATCATTTCCATGGTGCCAAAGTCAGAGCATTCAAAGGCTGTATATGATGAGGTGCTTCCAGTACTTGATGCCACAAAGACCTGTATCGACATGTCTACCATTGATCCTTCTGTATCAATGGAAATCTCTGAAATGGTTAAAAAGACTGGTGCACAGTTTATCGATGCTCCTGTAGTAAAGAGCAAGCCAGCAGCTATAGCTGGCAAGCTTGGCATCTACGTAGGTGGCGATGAGGCTACATATGAGGCCATGAAGCCAATACTTCTTTACATGGGAGAAAATGTAATCCGCATGGGAGACAATGGTAAGGGCCTTGTTATGAAGATTTGCCACAATGCTTTAGTATCTCAGATACAAAATGGCGTTAATGAGACCAGTACTCTTGCAGCAGCAAATGGTATCGATATCCTTACTTTTGCCCAGGCTATCAGCTATGGCGGAGGTCAGAATTTTTACCTTGATTCGAAAAAAGAGGTTATTGCAAAAGACGATTTTACAACAGCATTTTCTATTGAAAATGAGTACAAGGATGTAAATATCTGTATGAATCTGGCTAAAGAGTGTGGTGTAAATATGCCAGGTGAGGCCAATGCCCTGTCTGTATATCAGAAGGCTATGGATGCAGGATACGGCAAGGAAGATTTCTCGGCAACAATCAAGGTTGTCAGAGGCCAGTAAAATTCAGGCAGACATGCAAGGGGAAGGTTTTTATGGATCTTTTAAAGAGACTTAATGAATGTAATGACGTGACCATCCATTCGGTGGATGAGGATATTTTTAAAAGCTTTGGTAAAGTGCTTAAGGGCTATGACATGTCCCGCCTCATAACATATATGGAAAAGCACACCGAAATTCCTGCTGAGGGCAATATATATGTTGCCTCAGTAGAGGAGATGGAGGCAGATGAGGTGGCCCATCAGATAAGTACCATTACTTATGCTGGTATGCCTATAGAGATAGGCTATTGTAATGGTCGCAATTCTACCTACAATGGCTTCGAGTACCACAAGGGCAGCGAGATAAACGTGGCAGTTACCGACTTTATGCTGGTGCTTGGTCACAGCTACGATATAGTAGATAAGACCATCGATATTTCTCAGGCAACAGTATTTTTTGTGCCAAAGGGCACCGCTATCGAGATGTATCAGACTACATTACACTTGTCACCACTCAAGGTATGTGATGAAGGCTTTAAGGGGATAGTTATACTGCCTCGAGGCACCAACACACCTCTTACAGATGAGGAAAAAGCTCTTAGAGATGCCCAGGTGGCTAGGGGAGACGACCCAGAGGCAAGGCTGCTTCTTCAGCGCAACAAGTGGGTAATTGCTCATCCAGATAGAGAGCCTCTTATGAAGCAGGGGGCCTGGGGTGGAGTTACCGGAGAGAATAAGGAATTGTTCTATCCAAAGGAGTAGTTCATGGCAGAGTTCTTGTTTTATATAATTATATTTCTGTCCAACATTATTCAAGGAATCACAGGCTTTGCCGGAACTATTCTGGCAATGCCTTTTTCCATCCATCTGGTAGGCTATCCTGTGGCAAAGCCAGTCTTAAATGTCTTAGGCATTATAGCAGGTATCTATGTAGTGGCTGGTGGCATAAAAAATGTCAATAAAAAGCAGCTCATAAGAGTAGTTGTGATGATGGCAATAGGTATTGTAGGAGGTATCCTGATAAAGGGACTTTTTACAGGCCATGAGAAGATACTTTATATAGCCCTAGGTATATTCGTGGTTGCCATAGGCCTCAAGGGAATTGCGGCAGCTATTCTTGAGGCGAGGAGTCAACCAGCTATCGACAAAGAGGGGGCTTCACGGGACGATAAGCTTACTCCTGCATCAGGCTTACTTCTCTTATGTGCAGGTATAGTTCATGGCATATTTGTTTGTGGCGGGCCACTGATTATCAGCTACATGACTAGCCACACCAGAGACAAGGAGGAGTTTCGCCGGACTATATCAGCTGTGTGGATTATCCTAAATACCATGATTTTTGTCAGTGATATTATGGCAGGCTACTACACCCCTGATACTATCAGAGTCCAGCTTATTTCAGTGCCATTCTTATTTGGCGGCATGTTTGTTGGTGGCATACTTTTTAAAAAAATGAGTCAGAGATTTTTTACAATATTGACCTATATATTGCTTTGTATTGCAGGTGCCAGCCTACTGTTTAAATAGGCTGATGCCAGTTTTTAGATAAGGTGATTTGTGTTGGGGAATAGGAGTTTCAATACTAACGTAAAAGGAGTTTTTATGAAAAAAGATTTTCAAGTGGCCTACGTGCCAATCGGAGTGCCTACATTTCATTTGGAGAGTGCCCAGATTCAGTTTGACAAGTCAGTAGAGCTGATTA
The DNA here is from genome assembly GCA_963649335.1 of bacterium. GTDB lineage: Bacteria > Bacillota > Clostridia > Lachnospirales > Lachnospiraceae > Pseudobutyrivibrio. The sequence continues at coordinate 100,843 of CAVJHG010000002.1, forward strand.
AGAGCCAAACTGATGCTGGCGTATTTCCAAAAGAAATGCTGTTGTCCATAGATTTGCTGGATGAGTTTTTAGACTCCATTGATCCAGATCTGATTATTTTGCAAAATATTACCTTCGCAAATGCAGCTTACGCCAGCGAGGTTCTTCAAAAATATGATTGTCCTATATTACTTTGGACTTTGCGTGAGCCAGTTATAGACGGAGGCAGATTGCGCCTCAACTCACTGACAGGAGCATATTCAGCAGCCAATGCCATCAAGGCTTTTCGCAAGGAGCCTGTAAACTATATCTTTGGAGGACCTGATGAGGAGGCTGTAGTAAATAAGGTAGGGGCCACTATCAGGGCAGCCAAGCTGAAATATGACATGAAGAGCTTGAAAATTGCAGCAGTAGGCCATACTCCACAGGGCTTTGGCTTTGGAAGGGCTTTAGATCTTGAAATGCTTGAAAACTTTGGTGCAACACTGGAGTCTATCGAGGCAAGAGAGCTTATCGATAAGGCAAAGGCTTTTACAGATGAAGAAGTAGAAGAATATCTGCAGGATGCCAGTGGACGCATGGTAGGTCTTGAGTCTACTCCTGAAAATAACAGAAAAGATTTTGCCCGTCTTTATAAGGCATACAAGGAGTACGTGACAGAAGGACACATAGGGGCTTTGGCATCACGCTGCTGGCCAGACTTTTTTACAGCATTTGGCACACCTGTGTGTGCAGTACTTGCCATGCTCAATGACCTTGGGGTGGCAGCAAGCTGTGAGGCAGATACTTATGGCGCCTTGTCCATGTATTTATGTATGCAGCTGACAGGAGGTCCTACATTTTTCGGTGACCCTGTGTCCATGGATGAGAAGGAAAATACCATTACCTTCTGGCATTGTGGCACAGCAGCCTGCTCACTGGCCCGTACAGATACTGGAGCCAAGGTGGATGTGCATTGTAACCGCAAGATTGGTCCAACTTTGGATTTTGGCTGCAAGTCAGCAGATGAGGTGACTATCTTTAGAATCGGCAAGGATGCTAAGGGCAAGTTCCGTTTCTTTATTGCAAATGGCCAGGCTTTAGATAAGCCAAAACAGTTTAACGGCACATCTGTGGTGGTTAAGACGGAAACTTCAGCAGAAACTATCGTTTATGAGACAGTGGAGGCAGGATGGGAGCCTCATTTTGTGGTGGCCTATGGAAATGTAGCTGCAGAGCTTGAAATTTTGGCAGGAATGCTTAATATGGAAGTACAGAAGTACTAAGGAATTAGTAGAGAGTCCTTGTCGCTGACAAGGGCTCTTTTTGACTTAAGCACCGATCGAAATGAAAGGTAGACGCCAAATAAACTATAAGAGGCTTACAGAGTTAGTTGCTTATAGATGACTAGATAATATGATTAAAATAAATAAGGGGAAGGAAACTAGATGAAAAACGCAGGGGTAAATATGGAAATGGTGAGAAAGCGCAACAGAGCTTCCATACTTAAGTACATTAATGACAATGGACCAGCTTCCAGAAAGGACTTAGCAGGGGTGCTAGGCCTTACAGCGGCTGCAGTGACACAGATATGCACGGATCTTTTTGAAGAGGGGATACTTGTAGAGACGGGCATTAACGTGGAGAGTCAGGGAGCCGGCCGAAAGAAGATTCTTTTGGATATAGATTATGGCAACACTTGCGTCGCCAGCATTACCATAGACCCTGAGTACACCACAGTGGCAATATGTGACTATCACGGCCAGGTCTTGGCCAAGAAAAGGCAGCATACTGAAAGTGAGATGGAGCCGGCAGACTATATACGGAAGCTGGCAAGACGGGCTAGTAAGCTGCTGGCTATTGATGAAGTCAAGAACTCGGGCCGCCAGCTTACCGCTATAGGAGTGGGTATTACAGGTATTGTGGACAAGGAAAGCGGTTCATCCACCCATGCTTATGGCATCTGGCAGGAGCCGGTGCCTGTGGCAGCTGTTTTGGCAGAGACCTTTTCTGTACCTGTATATGTGGAAAACAATGTTAATGCTTTTGCCATGGCAGAGCTTTTCTATGGCACTGGTAAGGTTCATGATAATCTGATGGTCATTAAATGGGGCCCAGGTGTAGGCTGTGCCATGATTATCGACCAGGATATTTATGAAGGACGTCATGCCAAGGCTGCTGAGCTTGGTCATTTCATTGTGGAAAAAAATGGCCTCCTCTGTTCCTGTGGCCGCAGAGGATGTCTGGAAACAAAGGTATCCTATTCGGCTCTCAGCAAGATAGTAGAGTTTGAGGAGGATGACCTGGGTGGAGCCTATGAGGCAAGCCGCGGCAGCGAAGCAGGCGAGAAGCTGGATGAAGCCATAGATATTTTTGCCAGAAGCATAGTTAATTCAGCCACCATTATGGCCCCTAATCGTATAGTGCTGACCGGCTCTCTTTTTGCCAGCCCACAGGTGCGGTCCGCTTTTATAGCAGCCTGTTCTTCCTATGACCCAGGCTTCAATGAAAATCGTATAATTTACTCTGACCTGGCAAGAAAAGCTAGCTATATAGGCCCTGTAGCTATATGTGCCAAGATGCAGCTTTTTTCGTAAAAAATAAGCCTAAGTGTGATGGAATGCCATACACTTAGGCTTTTTATGTGCTAAAGTCCAATTAAATTAATAAATACTTTATCACTTTAAAGGGATGCTTTTTTGCTTTTTAACTGTTACAATACTAAGGTTGCTATCTGTTTTATATGGATTGAAATGGATGCAATGACTGAAACTTTAGGGGGAAGTAATAATGTTAGAACAAATCGCAAGTATCAACCAGGTGATTAATAATTTTATCTGGGGAGTGCCAGCCATGGTCTGCATCATTGGCGTTGGTATTTTATTGTCTGTCAGGACACACTTTGTTCAGCTTCGTAGATTTGGCGAGTCCATGAGGCAGACTATAGGCAAGCTCTTTGACAAAACTCAGGCCAAAGAGGGAGCAATCAGTCCATTTCAGGCTGTGTGTACAGCCTTGGCTGGAACAGTGGGTACCGGCAATATAGCAGGAGTGGCAGGAGCCATAGCCCTTGGAGGACCGGGAGCTATATTTTGGATGTGGTGCTCGGCTTTTCTTGGTATGGCTACCAAGTTCTCAGAGGTAACTCTGGCTTTGCATTACAGAGAAAAAAATGACCAGGGGGAATATGTAGGTGGCCCTATGTATTACATTAAAAATGGTCTATCTAAAAAATGGTATTTTCTTGCAGTGCTCTATGCCATATTTGGTATTTTGACTGTATTTGGCACAGGCAATGCAACCCAGGTAAATACTATAGTTGCCGCTATCAATTCAGCCTTGTCCAGCACCCATTTGACGGATGGTGTGGCCAATCCTACCACCAATCTGATTATGGGAATTGTTATTGCAGCTATGGTTGCAATGGCTCTTCTTGGGGGTATTAAGCGTATAGGGCAGATTACAGAAAAGCTGGTGCCATTTATGGCTCTTCTTTATATCGTATTGGCCTTTGGGGTTATTTTCACCCACATTACAGCAGTACCAGGAGTATTCGGTCAGATAATTACTGGTGCTTTTAGCCCACAATCTGTCACGGGTGGTCTGGTGGGGTCCATGTTTTTGTCTATGAAAAAGGGTGTGTCCAGAGGTATTTTTTCTAATGAGGCGGGCCTTGGTACAGGTTCTATTGCCCATGCCTGCGCTGATAACCAAGATCCAGCCAACCAGGGACTGTTTGGTATTTTTGAAGTATTTGTGGATACTATTATAATTTGCACACTGACTGGTCTGGTAATTCTTCTTGCTGCACCAGACATATCCTATGGTCAGGCCGCAGGAGCAGAGCTGACTATCTCAGGCTTTACCGCAACCTACGGAGGTTGGGTATCTATATTTACAGCCATAGCCATGTGCTGTTTTGCTTTTTCTACAATTATTAGCTGGGGTCTCTATGGATCTCGCTGTATAGAGTTTTTGGGAGGCAGCAAGTGGGTGAGGCCATTCCTTGTAGTATATTCCTTCGTATCAATTGTGGGAGCCACCATTGACCTGGGACTTATGTGGGATATCTCAGATACCTGCAATGGACTTATGGTTATTCCAAACCTTATAGCCATACTTATTTTGTCAGGGCAGGTAGTTAAGTTTGCCAAGGAAATGTAATCCTTAATTCAGTGGACGACTTCTCAATCCTCTAAGGGTAAGTATTTAAATGAGTGATAAAGCTCAGGGCAGCCTTTGCCCTGGGCTTTTTTAGTGCATCGTTTACAAAATAACTAGCCTATTCACTTGCCTGTAAATCCGATTGCACAGTCCCAAAAGCCTCAGCGTTAGTTAAACTTTGGTGGAGTAGTGGAAGAAATGTTTTGGTTAAATAATTAACGAAAGTGTTAAAATTATCACGATATTTGTTAAAGTATAAACAATTGTGTACAATTTCCTTTCGCAGTGGTAAAATATTCTCACAATTAAAGAAGGAAATTATAGTAAAGGAGATTTGTACCATGGGATTTTTAACAGGTAAGACAGTGATTATTACAGGCGGCGGCAGAGCAGTGCTTTCTGATGGCAGCTGCGGTTCTATTGGATACGGCATCGCTACAGCCTATGCCAAGGAAGGGTCCAATATCGTTATCACTGGTCGTAATGTGAAAAAGCTTGAGGAGGCCAAGGAGGAGCTTGAGGAAAAGTATGGCGTCAAGGTGCTTTGTGTACAGGCAGATGTCAATGCCGGAGCCGACAATGAAGCTACTGTTGCAAATGTGGTAAAGCAGACAATTGACACTTTTGGCCGTATCGATGTGCTTATTAATAATGCTCAGGCATCAGCATCGGGAGTGACTTTGGCAGAGCATACTACAGAGCAGTTTGATCTGGCTCTCTACTCAGGTCTTTATGCAGCCTTTTATTATATGAAGGCCTGCTATCCATATCTCAAGGAGACCAAGGGCTCAGTTATCAATTTTGCATCAGGAGCAGGACTTTTTGGTAACTTCGGACAGTGTGCGTATGCAGCAGCAAAGGAGGGCATTAGAGGACTTACTCGTGTAGCAGCTACTGAGTGGGGCCCAGATGGCATCAATGTAAATATTGTCTGTCCACTTGCATGGACAGCTCAGTTGGAAAATTTTGAAAAGGCTTATCCAGATGCCTTTAAGGCTAATGTAAAAATGCCTCCTATGGGCCACTATGGCAACGTAGAGACAGAGATAGGTCGTGTATGTGTGCAGCTTGCTTCCCCTGACTTTAAGTTTATGACAGGTGAGACACTGACCCTCGAAGGTGGTTTGGGACAGAGACCATAGTTGCGGATTAGATTGAGCTATATGGCATTATTGCAGTTTAAAGATTAGCAAATAATTAATAGTATTTAGAAAAAGGTCTGCGATATATTCGCAGACCTTTTTTATAAAAAATCTTATAAATTATTTTTTACAGCATTCTTTTCTGTATAGATAAAGAAGATTACATTGATGATAATACCTACAGTCGTTGCAATAGGGGCGGCAAGTCCTATTTTGGTTAGGCTGGCATTGGCCTGGTTACTGAAAAAGTAAGCTACAGGAAGTCTAACAAGCAGGGTCTGAATTAGGCCCTGGGCCATTACCCATACGGTGTGATTGGTGCCATTGAAGTAGCCCGCCATGCTGAAAAGAACTGCTGTTAGGATGCACTCTGGGGCGAAGCCACGGAGGTAGTTAAAGCCACAGGTTATAACTGCAGGCTCAGTGGTAAATATAGAACAAAGCAGATCGCCCTTTAGCATAATCAGGGTGAAAACAAGTACTCCGATTACAAGGCCTACGCCCATGCCTGTGAACATAGCTTTTTTGGCACGGTCCTTTTTGCCGGCTCCGATGTTTTGAGATACAAAGGAGGCCATTGACTGCATAAGGGCACCAGGTACAAGCATGGCAAAGGTTTGCAGCTTGCTGGATACGCCGTAGCCTGAGGAGGCATCCAGACCCAGCTTATTGACGAAGGCACAGAGAGCTACAAAAGAGAGCTGGGTTAAGAACTCCTGCAGGGCTAAAGGCATGCCTAGCTTTAAGAATTTTTTACATTGACTGTTAAAGCAAAAATCCTTTTTACAGATATCAAAGGCCTGCTTGCGCCTGAACATAAGAACAAGGGCAAAAATAACGGAAAGGGCCTGAGCCAGCACTGTGGCGATGGCAGCTCCTGCTGCATCCATTCCAAGGCCAGCAACAAAAAGCAGGTCGCCAAAAACATTGACAATGCAGGCTACAAGAACAAAAAGGAGTGGAGACTTGCTGTCTCCGAGACCTCTGAATATAGCTGACAAAAGGTTGTAGGCTACAATAAAAAGTATGCCGCCGCCACAGATACGAATATAGCTGGTGGTGAGAGCCAAAGCTTCTGCAGGTGCTTGCACTAATATGGCTATAGGTCTTGCAAAAAAGACCATAACCACAAAGAGGAGGATGGCTACTAAGGTGTAGACTACTACAGAGCCTCCTATAACTGAGCCAATTTCAGTGTCTTTCTTTTCTCCAAGATACCTGGCAATAAGGATGGTTACACCCATGGCTGACTGGGTCACTACAAAGGTCACCAGGTTGAGAACCTGGCTGCCGGTGGATACGGCCGACAGGCCTTCAGTGGTGCCAAAACGTCCTACCACAAGCAAATCAACGGCGCCGTAGGCTGCCTGCAGTATTAATGCTCCAAGGACTGGCATCATAAAGGCTACCAGTTTTTTTAAGATACTTCCTTCTGTAAATTGCGCTTTATTTTCCGACATTGTTATCACTCCCTTCAACTAAGATGTCATATAATTTGTCTAGTGTTTGAATCATGGCGTCTGCTTCCTCGTCTGTGATATCAGAGAGAATATGTGTTAGTTCGCCAAAATATTCTTCTACGTACTTTGTCACAATGGCCTGACCAGCAGGTGTGACAGAAACATAGGTGATGCGGCCGTCCTCCTGGCAGTCAGTTTTTTCTACAAAGCCTTTTGCCTCCATTTCCTTGATGGTCCTGGTAATGCCAGGTCGTGGCAAATGAAGATAGTCACTTATATCAGATACCCTGGCGCGCGAGCCATCAGCCTCAATATGGCTTATGGCGTCAAGTATATGGATATGAGAAGGCACTACACCATCAGGCAATTTAGGCATCATGTCCCGAATACGTTTGGCTTGGTAGCAGGCATCCATGATGCTTTTTATTTTTTCAATATTCATGCAACCTCCTTGATTGTTACCAAAAGTAATTATCATTGGTAATTATAATAAAGGAATGGGATTAGTCAACAGTTTTTCTTATTTAGGTTAAAGAAAATGTTATAGGGAGATTATTAAAGGGCTTTTTTCCATAGTAGTGAAAAAAGAAGTATGTAAAAATATACATTTTTCTTGTAAAAAATAGTGATACACTATCAAAAGCAAATTTAACTAAGTGGTCAAAATTGCCAGCAGCTAAGCGTAAGGGCAGATAGGCTACTAACAATTTTGACTCAGTCAAGGAGCTTTCAAATGAAAAGAATAGATTTTGATAATGGAAATATCACCTCCAATATACTTCAATCAGCCGGGCCTATGCTGGTGGCTCAGTTTTTAAATCTCTTGTATAACATAGTAGACAGAATCTATATAGCCCGTATTCCTATTGTGGGCACAGCTGCCTTGGGAGCCGTGGGACTGGTATTTCCCATTATTGTCATTATCACAGCCTTCACCAATTGGTTTGGAGTAGGTGGTTCTCCTGTTTTTTCCATAGCAAGGGGCCGGGGAGATAAAAAAGCAGCAGGAATGATACTCAATACATCCTTTTGTATGCTAATTTTTACAGCCGCAGTGCTGATGATCATAGGCTATAGCTTTGGCCAGCCTATTTTAAGACTTTTTGGAGCATCAGATGATTCGATGGTATATGCATATCCTTACCTGATGATTTATCTGACAGGCACCTTTTTTTCCATGACAGCCACAGGACTTAATCCTTTTATTACGGCTCAGGGGTATGCCACAACTGGAATGAGGTCTGTAATAATAGGTGCGGTGGCCAATCTTGTACTAGATCCTCTTTTTATATTCACATTTGGCCTGGGGATTAGGGGAGCGGCCATTGCCACAGTTATTTCCCAGGGCTTGTCAGCTGTCTATGTGTTTTATTTTTTGAGAAAAAAGGCTGAGTACAGGGTGCAATTTTTAAGGTTAAGTCAGCTTAAGGAAGCCCTTCATTATGCAGGAGAGATAGCTAGTCTTGGAATAGCATCATTTATTATGCAGATAACTAACAGCCTATGCACTATAGCCTGTAACAATGTGCTTTCTATTACCGGTGGTGACATATATATTTCGGTGATGACCATTATATCCAGCGCCAGACAGATAGTAGAGCTGCCAATATATGCCATAGCAGACGGCTCATCCCCTATTATCAGCTACAACTATGGCGCCACCAAGCCAGATAGGGTATTCAAGGCAGGGCTTACCATGATAGTATTGTGTGTAATATACACTATCCCTATGTGGATATTTATTTTGGCTGCGCCCCAGGTCTTGATAGCCATCTTTAGCTCAGACACCAGTCTTTTGAAGGATACCATACCTTCCATGAGAATTTATTTTGCAGCTTTTGGCTTTATGCTGCCCCAGTATGCGGGTCAGACTGTTTTCAGGGCCTTGGGTAAAAAGAAGCAGTCAGTATTTTTCTCATTGCTGAGAAAGGTTGTAATCGTGGTTCCTCTGACCTATATTCTTCCACTAGCATTTGGGATGGGCACAAATGGTGTATTCATGGCAGAGCCAATATCCAATGTTTTGGGTGGAACGGCTTGCTTTACTACTATGCTTTTGACAGTGCTGCCTGAGTTAAAGCGAATGGAAAAGGAAGAGCATTTATCAAGGAAAAAAGTATTATGGTAACAATAAAAGAAATTGCAGCTGCTGCAGGAGTCAGCACTACCACAGTATCTAATGTAATACACGGCAAGACTAAAAAGGTATCTCCGGCTACAATACAAAAGATAGAAGCCCTGATAAAGGACATGGGATACGTGCAAAAAATGGGACTGAGAGTTCTCAATAACGAAAATTCTCAGCTTATAGCCGTGGTGGTTAATTATCACAAGGATTTTAAGGACTCCATCTTAGGAGACCCCTTTTATGGCAAAATAATAGGCTTTATAGAGGAGTATGTGCAAAGCAGGGGCTATTATCTTATGCTTCATTCTACCAAGCATATAGAGGAAATATTTCAGATGGTTGCAGGCTGGAATGTAGATGGAGTTATAGCTATATCCTTTAGCAGGCGCAATTGTCAGAAGATGTACGAGCTGATAAAAAAGCCAGTAGTATCCATTGACGCCTATGGAGAGGCGGCTGAGGACAGCGACAATCCAGTAATTAATATAGGCTTGGATGATGTTAGTGGTGGCTACCAGATGACCAGGTACCTGCTGGAGCTGGGATATGAGCATATTAAGGTTTGCGCCGGCAGGGACAGTGGTGTGGATCATTTGCGTTTTATGGGGGCAGAGCAGGCTATGAAGGAGTATGGCCGTGATGGACAGGACCTGCAGTTTGTAGCCCTTGGTATGAACTATGAAAAGCGTGTGGATGCCTATGATTTCGTGATTAAACGCCGCAAGCCTGGCACAGTGCTTTTTTTCCTGTCAGACATGTATGCTTTGGAGGCTATTAGATTTCTTTCTGATAAAAAGCTGGGGGTGCCTGATGAAATAGGTGTGGCCGGATACGATGACATAAACTATGCTGCCTACTCTACACCGCAGCTAACTACTGTGAGGCAGGATGTAAAAAATAAAGCTGACCTGGCGGTAAAGCTTTTGCTTCAGCAGGTAGAGGGGGAGGCAGTCCAAGAAAAAAGGGAGATTGAGCTTCCGGTATATTTGGTAAAGCGTGAGTCCGTAAGACAGCAGTAAGTAAGAGATATTTAAAGGGTCGCTATAGTGGCAATTTTAATGCGGCCGAAAGATTTCTCGTCTATAAGTGTAAGCGAATTAGACGCGTAAGATGTGAAAGAATGTCTTAATTTTGTGTGAATAATGTGAAAGATAAAATAACCTGGTGGCAGAAATGTCATCAGGTTATTTTTATGACAAAGGGTTTGATATAGGATGATACTATAACTGAATCAAGGTTTACCGTATTAACACTTATTTTTTTTATTCCTTATAATGTTACTATGAAGTAATTGACACGAAGGAAGAGGATTATATATGTCTGAAATTGAAGTTAAGCATTTATTTAAGACATTTGAAGGTGCCAGCGGCCAGGTTGATGCCCTGCAGGACATTAATTTAAGCATAGCCCATGGCGATATATACGGCATCATTGGCATGTCGGGAGCTGGCAAGTCCACATTGGTGCGATGTCTTAACTATTTGGAAAGGCCTACATCAGGCCAGGTTATAGTGGAGGGCAAGGACTTAGGCGACATGACAGAGGGGCAGCTGAGAGCACAGCGATCTGACATAGCCATGATTTTCCAGCATTTTAACCTCTTGATGCAAAAGACTGTAATTGACAATGTGTGTTTTCCTCTGGTGATAAAGGGAGTGAAGAAGCAGGAGGCCAGAGCCAAGGCAAGGCAGCTGCTTACTACGGTAGGCCTGGCTGATAAGGAAAAGGCTTATCCAGCCCAGCTGTCTGGTGGACAAAAGCAGAGAGTTGCTATAGCAAGGGCCCTGGCATCTGATCCCAAGATACTCTTGTGTGACGAGGCTACCAGTGCTCTTGATCCTCAAACCACTGCTTCCATATTGGAGCTTTTAAAGGAAATTAATAAAAAGCTTGGCATCACCATAGTTATCATCACTCACCAGATGTCGGTTATAAGAGAAATCTGTAACCGGGTAGCCATAGTAGAAAAGGGAGTCTTGGTGGAGGATGGCTTAGTAAAGGATATTTTTGCCCATCCTAAGTCAAAGGCAGCAAGGGAGCTTATTTTAAGAGATGTGCCAGATCAGGCAGGAGCATCTGCAGAGTTGCCTCAGGTACTTAAGTCTGATAGAAAGATACGAATCGTATTTTCAGAGAATTCAGCCTTTGAGCCGGTTATTTCAAATATGATTATGAAGTTTAAAGCACCGGTTAACATACTTCATGCCGACACCAAAAATGTAGGTGGGGTTGCTAAGGGAGAAATGACCTTGGGACTGCCTGAGGAAAAGGATGTGCAGGAGGCCATGATAAAATATTTGTCCGACAGGGGCTTGGAGATAGAGGAGGTGACTGAAAGTGTGGAGTAAGGAAGTAACAGATATGCTCATACTTGGCATATGGCAGACACTTTATATGACATTGGTTTCCACTATTGTCGGTTATGTCATAGGTCTTCCAATGGGAATTGCTCTTACAGTTTCCGACAAGGACGGTATAGCACCTAATAAGGTGATTTATAAAGTCTTAGACATCATATCCAATCTGGTGCGAAGCGTTCCTTTTATTATTTTGTTGGTACTGCTGATACCTTTTACCAGGGCTCTTGTAGGTAAGAGCTACGGTTCAACAGCTATGATCGTTCCTCTGGTGGTAGCGGCTGCACCATATATTGCACGAATGGTTGAATCATCACTTAAGGAGGTGGACCCGGGCGTAATTGAAGCAGCCCGCTCTATGGGAGCCACCAACTTTCAGATAGTTACCAAGGTTATGTTGGTGGAGGCCAGAACATCCCTTATTGTCAACGGCACCATAGCACTGGGTACAATCCTTGGATATTCAGCCATGGCAGGCACGGTAGGTGGCGACGGACTTGGTGCCATAGCTATCCGCTACGGTTACACCAGATGGCAGACAGATATTATGATTGTCACAGTAATACTTCTGATTATTCTTTTCCAGATATTCCAGACAGCTGGAATGAAGGTGGCGGACAAGTCAGATAAGAGAAAATAAAAGCTTATTACAGGCTGCTTTTTTGTAGTCTGAAATATATGAGAAGAAAGGATTATGAAATTATGAAGAAGAAAGTTTTATCAAGCATTTTATTGGGAGCACTTACACTTAGCATTTTTACAGGCTGCGGTTCATCAGACTCGGCAGCTGATACAAGCACTGATGTGGCAGAGACAGCAGAAACATCTGATGCAGCAGATTCAGCTTCTACTGAGGTAGAGTCAAAGGGCACAATCACAGTGGCAGCATCTGCTACACCACATGCTGAGATTCTTGAGGCAGCAAAGCCAATCTTGGCAGAGCAGGGATGGGACCTTGAGGTTACAATTTATGATGATTATGTACTTCCAAACGAGGTAGTAGAGAGTGGCGAGTTTGATGCCAACTACTTCCAGCACGTACCATATTTAGACAGCTTCAATGAGGAGCGTGGCACTCACCTTGTAGAGGTAGGTAAGATTCACTATGAGCCATTTGGTATTTACCCAGGCACAAAGGCATCTCTTGATGATATTGCAGAGGGTGATGTAATTGCAGTACCTAACGACACTACCAATGAGGCAAGAGCCCTTCTTCTCCTCCAGGACAACGGCATTATCACTCTCAAGGATGGCGCAGGTCTTACAGCCACAGTTAATGACATAGCTGAGAACCCATACAATGTACAGATCCAGGAGCTTGCAGCAGAGCAGGTGGCTCGTGTCAAGGATGAGGTAGCATTTGTAGTCTTAAATGGTAACTATGCTCTTGAGGCAGGTTTTTCTGTAAGCAAGGATTCTATCGCTTATGAAACATCTGATTCAGAGGCAGCAAAGACTTATGTTAACGTAATTGTTGTAAAGGAAGGCAATGAGGATAACGAAGGTGTTAAGGCTTTAGTAGATGTCCTTAAGTCAGACGAGATCAAGGAATATATCAACTCTACATACGATGGAGCAGTTATCCCTTTTGAAGAGTAGACAAAAGTCAGCAGTGCTTTATTTCTAAAAATAATAACTAATGAAAAAGGCAGGTCCGTGATGGGCCTGCCTTTTGTACATATTGCACAAATCGCCCCTCTTTTTTTACATTAAAAAATACGGTTATCTACATAACCTATTGTTATAAGCAAGGTCAGATGCTATAGTATGTCACAGTTAGTTATGTACATAACCGGTGACAATTCAGACGTCAGAATTGTTACATCAAACCAGAATAATAGTGAGAGAAAAAGGAGGATGCTATGATGCAGATTCTACTTGCCACTCATGGGAAGATGGCATCAGGAATGAAGTATACGGCAGAGCTTATTGTAGGCCAGGTGGCAGAGATAACTACTATTGATGCCTATGTCAATCCAGATGATGACATTGAGGCTGCCTTTGATAACTACTTCAAGCAGCATGAGCAGGACAGAATTGTAATTTTTACCGATTTGATGGGAGGCAGTGTTAATCAGAAGCTGATGAAGTATAGAGTGCCTGATAAGATAACTCTTATTACAGGAAGTAACCTGCCGGTTTTGATAAACACTATGTTGGCCCCAGACACTGTGACAGACCAAGAGCTGTTAGAGTATATAGAGGAATCCCGAGGAGAGCTTAAGCTGGTGCAGCCAGAAGGCCTGGAGGATGGCCCAAAAGCTCAGGCGTCAACTATTAAGGAGGCTCCAAAGCCAAGTCCTAAAGTGGTAGAGCATTATGAAAACTCTATAGCCCATGTAGCGGCGCTAAGAATTGACGACAGATTGATTCACGGCCAGGTTGCCATGACCTGGACCAAGCAGCTAAAGGTAAATGGTATTGTAGTTGCCAACGATGATGCAGCAGCAGACAATACCCAAAAGATGGCCCTTAAAATGGCAGTGCCAGCAGGCATTAAGTCTTTGATTAAGCCTGTGGATGATGCTATTCGCATTCTCAATGATCCTCGTGCAAAGAATATGAGAATTCTGGTGTTGACCCGTACAGTAAAGGACGCTTTAAGGATTAGAAAAGAAGTAGGCCAGATAGATTTCCTCAACCTGGGCAATACAGGCAGATTTGATGGCATAGATGTGTCAGAAAAGCTGCAGCTTACCCCAACTATTATGCTGACAGATGCAGAGCTTGAATGCTTAAAGGAGCTGGCTGCTCTTGATCCAAAGCTTTGCATGCAGCAGGTTCCAAATGATGAGGCTAGGTTGGTAAAGGATGTAATCGAAAAATTATAAGGGAAAAGGAGATATTATGTTAAACGCATTTTTAGTAGCACTTGCGGTATTCCTTTGTGTTGGTGGTGCCGAGCTGGCTGGTTTTACCATGCTCAATCGCCCTATAGTCATAGGACCGCTGGTAGGATTGTTTTTAGGTGATTTACAGACAGGTGTCATGATAGGAGCCTCATTGGAGGCGGTATTTATGGGAGTTGTCAATATAGGCGGTGCTTCAGCAGCAGAGCCTGGTATTGCAACAGCAGTTGGTGTAGCCTTTGCCATAATGCTTGGAAAGGGCTCTGAGGTGGCTCTTACACTGGCTCTTCCTATTGGAATTTTGGGACTTCAGATTAAGACATTTCTTTATATTTTCCTGGTAGGTATGTTTGCAAAGAAGTTTGACCAGCTTGCAGCAGAAGGTAAGGAAAAAGAGATAGTATTTTTACACTATGGCTTATGGGCAGTAAACTGGATCCTTTATTCTATGGTAGCCTTCCTTGGAATTTTGTTTGGATCAGATGCGGTTTCAGCTCTGATGGATGCTATTCCAGATGTGGTAATGAATGGCTTATCTGTATGCGGCGGCTTGCTTCCTGCTGTAGGTATGGCAATGCTTATGAAGATGCTTTGGGATAAGAAAATATGCATGTTTTACTTCCTTGGCTTTATACTCTCAGCATACCTTAACCTGCCACTTATAGCTATTGCAGTGCTTGGCACAATAGTAGCTATTTCAATCGGCATGAATGACTACAGAATCAATCAACTACAATCACAAGGCTTAGCACCAGTTGGCCTGGCAAATACTAGCTACGACAAGGAAGAGGAGGAATTTTTCGCATGAGTAACCTGGTAAAATCTATTCCAAAAGACGAAAGAAAAATGTTGAACAAGGCTTTCTGGCGCAGCTTTACCCTCTATGCAGCTGTCAGCCCAGCAAAGCAGGGCGCATCTGGTTTTTGCTATGCCCTGATGCCTTTTATTAACAAGTTTTATAAGAATGATGAACAAGGGAAAAAGGACGCCCTGGTTCGCAGTATGTCATATTTTAATACTACAATTACCTGTTCTACCTTTATCATGGGCCTGGTAGCTTCCATGGAAAAGAAAAATGCAGAGCAGGAGGATTTTGACGCCAGCTCTATCAATGCGGTCAAGTCTTCTCTTATGGGCCCTTTGGCTGGAATTGGAGATAGTATTTTCTGGGGTGTTCTTAGAGTTATTGCAGCTGGAATCGCTGTCGGCATGGGTATGGCAGGCAATGTGTTGGCTCCTATTATTTTCCTTCTCTTATTTAACATTCCAGAGATTTTAGTTAAGTACTATGGCACATTTTTAGGCTATAAGCTGGGTTCTGAGTATATACAGAAAATGTACGCCACAGGCCTTATGGGAGTCTTGACCAAATGTGCCAGCATAGTAGGTCTTATTATGGTGGGAGGTATGACGGCTTCCATGGTATCCTTTACTTCTACCTATGAGCTGACCATGGAAGGGGAGACGATTCTCAATCTTCAGTCAATGCTTGATCAGATTTTTATAGGCATTGTACCTCTTGGTCTGACCCTGCTTTGCTACTATTTGTTAAAAAAGAAAAATGTCAGCATTACAGCCCTTATTATCGGTGTAATTGTGCTGGGCATTGTCCTTTCTTTGCTGGGTATTGCATAGGAGGTGTATATGGCAGATTGGTGGAAAAATTCGGTGGTATATCAGATATACCCTCGAAGCTTTAAAGACTCAAATGGTGACGGCTTCGGTGATCTGCAGGGCATTATAGAGAAACTGGATTATCTTAAGGAGCTGGGCATTGACATTGTCTGGCTCAGCCCAGTATTTGATTCGCCCCAGGACGATAATGGATACGACATATCTGATTACAGAAAAATATATGATGGCTTTGGAAGTAATGAGGATATGGAAGACCTGATAAAGGAGGCACATAAAAGAGGCATCAAGGTGGTGCTGGATCTGGTGGTAAATCATACATCAGACGAGCATGCCTGGTTTGTGGAAAGCAGAAAAAGTAAGGATAATAAGTACAGCGATTATTATATATGGAGAGATGGCAAGCCTGACGGCAGCGAGCCTAATAACTGGGGGTCTAGCTTTTGTGGCTCTGCCTGGAAATATGCTCCTGAAAGAGGACAGTATTACTTGCATCTTTACAGTGAAAAGCAGCCTGACCTAAACTGGGATAATGAGGTGGTGCGACAGGAGGTATATGACCTGATGCGCTTTTGGATGGACAAGGGGGCTGATGGCTGGAGAATGGATGTTATTGCATCCATATCAAAGGACCCAAGGCTGCCTGATTATCCACCTGAGGAAGGTAAAAAATACATAACTGGCAAATATCACACTAACGGCCCTAAGCTCCATGATTATATACAGGAGATGAACAGGGAAGTACTATCCCAGTACGATTGTATGACAGTTGGAGAGGCTCCAGGCTCTACTCCTGAGGTGGCACAGCTTTTTACAGATCCAGACAGACATGAGCTTAATATGATTTTTACCTTTGAGCACATGAATATAGACAGAATCCCAGGTTCGGTTAACAGGAAATGGGCCCTAAAGCCTTTTGACCTGCGAGAACTAAAGGCGGTTATGAGCAATTGGCAGTACAAGCTAAGTGGCCATGGATGGAATGCTCTTTACTTTGAAAATCATGATCAGCCAAGAGTAATATCTCGGTGGGGCAATGACACTAGCTATCGTGTAGAGTGCGCCAAGGCCTACGCCACAGTGCTTCATGGTATGCAGGGCACCCCATATATATATCAGGGTGAGGAGATTGGCATGACCAATGTTCACTTTGATATAGAGGATTACGAGGACATAGAGGTTCGCAATGCCTATAGAGAGCTGGTGCTTAAGAATCATTCAATCAGCAAGGAGGATTTCGTGGCAGCGGTGTGGAATAAAAGCCGCGACAATGCCAGAACTCCAATGCAGTGGAATGACACTGACAATGCAGGATTTACCACAGGCAGTCCATGGTTTAAGTTGTCGGACAGATATAAAGAGATCAATGTAGAGGCAGCCTTAGCTGATAAAAATTCTGTTTTTTATTACTACAAAGAGTTGATTAAGCTGCGCCATAATTGTACACTTCTTACCGATGGCTCATACAAGCTTCTTTTGCCAGAGGATCAACATATTTTTGCTTATCTCAGAGATGATGGCAGGGAGCAGTGGCTTGTGGTGGCCAATCTTTCAGAAGAGGAAGTGTCTGCAAAGAACCTTCTTGAAATGGGCTTTGAAAAGCAGGAAATAATCATTGCCAATTACCCAGACAGGAAGGATTTGCAAAGCAGCTTAAAGCCTTATGAGGCCTTTATGATGCGGACACGAGGATAAGATGAATTCAAAATATATTATTGCTGTTGACATGGATGGCACCCTGATTAACAGTGCTGGAATTGTTACTGAAAGAACTGTCAGGGTTCTACAAAGACTAGTGGATGCAGGACACTTTTTAGTGCCTGCATCTGGCAGGCCTTATTCCCTCCTGCCTGATGAGGTCAGGGGCATCCGGGGCCTTGAATACGGCATTTTGGAAAATGGCGCCATAGTTTATGATATTCAAAATGAAAAGATTATAAGTCAAAGTCCTTTGCCTGAGGGCAGGGCTAAGGCTATTTTGGCAGATGTATGGCAAGAGTCAGACCAGTGGAGTAAAAGATATTTCACGGAGCTTATTGCTGATGGCATAGGCTATGGTGATGCTGATGAAATGAAATATATAAAAGAGGCAAAAATAGGTGGAAGCTTTGTTTCCTATATGGAAAACAATCATGAGTATTTGCCTTGCATCAGAGATGACGATGAAATATTATCAAAAGCCGAAAAGCTTAATATATACTTTGAAGATATTGCCTTTTCCAAGAGTATTCGTCATAAGTGGAGTCAGGACAAGAGCCTGGCTGTAACATCTTCTGTGTATGGCAATGCTGAGTTTAACCTGTCAGGGGTTAATAAGGGCGTAGGCATCAAATATCTGATGGATTATTTGAAGGTGGATGCCGACCATGTTATTGCCATAGGAGACAATGGTAATGATATAGAAATGCTGGAGCTGGCAGGCATATCTGTGGCAATGGGCAATGCGGCTGACTTTGTCAAGGCAAAGTGCCGTTATGTTACCGCAGACTGTGATCATGATGGTGCAGCAGTATTTTTGGAGAAATTTTTAGCGTAGCAGCTCAAGTGGCTGCTACGCCTTTTTTATCTAAAAGCTTTTTTATTTAAAGGAAGGGATGTAGGCACTCATGTCATAGCTCTGAGCAAATTCTATGAAGCGGGAGGTCCTAAGGGGTGTAAAAACGTCCTTTTTCCAGATAATGCCAAATTGGCTGGTGATAGGGCTTTCCAAAGGAAGCTGAACAAAATCCCTGGGGTTAACCGCCAAGGTGGAGTAAAGAAAGGCTCCGCAGTCCCCACCTCGTACAAAATTGAGTATGGTGTAGAGCTGGCTGGAATACATGCGAATATCCGGGTGTACTCCCATGGAATGAAAGCGGGATGTTATGGTGTCATTGTGAACCGAGTCGGTGTTGAGCATTATCATGTGTTCGTCCTTGAGCATTTCAAAGGTGACACTTTTTTCATTGGCAAGGGGATGATTCTTGCTGACACAATAGATAGTCTGGTCCTCCATGAGAGGCAGGCTGTTGTATTTTTCTAAGTTGTAGTAGCCCATGTTGACAAGGGCAATATCAAGGCCGTCAGTGTCAATGAGTGACCGGGCCCGGACTGACCCGTATTCAAAAAGTCGCACCGGAATGTCATAGGATTCGTTGAAGGCATCTATCATGCGAGGGAAAAAGACTGTACTCATGAGAGGAGGAAAGCCAAGGCGCAAAGGCGGATTGGAGCTGCTCATCTCGCAAAACTGGGTATACATATCCTGGCTCTGTCTTAGAAGGGCTTCCGCCTGCTTGTAAAAGGCCTCCCCTTCACTGGTGAGAGATATGGAATTCTTGCCGTGGACAAAAAGCTTGAGGTTGAACTCTTCTTCTAATTTTCTTAGTGCAACAGATATAGTAGGCTGTGAAACAAAAAGATCATCAGCAGCCTTTGTGATGCTGTGGCAGCGGCACACAGCACAGAAATACTCAAGTTGTGTCAGGGTCATGGCCTACCTCCCTCTTTAATATGCATTAATAGTATATAACAAGCGCTTCAATGTATGGATTATTAATTTATAAATTGAAGTATATATGCGCACCAGTATGCTTTATACAAATGCGAAAACATACCTGAAGTAGCAAGCCTTATATAGATTTACAACCAAGCTACCCGCTAGTGCCAACATTTGCGTAAGCAAGCCTTACATAAACTTATAAGGAGCGACCCTACGTAAAATCTTACTCTCCCAAGCAAGCCTTATGTAAACTTACAAACAAGATGACCAGCGAAAAATCTTACTCGGCCATGCTGAGTATAACGCGAGTGATAGCATGGGCGAGTGTAGTTTTTGCGCTGGTTAGCTTGGTCATAACCTACGGGAAGGCTTGCTCTACCTTTAGTATAGTTTTTGACTATGCTAGAGTCAATGTAAATTAATTGTACAAATACTGAAAAGCTTATTATACTATTTTTATCAATAAGGGAGAGATATCCGGCCGGTAAGTTCCCTCAATAGAGAGAAAGGATGTAAAAGATGAGTCCAGCAACAATTACACTTATATTTTTGCTTTTTGCAATTGTCATGTTTGTGACAGAAAAGCTGCCTCTGGGCCTTACTTCCATGATCGTTTGTGTGGGCCTGGTGCTTACAGGGGTTTTGGAGTGGAAGGATGCCTTCAGCGGCTTCATCGACAGCAATGTTATTTTGTTCGTAGCCATGTTTATAGTAGGCGGTGCACTTTTTGAGACAGGCATGGCCAACAAGATCGGAGGCCTGGTAACAAAATTTGCCGGCTCTGAGCGCAAGCTTATTGTAGCCATCATGGTTATAGTAGGTGTCATGAGTGGTTTCCTCTCAAACACAGGTACAGCTGCCATTCTTATTCCTGTAGTAGTTGGTATTGCAGCAAAGTCTGGTTACAAGAGATCAAAGCTTCTTATGCCTCTTGTATTTGCAGCAGCCATGGGCGGTAATCTTTCATTGATTGGCGCTCCAGGAAATATGATTGCCCAGTCTACACTTCAGGAGGCGACCGGTGAGTCATTTGGATTTTTCGAATATGCCGTTGTAGGTATTCCAATTCTTATCGTAGGTATTATTTTCTATGCAACAATTGGCATGAAGCTGCTTCCAGATCATGATGTGACAGATGATGATGGCTCAGCATATGCTGCAGATGATTTTTCAAATGTTCCAAAGTGGAAGCAGGTGCTTTCACTGGTAATTCTAGTTGCTACCTTGCTTGGTATGATTTTTGAGAGCCAGATAGGCATTAAGCTTCATATTACAGGATGTATAGGAGCTATACTTCTTATTGTTACAGGTGTTATTTCAGAGAAAAATGCTCTTAAGTCTATTGATTTAAAGACCATATTCCTTTTTGGCGGTACACTTTCCTTGGCAACAGCCTTGCAGCAGACAGGAGCGGGTCAGCAAATAGCAGATGTGGTTATCGGCCTTTTGGGTGAAAATCCATCACCAATGATACTTACATTTGTAGTATTTATAATCTGCTGTGTATTGACCAATTTTATGTCAAATACAGCAACAACAGCCTTGATGGCACCTATATGCTTATCAATTGCTCAGGGTATGGGAGCAGATCCAAGAGCGGTGCTTATGGCTTGCGTTATCGGTGGATCATGTGCTTATGCAACACCTATCGGAATGCCAGCCAACACAATGGTATTTGGTATCGGCGGCTACAAGTTCAACGACTACGTAAAATCTGGTCTGCCACTTATACTTATTGCAACTGTTGTGAGCATGATAGTATTGCCTATCGCATTCCCATTTTATCCATAAATCATATAGAAGGTTATTTAAAGGAGGAAAAATAAATGTCTAACCAGGATCAAGTAAAAAAATTAACAGACATTATAGCTCAGTTTGTAGGTTTCACTGGCAAAAAGCTGCCAGATGATGTTATTGCAAAGCTTCAGGAGCTTCGCGATAAGGAGGATAACCCAATGACAAAGGTTATCTACGATACAATGTTTAGAAACCAGGCATTGGCTATTGAAATGGATCGTCCATCATGCCAGGATACAGGTGTTATCCAGTTTTGGGTAAAGTGCGGTACCAAGTTTCCACTTATCGATGATTTGGAAGTGCTTTTAAAGGAAGCTGTAATCAAGGCTACCGTTGAGACTCCACTTCGTCACAACTCAGTAGAGACATTTGATGAGTACAATACAGGTAAAAATGTAGGTAAGGGCACACCAACAGTATGGTGGGATATCGTGCCAAACTCTGACAAGTGTGAGATTTATACCTACATGGCAGGTGGCGGATGTACTCTTCCAGGTAATGCTACTGTACTTATGCCAGGTGAAGGCTACGAGGGAGTTACCAAGTTTGTTCTTGACAGAATGACCAGCTACGGCCTCAATGCATGCCCTCCACTTCTTGTTGGTGTAGGTGTTGGTACATCAGTAGAGACTGCAGCCTTAAACTCAAAGAAGGCTCTTATGAGACCTATCGGATCTCACAATGACAATGCTAATGCAGCTAAAATGGAGCAGCTTCTTGAGGACGGCATCAATGCCATCGGCATCGGACCTCAGGGCATGGGCGGCAACTATTCTGTTATGGGTGTTAACATTGAGAACACAGCCCGTCATCCATCTGCAATCGGTGTAGCTGTAAATGTAGGCTGCTGGAGCCACAGAAGAGGTCACATTGTATTTGATAAGGACCTTAATTATACAATCGATACACACACAGGCTTTGAGTATAAGGAAAACTAGGAGGAGGTAAGAAAATGGCAGTTGAAATCAAAGACGGAAAAAAGATTTTAGTTACCCCAGTATCAGCTGAGGATTTAAAGGATATCAAGATTGGCGACATCGTATACCTCTCAGGAGACCTGACAACCTGTCGTGATGTAGCCCACAGACGTGTAGTAGAAGAAGGCCGTGATATGCCTGTTGATGTAAAGGACGCAGCTATTTTCCATGCTGGCCCAATCATCAGACCTCTCGGTGATGAAAAGTATGAGATGGTATCAGTTGGCCCTACTACTTCCATGAGAATGGAAAAATTCGAGTATGAGTTCGTACAGACCACAGGCGTACGTGTTATCGTAGGCAAGGGCGGTATGAAGGAAAATACAGAGCGCGCCTGCAAGGATTTTGGTGCAATCCACTGTGTATTTCCAGCTGGTAATGCTGTTGTAGCAGCAGCCGAGGTAGAGGAAATCGTAGAGGCTGAGTGGAAGGACCTTGGAATGCCAGAGACATTGTGGCACTGCCACGTGAAGGAGTTTGGTCCTCTTATCGTATCTATCGATTCTACAGGCCGTAATTACTTTGAGGAAAAGAAGGTAGAGTACAACAAGAAAAAGGATGAGCAGGTAGAGCTTATCTCTAAGCAGGTTGGATTCATCAAATAGTATAATTTTCCTCAGGAAATTCACTATAATTAAATAGCTTAATTCTCCTAAAACAATTCACTATAGAAAACCGGAAGGCAACCTCGCGCCTTCCGGTTTTTCATTTGCGATGACTTTTTTTGCCATGGGTGTTATAATGAGCATATTCTGCGGTGAGCTTGCCGTAGAAATAATAGTCAAATTTTCCTTGGTAATTAGGAGGTTATTTATGAGCAAAGTACTTATTTTTTTAGCAGAAGGACATGAGGAAATAGAGGCTCTTACAGTAGTGGACCTGCTGCGCAGAGCTAAGATAGACATTGATACAGTATCCATAACAGGTAATCGCCAAGTGACCGGTAGTCATGGCATTACAACTACAGCAGACAAGCTGATAGAGGAGGCTGACTTTGCCTCAGCAGACATGCTGGTTTTACCAGGAGGCATGCCAGGTACTCTCAACTTAGAGGCCTGCCAGCCCCTTATGGAGCAGGTGCACGCCTTTAATGATGCCGGCAAATATATTGCAGCCATCTGTGCAGCCCCTACAGTATTTGGCAGGGCAGGGCTATTAAAGGGCAAAAAGGCCTGCTGCTATCCTAATATGGAAGGGGACTTGTTGGAGGCTGAGGTATCATATGATGATGTAAATGTTGCAGGCAATGTTATTACCAGCCGCGGTATGGGCACAGCCATTGAGTTTGGCCTTACTATAATAGAAGTATTCCAGGGTAAGGAAGCTGCTGATGCCATGGCAGCAAAGATTGTATACACAAGAAAATAAAGGAGTATTTATGCAACCAGAAAGAATCAAGAGCTTTACCATCAACCACGATGTGCTTGTTCCTGGATTTTACATTTCCAGAGAAGACGACAATATCATTACCTATGACCTTAGGACTCGCCGTCCTAATATGGGAGACTACATGGACAATGCCACCATGCATTCGGTGGAGCACATGATAGCCACCTATGTCCGCAGCTCTGACATAGGCAAAAATGTAGTATATTTTGGGCCAATGGGCTGCCAGACAGGTTTTTACTTGGTAGTAAAGGACGAGACACCTGCTAAGGTGTTTGAGGTGACAAAGCAGGTATTTAAGCAGACTGTTGATCACCAGGGGGATGTCTTTGGTAAGTCGGCAGTAGAGTGTGGTCACTATGAAAATCTGGATATTGACCTGGCTAAAAAGGAAGCGGCTTTTTACCTGGGAGTATTAGAGGCTCAGACTAATACAGAGTTTACTTATCCAGAGTAATATATAGTCCGTGGGCTATTTAACATATTAATTATCCAGGTGAAAATTGACTTTTCCTGGACTAAAGTAAGAAAGGAAACATTATGACAATCGGAATTATTGGAGCAATGCAGATAGAAATCGAAAATCTCAAGCCATCTATTGCAAACGCCAGCACAGAGACTATCTCTGGAGTCGAATTTATCAAGGGAGATATCGGTGGCGTGCCTGTAGTTGCAGCAGTTAGCGGCATCGGCAAGGTTTTTGCAGCTATTTGCACAGAGATTATGGCTATTCATTTTGGAGTAGACCATGTTATTAATATTGGTGTGGCTGGCTCTCTTGCCCCAGGCCTCAAGGTACTAGACGTGGCAGTGGCTGACTCGGCGGTACAGCACGACATGAACACTACAGCCATTGGGGATCCTCAGGGACTTATCTCTGGTATTAACATCATCAATTTTGAGGCTGACAAGGAGCTTAAGGAAGCCGTGGTAGAAGTTCTTAAGGCTCGTGGCATAGGCTATAAGACAGGTGTTATTGCCTCAGGTGATCTTTTTGTAGACACTAACAAGCAGCGTCAGACTATCCACGACCGCTTTGATGCCATAGCAGCAGATATGGAGGGGGCATCAATAGCTCAGACCTGCTATATTAACCAAATTCCATTTACTCTTATTCGTTCTATATCGGACGGTGAGGGCAGTGCCATGGATTACAGTGAGTTTGCACCAAAGGCTGCAGTACAGTCTATCGAGATAGTATTAGATTTGATTAAAAAGTTACAGTAAGTATATAAAAAAAGAAAGGCGGTATTTTTGTGAAAAAAAGGTTTTATAAAATACTGTCTTTCTTTTTTATTGGGGCCTTACTTTTCACAAGCTGTGGATATGAGACCACCTCATCCAATATTTTCGTGGATAACGTCACAACTATCTTCAATGATTTTGCCTCTAATGACGATGCGGCAAAATATTATGCCTTTATAGCCTGTAAGACAAAAAAGCAGGCAGATAAGTTTTATCTAAGGCAGGTTGAAGGCTTTGTCGATACCATTGAAGATGCAGGCTATATAGCTGAGATATATTATCCTGATGAAGTTACAGCAGAGGCCCAAGCTGCTTTGATGGAAGACCTTGCCATGAAGGGCATAGATGGTATATGCGTAGACCCTGTAGCAGGGGCAGATTTTTCCCAGGCAGAAAAAAGAGCCAGGGAAGTGGGGGCAATGATTGTCTATGGAGATTTTCAGCTTGACTCTGCTTCCACAGCCAATACCCTCTACCCTTATGATGTTAGGAATACAGGCTATAAGCTTGTTGAGCTGATGTGGCAGCAGATGGATGGCCAGGGGCAGTTCGCCCTGACTCTCGATGATATGGATACAGGCTCTCAAAGGCAGGTCTTATCCCTTATAAAGGCTTTTTTAAAAGCCCGTGATAAGTATAAAAATATGGAGCTTGTGGATGTGTGCTATCTTGACAGCAAGCAGGAAGCCTATGACCAAAAGGCAGAGGAGCTTTTGCAAAATCATCCAGACCTGAAGCTTATATGCTCTTTAACTGCAGATGGAACTCTTTATCTTGCCAAAGGTCTTAAAGCTACTACAGGCTCTGTCAAGGCAGTGGGGATAGCTAGTCCGGCAGATTTGGCTGAGTATATGGGTTCTGATATATTTTCCACCTGCAGTGGAATAGTGTCATGGAAAGCAAAGACCTATGGCAAGGAGCTGGCCTACTATTTGCTGGATGGAGGAGGCGACAGCCAAAGCCTTGAGATTCCTTATACTTATGATGCTTCAAATATAAGCAGCTGGAAGCAGTATTATTAAATGGGTGGTTGAAATTGAAGGCCATACTTGCCTCAGGCGGTTGACAGAAAAGGTCTAAAAAAGTAAAGTTAGAAGTAACTAAATAGGTTGCCAAAAGGAATAAATTCCTTTTTATTTAGGGGCATTTTACGGGCAATGGATACAAAATTTTTAGTCAAAGGAGATTATTGATTATGTACAAGGAAGAGTATGAGCGTTGGCTTGCAGCCGACTTGGAAGATGCAGATTTAAAGCCAGAGTTGAGCAGGATTTCAGGCAATGACGAGGAGATTAAGGATCGTTTTGCAGTATCTTTGGCCTTTGGTACAGCTGGTCTTCGTGGAGTCCTTGGCGCTGGTACCAATAGAATGAATATATATGTAGTACGTCAGGCTACACAGGGCCTGGCTAATTGGGTTAAGACTCAGGGTGGCAATCAGACAGTAGCTATCAGCTATGATAGCCGTCTTAAGAGTGATATTTTTGCAAAAACTGCAGCTGGTGTACTTGCAGCCAATGGTATCAATGTTCGCATTTATGATGCCCTTATGCCAGTTCCAGCTCTTTCCTTTGCAACACGCTTCTATGAGTGTAATGCAGGTATCATGGTTACAGCATCTCATAACCCAGCCAAGTACAATGGCTATAAGGCTTATGGTCCAGATGGCTGTCAGATGACAGATGATGCAGCAGCTATCGTATATGATGAGATACAAAAGACAGATGTGCTGACAGGCGCTTCATATATCAGCTTTGCTGAGGGTGTTGAAAAGGGTCTTATTAAGTTTGTAGGAGATGACTGCAAGCAGGCTTTCTATGCAGCTATCGAGGAAAAGCAGGTTCGTCCAGGCCTTTGCAAGACAGCAGGCCTTAAGCTGGTATATAGCCCACTGAATGGTTCAGGTCTTGTGCCTGTTACTAAGGTATTAAACGATATAGGTATTACCGATATTACCATAGTTCCAGAGCAGGAGTATCCAAATGGCTACTTCACTACCTGCAGCTATCCTAACCCAGAGATATTCGAGGCCTTGAAGCTGGGTCTTGAGCTGGCAAAGGAGACAGATGCAGACCTTATGCTGGCAACTGACCCTGATGCAGACCGTGTTGGTATTGCCATGAAGTGTCCAGATGGCAGCTATGAGCTGGTATCCGGCAATGAGATGGGTGTACTTCTTCTTGATTATATCTGCGCTGGCCGCATCGAAAAGGGCACCATGCCAAAGGATCCAGTAGCAGTTAAGTCTATCGTTTCTACACCACTTGCAGATGCAGTGGCAGCTCATTATGGAGTAGAGCTTCGCTCGGTACTTACAGGCTTTAAGTGGATTGGTGACCAGATTGCTGGCCTTGAGGCAGCAGGTCAGGTTGACCGTTTTATCTTTGGATTTGAGGAGTCTTATGGCTACCTTGCAGGCTCGTATGTTCGTGACAAGGATGCGGTTATCGGCTCTATGCTTATTTGCGAGATGGCAGCATACTATCGCAGCATAGGCAGCTCTATCAAGCAGCGTCTTGAGGAGATATATGCTCAGTATGGTCGTTACCTTAACAAGGTAGATTCATACGAGTTCCCAGGTCTTTCAGGTATGGACAAGATGGCTGGCATTATGGCTTCTCTTCGTCAGAATCCACCAACAGAGTTTGCAGGTATTCCTGTAGTTAAGGTTACTGATTACAAAAACACAGAAGAGACAGGTCTTCCTTCAGCCAATGTACTTATCTATGGCCTTGAAAATGGTGCAACAGTAGTAGTTCGTCCTTCAGGAACAGAGCCTAAGATTAAGACCTACTTCACTACACTTGGCAAGGATCTTGCCGAGGCCCAGGCCCAGAAGGATGCTCTTGCAGAGGCTATAAAGCCACTTCTTGCATAATTATAATATTGACTACTATGCATAAGCGGTGGTTTCTTAATTTTATTTAATACAATCAGGAACGGCAAAATATTAATTTGCCGTTCCTTTTGATGTATATGATTATAAAAAACTATAATTTAGTCTTGGCCTAAGTTGACTAAATTAAATTTTCAGAATAGGTAAGCGCGAAAGACAAAAGTTGCGGGAGAATGAGTCATGGGGATGGAGTTGCTTCTGATGGCCTAGCGCATAAGATATAGAAATGACTAAAAATATTAAAACAGGTAAAAACGGCAGAGTAGAGTTATTGCGTTTTTTATTCGCCATAATGATACTTATGTTTCATATACAAAAGCGCTTTTGCGACACAAAGCTTGAGATAGGTCACACAGGTTATTATTTTTTTAACCATGGCAATATAGGTGTAGAGTTTTTCTTTATTGTGTCTGGATATTTGCTGGCAGCCAGCTGCTACAAAAAACGGGAGCAGCCCACTCATCTTATAGGTACTGAGACGGCAGAGGTTATGTGGAAAAAGATAGCCTATATTTTTCCATATCATATTTTTGCCATGATACTTACCATAGGTGTTAATTGTATCTTCCTTGAGAGCACTGCGGAAGGAAGAATAGAGTATATAGTGGATTCCTGGGCCTCAATATTTTTTATACAGATATTTGGCTTTGAGTCTACCTGGGGCAATAAGCTGACCTGGTATCTTGATGTATGGCTTGTGGTATCCTTTCTCTTTTATTACTTCCTCAGGAAGCACTACGATGTCTTTGTCAAGATAGTATGCCCACTTGTGGCATTGTGTATACTTGGCTGGCTTGATCATGAGTACGGGTCTCTAGGGGATGTGGATGAATGGACCGGTTATTTTTACAAGTGCTTTTTGCGAGGCTTGGCTGAGATGGCTTTGGGATGTAGTGCCTATAGTATGACTCGGCGCATTAATCAAAAGCATTTTTCAAAGATGGGAAAGAAAATACTTGCCTTGGTGGAGCTTGTGGTGTATTTGATGGCATTTGGATATGCCTGCAATTCTGCAGATGGAGAGTATCAGTTTCCTACACTTTTCCTTATGTGCATAGGCCTGATTCTTACCTTTTCCGAGGTTAATCCATGTCATCAGGTCTTTGATAAGCCTATATTTACATGGCTTGGCAAGTACAGCCTTCTCATATATCTCAACCAGTTTTCTGTTATTAGAGTGGTTGAGTATTGTTTTGAGGATTCTTCCTTTATAGTAAAGGCGATACTTTGTACAGCAGGCACTTTTGCCATATCCTATATATGCGATGTGGTTGTAGCATTTTTATTAAAAAAGAAATATTTGCATAGATTAATGACCCAGGATTAATCTGTCTGGATTCAAGGAACAATAATGGTATTTTCTTCATTACTTTTTTGCACCATATTCCTGCCCCTATGCCTGCTGGCTTACTACGGCCTGCCTAGGCTTTTGTCTGTAGGAAAACGTGACAAAATAAGACTTTCCAATTACATATTGCTTATCGCAAGCCTTATATTTTATGCCTTTGGTGGAGTAAAGTATCTGCTTCTTATAGCATTTGTTATTTTCATCAACTGGTGTGGCGGCTTTTTATGCTGCCCTAGAAGGCATACTGAGGTGGGTAGAAAATGGGGCCTTGTAGCCATTGTGGCAGCTGATCTTGGCTTGCTCTTTTTCTTCAAGTATTTTAATTTGTGCATAGCCATGATTGAAAATGTCCTTTTCCCAGAAGGTAAGACCCTTGCAGAGCGGGCATTTGGTTTTTTTACAGGTACAGGTACTGGAGCATTAGGGCTGGCCCAGATAGTCCTTCCTGTAGGTATTTCTTTTTTTACCTTTCAGGCCCTGTCCTATGTGATAGATGTATACAAGGGCACAGCGGATATACAGGATAACTTGCTTTACTTTGCCCTTTATATTGTTTGCTTCCCGCAGCTGATTGCTGGACCTATTGTCCACTACAAGGATGTGGAAGACCAGATAAATAACAGAACTGTGTCTTCAGCCAGGTTTTCTCGAGGCATAAGTCGTTTTTGCTATGGCCTGGCAAAAAAGGTTCTGATAGCCAATACCCTGGCAGTGGTGGTGGACAACATATGGAAGCAGGACATATCAAGTCTTGACGCCACAGTCACCTGGCTTGGAGCCATATGCTATACCTTTGAGATATATTATGACTTCTCGGGCTATTCTGACATGGCTATTGGTTTGGGCCACATGTTTGGCTTTGAGTTCAAGGAAAATTTTAACTATCCGTATTGGGCTACTTCTGTTCAGGACTTCTGGAGGAGATGGCATATATCCCTTTCTACCTGGTTTAGGGATTATGTCTATATTCCACTAGGCGGCAGTCGCTGCAGCATGAAAAGGACCTGTTATAATATTTTTATCGTATTTTTGCTGACGGGTATCTGGCATGGAGCCAATATGACCTTTCTTGTATGGGGACTTGTATACGGCTTGCTGCTTATAGCAGAAAGATTGTGGCTGGGAGATTTTCTAAAAAAGATACCATTCAAGTGGATCAATAGACTTATAGTATTTGTACTAGTAAGTCTCCTATGGGTGGTTTTCAGGGCAGATAATGTTGTTCTTGCAGGCATATATATAGGTCATATGTTTACCGGTGGTATTAAAATCATTAGCCTTTTGAGCTACCTTAGCGGTAAGACTATAATAGCTCTGCTGCTTGCTATATTCTTTGCAGGCTTTGCCCAGAATCATTTTCCAGTGAAAAAGCTGCAGAAATTTAAGGCAATACCCTTATTTTTACTATTTGTCAGCCTGCTGTTTTTGGTAAATAACACTTACAATCCATTTATTTATTTTCAATTTTAATGAACAAGATCAAACTGATTAAAAATAAAATCTTTATAGTGATTTTTTTGATAATTCTGACGCTTCCCTGGGTGGCAGGGGGATTACTTCGCCTGGTATCCAAGTCTGCCTATGAAAAAACTTCTGTGGTAGAAACTGAAAAAAGAAGCCTCGCCCAGATTGAGTGGGGACAGCTTCTAAACACAGGTGAGAGCATTTCGGAATATATCAATGACCATATACCCTTTAGGGCTGCATTTATCGAGCTCTACAATGATGGCAATGATGCAATAGAAGGCAGGTATCAGACCATAGCCTCTTCTATCGGTGCAAGCCTCAGTGACAGCGATATAGATGAGTTTTACAATGTGACAGACCTGGCTACAGAAATAAGGGCCAATATGGCTAGCCAGTATTCCCAGGATGCTGCAGCTATTTTGGCAGCTAATCAAAGTCAGAGTGATTATTTTGCCCCATGGATATACCAGGATGTGCTTATAGGTCGTGATGGATGGCTTTTCTTATATGGAGAGGATGAAATCAACTATTATCTGGGCAATAACATATTGTCCCAGGAGTCCATGGCAAGCTACGCCGATATAACAAACAGGCTTAAGGCCTTGTGTGATTCCTTGGGCAAGGAGCTTTATGTGATAATAGCTCCAAACAAGTCTCAGGTCTACACCAGGTACATGAATACATTTGAGATAGAAAATACCTACAAGAGGGTACAGCAGCTCAAGTCTTACATAGACTCTAATACCAGCACTACCCTTTTGTATCCTCTCACAGAGCTTATGACCTATGATTATTATCATCAGGCTTACTATAAGTATGATACCCACTGGAATCACTACGGTGCCTATGTTGGCACCTGTGCATTATATAGTGCCATGGGACTTGATTACCTGGACCCGGCTACCATAGCAGGCTCTGAAGCTGATGCGGAAAAATATGAGCTCTATACCCTTATGGGAAGACCAGACTCCACCATCACCCATGATGATCTGGAGTTTACCCCGGACTATAAGCCTGAGATTACTGTAAATGGCCTCAATCAGGCTACTGAGTGTTATGTCAATCGCACTACATCAAATGGCAGTGTAAATAAAAGAATAGTCCTTGTGGGGGATTCCTTCAGGGTCAATATGATGCCTTATCTAAGTAAGGACTTTACCTCTTGCACTTTTGCCCACAGGGATTACTATAAAGAGGTAACAGAGGATATAAAAAATGCAGACGTAATCGTGGTGGAGGCAGTAGAGCGCTATGACTACAAGGCATATGAGGTAATGGAGCGTATGATTAATACCTTGTCTAAGTGACAAGGTATATAACTTAAATTTCCAATGCTTAAAACGGGTTTCATGAGACCTGTGGCATTTGAATACTGTAAAAAAATACGATTATAGCATGCTCCCACCTTTTTGACAGGACAGGAGGACGGGTGCTATAATGAGCGTTAAAAGTTTAACCCCAATAGGGCAAAAGGAAGGATCAATCATGCAAGCCTACGATTATTTTGCAGCCCTTATCTATGTAACCGATACAGAACATGAATCTGTTATGCGCATGTTTGACTGGCAGGAAGTTACTCTGACCGGAGATGATCAGATTTATTATGTCTATGAAATTTCCAACGACAATCAAAAGAAAAAAATAGTAGCCGCCAGGCAGGATGAGATGGGCATGTGCGCTTCAGCTACTCTCTCCATGAAACTGAGGGAGCAATTCCGGCCCCAATATCTGATTATGCCCGGCATAGCTGCAGGTACCCGCAACTTTGCCGATCAGCAGATGTACGGCGATGTGCTGATTTCCAATCTGGTATGGAATTATTCCAACGGTAAGTATGTGGCACCTCAAAATGCCGACATCACCTTTGGAAATATCGGCTTCATTCCCCGTCCATCCTGGATTCAGACGGAACCGAAGATTCTAAAGATACTGGAGAAGGCTATCAAGGATCCCCGCAACGAATGCTATGTCCATGTCGGTCCCTTGGCCAGCGGCAGTGCCGTGGTGGCAAACGGTGACATTGTAGACATGCAGGTTCGGTCTCAGTTTGATGAAACCATCGGTCTCGAAATGGAGGCCTACGGCGTCCTCTATGCTGCCAAGCATGCAGTTGAGCCAAAGCCCTATGCCATCATTGCGAAAAGTATCTGTGATTTTGCAGACAGCCAAAAGGACGATAATTATCAAAAATTTGCAGCCTATACAAGCTGTGAATTCGTAAAAAATCTCTGTCTGTATTTTCTGCCGGATGTAGCGGATCTCTAATTTATATTTCCCATACCAATGCAGTGCCTTGAAGCTTGATATAAAAGTCTTGGCCTAGCCTGGATTGGTGTAAGAGTTGATTAGATGGGATTACTGAGGATAGTAACCTAAGAGGAATAAATATGAAGAAGAAAAAGAAAAAAGCACTGGTAATTACGCTATATATTTCCCTGGTTCTTCTTATTATTGCTGCTGGCTGCAGCTTTGTTTATGAGAATAATAAGAGGGAGGCCGAGGAAGCTAGGATAGAGCAGGAGCTTAAGGCGGCTGAGGAAGAAAAGGCCAAAGAGGAGGCTGCCGCAGCAGCTAAGGAAGAAAAGGAAGAAGCCGTGGAGGAAGAGGAATATACCTTCACAGAGTTTGATGAGGATGAGTATTTTTACACTGCCAGCAAGGCAGTCATCAGGGAAGAGCCAGATGAGCTTGGTGAGATAATTAACACCTACTCCCTCAACAATACAGTAACTGCTGTGGCTCAATGCGACCAGACAGACTATTACAAGATAAAGATAAACGGAGACTATGGTTATATTTCTCCAGAAGATGTAAGTGAGGACTACTATGAGGTAGCCCTTCCTATATCAGGAGATGTGGTTATACCATCAGCTTCTAAGGACATACTTTTTATAGGCAATTCCATTACTCTTTATCCTGCCACAGAGGACTGGTGGGGGTCAGGCTGGGGCTGTGGTGCTACTTCAGCTGACAAGGACTATGTCCACCTGACTGTAGCAGCCAAAGGATATAGCTCATATGATTATATGTCTATGAGAAAGTGGGAATTTGCCAACTGCCGTAACAACGAGCTGACAGACTTAGATGGCTATATCAAAAATTATCAATACTCTACCATTGTCATTGAGCTTGGAGAAAATGTGAAGGGCCATGAACGCCACTTCAAGGAAGATTTTCTCGATATGATAAAGTATATTCGCACCTACAATCCTAATGCCCGTATAGTGATACTGGATAATTTCTGGAAGTATGACAGCATTATTTCCACCAAAAAGGCGGTGGCCTCTGAAGCAGGTGCCACCTATGTCAGCCTGTCGGGAGTCCAGGGGGTGGCTCAGTATCAGCTGCAAAGCGGAGATACCTACACCACAGAAGCAGGTGTAACCTACACTATTGGATCTTTCCTGGCTGGCCATCCAAATGATGCCGGTTTTGCTGCCATTGCTGAGCGATTGATAGCAGCTCTTTGATAATATCTCTTGCCAGCACTCCCTGGGTGGTCTTTTCTCTTGACGCCTTGCTTCCTGCAAGACCATGGAGATAGGCCCCCAGGCAGGCTGCTTTTTCAGCAGAAAGTCCCTGACCAAGTAGGGATGTGATAATGCCTGCCAAGACGTCACCGGAGCCTGGAGTAGCCAGACCTTCGTTGCCGGAGCTGCAAAAGAAGTCGCAATTTTCTCCGGTAATTAAGGTGGTATAGTTTTTCAGCACCAGAGTCACTGGGTGCTTTTTCACAAAGTCTAAAGCAGTTTTTTCCATATTTTTATTAATTTCATTAAGAGGTAAACCTGTCAGACGCTCCATTTCTTTTAGGTGAGGAGTTAAGATGACAGGTATTTTTTTAGCAGTCAGCCCATCAAGAAGCTCTAAGTGGTGGGCAGTCAGGTTAATGCCATCTGCATCTATAACTAGCGGTACCTTTACCTGCTTAAGGCAGGTGGAAAGTATGGAATCTGCTATATCTGAGGTGGAAAGACCCGGCCCTATAAGAACAGTGTCTGCCCACTCCAGCAAATCTATTAGTTCATTCTCGTTAAAGCTAGTGTAGCCTGTATACATAGCCTCTGGCAAAGCCTGCTGTATGGAGGCTATATTTGCCTGGTGAGTGTATATGCGCACAAGGCCGGAGCCAGCCCTTAAGGCTGCCTCTGCCGATAAGTAGCAGGCACCATAGATGCTTTGACAACCTGCAATAATCAGCACCTTGCCCTGGCTTCCCTTGTTGGCATTTCTTGGTCTGATAGGAAGATAATCCAAAGTAGCCTCATCTAAAATATAGCTTTTAAAGTCCTCAGGGCCAAAATTATCATAGATTCCCACATCAGCAAGGGTGATTTGGCCACAGTGGAGGGCACAGTCAGAAAGGACAAGGCCCTTTTTCATAAAAGAAAAAGTTACGGTTAGGTCAGCAGATGCATGGATTCCTAAGGAATTACCGGTGTCAGTATTAAATCCTGTAGGAATATCAACAGAGAGAAGAGTAGCAGCAGAATTATTCATGTAGGCCACAGCCTGGGCAAAATTTCCAGTTATTTCTCTATTTTGGCCAATGCCAAATATGGCATCCACAAGAAGCTGACAGTCATCAAGGCTTTTTAAGACCTGTGATAAGCTGTCGGATGCAGAGGCCTTTATATTAAGGCCGTAGGAAGAGGCTATGTCAAGCTCAGTCTTTAAGGAGTCGGAGTACTTAGAAGAATCGCCAAGAATAATCAATGATACATGATAACCAGCTAGGTGCAGGATACGGGCTATGGCCACTCCATCTCCGCCGTTATTGCCAGGACCAGCCAGAACTCCTAACTTTGAGCCTACAGGCTGCAGCTCCATAATTTTGTTACAGCAGGCTAGGGCTGCCCTCTCCATCAAAACAAGGGAGGGGATGTGGTGAGACTCTATTGTGTTATTGTCAAAGGCCCTCATCTGGGCTGCGTCGAGAATGTAGGTCATAATGACTCCTAAAAAATAAAATATATGTAACTGTGAATAGACTTAGTAATTATGTATAAGTAAAGAAAATCCCTACTTCTTTGATATATATAAACTCGGAATCTCTCATCTAGAAGAAGTCCAGCTTACATTATTCGAAGAAGCAGGGGGAATTTTTAATTATAAGAATTTGGCTATTTTTTCCATATCTTTTCTAGGTGGCTTTGCAGTAATATCATCAGCGGCGTAGCCTACAGCGATGATAGCCATTACCTGCTCAGTCTCAGGAATGCCACAAATGTCAGCTACCACATCAGAGTCACGAAGTCCCATTATAAGGGTAGATACTCCAAGCTCAGTAGCTTTTGCACAAAGAAGCATATCGTGAAGACCTAAGTCATATGCGCCCCAGCCATTTGCTACTTCGTTGTCTGGCTGACCAGTTGCCTTGTTAAAACCAGAGATATTTTTTACATAGCTTGATACAATATAGGCAGTAGCCTTTGCAGTAGAGTCCTGATTAAATCCAGGAAGGACTGTAGAGCGGAACTTTTCTACTAAGTCCTCTGAGCTGATAACATAGTAGCGGCTAGTCTGGGTGTTCTTCCAGCTAGGTGCCTGCTGTGCAGCAGCTACCATTTCCTTTAAGATATCCTCAGATACCTTCTCGCCATTAAAGCTGCGAACGCTTTGTCTTTTCTCGATTACGCTTTGAAAATCCATAATAATCCTCCATTACTTGTCTAAATAACCATTCAATAAAAATTGAACAAATATAAGTATAAATTAAAAAGTGTTAGTTGTATATAACTCTTTTATCGACCGAATATCTCTACATTGAGGTTCAGCTTTCCTTTTTTAGAAAGACCACCCTCCGACACCAGGTTAAATTTGCCAAAGCCACGAACAGATACAGAGTCACCAGCAGCAAGAGCTTTGTCGTTGTTTTCTACCAAGTGTCCATTGACGGAGACCTTTTTTTCTAAAAAATAAGGGATGGTATCCTTGCGAGACAGGTTGTAAACCTTGGCAATAACAGCATCAGCTCTGGGAGAGGCTACTTGTATGGTGATTTCTTTTAGCTTCTCTTTGATGTAGGAGTCAGGCAGAGAAGAGAAGGATAGCTTTACAGAATTGCGGCCTACAGAGGTCATATTTTCTATAAGATAATCAGCGGTGGACTCATCTGCATAGAGGTAGGCATCAAGGCCGTCTACATATATGTCTCCAAATTTTTTCCTATCAATACCAAGGCTCATTAGGGAGCCTAGAAAGTCACGGTGGGTATATTCCTTGGCAAATTTAGGGCTTAGAGGCTCTATCTTAAGGCACCTGATGGGAAAATCCACAAGATATCCTAAGTCAGCTTGAGAACCGAATCGCACCATTTTACGCTCGCAGTTTTCATACCCTCCGAAAAGGTCAAAGGAGACAGGGGCAAAGGACTTGTCACGGCTGGCTTGATACAGCACCTCCTGACCACTGAGGCTTAAAAAATCGCTAAAGCAGTATATATTATTTTGGTAGGCTCTGTTGCTTAGTTCAATTAATCGCTTGTACAAGAGAGCGTCGTCATTACTTTTCATGGAGTCTCCAATCCTAGGGGAAATTTATGGTTACATTATACTTAAAATTTCGTATAATATCATCAGTACTGAGTAAAATGAGGTAACTATAATGAACAAAATTAAGACAGACGGCATTATTTTTGACATGGATGGCACCATTTGGGACAACACTCCTGTCTTTGCTCCGGCCTGGAGTCGGGCGGCTAAAGACTCAGGCTATGATATAGTCTTTGAGCCGTCGGATTTAAAGAAGCTTTTTGGAAAAACCATGAGAGACATCGCTGATGCGGCTGTGCCAGATGAGGATCCTGAGAAAAGATATGCTGTTGTCAAAAAGGCAGAAATCTATGAGATGGATGACTTGGCAAAAAGCCCTGAGGATACTACCTATGCTGGGCTTATGGATACACTAAGGAGCTTGAGCAAGCGGACAAAGCTTTTTATAGTCAGCAATTGTCAGCAGGGCTACATAGAGACCTTTCTGGAAAAATATGATGCGGGAAAATATTTTACAGATTATGTTTGCTATGGAGACAATGGACTTGCCAAAGGGGACAACATAGCAGGCCTAGTGGCCAAAAATAAAATAGACCACCCGGTTTATATAGGTGACATTCAATCAGACAAGGATGCCTGTGATAAGGCAGGGATAGATTTTATCTGGGCAAAATATGGCTATGGTGACAGTGTAGACTCTTATCTTGCTGCTGTTGATGACATCCGTCAGCTAGATGAGATTATAGAATAGTTATTGGGGTGTATTTATACATCTAAAAGATATTATATAAGGAGAATGGATATGACATACGATGTAGAAGCGGTTTTTACTGATGCTCTTAAGATGACCAAGGTTAGAAAAAAGGCAGATTATGCCAAGTACACAGATGCTTTTAAGGAAGAAGGCTGGAAGGCATTTTTGCCAGTAATGGAGGCAGCATTAGAGGATGCAGGTGGGGCCTTTGCCACATTCCTTGAAGACATGGTAGAGTGCTATGGCGGCAAAAAAGGAAAGATAAAGGGTAGTGATGTAATGACCCTTAATTATTTCTTTATATATTACATCTTCCCTACTATATTGACCGAGTTTCCAGACCAGGGTGATGCCCTTTGCACATCCTTAAAGGAAGCCTATAACAGCCGTCTGAAAGAGAATATTTCATACACTGACTATGACCATCTATATGCTGGTTTTGTCACAAAAATATTTGGACTACGTTTTGGAAAAGAGTAAATACTGTGAAAAAAATATTGATGATAGGTACAGGAGGCACCATAGCCTCCAAGCAGACTGAGGCTGGGCTGACACCAGGCTTGACAGCTGAGGATGTGCTTTCTTATATACCGGCTGTAGAAAAGGTCTGCCAGGTGGAGACTAGTCAGATACTCAATCTGGACAGCACCAATATTACACCGGCTCATTGGAGGATAATAGCCCAGGCCATAGAGGACAATTATGACAATTATGACGGATTTGTGGTTTGTCACGGCACAGATACCCTGGCTTATACAGCAGCTGCCTTAAGCTACATGATACAGAATTCTCCAAAGCCTATAGTGGTTACAGGTGCACAAAAGCCAATAAGCCGTGATGTTACCGATGCCAAGACCAATCTCTTGGATTCCTTTATATATGCTGCAGACGATGCTTCTCAAAATGTCAATATAGTCTTTGATGGCAAGGTTATCTGCGGCACCAGAGCAAAAAAGGAACGGGCTAAAAGCTATAATGCCTTTTCCAGCATTAACTTTCCATACCTTGCAGTCATACAGGACGGAGAGATAGTTCGCTACATACCTGAGTCCCCAGCCAAGGGAATTCCAGTTTTTTACAAGGATATGTCAGACAAGGTTTGCTTGCTCAAGCTCATACCTGGCATGAAGGCAGATGTCTTGTCCTATATGTTTGAGCATTATGACGTGCTGGTTATAGAAAGCTTTGGAGTAGGCGGTATCCCAGAGACCCTTATGGACACCTTCTATGAGGAAATGGAAAAATGGCGCAATATGGATAAGCTGGCTGTTATGACTACTCAGGTGGCCAATGAAGGCAGCAATATGACTGTCTATGAGGTAGGCAGAGTAGCCAAGCAGGACTTTCATATGATAGAGGCCTATGACATGACCTTGGAGGCTACCATCACCAAGCTTATGTGGCTCAAGGGAATGAATTACAGCAACAAGAGGCTGAGAGAGGCCTTTTATACAGAGATTAATCGAGATATTTTATTTAAGAAAAAATGAGAACTTTACCTTTATATGATGAAAACCCATATTCCAAGGAATTTAGAGCCCATGTTGTGGCCTGTCAATATGTGGAGGACCACTATGAGACAGTTCTAGGACAGACCTTGTTTTTCCCAGAGCAGGGAGGACAGACCTGTGACAGGGGCCGCATCAATGATGTGGAGATATATGATGTTCAGATAAAAGACGACATTATATACCACTATAGTCATGAGCCACTGACAGAGGGTATGGAGGTTCGTGGAGTTATTGACTGGTGCCATCGCTTCAATAATATGCAGCAGCATACCGGCGAGCATATTTTTACAGGACTGGCTCACAACCGTTATGGGGCAGAAAATGTAGGCTTTCATCTTAGTGACAACACTGTGACCCTAGATCTTGATATAGAGCTGACTGATGATCAGCTGACCAGCCTAGAGAGGGAGGCTAACCAGGTTATAGCTGAAAACCGTCAGGTTAAGTGCTACTATCCAGATCCGGATATTTTGTCAGCAATAGAATATCGCAGCAAGAAGGCTATAGAAGGGCCTGTGCGCTTGGTGGAGATAGTAGGCATAGACATGTGCGCCTGTTGCGCACCCCATGTCAGCACTACCGGCCAGGTAGGTATATTCAAAATACTTAGCGCTGTTAAGTATAAGGGCGGAGTCAGAGTGACATTTTTGTGTGGACTTAGAGCCCAGGAGGATTATTGCAAGCGCATGAATATCCTTAGAGAAGCCTACCAGCTCTTGAGCTGCAATGAAGAAGCCTTGCCTGGTAAAATTGCATCTCTTTTAGAGGAAAATAAAAATATCAAATATAATCTCGCCCAGCTGCAGGCTAGTATGCTTAAAAAGGAGCTTGAAGCTTATCCTGAGGAGGCTGCTGATGTAGTAGCCTTTACAGAGGGGCAGGATATTAAAAGCATGCGAGACTGCGTCAATGACCTTACCCAAAAGCATGATGGCTTGTGTGGCATTTTCTCCGGAAATGACGAGGAGGGATACTCCTTTGTTATAGGAAGCAAAAGCCGGGACTGCTTGGCTATAGCTGCAGGCTTAAGGCAGGTCCTTGGTGCCAAGGGTGGTGGCTCAAAGCTTATGGCCCAGGGCTCTGTTGAGGCCACCAGAAGTCAGATAGAGGGAGTTCTGCTTTAAATCTACAGCTTTTACTAAAGTTAAAGGTGTGAGTTTGGGCACTAGTTAAAACTACCAATAAGTCAGATCTAAGCTCAAGTCCCGACACGGCTGTGGCATAATTTACAGCCGTGTTACGGGTTCATAAAAATATCACATTTTCTTCACAGAAGTCGTCTTGAAGATTTTTCATTTATAAACTACAGTAGTGTTCACGATATATTTTGACAATACTGATGGTGAGTATATGAAAAAGCTTGAAAATTTATATACAAAGTTCTTTGGCAAGCATTTGCCTATAGAGCTTATTCTTTTCAATATCATAGCAGTAATGGGCGCCGTAGGTGCTCTATTTACCATTCCATTTAATTTTTTAAATCATGTATCCCTTGTTCTTACAATAAGTATATTTGTGGCTATTGCTGTGGCGGTAGGCTGCTTTTATGCGGCTAATTTCAAGAACCAGCTCCGCAATAGTGTTATTTGTCTATGCTTTATAGTTACCATTATTATGTTTCCGGTTATGTATTTTACATCCGGCGGCATCAATTCCGGCATGGTGTGCTGGTTTTCATTGGGGATATTGTTTATATTTCTTCTTTTGGATGGCATGGACTTTTTCTTTATGCTGCTTACAGACATAGCAGTTATATTGGGCTGCTATATTGTGGCCTATTTTCATCCTGAGTATATTGTCCCCCTTGGCTCTGATTTGGCCATCTACACAGATGTGGTACAGGCCCTGCTTATAACATCTATTGTGATAGGCGTTATTATCAAGTTTCAGGCCAGAGTCTACAACAAGCTCTACACTGAGGCCGAAAACAATAATGACGATCTTTTGGAAAAAACCTTGGAGGCCAAGAAGGCAGAGAGAATAGCTCAAAATGCCAGCGAGTCCAAGAGTAATTTTTTGGCAAATATGTCCCACGAGATTCGCACCCCTATCAACACCATTATGGGTATGGATGAAATGATTCTCAGGGAGACTGGTGAAAAAAAGGTCCAGGAATATGCTATGGACATTAAGTCCGCATCTCAGACCCTCCTTTCTCTTATCAATGATATTTTGGATATCACAAAAATAGAGTCAGGTAAAATGAGCATCGTGGAGGGGGAATACTCTTTTTTAAGCCTGATGCATGATGTGCTCAATACTGCCAATATCAAGGCAAAGGACAAGGACCTGACACTGACTACAGATGTAGCAGGTGATATTCCATGTGACCTGATAGGTGACGATATCCGTATCAAGCAGATTCTCACCAATATAATTACTAATGCTGTAAAATACACCCCCCAGGGCTCTATACATGTTGCAGTAAGCTGCAGAATGGCTGGGGCAGATATGGTGGAGCTGTATTTTTCTATAAAGGATACAGGCATTGGTATTAAGGAAGAGGATATGGGCAGGCTTTTTAAGTCCTTTGAGCGCTTAGAGGTAGCCCGTAATCGCAATATAGAGGGGGCCGGCCTTGGCATGGCAATAACTCAAAGTCTGCTTAACATGATGGATTCATACCTTGATGTGGATAGTGTATATGGCAAGGGCTCTACTTTTTCCTTTAAGCTTTTGCAGGCGGTGGCCAATCCAGAGCCGATAGGGGATTTTAATAATCGGTTGGAAAATATGACTGCCACATACCAGTATAATTCCACCTTTGTTGCCCCAGACGCCAAGTTTCTTGTGGTGGATGACAATGCCATGAACAGGAAGGTTTTTGTGGCACTCTTAAAGGAGTCTAAGGTCCAGGTGACAGAGGCTGCTGATGGAAGAGAATGTCTGCGACTTATGCAAAATCAGCATTTTGACATGATTTTCCTGGACCACATGATGCCGGGTATGGATGGCTTAGAGACCTTTAAGGCTATGGGGTCCTTGGAGGGCAACAAGTGTCTGGGCACACCTATTATAGCCCTTACAGCCAATGCCATTGCAGGTGCCAAGGAGCGATATTTAAGTCTTGGCTTCCATGGCTTTTTGTCAAAGCCAATAGCGTCAGCCCAGCTGGAAAAGACTATAAGGGAATTTTTGCCAGCTCATCTCATGGAAAAGCTTGATGCAGATCAGACCTCCCAGATAAAAGAAATTGTGGATGTGACAGAGGCTGCCAGAGAGCAAAAAAAGACAGAGCTTCCTGATATAGAGGGAATTGATTGGGATTATGCACTTTTGCATTGCCCAAATAAAAGCATTCTCTTAGAGTCAGCGATGGATTTTTATAAATCCATAGGAGCTGAAATGACTCAGGTAAAAAGTTATATGGATAAGTGGGAGACAAGCCACCCTATAGAGAATTATCGAATCAAGGTTCACGCTATCAAAAGCATGGCAAATACCATAGGAGCTACAGCTTTGGGCGGCTTGGCCAAGACCTGCGAATATGCAGCAAGAGATGGCAGGGAGGACCGAATTTTCACCTTGACTCCGGTGCTTTTAGAAGAGCTTGAGGCCATGAGGCAGCGTTTGAAGGTCTTGGTGCCAGAGGAAGACAAGCAGCCTATGGATGACCCAGATGATCTATATGCACTTTTGGAGATGTTAAAAATCGCAGTAAAGACCTATGACTGGACTCAGGCAGACAGCCTTATGGAGCAGATAAACAGTTACTCGTACGAAGCAAGTGTGCAGGAAGAAATAGACAAGCTAAATACTTGCCTGCAGAATCTTGACGATGAAGGTATGCTTGCTAAGATAGATTGCTTACAGCAGTAGGATATTTTATTATGAGCAAAATATTAATTATTGGAAAAATTGAGGATGCCACAACAGAGATCAATGAGCTGGTAAAGCAGTATTTTGAGATACAGCTGTGCACAGATAATGCCAAGGTGGTTAAGAGTATGCTGAAAATGTCTGCTCCTGACCTGGTGCTTATGGATATTGGGGGTTTTGACTCCACTCATAGGCAGATTTTTGAGGAAATTCAGGCTTATAATCCAAGGCTTCCGGTGGTGACCTATGGAGAGGAAGAAAAAAAGCAGGAATTTTCTTCCTTTTATGATTCAGGTCAGTGTAAGCATGTCGATTTACCTGATATAAGCGACATTATGGAAGCCTTATGTGATAGCTTGCATGTAGAATCAAAAGATATTTTAGGAGCCGTTCTTGAGGCGGATAAGCCTCATATTATAGTGGTGGATGATAATGCAGTACTCCTCAGAAATATGCGCAATATGCTGCAGGAAAATTATCGGGTATCCCTGGCAAACTCTGCGGTCCAGTGTATGAAAATAATGGAACAGCAGCGGCCAGATCTTATTATACTTGACTACGAAATGCCTGTTATTGACGGCAAGCAGACCTTAGCCATGATCAGAGCAGAGGAGAAATATAAGGACATACCGGTTATTTTTCTTACAGGCATAGCTGACAAGGCTCATGTGGATGCAGTGCTGGATTTGAAGCCTGCAGGCTATTTTGTAAAACCCCCTATGCAGTCCAAGATAATTGGGGCAATAGAAGATATATTAAGTAAACAAGTTTAGTTGAAATTTTAAATACCTCTGACTAAAATAGATGTATAGATCATTTTAGTCGGAGGTATTTTTTGTTAAAGATAATACACTGTGCAGACTTGCATTTAGATTCAAAAATGGAAAGTAACCTGGACAAGGACCAGGCATATACCAGACGCCAGGAGCTTATAGAGACCTTTGAGCGCATGGTGGACTATGCTGTCAGGGAAGGTGTTCGGGCTATTCTTATTGCCGGAGATTTATTTGACAAGTCTCATGTGCGAGGGGCGGTCAAAAAGCGTGTTGCCGCGCAGATTATCTGGCACCCGGAGATTGATTTTTATTATCTGAAGGGTAACCATGACAAGGTGGATTTTATGGAGGAAGACCAGGAAAAGCCAGCAAATTTTCACACCTTTACAGATGCAGGCTTTACTAGTTACCAGCTGCAGGATGTGGTAATAAGTGGCATGGAGCTTTCTTCTGTTAATTCAGCTACCATAGCAGAGCGACTTGTACTTGATTCTGCCCAGACTAATATAGTTATGCTTCATGGCCAGCAGTCTGAC
Organism: bacterium; assembly: GCA_963649335.1. GTDB lineage: Bacteria > Bacillota > Clostridia > Lachnospirales > Lachnospiraceae > Pseudobutyrivibrio. Next base: position 145,020 of record CAVJHG010000002.1, read on the forward strand.
TATGATGGCAAGGATGGAGCCGAGATTATCAATATTCAGGCCTTAAAGGGCAAGTACATTGACTATCTTGCCCTGGGCCATGTACATAAGTATACAGGCGGAAAGCTGGATGATAGGGGCATATTTTGTTATAGCGGCTGCTTGGAGGGCAGGGGCTTTGACGAGACAGGGGACAAGGGCTTTGTCCTTCTTGAGATAGAGGATGGTCACATAGATGCAGAGTTTATTCCTTTTGCCACCCGTCGACTTCATGAGTTTGAGATAAAAGTTACTCCAGATATGGATAACCAGGCTATTTTAAATGCTGCAGGGGAGAGCCTTTTGGATGTAGATCCCCAGGATATGGTGAAGTTTGTCCTGACGGGAGAGCGAGAGCTTGACGACGCCCCTGATGTGGACAGGATTGTCCGCTATTTTGGGGACAAATATTTCTTTGTAAAGTGCTACGACCAAACCCGCACCCTGGTTGATTACGACAGCTTTGCCTATGACAAGAGCCTGAAGGGAGAGTTTGTCCGTCTGGTACAGGCTGATGAGAGCCTTTCGGAAGAAAAAAAGGCCACCATTGTCGAGCTAGGAATAAGAGCTATTATGGGGGAGGATATATAGATGAAGCTTATATCTTGTTATATTGCCCATTTTGGCAAAATACATGATTTTTCATATGACTTTAATCAGGGCTTTAACCTGATTTATAAAGAAAATGGCTGGGGAAAGACTACCTTTAGTGTTTTTATTAAGGCTATGTTTTATGGCTTGGAGTATTCTCCTAAGACTAAAAAGAAGCTCCTTGACCGCACCCACTATCTGCCTTGGGATGGCAGTCAGGCAGGGGGCAATATTGTTTTTTCCGTAAAAAATAAGACCTATCGAATTGAGAGAAGCTTTGGAAAGACAGACAAGGAGGATACCTTTGCTCTTTTTGATCAGGTGACAGGATTGGCTTCCACTGACTATAGTGAGGCTATTGGCGAGGAGCTTTTCAAGGTGGACAGGGATTCCTTCGAGAAATCTGTCTATGTACCACAGCTTTCCTTGGAGACTGCAATGACAGATTCCCTTAACGCAAAGATGGGCAATCTGACGTCTGCCAAGGACGACATCAGTAATTTTGATTCTGCTTTAAAGGCTGTTTATGATGCAAAAAGTGCCTATACTAGGTCTAGCAAGGTTAATCCAGGCAAGCTTTTTGCTATTAGGCAGGAGTTAAGTAAGTGCCGGGAGGATATAGAGAAGCTTCCGGTTATAGAGGAGGGCTGTCAGGCCCAAAGCCAGCTTTTACAGGAAAAGCATCAGCGCTTGGAGAATTTGACCAAAGAAAAGAATGACCTGGTAGAACAAATTCAGCTGCAGAGCACTAGGGAGCAGGAGTTAGGAGCCTACAGGACCTACAAGGCCAATTTGGCTGCAGAGGAAGAAAAATGTGAAAAGCTGCAGGGATTTTTCGCTGCAGGTATGCTAGACGATGATGAGCTGCCTATGCTTGAGCAGATAGACCGGGATTTGGCGGTCCATGAAAAGTCCCTAGCAGCCCTTGAGGAGGCAGCAGGGACAAATGTTACTGGCTTTTTCAAGCCCTTTGAGGAGAAGGTTCCTACTGAGACCCAGTTTATTGAGTGGAACAATATGGCTACCAACCTGTCAGAGCTGAAGGCAAAGGCAGAGCACGCCAAGCTGTCTGAAGAGTCAGCTAAGCTTCTTAGTGAGCTTAGGTTTTTCTTTGACAAGCTGCTTCCTACAGACGAGCAGCTTAGCCACATGGAGCGGGCTACTACCCAGGTTACAGCTACTAGTGCCTTGGTAGAGAAGGCTAAAGAGAATCTTGCCATATTTAAGGCAGAGCAGGATGCCAGGGAAAAATACAAGAAGTCTGGCAGCAGAGTCGGTGTAAAAGTGGCAACCCAGCTTGGCATTATCATTGCTGTTATTCTAGCTATTTTTGGCATTGTTTTTTCCGGCTATATGGAAGATGCCCTGGGAAGATATGTGGAGATTGCAGCCATTGTTCTTTTAGCTGTTGATATAGTATTTGTGACTATTGTTCGCAAAAAATATAAAAAGAATGCAGCAGATGAGCAGTCCAATTACGAAAGCCAGCTCCTAGAATTACAGACCCAGCTGGCAGACTATGAAAAGCAGCTTGCGGATATAAAGGCTGAGTGCGATGAATTCTTTTCCAATTTCCTTTTGACTAGAGCTGATACCATGCAGGAAAATGTATACGAGATAAGGCGCAAGAAGGATCAGTACAACCACCTGGTGGAGGAAGAGGAAAGCCGCAGGCTTCTTAATGAAGAGACCTTGGATGATTTGGCAGATGTACAGCTGAAGCTTTATACCCAGATACAGCCTTACGCATCAGCCTATGGCATTAATTTGTATGAAATGGGTGGTGAGTTTACTTTCCTTGCCCAGCTGAAAAAGGATGCAGACAAATTTACCAGGCACCAGAATAGCCTTAAGGAGATGGAAGACCACAAAAAAGCTATTGAGGAATTGTCTGAGGCAATTAGCAAGGTCCTTGACCGTTATCCTGTAGACAAGTCCTTAAGCCGTACAGAGCAAATTCATGAGATAAGCCTCAAGGTCAGTGAATACACCAGCCTGATGGGGCGTATAGCAGAGCTAAAGCAGAGCATTTTAGATTTTGAAAGTAAGCATCTGCTGGGGCAGGAGATGGTCTCTGTTGATGATTTGCAAAGCAAGCAGGCTGCCTATGATGAGCAGATTGTGGAGCTTAACAAGCAGATAATCCAGGATGAAGAAAATATGAACCACAACCTAGAGGAGATAGACCGTCTGGGAGATGTGGCAGAACAGATAGAGCGCTTGCAGATTCAGGAAAAGGAATACAGGGAAAAGGCTCAATCCTTGGATTTGACGGCTGACTTTTTGCAGAAGGCAAAGGAGAGCTTTCTGTCTCGCTATATGAATCCCCTTCAGAAGGGCTTGCACAAGTATCTTGGTATGATTGAAGCAAGTGGAGATACCAAATCAGGCTATAAGGTGGAGGATTTCAGGCTGGATATGGATTTAAATATCAAGCTTTCCTCCGGGGGCATCAGCCGAGGCGCTGAGTATTTGTCCCAAGGATATCAGGACATAGTGGCCATGTGTTCACGACTGGCCCTTGTAGATGTGCTTTATTCAGATGAGAAGCCTATACTCATACTGGATGATCCATTTACCAACCTAGACCAGGGCAAGATAGACCAGGCTATGGCAATAGTCAAAGAAAATGCAAAGGAGAGGCAGACTATATATTTTACCTGTCATGAATCCAGGTCGTAAAAAATTATAAAAATAAGGACTGACATTTTTTATTTTATATCAATATGATTTTTATATTGGAGTCGGCCCTCTTCCACCCATTCGTGAACCAGGGCAGTGTCCAGATTAAAATGCTCTGCTACCATCAGTTCATTGCAGTCATTTGCCCGGATATAGTCCTTAACTGCAGGAAAAAGAGAGGCCTTCAGGCATTCCTTGCACTTGTCGCTGGCCTGAGATAAGGGAATGCGACGGCCGCATATAGAGCAGGTCCTGGTAGGTTTTGTATTGTCGGTATTAAGGCGCAAAGAAGACATATTATACCTCCTGGGTTACATATTCCTTGAACTTATCTCCGCGTTCCTCGAAGTTTTTGAATACTCCATAGCTGGCGGCGGCAGGGGATAAAAGTACTGCTGAGCCATTTGGAGCATTTTTCTTGGCAAAGGCACAGGCTTCTTCAAGGGTGCCAGCGTAGGTGACCTTTTTCATAAAGGCTTGGTCGGTGGTCTTTGTCAGCTTATCCTTAATAACAAGACCAGAATCATACATAAGTACTATGTGGGACAGGTCGCTTTTTGGCAGGTATTCTACTAGAGGATCATAGTCGATTCCCCTGTCCATGCCTCCAAGTAAAATGGTGCTGGCATTTTTGACAGCCTCTATGGCGCTTATGGCGGACTCTACAGTGGTAGAGATAGAGTCATCATAATAGTCAATTCCCTTGATACAGCCCAGGTACTCTAAGCGATGAGGTAGGGGTTGGAAGCTGCTTAGAGCCTCAAAGAAAACATCCCTGCTGACCTTCAGGTCGTGGCATATCTTGTAGACAATGGCTACATTTTCCAGATTGTGCTTGCCTCTGAGGCGGCAGCCTTTTATTTCAGATAAATCTCTTACTGGGGCGTCATTTTTGGTGACAGGTATTGTGATTGCCTGGCAGTCTCCCTTTTCTGGCAAAAAGTTGGCATTACAGTAGAGAATATCTGTATGGGCCATATTGCGATAGAGATTTTGCTTGGCGTGCCAGTATTTTTCTACGCTGCCATAATGGTCCAAATGGTCCTCATAGAGATTGAGGAAAAGCCCCCTGTGGCAGGCATAGTGGGTGTATTCCAGCTGGTGGCAGGACAGCTCAAATACTATGGTAGTCTCAGGCTTTATCTGGTCAGTTATATCAAAAATAGGCAGTCCTATGTTGCCACCGAAAAGAACATCATTTCCATTTGTCTTAAGGACATGGTAAAGAAGAGAAGAGGTGGTTGACTTGCCCTTGGTGCCGGTAACACCTATGGTCTGCCTGCCATAGACCTTTAAAAATAGGTCAGTCTGGCAGGTAATATTGCAGGTGTAGTCATTGATGTCTAAGGGCAAAACTATGCCTGGGCTTTTAAAGACTACATCGTAGTCATTCAGGCAATCCAGATATGCTGGGCCTGAGATGACGGTGTGACCTAAAGCATCCTCAGGGCTGACTGGCTTGGCATCTGCTATGGCAAGCTCCTTATAGCCACCAGCTTCCTCTATATGCCTAAAGCTGCTTCTTCCTTCACGGCCAAAGCCTAGAATAAGTATTTTCTTGTTTTTTATTAATTCTTGTAATGTCTCTTTCATATTTTAATCCAATCAAAAAATCTATAGTGACCACACATCGGTACTGCTTGAAGATATGCAGGATGCACCAGCTTCAAGCAGGGCAATAACATCCTCCTTGTCTGATACCAGGCCACCAGCTATAACAGGGCAGTGAACTGATGCGACAATACGCTTTACTACCTTTGGCATAGGGCCCGGCAGCACCTCGATAATATCTGGCTTATGGGTCTTTATCTGCTTTGTAATATTGTCAAAGGCCATGGAGTCTATGACAAAAAAACGCATAACAGTATAAAGTCCCAGCTCCTTTGCCCGTGTAATAAGGGGAGCCTTTGTGGATATAATGCCGTCTGCTGCAGTATACTTGTGGATAAAATCCACAGATATGTCCTTGGCCTGCAGGCCATGTATTAAATCCATATGGACGAAGGCGCGCTTTCCGGCGTCATGGACTTTTTTTACTATATCCCCGATTGTGATGATATCTCCATAGAGAATAAAAACTATGCTGATATCGGTATCAAGGCATGCCTTAAGGCCTTCATCGTCCTTGATGGCAGCTATAATAGGGGAGTAATCAATTGCTTCCTTTAATGCTTTATTCATTTTAACCTCACTTATATCTAGGAGTATACCACACATGGGGGCGAAGTTTTTATGAAATTTATTTACCTTTTAAGTCCATAGGTTTAAAATACGGATACAGGTGTCAAAAGGGCACTAAGATATTTTTATTTATAGGAGGAAAAATACATGAAAAAGAGAATTATGGGACTTCTCATGGCATTTACACTTGCCAACTCTATGCTGCTTACCGGCTGTGGTACATCTGGTTCATCAAGTGAGGATTCCGCTGCTTCAGGGGACGCTTCATTAGAGGCTGCGACAGAAGCAGAGTCTTCAGGCGATGATCAACTTTCACAGATCCAGGCTAAGGGCAAGATAGTATTTGCAATGGAGGGACAGTGGTCTCCATGGACTTACCATGATGAAAGTGGTGATCTGGTAGGCTATGATACAGAGGTTGGCAAGGCTATTGCAGAAAAGCTAGGCGTTGAGGCTGAGTTTGTGGAAGGTGAATGGGATGGTCTTTTTACAGGACTTGATACTGGCCGCTACGATGCCATCATCAATGGCGTTGAAATCACCGAGGAACGTGCTGCCAAGTACAATTTCACAGACCCTTATGCCTATGTGCGTACAGCCCTTTGTGTTGCTGAGGACAATACAGATATTACATCCTTTGAGGATCTTGATGGCAAGAAGACCAGCAACTCCCTTGGCTCTACTTATGCTGACATGGCTGCAGAGTATGGCGCTACAGTAGAAAATGTAGACACACTTGCAGAGACAATCAGCATGGTTACTTCAGGCCGAGTAGATGCCACCTTAAATTCAGAGGATTCCTTTGCAGACTACCTCAACGAGCATCCTGATGCTCCTATCAAGCTGGTAGCTACTACAGAGGAGGCATCTCATGTGGCTATTCCACTTCGTGCCGATTCAAGTACAGATTCTCTCAGAGAAGCTATTAACACTGCTCTTTCAGAGCTTGCAGCTGATGGCACATTAAGCCAGCTTTCAGAAAAGTATTTTGGTTCAGATATTTCTCAGGAATAATATTATGTCAAGTCGTCTTATCGAGATTTTAATAACTTCATTTCCACAGATACTTATGGCAGGGGTAAAGGTTACTTTGCCCCTGGCCCTTATTTCCTTTACCTTAAGCCTGGTCATCGGTCTTTTTTTAGCCCTGTTTCAGATAGCTGAGATACCGGTGCTAAAGCAGCTGTCCAGGTTTTACATCTGGATATTTAGAGGTACACCCCTTATAGTACAGCTTTTTATCATATTCTTTGGTCTGCCAGGACTGGGGATTATGCTGGAGGCATTTCCTGCTGCTGTACTTGGCTTTGGTCTTAATCTTGGGGCATATAATGCAGAGGTTTTCCGCTCTGCTATCTCAGCCGTGGATAAGGGCCAGACTGAGGCGGGCTATATGATCGGTCTTACTTATCCCCAGATAATGCGCCGCATTGTGCTGCCCCAGTCTTTTCCAATAGCCTTCCCTAATCTCAGCAACAATTTGATTTCCTTGCTGAAGGATACTTCCTTGGCTGCATCTATTACTGTGGTTGACCTTTTTACCATTACCCAGCAGATTGCATCTCGTACCTATGAGCCCTTTGCCCTCTATATGGAGGCGGCCCTTGTGTACCTGATTTTTTCTACCCTGCTGACCTGGCTGCAGCGTTATTTGGAGAGCAGGATGGTATTTACCAGCCAAGGCGGCAAAAGGAGGGGACTTTTATGATGCTTGAGATAAAAGGACTGGCCAAGTCTTTTGGTCAAAATGGAGTCTTAAAGGGCATAGATATGTCCGTGGAAAAGGGCGAGGTTGTGGCAGTTTTGGGGCCTTCCGGCTCTGGAAAAACTACCATGCTGCGCTGCATTAGCTTTCTTGAGAGAGCAGATGCAGGAAATATGACTCTTGCAGGAAAAAATGTAGACCTTTCAGCTGCTTCAAAGGCAGATATTATGACAGTTCGTAAGGATATGGGCTTTGTATTTCAGGGCTTTAACCTCTTTAAGAATATGACAGTTCTTGCCAATGTCATGGAGGGCCTGACTACAGCTAGAAAAATGGACAAGGGGCAGGCTGCAGATGTAGCCCGCAATATGTTAGACAAGGTGGGAATGCTGGAAAAAGAAGGATTTTATCCGGGAGAGCTGTCGGGAGGACAGCAGCAGCGTGTAGCTATAGCCCGTGCCTTGGCACCAAGTCCGGACATAATACTCTTTGATGAGCCTACATCAGCTCTTGATCCGGAGCTGACTGGCGAGGTCCTTGATGTAATGACCCGTCTTGCCAGGGAAGGTACCACCATGATAGTAGTTACCCACGAGATGAGCTTTGCCAGAGAGGCGGCCTCTCGAGTAGTCTTTATGGACGGGGGAGTTATAGTGGAAGAAGGAGCTCCAGGGGAGTTTTTTGCAAATCCGAAAGAAGAGCGAACAAAGGCTTTTTTGGCTAATTACCGCAAGTAATATTTACTGCAAGTAAATAATAAGACGGTGGTGGAATTTCCATTATTTAAGAGTTAGAAAAAGTAGGGACAGCAATCTCGACCCGGTTGAGGTTAAAGCGAGTCTTGATTGTTTTATAAAAAAAGAGGCATAGCCAGATATACTAATATCCAATTGATAGATTTTTAGTCTAACATTTGGAAATCGGTATACAGGCTTATGCCTCTATTTTTATATATTGGAGTTTTTTGCGGCGCAACTTGTCATAATTGGCGGCAAGTCTTTTAGTTCAGTGGTCGAACCCCATTTCTATAAGCGTTAGCGTATGTAGGATTAACAATTTTGATTTAGTCAGAGGATAACACTCTTGACTTACTTTGCCTCCACATTTTTTGTGGCTACTACATCTACTCCTGTGTCGCACACATTGGCAAGGACTACATCACCTATTTTTACAGGGGCCTCCATTACAACTGACTCAAGAGCATTTGATACCTCAAATATCTTGCCCTTAGGGATATCCTCCTTAGTCTTGCAGGATACCATGGCAATAGTGCCATTTTTTACTCTGACTGAGCTTGTGACAATACGGGTAGGGTTGGTAACCTCCTTGCGGGCATAGATATCACCTCTCTTACAGGTGTTGCCTGTTACATCTGTCACCTGGCCATTTTCCATTGTAACTGTTATGCTGCATCCAAGAGGGCAGCCGATACATGTAAGTTCTCTTTTTTCCATGATTTAAGCCTCCTCGATTTTAATAGTGATAGTCTTGATATCCGGGTACTTGGCAAGCTGGTCTTTGGTCAGCTTGACTTCCTCCATCTCGCCTGGTGCCATAACTGGCTTCTTGCGCTTTGAGATGAGCTCATCCCCAAAGTATGTGGCGATGGCGCAGCCCTTATATACAGCACCTACTCTGAAACGAACTGTCAGGTCATCATCCATAGCCTCTGGACGAATGTATTTTGGAACTGTGTAGCGAACACCATCTACTGGCAGGATTTCGATAACCCTGTCTGAGTCCTTTTTGCCATTTAAGATATAGCTTGCAGCATTCTTGCCGGCATTTTTGGCTTCCTGAGATACATAGTCAACAAGGTCATGTACATGGAGAACGTTGCCGCAGGCAAATACGCCCTCTACGCTGGTTTCAAGGGCATCATTTACCACAGGGCCTGAGGTAATAGGGCTGAGCTCTACACCTGCAGACTTTGACAGCTCATTTTCTGGTAAAAGACCACAAGAAAGAAGAAGAGTGTCACAGTCATAGTGGATCTCTGTGCCCTTGATTGGTTTTCTGTCTGGACCAACCTCTGCAATGGTGATACCCTCTACCCTGTCATGTCCCTGGATGTCAACAACGGTGTGAGACAGGTAAAGAGGTATGTCAAAGTCGTTGAGACACTGAACAATATTTCTCTTTAAGCCGCCTGAGTATGGCATAAGCTCTGCAACAGCCAAGACCTTTGCTCCCTCAAGAGTCATACGACGGGCCATGATGAGACCGATATCGCCGGAACCTAAGATGACAACTCGCTTGCCTGGCATATAGCCCTCAATATTGACAAGTCGCTGAGCTGTACCGGCTGAGTAGATACCTGCTGGACGGTAGCCAGGTATGTTTAATGCTCCTCGGCTTCTTTCACGGCAGCCCATGGCAAGGATTACTGCCTTGGCTTGGATGGTGAACATGCCATCAGTAGAGTTCATGGCAGTAACGGTCTTGTCAGCTGCAATATCCATAACCATGGTGTGAAGCTTGTACTCTATGCCAAGCTCTATAACCTGGTCTATAAAACGGCTGGCGTACTCAGGACCAGTCAGCTCCTCCTTGAAGGTGTGGAGACCAAAACCATTGTGGATGCACTGGTTTAAGATACCGCCAAGTGTATCGTCACGCTCTATTATAAGAATGGAATCAACGCCGGATTCCTTTGCTGAGATAGCAGCTGCAAGGCCTGCAGGGCCGCCACCAACTATTACTAAATCATAATTTTTCATGTTTTTACCCTCTTAAGCTAGACTCTTTTGTTATATCCTACAGCAATCTCAGAACCCTTGCCGGACTTGCTTACATCAAACATGCTCATTGGCACCTCGCGCTCTAATATAGCCATGGTCTTTGGTGAGCAAAATCCTGCCTGACAGCGACCCATGCCAGCTCTTGTTCTGCGCTTAACACCATCAAGAGAGCGGGCTCCTAAGGTTCTGTGGATGGCATCAAGAATCTCACCTTCTGTAACCATCTCGCAGCGGCAGATTATCTGGCCGTAGGCTGGATTTTCTTTTATAAGTGCATTTCTCTCTTCAAGACTAAGTGAGGCTGGATTAAGTACGCCCTTGCGCCTAGCCTTGAAAGCATCATTTTTAGCAAGCCCCAGAGAAGAGGCTACCATCTCAGCTACCATAAGGCCGATGGCTGGTGCGCTGGAAAGACCAGGAGACTCGATGCCGGCTGCATTAAAGAAATTCTTGGCATCCTCTGCTTCTCCGATAATAAAGTCATCTCCTGCCTCGTGGGCACGAAGTCCTGCAAATGAGGTAATAACCTGACGAAGAGGTACATTTTTAACAGAAAGGGCAGATGTAGGAGCCAGAGAATCCAGGCCCTCCATTGTGGTATTAACACCTTCTTTATTGTCCACATCCTCGGCTGTAGGGCCCACCAGCAGGTTGCCGTGTACAGTAGGTGTGACCAGGACGCCCTTGCCCATTTTTGAAGGCAGCTGGAAAATAGTGCTGCTTACGTGAGTGCCAGCTGACTTGTCGAGAAGCATGTACTGGCCACGGCGGGCTGTGATAGACAGCTTGTGGTCTGATACCATGTTATTGATTACATCGGCGTAGACACCAGCTGCATTGACAACAGCACGAGCCTGGATGGTCTGAGAATCTGTGGTGATTTCATATCCACCATCAATTGCCTTGATGTCTGTTACCTCAGTATTTAAGTAAAATTCTACTCCGTTATCTGCTGCATTCTCAGCAAGTGCGATAGTTAGGTTAAAAGGACAAACGATAGCGCCACTTGGTGCATACAGGGCCTTTACCACATCATCAGCCAGATTTGGCTCCATCTTTATAAGCTCATCTCTTTCGATGATTTTTACACCAGGAACTCCGTTTTTAATACCTCTGTCAAGGAGGTCAGTAAGTAATGACTCGTCCTGATCCTTGGTCATAACAACCAAAGAACCATTTCTCTTAAATGGAAAATCTAAATCCTTTGATAGCTGGTCCATCATAGCGTTGCCCTCTACATTGAGCTTTGCCTTGAGGGTGCCAGGGTGGGCATCAAAGCCAGCGTGTACTATGGCTGAATTAGCCTTGCTGGTGCCACAGCAAACATCCTCACATTTTTCAATGACACAGGCCTTGACCTGGTATTTTGCAAGCTCTCTTGCAATGGCAGAGCCTATGACGCCTGCACCGATAATTGCTACATCAATCATGATATTAGCTCCTTTCACTCTTTTTAGGACATAAAAAAAGCAAGACAATAAAGCGGACGCCCTGTCCGTCTTATTACCTTGCTCATAGTCTCTTGGTAAAAAATATTAACTTCTACGAAAACTATACTAGCACCATTAGTTTTCTTCTGCAAGGAAAAATTGTCATTATTTGATAATTATTTTCAAAAAATATATGACTCTTTTGATATAATAACCATACGAGGTAAAATTATGGCAAATTTAGGTGGTCAAAAAAGTAAAATTTTAGCAGAATATCGTATCCTTTTACTTAAAAGTGACGAAGCTCATCCCATTAATGCCATGCAAATGGCACGTCTTTTGGCAGAAGAGGGGATTTCAGCAGAGCGCAAGGCAATATATAAGGATATGGAGATACTTCAGGATGCAGGCATAGATTTGATCAAGGGGGATGGAGGCTATTATATAGGAAGCCGCACCTTTGAGCTGTCAGAGCTGAAGCTTCTTGTTGATGCAGTGGGGGCTTCCAAGTTTATCAGTGAGGCCAAGTCCAGAGAGCTCATCAAAAAAATATCCTCCCTTGCCAGCGAAAATGAGGCTAGGCAGCTGGCCCGCCAGGTGGTTGTGCCTGACAGGGACACCGGTGAAAATAACCGGATATTTTATGCAATAGATGTGATATATCAGTGTATTGATGAGGACAGGCAGATGTCCTTTTCCTATGAAGAGTGGAATATAAAAAAGGAAAAGGTCCTTCGTCACGGTGGTGAAAGATACCTGGTTTCACCGGCATTTTTGCTTCGCAATAACGAGAATTATTATCTGGTGGCCTACGATGAGAAGGCTGAGGATATCCGTCATTATCGTGTGGATAAGATAGTTCAGGCTAAGATGGAAGAGGCGGTCCGCGGGGGAGCTGAAAAGCGCAAGGCTCTCAATCCATCAGAGTATGCCGCCTCCCATGTCAGCATGTTTTCCGGCAATGAAAAGATAGTTACAATTTCCTGCAAGAGCTACCTGGTGGGAGCGCTTTTAGACAAATTTGGTGAGGAAATATCCATAAGGCCAGATCCTGACAAAGCAGAATGTATCAGGGCCAGGATTCCCATAGCAGTCAGTCCTCAGCTATATGGCTGGCTGACAGGTATACAGGCGGTTATAGTGGCACCTGCAGACGAAAAGGTAAAATTCATGGAATATTTGAGGGAGATGCTACAGGAGTGAGGGCATGAAGGCCGATTAGAGGAATCTGACCGGTCTTTTATTATGCTTAAAATGAATATTTGGCCAAATCTTAATAAAGTGTAAAGTTTTCAGAAAAATTATTATTTTAAGGTTGAGTTGCATATGACTAATTGGTATAATTTACCTAAGATACAAATCAAGCAGTTCCATTTATAGCATTTTTGCATAAATATAATTGCTGTATCTAATACATCGAAAAGAGGTACGACATCATGAAAACTACTATCATTGGAAAGAACATCGAGGTAACACAGGGGTTAAAGGACGCTGTGGAGGAGCGTTTCGCAAAGCTTGACAAGTATTTTACCAGTGCAACTGAGGCTAAGGTTACACTTATAGTCGATAAGGACAGACAAAAAATCGAGGTTACTATTCCGCTCAAGGGACAGACCCTTCGTGCAGAGGAGATTACATCAGATATGTATGCTTCAATCGAGGCAGTTACAGATACAATCGAGGCTCAGTTAAAGAAGTATCGTGCAAAAATTATTGCACGTCAGCAGGCTGACTCAACTACTATTTTTGCCCAGGATTATCTGGAGGACACTGAGGACGAGGTTGAGAAGCTTCAGATCATCCGTACAAAGAAGTTTGACATGAAGCCTATGTATCCTGAGGATGCTTGTCTTGAGATGGAGCTTTTGGGACATGATTTCTACATGTTCTGCAATGCAGAGACTGACGAGATCAATGTAGTATATAAGAGAAAAAATGGAGCTTACGGTCTTATCGAGCCTGAGTTCTAGAAAATAATTAGTAAGTAAATAGTGTGATTTAATCCCCTGGATTTTCGGTCCAGGGGATTTTTTATGGCTAGGTGAAGATTTACCATTTTCAAGGGTTGGCTAAGGTGGGCAAAATGACTGATTAAAAATACCTTTGTATTGCCTGCTCAGGGCTGTCTTGTAATTCTCACTGAAAAATACTAATATAACTCGTAGTATATTTGACATAATTATATGGCAGTGAGAGGTAGAGAAAATGAACATAGTAGTTTTATCCGGTGGATTAAGCTCAGAGCGTGATGTTTCCTTTAAGTCTGGCACCATGGTGGCTCAGGCTTTGAGAAATAGGGGCCACAAGGCTTTAGTTCTTGACGTGTTTATGGGATTTAGGGACAGTGAGTGTGATATCTCAGATGTTTTTGAAAAAAGTCAGGAGTATTCTGTAGTGTTTGATACCATTCCTACAGCAGCCCCAGATATTGCAGCAATTAAGAAAAGCCGGGCCGACCAGTCAGATAGCTTTTTTGGACCTAATGTAATTAGAATTTGCCAGAAGGCCGATGTGGTATTCATGGCTCTCCACGGTGGTGATGGAGAGAGCGGCAAGGTCCAGGCAGCCTTTGATTTGTATGGTATTAAGTATACAGGCAATGACTATATTTCCAGCGCCATTGCTATGGATAAGCAGATGACCAAGGAGTTTTTTATCAGAGCAGGAGTGCCTACACCTTACGGCTGTTCTTTGAAAAAGGCAGACAGAGAGGGCTTTTCATTTGACAAGTACCCTTGCATTGTTAAGCCAAACTGTGGTGGTTCGTCTATTGGAGTTACCATAGTTCATGATACAGCCCAGATGGATGCAGCTCTTGACGCAGCCTTTGAGTGGGAGGATGAGGTAGTTATTGAGCAGTTTATTGAAGGCCGTGAGTTTTCTGATGGGGTTATCGAAGGCAAGGCTCTTCCTGTTATAGAGATAGCACCTAAGCAGGGCTTTTACGACTACAAGAACAAATATGCAGCAGGCTCTGCAGTGGAGACCTGCCCTGCTGACCTTAGCCCAGAAAAGACTGCCGAGATGCAAAGATACGCCGAGATGGCATTTAAGGCTCTTGGCCTTACATCTTATGCCCGTATGGATTTTATGATGGCACAGGATGGCTCTCTTTACTGCCTTGAGGCCAATACCTTGCCTGGCATGACACCTACCAGCCTGCTACCACAGGAGGCTGCAGCAGTAGGCGTTGGCTATGAAGAGCTGTGCCAGCAGCTTATTGAGGTTTCCCTGAAAAAATATAACTAGTCAGGTGAAGCTCACCAAAAGCTTTTGCAGGTAATGGATGAGGCCTGCAAAGACATAGGAGATTTGATATAGTATGAAAAACATGACACTTAAGTATATAGCCCAGGTAACGGGAGGCTGCCTTGTGCTTCCAGAGGGCTATGTCCTTGATGAGAAAAAAGAAATTGCCGGCCTTGTCAATGACAATCGCCAGGTGGAGAAGGATTATCTTTTTGTACCCATGGTAGGAGCCAGGGTAGATGGCCATGATTTTATAGAAAATGCATTTGAAAGAGGGGCTTTTGCCAGTCTTTCCCTTAAGGAGCTAGATGAGTGCTCTGGGCCATATATTATTGTGGAAGACACAAAAATAGCCTTAAAGCAGATTACCACAGCTTATAGACAAGAGCTTGATATTCCCATTATTGGAGTGGTAGGCAGTGTAGGCAAGACCTCTACTAAGGAAATGCTTGCATCAGTCCTTGGTACCAAGTTCAATGTGCTAAAGACTGAAGGCAATTTCAATAATGAAATAGGTCTGCCCTTGACTATTTGCCGTATTAGGGCAGAACATCAGGTGGCAGTAGTGGAGATGGGCATATCTGACTTTGGTGAAATGCACCGATTGGGAGATATTGCTCGTCCTAATATCGTGGTAATGACAAATATAGGCCAGTGTCATTTGGAGTTTTTAAAGGATAGAGACGGTATTCTTAGGGCTAAAACAGAGGTTTTTGACCATATGCCAAAGGATGGACTTGTGGTTTTAAATGGGGACGATGACAAGCTTGCCAGCTGCGACACCAAGGGCCTTAGAACCATTTATTATGGCTTTCATGGCCAGGAGGTTGCAGCCACAGATGTTTTGGCAGAGGGAATGACAGCTACAAAGGCATCCATTACAGCCTTTGGACATGATTTTGAAGTGACTATACCGCTTCCAGGTATCCACAATGTGTTAAATGGTTTGGCAGCAACTGCAGTTGCCCATGAGTTGGGCCTTGATTTTTCTGATATAGAGGCAGGGCTTTCTGCTGCAGGCACTATCTCAGGCCGCAATAACGTCATCACTGTTCACGGCATTACTATTATAGACGATTGCTACAATGCCAGCCCTTCTTCAATGAAGTCTGCCATAGGTATTCTCGGCAAGGCACCGGGACGCACCATAGCAGTTCTTGGAGACATGGGTGAGCTTGGTGATAATGAAAAGAATCTTCACGCCAGCCTAGGTGAGGCCCTCGAGGACAATCATATCGGTATGCTTTTTACTGTAGGGCCACTTTCTCAGGAGATAAATAAGTCCTTAGAGGTGAAAAATAGCTCCTGCATGAACCATCACTATGACAAGACTGAGGATATGCTCACGGATTTACTTCCAATTATTCGTCCGGGAGATGCCATTTTAGTTAAGGCTTCACACTTTATGCAGTTTGATAAGGTGGTTAATGCTTTGGTAGAACGTTTCAAATAAAAAAGACAAATAAAAAGGTTTGCTGCCGCGTGAGTGGAAGCAAACCTTTTTTAGTTCCAGTGCATCGTTTACAAAATAACTAGCCTATTCACTTGCCTGCAAATCCGATTGCACAGTCCAAAAAGCCTCAGCGTAGCCCGCTACGCCTACGTTTTTTGAACTGCACACTCGAATCTGCATTCTGCGTGATTCGGCCAGTTATTTATGAAACGATACACTAGACCTACATTTTATCAGCCTAGAATTTTTTTAAAATTAGTAGTCGAAATTACCCATTTTATATGTGCCGGTGAAGGTGGAAAATAATCCCGACAATATAAATTATATGTGAATCAGTTTAGAATGCTTTTTTTTCAGCCTCAAGCTGTTTTTCTATAATGCCCTTGACATAGGCACCAAGATACTTTTTATCATCACCGGTAAGAGCTGCAGGGTCAATAGGGTCACAGTAGGTGATGGATACCTTGCCGGCCTTGATGGCTGGAAGATGGTCTTCTAAAATAGCCCTGGTGCCGGTAATGGCCACAGGAACAACAGGACAGCCAGTTTTTGTGGCAAGCTTCATGGTGGCTTCGTGGAAGTCTGCCATGGTGCCGTCCTTTGATCTGGTTCCCTCAGGAAATACAAACATGGATACACCGGCTTTGATGTAATCTATGGCCTTGAGTATCAGCTTAAGGTCAGTCCTTGGATCGGTGCGGGTTAGGAAGATGCAGTAATTCATGTGCATCCACACATTTAAAAGGGGCACCTTCTCAAAAGTCTTTTTTGATAAAAAGCCTGTAACGCCTGGACAGAGGGAATAGGTAAGTATGACATCAAAAAAGCTGAGATGGTTGGCTACATAAAGGACAGGCTTATCTGTAGGCACCTTTTCAAGTCCCTTGATAGTAGGCTTGACACCGGACAGCCACCACACAATATGAAAAGCACCTGCAACAATGCGAAAGCTTATTTTGTCCTTGAGGGGCTTGTTGAAAAGCCCTATGATGGCCAGCACCAGCCATATTGGAATACTGATAATAAGAAAAATGACAACAAATAAAAGAACGATAATGGTTCTAATCATATTGGTCCTCCTGCTTGTGAAAAATAAGTTTGGGGCGAATTTCCCGCGAAAAATCCATTTATAGCATTAGTTGTGTACATTATAAATTAGTAGCAGCTGATAGGCAAATAGGATTTTTTGAGTAAAATATAGGCAAAATGATGGTAAAAACTATATATTGTGGTTTGATAAAACTAATGCTACAAGTAAAAATGCAGGCTTTTGTAATATTTATTCAAATAAAACCTGAAAAATTTTGACAAAATCAACAAAAGGTGTTATGATTTATGCATGCCTGCATGAACTATATATTGGGGTTCGTGCAAGAAGAGGGAGGACAACATCATGGAACGCGAAGACTTCGACAAGGTACGCGACTCAGTACGTGCTCAGTGTGGTAATAGGGTGGTTATCCAGCTTGATAGAGGCCGCAACAAGGTTGACATCCAGGAGGGTGTTATCAAGGAGGCTTACCCATCAGTATTTACCATTTTGGTAGATGACACTGAGACAAGTCCATCACAGCTGCTTTCATTTAGCTACACAGATATCATTACTAAGGATATTCGCATGAAGCTCTGCTAATAGCAGGCCATTACAATTTCATAATGCTTACACTGGCTCCGGTATTTTATATACCGGAGCCTTTTTTCAGACTTAAAGCAAATGCTGTTCTTGCGGGGGATTTTGACTCAGTCAGCAAAATTCTGCTGCTCAATGTGGGAGACTCACAAGTGAGGATTGACTGTGGTTAGTTAAGGCTATTGAATTTATGGACTATAACTTGTATTATTAGTTTGTATTTTTGCGTAATATTCTACTATATATAGTCATTTTTGGAGCCATAATCATGAGAAAAATCAAGCTTTTTCAAGCCTTTATATGTATATCACTTTGTCTGGCACTTCTTATTTCTTCATCTACTACCACCCAGGCGGTTCGCAGTATTTCCGAGATTCAAAAGGAACAGGATAGCCTGCAGGATGAGATAGATCAGTTGGATTCAGAGCTGTATTCCTTGGTATCCCAGGTGGCAGAGCTGGAACAGGCTATTTCTTCCACAGAAGCTGAGATAGAGTCTACCCAGGAGCAGCTCAAGGAGGCTCAGGTAGCCTGTGATGAGCAGTATGCTTCCATGAAGGTCCGCATACAGTACATGTACGAAAAAGAAGATACCAGTGTTTTCCAGATGCTTTTGGAATCAGGCTCCATTACAGATTTCCTCAACAAGGTAGAGTATGTCAATGGAGTTTACGAATATGACAGGCAAAAGCTAGAGCAGTTTCAGGCTACTCAGGCTGAGATAGAGGAGCTGGCTCAGGCCTTGCAGGATGAGATGACTTCCCTTGAGTCATCCAAGTCAGAGCTTGTTACCCAGGAGGCAGCTCTTGATAACATGATAAGTCAGAAGCAGGGAGAGTTAGATGATTTGGATGCAGAGCTGAAGGAGGCTCGTGAGATTGCAGCCAGAGAGGCAGCCCTTCGTGCGGCCCAGGCAGCACAGAGTCAGGCAAATGTAGCCACTACAGTCAGTGGCGCCAGCTCTAAATACAATGTTACAGGCGATTTAAATCCAGGCAAAACCACCGGCATCAGCGGCTCTGATGTGGTGGCTTATGCCAACCAGTTTGTCGGCAATCCATACGTGTGGGGCGGTACATCCCTTACAGAGGGAGCAGACTGTTCAGGCTTTGTTATGCAGGTTTTTGCCAATTTTGGTATTAGCTGGGGCACCCGTATGACCTCAGGCAGCTTCAGAAGCGTGGGCAGTGAGGTAAGCTACGATTATATGCAGCCGGGAGATATTATTTGTTACGCTGGTCATGTGGCCATATATCAGGGTGGCGGCACCATAGTTGAGGCCCAGTCAACTGCCGCCGGCATTACCAATAACCGTGTGGCCAATTGCCATCCTATTATTTGTATTCGAAGGGTATTGTAGCAGGCCGGAGGCACTTACATGAAAAGTGTTCAAAAACTAATCAAGCCTATAATATTATGCCTTTGCCTTGTGGTCATAGGCTATGCCCTTTACGCCAGGGGCTATACCAGAAAAAAGCTGGTCTATGCAGACCATTTGTCTGACACAGCTGTCACAGTGGATGGCCAGGCCATTACCTTTAAGGACTTGGCCTTTTACATATTATACGAAGAGGGGGCTGTGGAGGAGCAGGCAAGGATTTATAATACCGACTCCACCAAGGATTTTTGGAATCTTCATACCAATGGCTCCTTTATTTCGGCAGAAGCTAAGGACTACGTCATGGACATGGCAATCCATGATTACATTTTTTATCAGCTGGCAGTGGCAGAGGGCATGGATCAGTTGACTTCCGATGAAAAGCAGCAATTAGAATACGCTAAAAGTGACTTTTGGGAGGATCTTCTTGATATCCAGTGGGAAAAGCTGCCCTGCGATGAAGCTACTATCAATGACCAGATAGCCCTGGCTGCAGTAGCAGAAAAATATGGCAACTACCTGGCGGAAAAAGACGGCCCAAGTCAGGCGGCCTATAAGTATGACGGTTACTATTATGAGCAGATAAAAAACCAACACGACATAGTTATTAATGATAAGCTGTGGGACAGATTTGTCATGGGTGACAACACCTTAAAGCACAGCAATGTCAATTATATAAATGGACTCAGGGATGAGGAAAAGAAAGAGAAATAAAACAAGAAAGGCATATACAACAATGGCAAAAATAGGAAGAAATGATCCATGCTGGTGCGGCTGCGGCAAGAAGTATAAGCAGTGTCACGAAGCTATGGACAGAAAGATAGCAAGCTTTGCAAACCAGGGACATAAGGTGCCGAATCACAACCAGCTGAAGACACCTGAGCAGATAGCAAAGATAAAGGAAAGTGCCAAGATAAATATGGCATGTCTTGATGCAGTGGCAGCTGCCATTCATGAGGGCATGAACACAGGGGAGATTGATAAGATAGTATATGACACCACCACAAAGATGGGTGGCATTCCGGCACCTCTCAATTACGAGGGCTTTCCATACAGTGTGTGCACCTCAGTTAATGACCAGGTATGCCACGGCTATCCTTCCAAGGATGTTATTTTAAAATCCGGGGACATAGTCAATGTAGATTGTTCTACCATATTGGATGGCTATTTTTCTGACTCATCCCGTATGTTTATGATAGGGGATGTGGATCCTGAGACTGAGAAGCTGGTTCGTGTAGCCAAGGAGTGCTGTGACAAGGGTCTTGAGCAGGTAAAGCCATGGGGCTTTTTGGGAGATGTAGGAGCAGCTATATGCGACCATGCCCATGCCAATGGCTACCAGGTGGTTCGTCAGATAGGGGGACATGGAGTTGGCATAGAGTTCCACGAGGAACCATGGATAGGCTATAACACCAAGCCTGGCACAGAGCTTTTGCTGGTTCCAGGATTTATGTTTACCATAGAGCCTATGGTTAATATGGGCACATACCGTATCCGCACCGACCAGGAAAATGGCTGGGAGGTATATACTCTCGACGGCAAGCCATCAGCCCAGTGGGAGTACCAGGTGGTAGTAACAGAGGATGGCTATGAGGTGATATCCAACTAATGCGACTTGACAAGCTACTTGTAGAATTACAGATAGGTTCTCGTTCAGAAGTAAAGGCTCTTGTAAAAAAGGGCCTTATTTTTGTGGATGGAGTTAGGGCAAAAAAGCCTGAGGACAAGGTGGACGAAAATACTGTCACTATTACCTATGGGGATAGGGACTATATTTATCAACAGTATTTTTATTATATTATGAATAAGCCGGCAGGCGTCATCACTGCCACAGAGGATGGCAAGGAAGCCACTGTTATGGATATTTTTTACAGGGCCTTTCCAGAGGGGAAAAGGGATTTGTTTCCAGTAGGCAGGCTGGATAAGGATACTACAGGCCTCCTTCTTATTACCAATGATGGAGCCCTGGCTCACGATATGCTCTCCCCTAAAAAGCATGTGGATAAGAAGTATTTTGTTGGCTTGGATGGAGCCTTGACCAGTGAAAATGTGGAAGCCTTGGAGGCTGGGGTTCATATAGGCCAAGGAGAGCTGACGGCACCTGCTACAGTGGAATATTCTGGCGGTAATACCTGTTACATCACTATACACGAAGGGCATTTTCACCAGGTAAAACGCATGTTTTTTGCAGTAGGCAGACAGGTTGTTAGCTTGAAAAGAGTAGCCTTTGGTCCGCTTACTTTGGATGAAAACTCTTTGCCTGAGGGCTCTGTTAAAGAAATATCAAGACCAGAAATCTGATTTTTTTTATTGACGATTTAATAAAGTAGTTTTATATTTAATTCAATGTAGTTGGGTTTCGGTTTAAAGCATTAAAGTGCATGTGACTCGCATATTGGGGAATAGCGGGTACATTGAAGGAGGAAATATGAAGAAGAAAGTTCTTAGTACAATTCTTGCAGCTTCTATGGTTGCAACAATGTTTGTTGGATGTGGCAGCTCAGATTCAGCTAGCAGCACATCTACAGATTCATCATCAGAGTCATCAAGCTCAGCATCAGGTGACTTGTCATGGAAGATCGGTGGCTCTGGCCCTCTTACAGGCTCAGCAGCTCAGTACGGTCTTGGCGTTCAGGCAGCTATCAAGCTTGCAGCAGAGGAAATCAATGCAGCAGGTGGTATCAATGGCTACCCAGTAGAGATTAACTACCAGGATGACGAGGCAGATGCTCAGAAGGCAATTAACGCATATAACACCCTCAAGGATTGGGGCGTACAGATTTACGAAGGTACTGTTACTTCAGGTTCATGTATAGCTACAGCAGCTGAGGCCAATGGAGATCGTATCTTCATGCTGACACCATCAGCATCATCTACAGATGTTAACGTATCATCAGGCTATGACAATGTATACCAGGTATGCTTCTCAGATCCTAACCAGGGTACTGTTTCAGCTGATTACATCGCAGACAATGGCCTTGCTTCAAAGGTAGCAGTTATCTATGATTCATCAGATGCATATTCAACAGGTATCTACAATACATTCGTTGCAGAGGCAGCTTCAAAGGGCCTTGAGGTAGTAGCTTCAGAGTCATTTACAGCAGATTCAAAGACAGACTTCTCTACACAGCTTCAGAAGTGTTCTGATGCAGGTGCAGAGCTTCTCTTCCTTCCATTCTACTATACAGAGGCTTCTATCGTTTTGAAGCAGGCTGATCAGATGGGCTTTGCTCCTATCTTCTTTGGTGTAGATGGTATGGATGGTATCCTTAGCGTAGAGAACTTCGACGTATCTCTTGCTGAGGGTGTATATCTCCTTACTCCATTCGCAGCTGATGCTGAGGATGAGGCTACACAGGCATTCGTATCTGCTTACAAGGCAGCTAACAATGATGAGACTCCAAACCAGTTTGCAGCCGATGCTTACGATGGACTTTACATCTTAAAGGCAGCTCTTGAGGCTACAGACCTTACTCCAGAGGCATCTGCTTCTGATATCTGCGAGGCTCTTATCACAGCAATGCAGTCTATATCTTACGATGGTCTTACAGGTGAGGGCATGACATGGACAGCAGCAGGTGAGGTATCAAAGAACCCTAAGGCTGTTATCATTGAAAATGGCGCTTATGTTTCTGTTCAGTAATATGAGCAGCTAGCTTATAATACAAATATGCATCAATGACGATGTGAGGCGGCTACATAGCCGCCTTGCATCGATTTTGTTTTTATTCAACCTCCTGTATATTTGCCTTTTACATGGGGCTGACTAAAGATAAAAATAAAAAAAGAAAGTGAGAATTAGCTATGGGATTTTTAACCTATCTAATCAATGGCCTTAGCCTTGGCAGCGTATATGCCATCATAGCCTTGGGCTACACCATGGTATACGGTATTGCCAAGATGCTCAACTTCGCACACGGCGATGTCATCATGATTGGCGCATACCTGGTATTTATGTGCATGTCTACATCAGGACTTCCAGTTGTGCTCTCCATTCTCATATCCATTGTCTGTTGTACAGCCCTTGGTATGCTTATCGAGAAAGTAGCCTACAAGCCTCTTCGTAAGGCTTCCAATCTGGCGGTTCTTATTACTGCCATTGGTGTCAGCTACTTTTTACAAAATATAGCACTGCTTATATTTGGCTCTAATCCTGTATCATTTACATCTGTTATAAGCTGGGATGGCATTTCCATTGCCGGGGGTCAGCTGAAGATAACAGGCAATGCCATTGTTACAATAGTGACCTGTATTATTATCATGGTTGCTCTCCTGTGGTTCATTAAATATACCAAGCCAGGACAGGCCATGCTTGCAGTATCAGAAGACAAGGATGCAGCATCTCTTATGGGTGTCAATGTCAATGCTACTATCAGTCTTACCTTTGCCATAGGCTCAGGTCTGGCTGCCATAGCAGGTGCCTTGCTTTGTTCTTCATACCCTAGCCTTACACCATATACAGGCTCTATGCCTGGCATCAAGGCCTTTACTGCAGCAGTATTTGGCGGTATCGGTTCTGTTCCAGGTGCTCTTTTAGGTGGCCTTTTACTGGGTATCATAGAGATTCTTGCCAAGGCATATATTTCCAGCCAGCTGGCTGATGCCATTGTTTTTGCAGTGCTTATTATTGTATTGCTTGTAAAGCCTACCGGTATTCTTGGCAAGCAAGTCAAAGAAAAGGTCTAGGAGGTGACATCATGAAAAAATTTAAAAAATCAACTAGTCAGCTCCTTATGACCATAGCTATTATCATAGCAGTCTACGTTGTTTTAGCTATTATGCAGGGCACAGGCAGTCTCAGCTCTCTCATGACTGGTCTTCTTGTTCCCGTGTGTGCATACTCCCTTGTAGCCATTGGCCTTAACCTGTGCGTTGGATACTTAGGTGAGCTTTCCTTAGGCCATGCAGGCTTTATGTGTATAGGTGCTTTTACATCAGCATTTTTCTCAAAGGCATACGCTACATCAATTCCTGATCTGCCACGCTTTATTTTGGCCTTGATTATTGGTACAGCAGTGTCAGCCATTTTTGGCTTTCTTATCGCCATTCCAGTACTTCGTCTTAACGGCGACTACCTGGCAATCGTTACTCTTGCCTTTGGCGAGATTATTAAAAATGTCCTAAATGTCCTCTATGTAGGCATGGACAGCAAGGGCTTTCACATTTCCCTCAAGGACCAGGTAAGCCTGGGTATGGAGGCAGACGGCAAGATAATTATCAATGGAGCCCAGGGTATCACAGGTACCCCTCGTCAGGCTACCTTTACCATTGGCGTTATCTTAGTGATCGTGGCACTTATTATTACCCACAACTTTGTTAATTCCCGTACAGGCCGTGCGGTTAAGGCTATCAGCACCAATGCCATTGCAGCTGAGACAGTAGGTCTTCCTATTATCAAGTACAAGCTGTGGGCCTTTACCCTGTCAGCCGCCATAGCAGGTGTAGGTGGTGTCCTTTACGCCCACAATATCAACTCTCTTATGGCTACTACCAACAGCTTTGGTTACAACATGTCCATTATGATTCTTGTATACGTAGTACTTGGAGGCATCGGCAATTTTTCAGGTGGCATTTTGGCAACAACAGCTCTTGTTATGCTGCCAGAGCTGCTGCGAGGCTTTTCAAACTACCGTATGCTTATCTACTCAATTGTTCTCATTGCCCTTATGCTTTACAACTGGGCACCAAATGTCCTGGCATGGAGAGAAAAGCATGGACTTACTATAGGTTCAATCAACAGCAAGTTTGGTAAAAAGGAGGTGCGCTAATATGGCATTACTTGAGGTAAAAAACCTGGGCATTTCCTTCGGAGGCTTGCGAGCTGTAGATGAGTTCAATCTGACCATTGAAGAGGGTGAGCTCTACGGACTTATCGGACCAAACGGTGCCGGCAAAACTACAGTATTCAACATGCTTACAGGTATCTATATCCCTACTGATGGAGCTATTATTTTAAATGGCACAGATATTACAGGTAAGCATACTACCGATATTAACAAGTGTGGCATAGCCCGTACCTTCCAGAATATTCGTCTCTTTGGTGAGCAGTCAGTGCTGGATAATGTAAAAATAGGACTTCATAATTCCTTTAAATACGATACATTGGCTGGTATTTTAAGATTACCAAAGTATTTTGCAGTTGAAAAAGAGATGGACCAAAAGGCACTTGAGCTTCTCAAGGTATTTGACCTGGATAAAGAGGCTGATACACTTGCCTCTAACCTGCCTTATGGCAAGCAGCGTAAGCTTGAGATAGCAAGAGCACTTGCTACAGGTCCAAAGCTCCTTCTTTTGGATGAGCCTGCAGCAGGCATGAACCCTAACGAGACAGCTGAGCTTATGGATACTATAGCTCTTATCCGCAAGGAGTTTGGAGTCACAATACTTCTTATCGAGCATGATATGAAGCTGGTATCTGGTATTTGCGAGAAGCTTACTGTTTTAAACTTTGGACGAGTGCTTTCCCAGGGACCTACCAGTCAGGTGCTCAATGATCCAGAGGTTATCAAGGCTTACTTAGGAGAATAATATGGCAATGCTTACAGTAAAAGACCTGGTTGTCAATTATGGTGTCATCCAGGCATTAAAGGGAATTTCATTTGAAGTAGAAGAGGGAGAGGTTATAGCTCTTATCGGTGCCAACGGAGCTGGTAAGACAACAACCCTGCAAACTATATCTGGTATGCTTACACCTACTTCAGGAAGTGTTATACTAGAGTCAGAAGATATCACCAAGATACCAGGCCATAAGATAGTGTCTATGGGTATGGCCCATGTGCCAGAGGGCAGACGAGTATTTGCCCAGCTGACAGTTCTTGAAAATCTCAAGATGGGGGCTTTCACCCGTAACGATAAAAAGGAAATCGCTGAAACCTTAGAGAGGGTATACACCAGCTTCCCACGTCTTAAAGAGCGTGAAAAGCAGCTGGCAGGAACCTTATCCGGAGGTGAGCAGCAGATGCTTGCTATGGGTCGCGCTCTTATGAGTCGGCCTCGTATTATCCTGATGGACGAGCCATCTATGGGTCTTTCGCCTATCTATGTTGAGGAGATTTTCTCTATCATACAGGATATCAGTAAGGCTGGCACTACAGTTCTTCTTGTAGAGCAGAATGCTAAGAAGGCTCTTTCAATTGCAGACAGAGCCTATGTTCTTGAGACTGGCAAGATAGTGCTTTCCGGCAAGGCATCTGACTTGATGAACGATGACTCTATAAAAAAGGCTTACCTTGGTGAGTAATTTAGGAGGCTAGTATGAAAAAAAAATGGGTTATTACAATTGCAAGAAGCTATGGCTCAGGCGGCCGTACTTTGGCAAAGCTTCTTTCTGAGGAGCTTGATATGCCTTTTTATGATAGGGATATAGCCAAGCTTGCCTCAGAGCAAAGTGGTATAGCTGAGCACATGTTTGGTGAAGTGGATGAGCGTATTCGCAAGGTTTTTGTCTTTGCCAAGGGCAAGTATCAGAGCAATCCTCTGCCACCAGAGGATGTTGCATTTACCTCAGATGACAACTTGTTTGAGCTGGAGGCCAGGGCTATTAAGACTTTGGCAGATGAGGGCAATTGTATTATAGTTGGTCGTTGTGCTGACCATATCTTAAAGAATAGAGATAATGTTATTTCCTTATATTTTTACGCTTCTGAAACAGACTGTCTGGCTCGTCTTCACAAGCAGATAGGCGGCGAGGAGGATTGGCTCAGGAAAAAGAAGGCCAATATCGACAAGCACAGAGCTGATTATTACAAGTACTACACAGGCTGTGAATGGGAAGATCCTAACAACTACGATATGTGCATAAATACAGGCACTATGACTTATGAGCAGCTGGTAGCTGTAGTTAAACATTTTATAGAGGTAAAAGAAGCTGACTAGACGCTGAGGCTTTTTGGACTGTGCAAGCGGATTTGCAGGCAAGTGAGTAGGCTAGTTATTTTGTAAACGATACACTAGTGTAAGGGGGCTCCACCTATGGTGGAGCCCCTTGTCTTGTGTTATACTAAAAACCATGAATACTAAAGTCTTATTAGAAAAAGTAAAGAGTGGTCAGCTTTCTGTAGAGGAGGCTGAGAAGAAGCTGAAGATGGCTCCCTTTGAGGAGATGGATTTTGCCAAGCTGGATAATCACAGGAGCGTTCGCACTGGCTTTCCAGAGGTGATTTTTTGCCAGAATAAGCCAGATGACTACCTGGTGCAGATATATAAAAATATGTATGCCCATCATGGTCAGGTTTTTGGCACCAGAGCAAGTGAGCATCAGTATGAGCTTGTGAAAAAAGCCTTGCCTCAGGTGGAATATGATGCTGTATCTCGTATACTTAAGGTGTCTTTGCCTGAAGATAAGCGTGAGCCTCTAAAGGGTAACGTGGCTGTGATTACAGCAGGCACGGCGGATATTCCCGTGGCAGAGGAGGCAGCTCAAACGGCAGAGTATTTTGGCACCAAGGTCACCAGGGTCTTTGATGTGGGAGTCAGTGGTATACACAGACTGCTGTCATCCATGGAAGCCATAGAGGCGGCCAATTGCGTAGTGGCAGTGGCTGGCATGGAAGGGGCTCTGGCATCTGTAGTGGGAGGCCTTGTCAGCAGGCCTGTTATTGCTGTGCCTACCAGCGTGGGATATGGTGCCAGTATGGGAGGTATCTCTGCCCTTCTTACCATGATTAACAGCTGTGCCAATGGCATTTCTGTGGTCAATATCGACAATGGCTATGGGGCTGGCTATATTGCCACCCAGATTAACAGACTTGCAATAGGGGAATGAATTAACTGCCCGTTATCATAAGATAATGGGCTTTTTCTATACAAAAAGTGAAAGGATTTATTTTATGAAAAGCTTATATATAGAGACAACAAGTGGTATTTCGGGGGATATGACAGTGGCAGCCCTTCTTGATGCAGGAGCAGATGAGACGGTGCTGATGAATGTCTTAGACCAGATAAATGCAGGTGGATTTGAAGTAAATATAAGTCAGGTGAAAAAGTCAGGGCTTGTATGCAAGGATTTTGATGTGGTATTGGATGAGGCCCATGACGGACATGATCACGATATGGAATACTTGTATGGACATATTCATGAGAAGCAGGATGAGAAAATAAATGTAAATCATGGTGACAATCATACCCATAACCATAACGATGATACAGAGTCTTATATTCATACTCACAAGTTAGATACTCATCATCACGACAATATTGAAACCCACAATCACGTTGGCATCCATACTCATGATGGAGCTTCTCATCCCCACACCCACCATCACACCCATCGTGGCATGGCAGAGATTAACGCTATCCTTGACGACCTAATTATGACTGAGGAGGCTAGAAGCATTACCGACAGCATTTTTGCAATACTCGCCCAGGCTGAGTCTCAGGCTCACGGCGTGCCGGTAGACCAGGTGCATTTTCATGAGGTGGGAGCTATTGACTCCATAGTGGATATAGTAGCGACAGCTGTTTGTTTAGACAATATAAAGACTAGCTTTGGTATAGAAAAAATAATTATTCCAAAGCTTACCGAGGGTCAGGGCTCTGTCCGTTGTCAGCATGGAATACTTCCAGTGCCGGTACCTGCAGTGGCAAATATTGTGGCTTCCTATAATATCCCTATGGAAATAATTGATGTGGCAGGGGAGTTAGTAACACCTACCGGAGCTGCCATAGTGGCAGCTGTTACTACAGACACACAGCTGCCGGCTCAGTTTACCATAGAAAAAATTGGCATGGGGGCTGGCAAGAGAGATTATGGTCTTGCAGGCTTTGTTAGAGCCATGATTATAGAGGCCGAGTAAAGCCCTAAGCCCAGCGAAAGGCAGATGCCGTGATAAGACTAAAAACCAGCTTTGCTGGTTTTTTATAGTTTCACAAAAAAATCACAATTCTTTAGCAAATCTTTAAAAAAGCTAGGTTTGTTAGATGGTATACTAAAAACAATATAGTAGATTATAAAAATGGATAACAGAATAGATAAGAACCAAAAAAAATATTCTTAGGTAAAGAATCAAGTATGGCGATAAAACAAGAGCCTTGGTTGAATGTCATAATCCTGTCATAAGGGCGATTAAAGAAATATATTTTCCGGAAGTGCAGCTGCAGGATGAGTGGGTAGGTTTTTATAGGATTCAACATTAGTAATATGTTGGGGAATGGAGATGTATTATGCAGATTAAAATAACAGAGGATACAGCTTGGGCCTTTGAGGATATGGCCCCTGATGAAATATTTTTCCCAGTGGACAGAAAGGGCCGTTATTGCATCGGAGAGGTACGTCCTGTGGCAGGCAAGGACACAGCCTTGGGACTTCTTATTTTCGAGCTGGCAGAAGGCTTTGAGCAAAGTGAGATTCGCCTAAAGTGGTTATATGTGGCCGAAGGCTTTAGGGGTCAGGGCATAGGAAATAGCCTCTTAGCGAGCTTTTATAATATTGTAAACAATCTTGATAAGAGCATTCTTTCTGACGTGTGCTGTGATGTTCCTAATCGAGATGAGTATAACAATTTGTGTCTCTTCCTTGAAAAAAATGATTTTGCTTTTGGACTAAAAGAGGACAATGTTGTGGAAATATCCATGAGTCAGGTACAGCAGTGCTCTTTTGCCCAAAAGGAGATAAGTGATAAAAGGGTAACCTCTATCAATAATATTTCTCATGGCCAATGGAAGAGGCTGTGTGATGAAATAGCAAAAACAGAAGCGGGCTTTGATAGAAGTATTGATGCCTACGAAAAGAAGATAAGCAGCGTTATAGTTGTGAATGATATTCCAGTGGCTGTTATGCTACTGCAAATGAATGGAACAAGGCAGCTGCAGGTGCCAGTTATGGGCAGCACAGGTAAAAATAAAGCTGCTGATATGGCAGTGCTTATAAATTATTCAATACAGGCGGCTCAAAGGCTCTATGGGGATGATATATTCTTCAAGCTGGTTTGTGACAATCCTTACACCAATTCTTTTGTAGAAAAGTTTTTCCCAGATGTAGAGCATGGGCTTGTGAAATCAGGTCATTATAGTCGTTAGGAGTATGAATTATGGATTTTAGTATGAAAGATAAGATGCAGGATAAAGAAGTACTGCATTATGACTCAGAAAAAATAAATATTTTGGATGAAAAACTACAGATATGCCATCAAGAGAATATTACCTTAGATCAGACTAAGTCTATAGGGGATAAAATCGACTTACTCATGCCTATTGAGCTGCCTAATAAAGTTAAGCTACATAAAGCTCCAAAAAATGAAAATATATATTTTCCTGAGGATTATGCAAAGACAATCCAAGAGATTATAGATAACAAATATAACAAAAAGATAGATGGGAACAATAAAGAATTACAGCAGCGAGAAAAAGACCAGGCTGCCCTTGAATATGTCAAGAAGCTTCCTGAAACATTAGAAAATTTGTGGGAAAAAAAGGATACTATTCTACAGTCCAAGGATAATGAGGAAAAAGAAGACTTTCTTGAAGCATTATCTAAGGTGAGCCAATGTTTGAAAGACCTGGCTAAAATATCTAATTATGGATTTAAGAAGGATAGAAGAATTTATGATATTGTGCCTAAAATAGACAAAAAACTGGTAGATATTAGTGATATTGCTGCCCAAGTGGCCGGTCAGCTTATTGATTTTGATCAGCTTGAAGCAAAACGCAATGAATTGTTGACTACAAGCCAGGAAGAATACAAAGCTAAATTTGGGCCTGTGGACGATGACATAGAAAAGAAAAAGGCATTTATAAATGCTTTAAATCAAAAATTAGGTCAGCCAGTTACATACCAGGATGTTGTCATAACTGAGGCAGCAAAAAAAGAAGTAGCAGATATAGTAAAAAGAATAGAACAAAGCTATGTCAAGGATACACTTCAGTCCTACGTCGATGCTAATATTCAAATAGTATCGGCTCTTTTGCTATACAAGGACGAGAAATATGAAGGAAGTAATCTAAAAAAAGAAATAAATGCCCGTACAGAAGGTCTAGATATTATAAGACAGGGCAGGGCTATCCATGCTTGGGTGAAAAATATAGTAGACAATCAGCAAAATGTACTGAAGTCTAATGATTTGAAGGATAAGTATCAGTTTATAGCTAATGTTATGAAGATGGACAAATTCTTGCATTTCGCTCCACTGGACGAAAGCAATATGACTAGTGATGAGAAGCTCTTTTTGTCTCTTGTGGCTTATGTCACTATTCATAAAAGACAACTGGAAGATACAGCAAGAAAAGTTAGTGTTCAGATTTTTGATTTATTAAATACTGAGTATAAAGAACCTGAATTTGATTTTGAAGCTTTGAAAGCAGAGCTAGATAACAGGAAAGATGAAATAGCCCTTCTAGATACAGATGTTAAGTATAAAATGTACAATCCTTTGGAACATATTGAGGATTTTAGGCTAAAAGAAGCAGCCGATAAGCGATGTAAAATATCAGATGCGGAAAATGGACTTACACCAAAACAGAGGTTTAATTTCAGGGTAAAAATATCTGAAGAAAAAACAGATTGTATTTTAGCATATGAAAAAATATACAAGAAGGTTAAGGGCCAATTAACTGAGATGTTAACTGATGTTTCTGCTGATGAAAAAGAAGACCTGGCTATTTTTTTAGCATCTTTATCTGAACCAGCTCAAAAAATAATAGCAATAGACAAGATAATTGCAGAGGTGTCTCTTACTTGGGAGGACGACATAGAAGTTACTGAATTGGAGGAGGCAGTAGATATAAAATATAAGGTTAAAGAAATAAACATTGACCATGTGGCAGTTATAGAAGATGAAAAAATACGTAAAGTAAAGGAATATGAGGCCCGCCTGTGGGATGATACAAAGTATGGCTCAACAGCCATGGAGGAGATGTATTTTAATATAGGTAAAAAGGCAGTAGATAAGGCTTTTTATGAAAAAACTAGTTTATTGAAGAACAATCTGAAGGAAAAGGTTATAGCAATAAAGCAGGCTGCGTATGATAAAGAAACTGATGAGTATAAGAAAGGTGTCTTGAAAGAAAAATTAGATAAGGCTAATGCGGTATTTCAATTAGGAAAGACTATTGATGAGAATAAGAAGGTAGAAAGATTAGTTGAACTAAAAAATAACAAAGCTCTATTAACGAATAAGAGAATGCAGGAGTTATACATCAATATAATAGAGCTGCTGGAGACCTATAAGAGGGAATTGACGGATGTGGTTGACTTTGAGTTACAAAAATCTGATGAATATAAGAATGCAATCAATGCAATTGATTGGCAATTGAATGCTTTGGCGGAGACTACCGCTCAGGTTGCATTAAGTCTAGTGGATTTTGACAAAGTAAAGACTGATTACCAAACAGCTATTGACGCATATAAGGACCGCATACAAAAATCTAGAGAAAAAAATGATGCAAAAATTGATGCCTTGAGTCAAGAATTACAATTAGTAGAATTCAAAATTTATGTAATCAAGGTTATTCAAGCCGGTATTATAGGTGAAAAAAATATTGATGATGATATAAAAAGAGTTCCTGAAAAATATCAGGAAGCAGCAAAAGAGTTTTATCAGTCGATA
Organism: bacterium; assembly: GCA_963649335.1. Lineage (GTDB taxonomy): Bacteria > Bacillota > Clostridia > Lachnospirales > Lachnospiraceae > Pseudobutyrivibrio. The sequence goes on from CAVJHG010000002.1 coordinate 177,619, forward strand.
TTGGGATTTAAGGTTGAAGATTTGAATGATACTCTTGCCATCTGTGAGGATTCAAGGGATATAGTCTTTGATGAGCTTAAAAGATATAAAAAGTCAATTAAAGAAGATCAAGAACAAATAGACATAAGAACAGAAGAAGCCAGGTTGATAGAGGAAAGTAAGGGATTATTTACTTTTGCGCAAAATTTAAATAAGGAAAAAAATAGAGCGCTTGCTTCCAATCAAGTGAAAGATAAAGTGGCTTTTCTTGATCAAATTGCAGACATAAACAAACTTTGCACCAAGTTGTCGCAGCAATTTTCAATTGAATCCGGAAGTAACCTTAGGTATTTTAAGGGGATAAAAAGATATTTCGACAGTCAAAAAGAACAGTTGATAGCTACAGCTCGAGAAGTTGTGGTTAATATGGATAGCATACTGCTTAAAGATTATCAGCTGCCTAGTATAAGCTTAAGTGAGACATTGTCTAAGCTAAAGAATACTAAAGAAATGAATCAAGTAGTTCGTATTTTGGTGGCATATAAAATGTACAATACACCTGAGGAATCAGTCGATGACAGAGCTAAGGCCATTAATGAGTTTATAGGAGATTTTTTGCAGGGAAGTGTTATATATTCAAGTGAAGAAAAAGTAGCATTTATAAAAGAACTGGCAAAACAGCGCAAGGAGTGTGCCAAGAAATTTTGTGATTATTATGAGACACTAAAATTAAAATATAAGGGTCAGTTTAGTGATGCTTGTATAGGATTTATTGCTACTCAATCAGAAGTGCATCAAAACTTCGTGGCTTTTAATAATTTTACTAATATTATAAATGATTTCACTTACGATGATGATGCTGCTGATGCAGAATTTCAAAGAATAAAAAAAGAGGATTTGTACTTTGCTGAAAAACGTATAACAGCTAAGGCCCAGAATTTGTCTGGTGATGCTTGTGAATTTGAAAGAAAGTTTATGGATTCAAACAAGAAAGCTTCAGAACTTGAAAAGATTTTCATGAACTATGGAACACAAATATTAAACAATGCACGGGCATAACTCAGACTCAGACAAAACATTATAGTGAAATAGGAGGACGAATAATGGATATTATGAAAAATAAACTGCACCTTGATAAAGTAGAAGTGCATCAACACCAATCAAAAACAACAGATGATTTACAGGATAAAAGAAATATAAGCTTCCAAGAGGAGATTGCCTTAAAGCATCGTATGTCAATAGGAACTCAGATTGATCAGCTTATGCCTTCGGTACATGAAGGAGGGGACAACCTTCAGAAAGCTCCAGTCAATAAAAATAAATATTTCCCTGAGGACTATGCAAAGACAATCCAAGAGTTAATAGAGAACAATTATGCGAAAACTATAGAAGAGTATAGAGTTGAAAAACAAAAACAAGAAGAAGAAATAGACGGATATCAGAAAATATTCGATAAATATGAGCTTCAAATATTGGAATATACAGCTAAGGCTAATGAAGCAACAAATGAGGCTGATAAGGCAGATACTAAGGCCTTGGTAGAAAATATCAAAGAACTGAAAAATACTTTAGAGATTGAGCTAAGACAAAAAAAGAGCGCTTTAGATGAGCTAAAGATAAAATTACAGCCGAAAGAAAAAGACCAAGCTGTCCTTGAATATGGCAAGAAGCTTCCTGAAACATTAAAAGATTTATGGAAAAAAAAGGATACCATCCTTAATTCTGAGAATACCCAGGAAAAGAAAAACTTCCTTGAAGAAGTATCTAAGGTAAGCCTATTTTTGAAAGACCTGGATAGAATATCTAATTATGGGTCTAAAAAAGATAAAAGGTTTTATGAAATTGTGTCTAAAATAGACGAAAAGCTGGTAGATATCAGTGGCCTTGCTGCGCAAGTGGCCGGCCAACTTATTGATTTTGAACAGCTTAAAAAAAATCATAATGATTCCTTGACTACAAACTGTAAAAACCTAAAAAAAATAGCTGACGCTGAAATGGACTTTGACCTTGTGGACCAAGAGATAGAAATGAAAAAGGCGTTAATCAATGCATTGAATCTAAAAATGGGTCAACCGGTTAAATATCCAAGTGTAGCCATAACAGAGGAAGCAAAGCAGGAAGTAAAGGCTATAGTAAGAAGGACAGATAAAAAGTTACTTAAGGTTACACTGCAATCTTATGTCGATGCCAATACTCAAATAATAGAGGGCCTTTTGCAGCATAAGAACAAAACTGTTGAAGATGGAAAAAACCTAAAAACAGAAATGAATGCTCGTGCAGAAAGTCTTGATAGCATAGAAAAAGGAAAGAATATCCATGACTGGGTGAAGGCTATAGTAAATAATCAGCAAAATGTACTGAAGTCTATGGATTTGAAGGATAAGTATCAATTTATAGCTAATGTTATGAGGATGGACAAATTCTTGCACTTTACTCCAATTGACCCGAGCAATATGACTAGTGATGAGAAGCTCTTTTTGTCAATTGTGGATTTTGTCAGAATTCATAAAAGACAACTGGAAGATACAGCAAGAAAAGTTACTGTTCAGATTTTCAATAAATTAAATCCTAATTATCAAGAGCCTAAATTTGATTTTGAAGCTTTGAAAGATAAGCTTGATCAGAGAAAAGATGAAAACGCTCTTCTGGATACAGATATTAAGTACAAAATGTACAATCCACTGGAAAATATTGAGGACTTTAGACTGAAAGAAGCAGCTGATAAGCGATTTAAGATATCAGATAGGAAAAATGGACTTACAGAAGAACAGAAGTTTAATTTCAGGGCAAAATTATCTGAAGAAAAAACAGATTGTATTTTAGCATATGAAAAACTATACCAGGAAGTTAAGGTTCAATTAACTGAGATGTTAACGGATGTTTCTGCTAATGAAAAAGAAGATCTTGCTATTTTCATTGCATCTTTATCTGAATCGGTTCAAAAAATAACTGCTATAGATAAGATAAATCCAGAGGTAACTCTTAGTTGGGCAGATGATATAAATGTTTATAAAGTGGCGGAGGAAGTAAATCAAAAATATAAAGATAAAGGAATAGATATTGATCATGTGAACGCTATTGAAAAGCAAAAAATAGTTAAATTAAGAACTTATGAGAAAAGATTGTGGAATGATCAAAAATATGGTTCATCATCCATGGAGGAGATGTATCTTAATATAGGTAAAAAGGCAGTAGACCAGGCTTTCTACAAAAAAAACAGCGAATTTAAGAAAATATTGAAGGAAAAGGTTATTGCTGCAAAGAAGGCTGAGTATGATAAAGAGCTAGTAGAAGAAAAAAAATCTAGATTAAAGAAAAAGTTGGATAAGGCAAAAGAGGTTTTTTCTTTAGGAGAGGCTATTGATAATAATAATTTGGTAGAAAAATTAGTTAAACTTAAAAGCAATGAGGCATTATTAGAAAATAAGAAAATGCAGGAAGCCTATATAAAGGGAATAGAGCAGCTGGAGACCTACAGGGAGGAATTAATGTGGCTAGCCGATAGGAACAGTGATGAGTACCAGAAGGTAATCAAGCAAATTGATTGGCAGTTGGATACTCTTTCAGAGACTACAGCTCAGGTTGCTTTAAGTTTAGTGGATTTTGACAAAGTAAAGAGATCTTATGAAACAGCCATTAAAGCTAATAATGAGAATATAAAAAAATTTAAAGAAGAAAAGGGCAAAGAAATAGAGGCCCTTAGTCAAAGGTATGAAATAATTACATACAAATATTATTTAATTAATGCAGTTAGAGCAGGTATAGATGTTGGAGCAGAAATTGATGATGATATAAAAAGGCTGCCTGAGATATATCGGGATGAAGCAAGAAAGCATTATGATTCATTAAAAATGATTAAGACTGAAGATTTAGATGCCCTCCGGGAGTTCTGTGCAGACGCACAATCAATTGATGAAAAAGAGCTTAAAAAACGTAAACAAACAATTAAAAAAAATCAGGAGCAATTAAAAACAAGAACTGAAGAAGCGCGGCTGATGGGTAAGACTAGTACATTATTTACTTTTGTACATAATTTAGTTAAAGAAAAGAATGATGTGTTATATTCTAAGTCAGTGATAGATAAAGCAAAGTTTCTTGAGAAGATTGTAGACATAAATAAATTTTGTCTTATTGGCAAATCTTCGATTGAACTTGGCAGTGACTTTAGGTATTTAAAGTTTACACAAAGATATTTTAAGAACCAAAGACAAGAGTTGGATGCTGCTGCTAGAGAGGTTGTGGCTAGTATGGATAACATATTGCTTGAAGACTATGAGTTGCCTGCGATAAGCTTGAGTAAAACCTTGTCTAAGCTTAAAAATACTGCAAAAATGGATCAGGTAGTTCAGGCTATTGTGGCATATAAGTTATACAATCCAAAAGAATTTGATTTAGATAAAAGAGCTAAAGATATTAATGAATTTATAGATAAATTTGATTTGGGCCAGATTGCATATTCAACTGAAGAACTAGTGGCTCTTATGAAAGAGATATTAAAACAGCGTACTAAGTATGCGGAGGAATTTTATAATCACTATGAGACATTAAAAACAAAATATAAGGGCCAGTTAAGCGATGATTGTATAGGATTTATTGCTACTCAGTCAGAAGTACATAAAAAGTTCGTAGCTTTAAATAGGTTAGACGGTAACGTATTCAATTACCTTGATATAAGTGAAGCTGCTGAGAAAGAATTTGCAAAGATTAAATTAGGGGGACAGAAGTTTGTTGATGAGGGCAAATGTGGAAAGGCTCAGACGCTGTCTAATGATATTAATAATAGTTTTGAAGTAAACTTGATGGATAAAAATGATATTTCCGAAATTGATAAAATTTTCATGGATTATAGAACAATAATATTAGACAATGCACGAGCATAATTTTGTCAGAGTTTAAGCAATCATCGTGTTAAATGTTCTTCGAGGGAGCTTTGATATCTGTTATCTATTGTTAATGATAGTGAAAAAGACGAAGTCTTTGAAATGTATAAAGAAGCTAATAATGCGGCTTTGAGACGAGCTTTTGAAGCATAGGTGCCTTCTATCTTTTTGACTAAAAAACTTTCAAAAACATTCTTTATGATTGCCAAGTATTTGTAAAAATAGTAGAATGAACCACAGTGAATTTATTGATTTTTAGCAAAGACAAACGGTTGCTCATTTTTAGTGAATTGTTCTATGGAGGTAACAAAGATGGTAGAATGGAAGAATTTGGATCAGTTGACATCGTATCAGGCCCTTTTGGAGCTTGAGGATCAGGTTGCTCTCAAGGAGGTCATGTCTGGCGCAAATGGCGCAAAGAGAGTAGCAGAGTATTCAGTGCCTATGTCTTCTGGTATGGTATACAATTATGCTGCCAAGCAGGTAGATGACAAGGTTCTTGACACCTTGGCGTCTCTTGCTGATGAGGCTCAGCTTGTAGACAAGTACAAGGCTCTTCTTTCTGGAGAGGTTATTAATACTGGTGAGAAGCGTCTGGTTCTTCACCAGCTTACACGCGGTCAGCAGGCTGATGATGTAGTAGCTGACGGCGTCAACAAGCGTGAGTTTTATGTAGCTCAGCAGCAGCGCATTGCTGATTTTGCCAATAAGGTGCATGCAGGTCAGATAGTCAATGAGGCTGGTGAGAAGTTTACATCTGTAGTTCAGATAGGTATCGGTGGCTCTGATTTGGGCCCTCGCGCCATGTATCTTGCCTTGGAAAATTGGGCAAAGGTTACAGGCACCTTCAAAATGGAGGCTCACTTTATTTCCAATGTAGACCCTGATGATGCAGCAGCAGTTCTTGCAGGTGTTGATGTAGCACACTCTATTTTCATCCTTGTATCCAAGTCAGGCACCACTCTCGAGACTCTTACCAATGAGTCTTTTGTAAAGGATGCCCTTGCAAAGGCCGGCCTTGATGCTTCAAAGCACATGATAGCAGTTACCTCGGAGACATCACCTCTTGCAAAGAGTGCTGATTATCTTGACGCTTTCTTTATGGATGACTATATCGGTGGCCGTTATTCATCTACATCATCAGTAGGTGGCGCAGTTCTTTCTCTGGCATTTGGTCCCGAGGTATTTGCCCGCTTCCTTGATGGTGCAGCAGAAGAAGATGCCAATGCTTTAAATGCCGATATTAAGAAAAACCCAGCTATGTTAGATGCCCTCATCGGTGTATATGAGCGCAATGTGCTTGGCTTTGGCACTACAGCAGTGCTTCCTTATTCACAGGGCCTGTCTCGTTTCCCAGCCCACCTGCAGCAGCTCGACATGGAGTCTAATGGCAAGTCTGTCAACAGATTTGGCCAGCCAGTCAACTATGTTACAGGACCAGTTATCTTTGGTGAGCCAGGTACCAATGGTCAGCACAGCTTCTATCAGCTCCTTCACCAGGGTACAGATATTATTCCACTTCAGTTCGTTGGCTTTATCGACAGCCAGATGGGCTCAGATGTTGTTATTGAGGGCTCTACATCACAGCAGAAGCTCAAGGCCAATGTGGCAGCTCAGATCATGGCTTTCGCTTGTGGCAAGGATGATGACAATGCCAACAAGTACTTCGAGGGTAACAGACCTTCATCTATTATCGTAGGCAAGCAGCTGACACCAGAGGCTCTTGGTGCCCTTCTTGCACACTTTGAGAACAAGGTTATGTTCCAGGGCTTTATCTGGAACGTCAACAGCTTTGATCAGGAAGGTGTTCAGTTGGGTAAGACTCTTGCAAAGAAGGTTCTTGCTGGTGATACAGCAGATGCTCTTGCAGCTTATGCCAAGCTTCTCGAGATCTAAGAGCTATATGTCGGATGAAGATTCTTCCTAGAATTTGTCAGGGCTTTTTGACAGTATAAATATAAAAATAATATTAAAAGAGGCGGCTGCTACTTGCGGTTGCTTCTTTTTTTGTGGAATAATAAGGGTAAAAGTGACGTGAAACAAATTTACATTGATATGAGCAGGAGACTTAAGTGGGCGAATATATTGATAAGGAAAAAGAATCGGTAAACAAGTCCTTTGCCGGGGAAAAGGCAAAGCTGAAAGAAATGACATTTTCCCAAAGGGTGGAATATATTTTTACCTATTACAAATTTCATATATTGGCAATTGTATTTGTCATTGTGGTAATAATCTATATAATAAATAATAGGTTAAATCATGTGGATTATAAGCTGTATGGTCTGGTAATAAACTCTGACACCATAAGTGAGACGGCTCAGAAGGACCTAGAGGACCAGCTTGGCATGGAAGGCCATGATGGCTTAAGTCTTATTACAGGCTTGTCAGCAGATGTGGACTCTAATTCCACGTCATACTATAATCAGATAGATATCTATACCGTGGCAGGGCAGATGGATTTTGTCTTTACAGATGAGGCAGGAGTGCAATATCTGTGCGATATGGGGACTCCTCGGGATGTGACAGCTGTCTTGCCTGCTGATTTGTTACAGGTATGGAGTGGCAGGGAGATAGAGTTTTCCCAGCTTGATCCTGATACCGAGGATACATATTTTACAAATTATGCAGCAATAGATATTTCCGGCACAAGGGTACATGATTATTTTGGCCTGGATGATAATATCTGCTATCTGGTCATTACAGATTTGTCCGGCAATGAGAACTATATGACAAGCCTGTACCAGTGCTTTTATGATATAGAGATGGATAATTTATAAAGCTTCTTTTAAGTTAAGAGAAAAAGGCTTTTGATTACTGAGAAAAAAGAGAGTGAGGATAATGTTTTGGCAAAGCTATTTAACAGCAAATTATGGGATTGGCTAACTAAGGTCACAGATGTAATTCTTTTGAGCATATATTTTCTGGTATGCTCTATTCCTGTATTTACCATTGGAGCTTCCCTTACAGGTCTATATTATGGTATTCACAAGGTCACCTTTAGAGGTAGGGCCTATACTACAGAGTTCTTTCATTCCTTCAAGGGCAACTTCAAGCAGTGCACCCTGTCATGGCTTATATTTTTAGTGCTCTTTGCAGTTCTTGGAGCAGATGTTTATATCATGAGGGTAGGCATAGATTCATCCTCACCACTTTCAGGAGCTTGGATGGCATTTGTAGTCCTTCTTGCCTTTGCAATCATATGGGCCATATATCACTTTGCCTATATTGCCCGTTTTGAAAACACCTTCAAGGAGTCATTTAAGCTGTCCATCTATTTCACCTTTGCCCATTTAGGATGGAGTCTGCTTATGATGGTTATTATTGCAGCAGGCATTTATCTTACCTATATTCAGCCATGGCTCTTTATCTTTATGCCAGGCATATTGGCATGCTGCCTGCATCCTATATTGGAGCGTATCTTCCGCAAGTACATGTCACCAGAAGACTTGGCCAATGAAGATAACTGATTTTTTATTTAGGGCCTGATTCCCACTTCCTCAAGCAGATGCGAAGGTGGGGATTAACAATCTTAAATTTCATTTAAAGAAAATATTATAAAATACTGCCGAGTGAGCTTTGATTTACCTTCGGTAGTATTTTTTTTGCCAAAAGTGTTGACACTGTACTAGTGTGTGTGATACAACTGTATTAACACAAGTACTACAGTATTGTTTTATTTTTAAAAGACAACAAAGGAGGGATTGGATGATTCAGCTTAATTACCGAGATTCCAAGCCTATATATGAGCAGATCAAGGATGGCCTGCGACGTCTGGTGGTTACCGGCGCCCTCAAAAAGGGGGAGAAGCTGCCCAGCGTACGAGAGCTGGCCACCCAGCTATCCATCAACCCCAACACCATCCAGAAGGCATATAGAGAGCTGGAGCAGGAAGGCTATATCTACACTATAGCGGGCCGTGGCTCTTTTGCAGCGGAGCGTGTAGATGTAAGAGCAGGGAGGGATGCTGATTTGATGAAGGAATTTGATGAAATCGTAAAAGAACTTCTTTATTTATGCGATGACAAGGATGTACTGATACGGCGTATAGAGGAGCTGGCCAAGGGAGGTGACATCAGTGATTCAGGTAAATAATGTAACGAAAAAATTTGGCAATTTTACAGCCTTAGATGACCTGACACTTAGTGTGCCAAGGGGAGCCATATATGGCCTTGTTGGTCCTAACGGCGCTGGCAAGTCCACCATTATTCGCCATCTGGCAGGTGTATACAAGCAGGATTCAGGTACCATTCTTATTGATGGACAGGAGGTATATGAAAACGAGGCTATCAAGAGCAATTTTACCCTTATTCCTGATGACATATTTTATTTTACCCAGGCTAATACTCTGGACATGAAAAAGTTCTATAAGAGCCTATACCCAAGGTTTGATGATGCCTTGTTTGACAAGGTCTTAGGCTGCTTTCCAGAGCTTGATGTAAAAAAGACAATCCGCACCATGTCAAAGGGCATGCAAAAACAGGTGGCCTTTATTTTATCTATCTGTGCCAGAACAGACCTGATGATATTAGATGAGCCGGTAGACGGCTTGGATCCTGTAATGCGCCGCCAGGTCTGGAGTCTGATTATGGCAGATGTGGCAGAGCATGGCTTGACTGTATTAGTGTCTTCTCATAATTTGCGTGAGCTTGAGGACGTGTGTGACCATGTAGGTATAATGAGCCATGGCAAGATACTTATAGAGCGAAGCTTGGATGAGCTTCAGACCTCTATTACAAAGATACAGGTAGCCTTTGATGGAGACATGCCTGCACTTCCACCATACATAGAGGTGTTAAAAAAGATATCCACAGGCAGGGTTCACACCCTTATTGTAAAGGGCAAGCCACGGTCTGCTGAGGCAGCCATAGCATCTCTTAATCCACTTTTGATGGATGTGCTGCCACTTACACTTGAGGAGATATTTATTTATGAGCTGGGAGGTGAGGACTATGCAGTCAAAGACATCATTTTTTAACAAGGCTCTTTTTACAAGAAATCTGAAGCGTACATGGGTAGTAGGAGCTCTGCTTTTTGCATATTTGTTCATCACAATACCTTTGGCATATCTACTAGCAGTGTCAGGACCATATGCAGTTGATTTACAGATGGGATATACACCATCCTACTTTTTGTTGTCAGTGCTAAATATCAGCAATAATTCCATCGTGCTGTCCTTTTTTGTAATAGCGGCAGCCATGGTGACCTTTAACTATCTGTATAACAAGAGGGATTGCTATATGATGCATTCTTTCCCTGTCAGCAGAAAGTCCTTGTATTTTACAGGTCTCTTTACTACGGCTATTGTTCTTGCAGCACCAATTTTACTTTCATCTATTATTACTTCTGTTGCATCCCTTGCTACAGGGGCAGGTCATTATGATGCTATATGGTATACATGCTTGATACAGCTGGGTACCTTGGCAATATTCCTTGGAATAGCCATGTTTACCCTGATGATTTCAGGCCAGGCTGTTACAACAGTGATTTTTTACTTTATATTTTCATACATGTTTACCATGATGGAAATGAGCTTGAGATATCTGGCTCAGACAGTTATGTTTGGCATGAGCTCAGCCATGAATACCATGAAGTTTACCGCCCTGACACCAGCCATCTATATTATCACCAACTGCTATGTGGGCTATGATAATGTATGGTCTGACGATGGCAATAAAATTGTCAGCACCACCATGGAATTAAATGGGGGCAAGGCACTTCTCTTATATAGCCTGGTGGGCATAGCCCTTATGGTGGTTGCTTACTTCCTTTACAAGGCTAAGAAGCTTGAGACAGTTCAGGACTTCATTACAGTGCCTTGTATGAAATATGTTTTCACCGTGGGAGTGTCATTTTTCATATCCCTTATGGTGGGCACTTTTTTTGCAGAGATGTTCCAAGGCTCAGGCATAGGCTATGCTGGCTCATTTGCAATTATCATGGCAGTGACCTTGATTCTTGGCATTATACTCTACTATGTGTCACAGATGCTTATAGCCAAGACAGTCCGTGTTTTTAAGAAAAAAACAGCTCTTGGCTGTGGTATTTACACTGTACTTGCCTTAGCACTTGTACTTTGCATAAGATTTGACGCCTTTGGCGTGGAGGATTATACACCAGCTGCAGGGGATGTCCAATGGGCAGGCCTGCAGATGTCTGGCACCCAGGTATATACAGATGCTTCGGATATAGAGCAGGTTATCAGCCTGCATCAGGGCCTTCTTGGCAACAAGGCTGAGATGAGAGATATGGTCTACAGCTCCTACACAGGCGGGGATTCTTCTACTAACTACCTGACAATTAAGTACAAGCTGAAAAATGGCAAGCTGGTACAGCGCAACTACTATATTTGTACACTTGATTTCTACGCAGGCTCAGATTCCTATGTTACAGCCCTTCATAATATTACTGACTTTATGAATGAGCCTGACCATATTAAGGAGCACAACATCTGGGCAGTTTGGGACACAGCCCAGGTTACAGGTGTTACCTTTACCAAGGTAAGCTTCAATGAGGCGGAAAGTGTATACGATAATATTGAGGCTGATATGTCAGGCTATACCCAGGCTGAGCTTCAGGAAAAATACGACACTGTATACCAGGCCTTGCTTAAGGATATTGATGAAGGTCATGTATTGCAGGAGACCTTTGATAGCTCAAATACTTACGATAACAACTACGGTAATGACTTTTATTTTTCCTTGAAGACATCTGAAAAGGTAGAAACAGATGGTGATCTTTTCGAAGATTATGCTTTTTCAGAGGGAATAACAAACAATAATTTTTATGTAGCTCTCAATCCTAATTGTACCAATACCCTGGCAGCCCTAAAGGAATGTGGATTTTATGAAAGTGATGACCAGCTGGTCACCAATGTCACTATCAATGCCTACTATAACAATCAGGGCTACCTCAACTAAATAGTTGTAATCGCATTTGCGTTTACATATCTCATCCACCCCAGGAAGTCTCCTTACTCCACTTCCTGGGGATTTTTATGTTAGCTGCATAGTTTCACCTCCTGTTTTATTGACTTCCTACCAGTTTAGATTTATTATGGAGTCACTGATAGGAATGACTCCATTTCAATCAATATTCAATTTTAGTTTAGACTGTAGTGGCCGCTACAGTCTATTTTGTTATATAGTCGATACAGTCAACTATGTCTTTTTCTGAAAAGCCTTTATATTTAAGCCACTCAATGAGCTTATTTATCAGCTTTTTCACCTTAAGTTTTTTCTCCGTTTATAATTGGAAATCAAATAGACACGCTGTATTTATAAAAAAACAAGCCTTCAGGGCTAATATATTTCAGGAATCGTCCGATATCTATAGTGTAAATGGAAATGCCTTCATTACAACAGCGGGTATAGATAGCATTTCTGGGAGAATAATTTTAAGAAAGGAGTCGTGAGTTATGAGGATAGATGCTTATAATCAGTTAGCACAGATTTATTCTGCTACAGCTACAAAAAGCACTACTGCCACTGGCAGGGCAAAGAGCACAGCTCGTGACGAGGTACAGATTTCATCAACCGGTAAGGATATTCAGACTGCCAAGGCCGGCGTGACTGCATCAACTGGAGTTCGTGAGGAACTTGTTGCTGTCATGAAGGAAAAGATTAAATCTGGCAGCTACAGCGTTGACACTGAGGATTTTGCAGAAAAGCTCCTTAGCGTGCAAGGCGTACTATTTTAATTTATGCGAGGATAACACGTGGCCAGTCTTATGGAAGAACTGCTTTTGACTATGGATGGCGAAAGCGAGCAATATGAAAAGTTAATTAGTCTCAGTGATGATAAGAAGGATTCTATCATTCACAGAAAGCTGGAGCTGCTGGAAGCCATTACATTGCAGGAGCAGGAGATAGGAGACAAGCTTCTTGAATTGGAAAGGAAGCGGGCCTCGGTGTTAAAAAGCATAGCCCAGGTCTTGGGGCGTGAGGGTCAGGATATTACCGTATCATGGTTGATAGATAATCTAAAAGACCAGCCTGATGTCCAGCGCAAGCTGTTGCAGTCAAAGGAGAGGCTGCTTCAGCTTGCCAGCGACATGCAGGTGAAAAATGTCCAGACTCAGAACTTACTTAAGACTGCACTTGAACTGGTGGAGTTTGATATCACTCTTTTAAAGAGTGCCCGCCAGGCACCTGAGACAGCTAATTATGGCAGGAATGCTGCTACAACAGGCAGCATTCTTGGAGGCTCAGGATTTGACGCTAAACAATAGGAAATGGATGTCCAAAGAGTTTAGTTTCTAGCTCAGTAAGGGAGCAAGATGAGCTGATAGATTATACATGCCAACAGATTTGGCATACTTTACTACACTTGGAGGACTTTTATTATGGCAAATGGTTTCGGAAGCTTATACATAGGTGCATCAGGACTCAAGTCATCTATGAATGGTCTCAATACCACTGCCAACAATCTTTCCAACGTAAATACTGAAGGCTACGTGCGTGAGCAGGTAGTTTATCAGGATACATCATATATCAAAATAGGCACCGCCAGTGTGTCCAAGCAGCAACAGGGCTTGGGCGTTGAGGTGGGTACAATCGTCCATGCTCGCGATACCTTCTTAGATAAGGCATATCGCACAGAGAATGGGCGATATTCTTTTTATAATGCCAGCAACGAAGCCACAAGCGAGGTGCTGACTTATTTGCAGGAGTCAGATGGGGAGGCATTTCAGACTGCTATTTCAGATTTTTATGAGGCCTTTGCAGAGTTTGCCAAGGACCCTTCTGATACAGTCAATCAAAATCTGGTAATGCAAAAGGCCAGTCTTTTTTTATCAAGAGCTTCTGCGGTGGAAAAGGGATTCGAGGACTACCAGTCCATTATCAACAAGAAGATACAGTCGGATGTGGATAGGATTAACGAGATAGGTGACACCATTGTCTCTTTAAATAAGCAGATACAGGCTATTGAGGCTGCAAAAAAGGGCAGCAACACTGCCATAGAGCAGGCCATGAACCTGCGAGACCAGAGAGACCAGCTTATTGATGAGCTGTCAGGCTTAGCAGACATATCCTACAAGGAAAATACTGACGGGGTTGTGACCATTGACCTAGAGGGTACCGAGTTTGTCAGTGAGGTCAGCTACAACAAAATAGCCACAGTGGTTAAGGACCAGGACAAGGGTACAGGCTTTATCACTCCCTACTGGCCACACCTGTCAGACTTAAATAATAAAGAATATTACTCAGTATTTACCACTACAGGGGTATCTGCTGATAACAATAACGATATAGGCGAGATTAAGGCCCTACTTATAGCCAGGGGCGACAGTCACGCCAGCTACCTCAATTTTTATGATGAAAATGGCAATGCTATTTCCTCCGATGACTATGAGGCAGGCATATCCAACTCCATCATGATGAATTCTGAGGCAGAGCTGGATACCTTGATTCATGAGATGATTGCATCCATCAACAATCTATTCAGTCCTATAGATTCATACACTAAAGTATATGGCAGTAAGACCTTTTATGACTCCACCGGAGCTGAGGCTACAGTAACAGGAGCCTGCTACAGGGATGCCGATGGCAATCTGGTAGAGATTACAGATAAAAATCGTTTTTGCGATGTAAATAATTGTGCGGTAGGTTCCGATGGAGCCCTTCCTCCAAGGGAGCTTTTTACAAGAAAAGGCACAGAACGCTATACTGAGGTCACCTTGACAGATGAAAGTGGCAATACCCTCTACGATGCCGATGGCAATGAAGTAAAGGCCTACCTATACAACGAAGAGGACCCTGCTGCCAATGGCTGCACCTACACCCTTAAGTCGGTGGAGGTTAATGAGGAAATGGTAGAGCGGGAGTCCTTGCTTCCATACAAGAGCTTTGTAGATGGCCAGGTGGATTATAATCTAGGAGCCAACCTGGAGGCTATGTGGTCTAAGCAGGGCTTCAATCTCAATCCAAGTGATGTGACTCCAGCTTCATTTAAGGAATTTTACACCAAGTGGATAGGAGAGATAGGCACCACAGGTAATATTTATTCCACCACCACAACTACCCTGCAGACCACTACTGAGCAGATAGAGGCCAGCCGTCAGGGAGTTATGGGAGTATCCTCGGACGAGGAGCTGACTTACATGATTAAGTATCAGTCGGCATACAACGCAGCCAGCCGCTATATCAATGTAATAAATGAAATGATAGAGCATGTCGTGACCAGCCTTGGAAATGGCTAAGGCAGGCAAAGAAAAAAATAACTGACAAAAAGAGGGCAGATATATGGCCCTGGGAGGTAATACCCATGTCATCAACCTTTTTTGGACTGACAATATCAGCTTCTGGACTCAATGTAGCCCAGGCTCAGATTAATACAACAGCCAACAACATATCCAATGTTAATACTACAGGCTACAGCAAGCAGCAGGTAAATACCATGGCTTCAAGTGCTCTTAGGGCATATCAGAGCTACGGCACCACCGGCACTGGTGTAGAGGCTACCTCTGTCACCCAGTGCAGGGATGTGTATTACGACAATAAATACTGGAACAACCAGACATCCTTGGGCTTTTATGAAAAGAAGCTCTACTACATGCAGCAGATAGAAAGCTATTACTCTGAGACCACCTCAAAGTCAGGCTTTTCTACCATATATTCCAAGATGTTCAATGCCATGAGCACCCTGCAGACAAGCCCGGGAGATTCTACTGTAAGAAAGGAATTTATCTCTGATGCCAATGAGCTGATGGAGTATTTTAACCAGATATCCACTAGCTTGGAGAATTTGCAAAGCTCTATCAATGACGAGATAAAGACTACTGTCAATCAGATCAATTCCATTGGCGAAAAGATTGCCATATTAAATAAGCAGATCAATATTATTGAGCAGCAGGGCAGCCATGCCAATGAGCTTAGAGATCAGAGAGCTCTTTTGATAGATGATTTGTCTGAGCTGGTATCTGTACAGACTGTTGAGGCGGATATCACTAACACCAACAATCCTGACATATCCACCGGTGCCACCAGCTACACGGTATACATCAATGGTCAGGTATTTGTAGATAATTATGACTTCAACTCCCTCAGCTGCGTGGCCCGCGGGTCAAACCAGCGCTACAACCAGTCTGATGTGGACGGCTTGTATGACATAGTGTGGAGCCAGGATGGCAACCATTTTGACCCTACCCCAAGCGGCAACGCCGGCACCCTCAAGGCTCTCTTTGAGGTGCGAGATGGCAATAATGGGGAAAATATGAAGGGCACTGTAAGCTCTGATACCGCAAATACTATTACCATAGAAGGTCTGTCTATCACAGACATCAATGAATTTAACATGCCTACCACAGGCACTATATGGGTAAACAATAAACAATTTTCCTATGATGGATTTACCTTTTCCACAGACGCTGAGGGCAATGCCACATCTGTCACATTCCAGCTTAAGGAGGCCCTTACTTCAAAGGACCAGGCTGCCATAGCAGGCAAAAAGCTTCAGGTAGGAGATTCGGTAGATTACATGGGAATAGCCTACTATCAAAATCAGATGAATCTCTTTTTGCGCAATTTCTGTCAGGCATTTAACCAGATAGAGCAATCAGGCGTTACGGCAAATGGGGATGCCATGGGCTCCTTTTTTATAACAAGAGATGTGCTGGACAAGAGCATAGAATACGACATGACAGAGGCTCTCACAAGCACTGATGCTGCAGGCACTGTCTCAGGCAGAGATGATTTGTCATCATCCTCTAACACCTACTACCTGCTCACTGCAAAAAGTGCTGCAGTTAACAGCAAGTCCCAGAAAAATACAGATTATTTTTCTACTACGGCAGATGCCACTGTAGGCCAGGATGCCGCGGATATAGTGGAAAAGCTGCAGAAGCTTCAGAGCGATACAAAGATATTTCGGGGAGGCGGCGGTGACTCCTTCCTCCAGTGTATTTACGCTGATGTAACTGTAGATACCCAGGAATGCGACATTTTCGTCACCAACTACACCAATATCCAGTCCACCATAGACCAGCAGCGCCAGTCAGTATCCGGTGTTGACGAGGATGAGGAGGCCTTGGATTTGATAAAATTTCAAAATGCCTATAACCTGTCCTCTAAATGTATCTCAGTTTTTTCCGAAATATATGATAGGTTGATTCTTGAAACAGGAGTATAACTTAGGCTGTCAAAGCCTTCGCCTCTAGGCCTTAGGGGAGGTGGAGGGATAATAGCTTGACAAAAGGTACTGCAGGGAAGCAGGCCAAATATCACTTACAGGGACGTGAGTAACTATGCTGCAGGAGGGATTTCATGCGAGTTACTAACAATATGATAATGAAAAATGCATCCTCTAATATTAACTCCACCAAGGAGACGGTAAATAAGAGGAACACACAGATGACTACCCAGAAGAAGATTTCATCTCCTTCAGAGGACCCGGTTGTAGCAGTCCGCTCCTTGCGCCTGTCTACATCCCTTTCCACCTTAGGGCAGTATTATGAAAAAAATATACCGGATGCTACCAGCTGGCTGGATGTTACAGAGACAGCCCTCATTAATATGCGAACAGCTGTCAGTGACTGCCGCAGCCTGGTGGTTACCGGCTCTACAGATACCTACAGTGCAGAGGACAGAAATACCCTGGCTACCCAGCTGACTCAGCTCCAGCAGGCACTTTTTGCAGAGGGCAATGCTGACTATGCTGGACGCACAGTGTTTACCGGTTTTCGCACCGACAGCAATCTAACTTTTACTGAGGATGAGGCAAATACCTCCTACACCATCAGCCAGACCCTGTCTACAGAAAGCACCATGGAAAGCTACCGCTATTATTCAGGTGCGGTGACCCTGCCTACTGATGAAAATGGGGTTTTAAATGATACAATTTCTGATATATCAGTCAATGAGTATTATCGTATTCGTCTCAATTATAATGATGTTGATTCTCTGGACAATTTATCTATAAAGTATATTGATGAAACAGGCACTCAGCAGACTCTTGCTGTGACACCTACATCCTACGATAGCCAGGATGACTGGGCAGCCGCAGGAGACAAGACTACTATTGCCACAGGAGAAAAGGCGGTAGGGGATGATGATGTGGTATTCATCAAGGAAACCGGGGAGCTGATTTTTGGAAAAAATATAGCCTCTACCATGAAAAAAAACAATGCCACAGTTACAGCTGATTACACCAAGACTGGCTTTGCAGAGGGAGAGCTGAGACCAGAATACTACTATAATTGTGTCAAGCTAGCTGACGAGGACCCTACAGTCAATGGACTGCCTATTACCTACACCAAGTATGATGATAATGGCAAGGTAATCAACTATGACATCAAGTACACTGTGGCAGCAGACCAGACGGTTACAGTTAACACAGAGGCGTCTAATGTATTTGACTCGTCCCTGCAGCGGGACTTGGCAGAGCTTACATCGGTTGTAAAAAATACCATTACAGCCCATAACAAGGTGGACAAAATCAAGTCTATGATGGCTGAGAGTCAGTATTCTTCTGAGGAGGACCAGGCAAAGCTGACTGAATGGCTTGAGGCAGCTCAAAAGGAAGCGGACTATGCTGACGACCATATGCAAAAGCTATTTTCTAAAGAGCTTGGCAAGATAGATACCTACTACTCCAAGATTAATCTGGCAGTTACAGATCTAGGCTGTAAGACAGATTCCTTAAGCCTTACAAAGACTCGAGTAGGAGACCAGCAGGAGACTACAGAGGAGCTGCAGTCTCAAAATGATGACCTGGATTTATCTCAGATTATCATCGACTACACTGCCGCCTACACAGCCTACCAGGCTTCCCTGCAGGCAGCATCCAAGCTTGGCTCTACTTCTTTACTTAATTATTTGTAATAGGACTATGTAAGAGATGCAAGGCAATGACATAATATTTGCCAAGTCTTGCAAGATGCCCCTGATACTGACATAATATTTTACAAAAGAAAAAAAGGAGACACTCGATGGAGGTAAAAACAAGACTTTTTGGTGTTATCGACATAGCCGACAGCAAGGTTATTAACCTGGCTCACGGCCTTATCGGTTACCCAGATATGAAAAAATATACCCTTATTTTTGATGAGGGAAAAAAGGACAGGGGCAATATAATGTGGCTGCAGTCTCTTGATGAGCCTGATTTTGCCATGCCAGTTATGATGCCGCAGCTGGTGGCACCCGAGTATGCCCCAGCCTTTGATGATGAGGTCCTTAAGCCTTTAGGAGAGTTGACAGAGGACAACACCTATATCCTTGTAACTGTCCGGGTGCCAAAGAATCCAAAGGAGGCTACCGTCAATCTCAAGGCACCTATTATTGTCAACACAGATACCCTTGTAGGAGACCAGATTATTGTGGAAAAGGATGAGCCTATTCGCTTTCCTATCTATCAGGCCCTCCACGGAAAGGACGGTGAGTAATATGCTAGCACTTACCAGAAAGCCAGGGGATTCCATAATCATCAACAACAATATCGAGATAACAGTACTTGAGGTCCGTGGAGACCAGGTCAAGATAGGTATCGCAGCCCCAAAGGAAATTCCTATATATCGCAAGGAAGTATATCTTGAGATTCAAAAGGAGAATCAGGAGGCTGTGGCAGACATGGCTGATTTGGATGTCCTAAATGGTTTGTTTTAAAAAAATAATAATCTGTTATACTAAAGCCAAATGTAGTTGATACATTTGGCTTTTTCAATATAGCTAGGGGAAAGCCCTGGTAAAATCAAATTTTGGAGATTACTTATGTCTGATATGGATTATTGCAATATGCTTATTGATGCATTGAAAAAGAAGGTAGATTTGCTTGACTTGCTATTAAAGCGCACCAAGGAGCAGACCTTGCTTTTACAGGACGAGACTTCAAGAGCAGAAGACCTTGATAAAAATGTGGCTTTAAAAGCTGAGCTTATAGACAGTATAGAAAAGTTAGACCAGGGCTTTGAGCTCCTTTTTGCCAGAATAAAGGATAATATCACCAAGGATACAATCACCTATGGCAATGTCATTATTGAGATGCAAAAGCTTATCCGCCAGGTGACAGAATTATCCGTTCAGTTAGAGACCACTGAATCCTATAACAGGGATATTGCAAAAAGGCGTTTTGCCACTTCAAGGACCAAATATGAGGTGAAAAAATCATCACAGGCTGTAAGCCAGTATTATAAGACTGTTATGGCCTCCGCAGGCCAAGATGGCACCAAGAAAATAGATAAGAAAAAATAAGCATTCAAGAAGACAATACAATGATTGTAAAATTGAAAGAATTGTGTAAGAAGAAAGGGGTTTTGATATAAGCTGACAGATATTAGCTTGTGCAAGCTGGGACTTCCATTTTTCTAGAGACCGTGGTATTATGAAAATAATTATAAGAATCTAATGTGGCTAAGTGCATACAGGTATAGGGATAAGCCCACTCTTATCAGCATGGATGCTGGTAAGCTATTCAAGGAAGAAAGGAGGGGCGTCTGATGGCACGAATTGATTCTGCTTACAATTATTTTCTCACCACTTATGGCGATAGTATTGGCTCTCGCTATGAGTCTCACAAGAAAAGTGAGCTCCGTGACACATACAACAGAATAATCAAGGCCAATAAAGAAGCTCCTCTCTACAAGATAAAAGATTCCGAGGATATGGGGCAGTTTGCCATCGATATCAAGGAGCATGCTAATGACATGCTTGTGGCTGTTTCCCAGCTAGGGGGAGCAGATGGGGATATCTCTGCCATACTTGACAGGAGGGTGGCTGTCAGCTCAGATGCTTCATCTGTTGGGGTAAAGTATGTAGGTGATGGCAGCTCCGGTACGGAAGGGTTTAATATTTCCATTGACGCCTTGGCTACAGGCCAGGTCAACAGGGGTAATTTCTTAGCACCTTCAGGCCACAGCTTTGAGGAAGGCTCATATTCCTTTGATCTGGATTTGCGGACTGGCTCCTATGAGTTTCAGTACAATGTTGGCCGAGGCGATAACAATTTCGACGTGCAAAGCAAGATAGTGCGTTTGGTCAACTCTGCAGACGTAGGTTTATCAGCTCAGCTAATTACTGATGCCAAGGGAAACAACGCCATAGAGATACAGTCCAAGGCCACCGGTCTTGCAGCAGAAGAGGAGCAGATATTTAATATATCATCTAATATATCCTGGAAGGAGCTTAATACCCTGGGCATCCAAAATATTACCTCTCCTGCAACTAATTCCAGCTTTGCCTTAAACGGCAACAGGCATTCCTCGCTGGCTAATACCTTTACTGTCAACAAGTCCTATGAGCTTACCCTCAAAAAGGCCACTGGCTCCGAGGTTAGTGTAGGTCTTATGACAGATACAGAGGCCTTGTCTGATGGAGTGGATAAGCTTTTAGCTACCTACAATGGCATGCTTGATATAGGTGCCAAGTACTCTAGCGGTCATTCTACCCGCACCTTATATAATGATGTGAAAGCTATAGCATCTGGCATGAGTCAGTCCTTGTCTGATATAGGCATTTCAGCGGATGAAGCTGGCCACCTATCACTAGACAGGGAGGCCTTGACAGGGGCTATCAATTCTGAGGGGCGGCAGGACAGCTTTGATACCCTGGAAAGATTTAGGGATTCTGTTAAAAACATGGCTAGCAAGGCCAGCATATCTCCTATGAACTATGTGGACAAGCTCATAGTAGAGTACAAGAATCCTAATAATAATATGGCTTTCCCTTATGCCTCAGGTCAGTACGCCGGGCTTTTGGTAGATAGTGCTTTATAAAAATAAAATAGATGTGTATTTGTAGTGACTCTCAAAGGTTATAGCTTAATTCTAGCCTTTGGGGGTCTTTTTTATTCTAAAAATATTCACTTAAATTTCACATTATGCATACTTTTATGCACACACAAGCATGGTTTAATAAGTCATGTCGACAAACACAACATGACACGGAGGAAAAGAATATGCAAAAACGGATGGCAGCCCTTATGATGACTGCAAGTATAATTGCTGGTTCACTTTTAGGCTGTGGTTCTACAGCCACAACAAGCTACGCCAGCGAGACAATATATGGCCAGGTAACAGCAGTAAGTGATACCGGCTTTACCATGACAGTAGGTCAGTATGATGAGGAGTCGGGGGATATGACTCTCTCAGATGAGACCGCTGAAATTACAGTGACAGATGACACTACATATACTATGGGTGGTGGTGGACAGGCACCTTCCGGAGAGGCTCCAGGACAGCCAGGTGATGAAAGCTCTGATGGCTCATCAGATTCAGATACATCATCAGATCAGGCACCATCGGGAGATAAGCCATCAGATAGTGGCCAGGCACCATCAGGAGATAAGCCTTCAGATAATGGACAGGCACCATCAGGAGACAAGCCTTCAGATAATGGTCAGGCGCCTTCAGGGGATGCACCTGAAAAGCCAGATGGAGACAGTGGAAATGCTCCAGCAGATGGACAGGAGCCACCGGCAAAGCCAGATGATGCCACTTCAGAAACCAGTGATGAGATAGAGACTACAAAAGATAGCTCAGACGAGAGCTCAGAAGATACAACAGAAGCTTCCACTGATGAGGAGTCTTCTGACCAGGCAAATAGCGATGCTTCAGACCAGCCTGTGGGGGATGGTCAAGCGCCAGAGGGTGGTCAGCCGGGCCAGCTTGGACTTTCTTCAATCTCGGAGGGCACAGAGGTGGCAGTTACCTTTGATGCTGATGGTAATGTAGAGTCAGTAGAGATACTTAGCGGCATGGAGTCTGCTATGGGTGGCCCAGGCGGTGGCAACATGTCAGCTGCAGACGTTACCTATACAGCGATGTATGAGTACAATGAGGACACTGATGTATCAGGTCAGACAATAGATTCAACTGGTACAGATGAAAGTGCAATTCTTGTGACAGAGGGTAATACCTCTGTCACAGACAGCACCATTACAAGAACTTCAGATGACAGCACAGGTGGCGACAACTCCTCATTTTATGGCGTTGGCGCCACATTGCTTACCACAGGAGGTACCCTTACTGTAGAAAATACAGATATTACTTCTGATGCCAAGGGGGCAGCTGGCGTATTTGCCTATGGCGATGGAGTGGCCTATGTAAATAATTGCACCATTACTACCACCCAGGATACATCTGGTGGCATTCACGTAGCTGGTGGTGGTACTCTCTACGCTAATAACAATACTGTTACTACAAATGGTGAGTCATCAGCAGCCATCCGCTCTGACAGAGGAGGCGGCACCATGCTAGTAGATGGTGGTACATATACTTCTAACGGCACGGGTTCTCCTGCAGTCTATTGTACAGCAGATTTGACCATATCAAATGCCACCTTGACAGCCAATGGCTCTGAGGCAGTATGCATCGAGGGTCTTAATTCACTGAAGCTTACAGATTGCGACCTTACTGGCAATATACCTACAAATGAGCAGAATGATTGTGACTGGAATATTATATTGTACCAGTCAATGTCCGGTGATTCTGAGGTGGGAAATTCTACTTTTTCAATGACAGGTGGATCTATTACAGCAAAAAATGGCGGTATGTTCTATACTACAAATACTGAGTCTACCTTTTACCTTGAAAATGTAGATATGACCTATGCCGATGACAATGACTTTTTCTTAAAGTGCACAGGTAATGCCAACCAGCGTGGCTGGGGCTCTACTGGATCAAATGGAGCTAACTGTACTTTTACAGCAGTAAATCAGGAAATGGAAGGTGACATAATCTGGGATAGCATCTCTACTCTTGACATGGAGATGAAGGATGGCTCTGTTCTTACAGGTGCCTTCATAGACGATGAGTCCTGTGCTGGAAATGGTGGTGACGGCTATGCAAATCTCACTATTGGCAATGGCTGCAAGTGGGTAGTAACAGGTGATTCTCTACTTTCAAGTCTTAATAATAATGGCACTATAGTTGATGCTCAGGGCAATACTGTGACAATAGTTGGCACAGATGGCACTACTTATGTAGAGGGCAATAGCTCTTATACTATTACAGTTGAGTCGTATAACTAGAAAAAAAATTTTAATTGGATCAAATGATAGAGGCTTCATTTAGATATAATTTTATAGGCTGGAAAGGCCGGAACTCTAGAATTTTATTTTAAAATATTGAATAAGCCGGATAAGCTGAAATCAAAAAGAGATATTAAAAAATATAATACGGATAAAAAGAAACCCGCCTTCGCAAGTCTTTAGCGAAGGCGGGTTTTTTATGCCTCATATATATCAACAATATTAGCAATATAGGAATGGAGATTATCGTATTTAGAAACCCTGGCGTAAGCTCCCTGGCTCTTACTTTCATAATAGCTGTCATCTGTCAGCAATCGGTGGATTTCACTGGCGTAGGCTTTGACCATGCTTTTATCCACATCCTCTGAAAGCCTTCCTACTACTTTTCCACAGGAGTCATCCACGATGGAGGCAAGTCCGCCGGCACCTGAACAGACAACTGGTTTGTCAAAGGCCATGGCCTCTAGGGCTACCAGACCAAAGCCCTCCCATTCCGAAGGCATGACAAGGATTTTGCTGGCCTTCATGTAGGCGTAGGGATTGGACTGAAAACCGGCTAGGGTAACGTTGTCCTGCAAGTTATGAGAAGCAAGGTATTCCTTACATTCATCCATAAGCTGGCCATCTCCAGCCAGGCTAGCCTTTATGTGAGATAAGCCATAATCTACCTTGAGAGCATTTACTATAGCTAAAAATCCAAGGGGATTTTTTTGAGCCACAAGGCGGCCTACAAAAAGCAAATCATAGGCAAGCTGAGGGCTGCCTGGACCCTTTGGCTCTTTATCATATATTTCAGCAAGAGAAAAAGGGTTGCCAATGACAGAGGTCTTTGAAGTCAGATTTTTTCCAAAAACAAAGCCATTTATAACAGCATCTGATACGGTGATAATGTGGTCTATAGACTTAGTGGCAAGGCCGTAGGCTATAGTTTTGATATTGATGTGCTCCATCCATGGCCAGTTATTGTGGAGATGGCTGATGACTACAGGCTTTTTGCCATTTGCCAGTGTAAGGCTCTGGCAAGCAAAGGCTGCAATAACACTGGCGGTAAAATCGTGGGCGTGAACCACATCAGGCTCTAGGTCAATAATGGCTTTTTTGACAGAAGCTACAGATGTCTTATCTACTAAAATATGGGCTATGCCCTCCTTCTTGAGACGGTCTGTAATGGGGCCGTCGGGTGACAGATAGTAGCAGTCAAAGCCCTGAGGCATATTATGAATAATGGTGCAGATGACATGCTCTGCACCAGAATATATATTGGATTTTACTACATGAAGAATTTTCATGGGTTACTCCTAATAGTGGAAGGGTTGAAGCCTTAGTCCTCTGTTGAGGCAACATGGCGGCTTGTCTTGCTGCCGTATTCATAGGTGGACAAAAACTCGCTTATTTCGCTAAAAGACTTAGGGAAGGTCTTGCCAAAGGCTTCTGCAATAGTGCCATTGTAGAGCTTGACATAATTGTCCGCATCTCCGTAGCCTATCTTAAGGCGAGTGATGTCCTCTCCCTGCAGTACTCGCACTGCCTTCTTGCCTGCCTTGTAGCCTAGGTCATAAGGGTCATAAAAAAGTGTAACAAGAGCAGACTGGCCGATGTTTGTGTCCCCGGCTACTATAACAACACCTGCAGCGTCAGCTATTGATGAGATAACATCCATCTGGTCTGACAGCATAGACCCGTATGGAATGTAGATAGCTGAGCACTCATTGCATACTGTAGCCATAAGCTCTTCCATGGTTGGGGCTGCTTCTTCTGTGTCGTCGCTGTCTGCCATATCTTCGCTGTTATTATTTAAAGAAATATTGTCATCTATGTCTGAAGTAGCTTGATTGTTAGAATCACTAGAATCATCATTAGCTTCATCATCGGCATCTTGGCTCTCTGCCTCGTTACTACTTCCTGTCACAACTTTTCCCCCATTCCAAAACTCAGACTGGGTAGCTACTCTGGTGGAAGCAGGTGAGTTGAGGCCTGACAAAATATTTTCTCCCAAGGCCTCGGTGGCAGTATCTGTGCCTACTCTGGCTGAGCGAATAACTGACTTGCTTGGCATAAGAACCTGGGCTGATTCTCCCTCTGCATCATCGATAGCTATGTCAGTGGCAGGAATGGAATATTCCTTCCATGCTATGCCTGCCTGGTCCAGATATCTTTCAAAAAGCTCATTTTGATAGATGGAGTCTGTGTCCTCTGGTGAAAAAAGCAGGCCCACAGCCTGTAAGTCATCAGTGGCCTCTATCATGAGAGAAACCTGATCTACAATGGAAGGCCGGGTACTGACACCGGTAACATTGGTGCCTGTGGTTTTGTCCCAGGATGATGAGCCAGTGTCTGCAATGCGCAGCGCTGACTGGAAATCTACAACTCCGGTTGCCACAATGGGAATGGTCTCAGTGGCAGCAGTCATGGACTCAAGCATCTTGTCTCCTATTGTAAAAATAAGGTCAGACTTTTCTGCAGAGGAGGCGGCCAGGGTGGCTATCTCGGTAGTAGTCTGATTCTCAGAGGCGGTGTGCTTGTTGATTACTATGGTGTCACGAGGGAAGTAATCCCTCAGAGCATCGGTAAATCCCAGCAAAAGATTTTCATTATAGTCGTTGTCTTCTTCAAGACAAGCTGATATAGTATAGGAGTTGGTATCGCCAGTGCTTGATGCTGTATCAGTATCTTCATCCTTTTTAGAGGAGCTGCTGCCACAGGCTGTCAGGCCTATGACCATAGTAGATACCAGCATCA
The DNA here is from genome assembly GCA_963649335.1 of bacterium. Taxonomy (GTDB): domain Bacteria; phylum Bacillota; class Clostridia; order Lachnospirales; family Lachnospiraceae; genus Pseudobutyrivibrio. Next base: position 204,174 of record CAVJHG010000002.1, read on the forward strand.
TACTTAATATTCTTTTTTTCATATCGTTCCTTTCAGGAATTATATCCCCAATAATCACACTAGATTTTAATTAGAAGAGTCAAATAAGTCAATTGTAAAAGGAGATAAAGCTACGAAAAAATCACACAAAATTTTATACAAAGCAATAGAATTAATTTACCCTGCCAGGTGTCCAGGCTGCGACAAAGCCCTAGACTATAAGGAAAAAGACACTGGCTTTTGTCATGCCTGCAGTAAGAAAATCCGCCTGACTGGTGCTCTGGTCTGTGTAAAATGCGGCGCTCCTCTGGCAAAAGCTTATGAGGAATACTGCAGTGATTGCAAAAAAGCCACCCACTTTATTACTCAAAATAAGGCACTGTATCGCTATCAAGGTCCTATGAAAAGGGCCATGTATCGCTTTAAGTATTCTAATAGAAGGTGCTTTGCCAGAATTTTTGCCAGGCAGGCGGCTAAGGATTATAGCCATTATATTAAGGATATGGGCATTGAGGCAATAATTCCGGTGCCTATGTATGAGAAAAAAAGACGAAAGAGGGGATATAATCAGGCGGATGTTTTTGCCAGGGCCTTAAGTCAGGAGCTGGAGATACCCATGGACAGGACAATTATCAGACGAGTGCGGGATACTACTCCTATGAAACAGTTAAATAATGTACAAAGGCGGGAAAATTTGCAAAATGCTTTCAAATTATCTGCAAGTGGTGTAAGATTTAGAAAAGTGTTATTAGTTGATGATATATATACAACTGGCACAACAATGGACCAGGTGGCAAAGACACTTAAGGCAGGGGGAATAGAGCAGGTATACGGCTTGTGTGTCTGCATAGGAGATGACTAGGAGGATGTATTATGGAAGTACGTAATTGCAGGAGCTGCGGCAGGCTTTTTAATTATCTTAGTGGCCCTAATATTTGCCCAGTATGCCGTGAGGAAGTGGAAAAGAAGTTTGGGGCAGTCAAGGAATATATCCGGGCCAATCCCAGAGCCAGTATACCAGAAATAGCTGAGGCCAATGAGGTTTCTACCAGCCAGATAAAGCAGTGGATCAGGGAGGAAAGGCTGCAGTTTGCAGATGATTCTCCTATAGGTATAGAGTGTGAGGTTTGCGGTACTAATATCAAGACAGGCAAGTACTGTCAGGCCTGCAAGGAAAAGCTGGCTACTACCTTCAATGATCTGGTGGCAAAGCCAGGGACAGGTGGGCTTAAGCCAAGGCCAGATTCAGGTGATCACAAAAACAGAATGCGATTTATATAAGGAAATCAAGGGGCGACTGAGGAATCAGTCGCTTTTTTAGTTGGGGGAAAGGTTTATTTATAAAATCCCTTGTGATATACTCATCATGTATAGTTATGACCAAAGGGGATTTTTCATGATAAATGAAGAACGCGTAAAACATATGACTCAGATGGCCATATTCGAAAAGGAATTTGGCCCAGACTATGAGCCAATGCTTAAATACAGCCGCAAGGATTATGTGGCACTCCATGGATGGGGTGGCTTTTTAGGCGGCACCATATTTTTCTGGCTTTTATATGCAGGTATCGTTGTATACCTCATGGGCAATGTTATAGAAAATATCACCACTATGTACATTTTGCTTATTAGCCTTATAGGCCTGCTGGCTTATGCGGCTTACATTATTTTGCATGTACATTTTGTCAGAAGACGGGCAGCAAAGACCTACAAGATAGGCCGTCGCATGATCAAGGAGCTGGGCCATGGATATGCAGCCTTAAAGGAGATGTATGACAACGAGGCACAGCAGACAAGGCCTCTAATCGCCCGTTACGACGATATAAAAGATACTGATACTGACGAGGAAGACTAGCATGAATTCATTTATTATATTTAGAGACAATATACGAAAAGCAGTCCTTGCCAAGGAGTCCCTTTTTATAAAAATATGGACAGGCATTATTGCTCTGGTGGGCCTGCTTTGCATCAGCGCCAATTTTGGCTATCAAAAGACCCTGTCTCAGACCTGGGTATCTCTTGTTTTGGCCTTGGTTTGCGCCTTTTTGCCTGTGCGAGGCATGGCAGCAGTTCTTACCATAGTGCTTCTTGTGGACCTTTCTTCACTTAGTCTTCAGGTTGCCATGGTAGCATTGGGGCTTGTGGTGGCAGGATATCTGGCCTGTGCATATTTTAGAAGTAAAAATACCTACAACATGACTACAGTGCCAGTCCTGTATTGCTTTCATGCGCCATATGCCATGGCTCTTGGTACCGGTCTTATGTGTTCACTTTCCGAGATAACATCTCTTATCTGCGGTACTGTGACAGCATATTTTTTACATGTAATAAAGCTTAATGCTACAGCGATTTTGGACGAGTCTTCCAAGGTCAATATTTTCACCTTGCTAAGAGAACAGCTCCTTATGAGCCGCATGTTCTATTTCTTTTTAGTGGCCATGGTGGCTATGTTTTTGGTGGTGTATTTCCTTAGACTTTCAGCCATTAAGATGTCATGGCTTGTGGCGACAGTAGCTGGAGTCGGCGTTGAATTTATCATCATGCTGACAGGCTTTTTATTAAACAATGCTAAAAGTGAGATACCAGGCCTTATTATAGGCAATGTTATTTGCTTTGCTGTAGGCTTTATCCTCAATTATTTTATACTTGACCTGGATTATTCCCGCATAGAAAAGGTACAGTTCGAGGATGATGATTACTATTATTATGTGACTGCAGTGCCTAAAATCAGGCTTGTAAGTGAAGAAAAGGAAGTAAAGACTATTAACCACAAGCGAGGCAATGTGGTGCGATAGTTGATTTTTAAGGAAGTGATTTAGTGACAGAATTTGTTAATACCGTTGATGCCTTTATTGATGATTACTTCAACATCAATATTCCCGATGTGTCCGTTACAGATATTATCGAGATCCTTATAATTGCATATTTTATGTACCAGCTTTTGTGCTGGGTGAAAAACAGCCGGGTATGGATGCTGGTCAAGGGCGTCATTACCATTTTAGTCTTCTTCATTATTGCGGCTGTATTCCAGATGTCCACCATCCTGTGGCTGGGGGAGCGGCTGGTGTCGGTGGCTATAATGGCCCTGATTGTGGTTTTTCAGCCGGAGCTTCGTAGGGCCTTGGAACAGATAGGCCGCAGGCGTATTACTTCATTTTTCTCCTGGGGTAATATGTTCAAGGGAGGCGGCAAGCGCTTTGACGATTCCACCATCAATGGACTTGTTATGGCCTGCTTTGAAATGGGAGCTGTCAAGACAGGAGCCCTTATTGTAGTAGAAAATGACATGCAGCTTATAGAGTTTGAGCGGACAGGCATTAGCCTGGATGCCCTTGTTACCCGTCAGCTGCTTATCAATATATTCGAGAAAAACACACCTCTTCATGACGGTGCTATCATTATTCGTGGTGACAGGATAGTGTCGGCTACCTGTTATTTGCCATTATCGGACAACATGGCCCTGTCTAAAGACCTAGGCACAAGACACCGTGCCGCAGTAGGTATCAGCGAGGTGTCTGATTCCCTTACTATTATAGTTTCCGAGGAAACTGGAGATGTATCCATTGCCAAGGAGGGTGTTATTACCCGAGGCATCTCAGAGCATCAGCTTATAGCTGAGCTGAAAAAGCTGCAGCTGCCGGAGGATGAGTTGGATCTTTCTTCAGAGGATACAGATGAGGAGGGCAGTCTATGAAACAAGCATTAAAAAAGGCCTTCACTCAAAATATCGGTCTCAAGTTTTTGGCCCTTGTCTTTTCCTTTGCCCTGTGGCTCGTGGTGGTCAATGTTGATGACCCTACCCAGACTAGGACCTTTACGGCAGTTGTATCTGTCACCAATGAGTCTTCCCTGACTTCCCAGGGCAAGCTTTATGAGATAAGAGACGGCATTAATACTGTTACCTTTAGGGTTACAGCCAAGCGTTCCATTATAGAAAAGCTTTCATCATCAGATTTTTCTGCCACAGCAGACATGAATTATCTGGAGAGTGATGATCGCATACCGGTTACCATTACCGCCAAGTCCTACGCCAATTTTATTACCATAAGCAGCAAGCAGAATTATCTCTATGTCAATATAGAGGATGAGGCTAGCAAGAAGTTTGTTGTTACAGCTGAGACTACTGGCACCCTGGGCACAGACTTAGCAATACAGAGCGTTGAAGCATCGCCAAATGTTATTACTATTTCCGGTCCAGAGGAAAAGGTGTCACAGATTAGCACAGTCAAGGCTGCCATTGATATTACTGGTGTGACCACAAATATCACTGAAAATGTCATCCCTGTACTTTATGACGCAGATGGCAAGGAGATGGATACCAGCAAGCTTAACCTGTCCTCATCTACAGTTAGTGTCAGTGTTGATTTTGCCAATTTAAAGACAGTAGAGATAGAGGTAAATACCAGCGGTAGTCTTTCAGAGCATCTTACCCTAGGGGCTATTACCACTGATCCTGCTACAGTTACCCTTCAGGGTACTGCATCAGCCCTCAATGAGATAACTGCCATTACCATTCCAGGCACTGTTATCAACCTGTCGACTATCACTGGCTCATGCACTACCAGTGTTGACATATCAGCTTACCTGCCAGATGGGGTATCCCTTGTGGATTCTTCTCAGAGCAAGATAACCATATATGTAATGATGCAGGATGAAGAGAGCTCTACCATCACTTATCCGGTTAGCAAGCTTATCATCGAAAACCTGCCGGATGACAGGACAGCTCAGGTGTCAGGAGACAGTCTGACAGTTACTGTTTTTGGCACGGCAGATGCCATAGAAGCCCTTGATACCAGCCAGGTGACAGGTGTTATTGATTGCTCAGGTCTTGCAGAGGGCGAGCAGTCAGCTATAGTACATTTTACTAATACAGATGATGTGACAATACAAAATTGCACAGTTACAATAACTATTTCAGCCAAGGAGGCTACTGTGGAAAGCAATGACTCCACAGGAGACACCACTGAAGGAAATGAGGATTAATATGTCTAGATTATTTGGAACAGACGGAGTCCGTGGCGTGGCAGGCTCAGAGCTTACCATCGACCTGGCTACAAAGCTGGGCCAGGCAGGAGCCTGTGTCCTTGCCAAGGCTGGCTCTCACAAGCCTACCATCATAGTGGGCTGCGATACCCGTATCTCTGGCACTATGCTTGCTAATGCCCTTATGAGTGGTATCTGCTCAGTAGGTGCAAATGCTATATTCGTAGGGGTTTGCCCAACACCTGCTGTTGCTTACCTTACCCGTATCCACGATGTGGATGCCGGTGTAGTTATCTCAGCCAGCCACAATCCTATGGAATTTAACGGCATCAAGTTTTTCAATGGTCAGGGCTTTAAGCTGTCTGATGACCTTGAGGACCAGATTCAGGCCCTTATTGAGAGTGATATGGCAGGAGTTGACTTTCCTACAGGGGATGGCATTGGTCGTGTAGAGTACCACTTTGCCCTGGGCCGTGAGTACATTGACTTTGAGAAAAAGGCAGTGCCTGTTGATTTGACTGGCATGAAGATAGTGGTAGATTGCGCAGAGGGTGCTTCATACTATACATCTCCACAGACCCTTGCAGAGCTAGGCGCTGAGCTTGTGGTTATTCACAATCATCCAGACGGCACCAATATCAATGCTGGCTGTGGCTCCACCCACATGGAGGAGCTTATGGAGAGGGTTGTTGCAGAAGGAGCTGCCTGCGGTATAGCCTTTGACGGTGATGCAGACCGCATGCTGGCAGTTGATGAGCATGGACACCTGGTAGATGGTGACCAGATTATGGCTATATGTGCCAACTACATGAAGGAAAAGGGCACTCTCAAGGCAGATACCTGTGTTGTTACAGTTATGACCAACCTTGGCTTTACCCTTATGGCAGAAAAGCAGGGTATCCACCTGGAGACTACCAAGGTCGGAGACAGATATGTCTTAGAAAATATGCAGGCCAATGGATACAATATCGGCGGCGAGCAGTCAGGACATGTTATTTTCCTTGATGACAACACTACCGGTGATGGCCTTCTTTCGGCCCTTCATCTGCTGCAGGTTATGGTTGACACAGGCAAGCCTTTGTCTGAGCTGGCTTCTATCATGGAAGTATTGCCACAGGCTTTGGTTAATGCCAAGGTGCCAAATGACAAGAAAAACAGCTATATGGACTATCCTGAGATTGCCTCAGCTATAGAGGCATTGGATAAAAAGTTTGCAGGAGAGGGCAGAGTTCTCATTCGTCCTTCCGGCACTGAGCCACTAGTGCGAGTTATGATAGAGGGCAAGGACCAGGCCATTATCGATCAGGATGCCAAGGAGCTGGCTGATCTTATCACCAGGACTTTTGCATAAATATATAAAATATAGCCCTGACTTAAGCCTTAGCTAAGTTGGGGTCCAATTAAAAATATATACGGAGGCAAGCATGGTTAGTAAAAACGTGGTTATTGTTAATCCGACAGGCTTGCACCTGCGTCCAGCAGGGCTATTATGCGAGACTGCCATGCGATACACCTCCAAGGTTACTTTTACAACAAGAGGCAACTATGAGGCTAATGCCAAGTCAGTTCTCTCTGTTTTGGGAGCCTGCGTTAAGATGGGCGAAAGCCTGGAGCTTACATGCGAAGGTCCTGATGAAGAGGAAGCTTTGGCTGCTATAACTGCCCTCATAGAGGGTGGCCTTGGAGAATAAAATATACGAAGGGAAGGAAAAATGCTTAATTATAAGAGATACAAAAAGAATCCAGTTCTGAATTTTCCAGAACGTACATGGCCAGATAAAGAAATCGAGAAGGCACCTATCTGGTGCTCAGTAGATTTGCGCGACGGCAACCAGGCCTTAGTAGAGCCTATGAATGTAGATGAAAAAATGGAGCTTTTTGATCTGCTAATCAAGCTGGGCTTTAAGGAAATCGAGATAGGCTTTCCGTCTGCATCACAGATTGAGTATGATTTTTTGCGCAAGCTTGTGGCAGAAAATAAGATACCTGATGATGTCAAGGTACAGGTACTGTGCCAGTGCCGTGAGGAGCTTATAGACCGCACCTTTGAGGCAATACAGGGCATCAAAAACATAGTATTTCACATATACAATTCTACATCTACCCTGCAGCGAGACGTGGTTTTCCATGCCAATAAGCAGGAGATTATCGATATTGCAATAGCCGGTACAAAGATGGTCAAGGACCGTCTTGACAGATATGATGGCAATCTTCAGCTGGAGTATTCACCAGAGTCCTTTACAGGAACTGAGGTTGATTATGCCTTAGAGGTCTGCACAGCCGTACAGGATACCTGGGACCACGCCACAGATGCACCTATTATTTTCAACCTGCCAGCTACAGTGGAGATGAACACTCCAAATGTATACGCTGACCAGATTGAGTGGATGAGCACCCATTTCAAGGATAGAGACAATGTTATCCTCTCTATCCATCCACACAATGACCGTGGTACAGGCGTAGCTATTACAGAGCTGGGCCTCCTTGCTGGTGCTGACAGAGTAGAGGGCACCTTGCTTGGCAACGGTGAGCGTACAGGAAATGTAGATATTCTTACCATAGCTTATAATATGTTTTCTCAGGGCATTAACCCAGAGCTCAATATCGAGAATATAAAAGAAATCGTAGAGGTTTGTGAGCGAGTTACCAAGATGTCTACAGACCCTCGTCATCCTTATGCAGGACAGCTGGTATTTACAGCCTTCTCTGGTTCTCATCAGGATGCCATCAACAAGGGTGTTGCAGCTATGAATGAACGCAACAATCCATACTGGGAGGTTCCTTATTTGCCTATCGACCCTGCTGATATTGGTCGTAAGTATGAGCCTATCGTCCGCATCAACAGCCAGTCAGGCAAGGGTGGCGTAGCCTTTATTATGGATTCTGTATACGGCTACAAGCTTCCTAAGAAAATGCAGCGTGAGTTTGCCGATGTTATCCAGTATATATCAGAGAAAAATGGCGGCGAGGTAGCTCCTCAGAAGATGATGGAGGCCTTCCGTGCCCAGTATTTGGACAA
>CAVJHG010000002.1:212386-216786 GCA_963649335.1 bacterium
AAGGCTGCAGCCTATATCGAGATGCGTGATGAGCGTCACGGCAATACTACCTTCGGTGTAGGCGTTAGCTCAAATATTACCAGAGCCTCTATCAGGGGTATGTTTAGTGCTTATAACAGACTTATTGCAAAGGGTAAGGACTACGTGTAAAAATGTCACTACTTACAGTCACAGCTGCATATTCATCAGATTGGGCAAGCATGCTTGCAAGAGACTGAGTATATATTGGGATGTGACTGTAAACAATGTGAATAGTGACAATATATAGGATATTAAAAGAAGGAAGTTATATGAAGAAAATTTTGGTTACAGGCTGTAATGGCCAGCTGGGCAGGGCTATTCAAAAGGAATATGCCGACACAGTGGATTTTATTCTCACAGATGTAGTAGAGGGAGATAATATCACATCCCTCAATATCATGGATTTGGACCAGGTTCTTTCCTTTGTGGAGGAAAGACAGCCTGATGTTATTATCAACTGCGCAGCAGCCACCAATGTAGATGGCTGTGAGAAGGACTGGGATTTTGCCTACAAGCTCAATGCCCTTGGCCCTCGTAACCTGGCTATAGCAGCAGAAAAATATGGTGCCAAGCTAGTGCACGTATCTACTGACTATGTTTTCCCAGGCAATGCCACAGCACCTATCACAGAGTTTGACACTCCGGCGCCTATTTCAGCCTATGGCAAGACCAAGCTGGCTGGCGAGAATTTTGTACAGCAGTTTTGCCACAGATATTTTATTGTACGTACAGCCTGGCTTTATGGGGATGGCAAGAATTTCGTCAAAACCATGTTGTCCTTGTCTGAGACCCATGATGAGCTCTCTGTAGTCTGTGACCAGCTGGGTTCACCTACATCAGCAGCTGAGCTTGCTCGTCTCATCCACTACTTGGAGCCTACAGACAGCTATGGCATTTACCATGGCACCTGTGAGGGAGATACCAATTGGGCAGATTTTACCGAAGAAATCTTCCGCCTTAAGGGTATTAGCTGCAAGGTCAACCACGTCACATCAGAGGAGTACAAGGCTATGAATCCTGCATCAGCAGACAGGCCACATTACTCTATCTTAGATAACTACATGCTGAGACTGACCAGCGATTACCGCATGAAGGATTGGCATGATGCTTTGGTTGAGTATTTGAATGCTTAAGTTGATTTGAAAAATGAAAGGAAACATATAATTATGAGAACTTATCTTGTAACAGGAGGCGCCGGCTTTATCGGTTCTAATTACATTCATTACATGTTCAAAAAGTATGACAATGAGATTAGAATCATCAATGTGGACAAGCTTACATACGCTGGTAATCTCGAGAACCTCAAGGATATCGAGAATCGCGATAACTACACCTTTGTCAAGGCAGATATCTGCGACAAGGAGGCTATCCGTCAGGTTTTTGCTGAAAATGACATCGACAGAGTAGTGCATTTTGCAGCAGAAAGCCACGTAGATCGCTCTATTAAGAACCCTGAGGTCTTTGTACAGACCAACGTCCTTGGTACAGCTGTCATGCTCAACTGCGCAAAGGAAGCATGGGAGCTTCCTGATGGCTCTTTCAAGGAAGGCAAGAAGTTCCTTCACGTGTCTACAGATGAGGTATATGGCTCACTTCCAGATGATGACAATGCCTTCTTCTATGAGACAACACCATACGATCCACATTCACCATATTCAGCATCAAAGGCCTCATCAGACATGCTGGTAAAGGCTTACATGGATACCTACAAGTTCCCAGCCAACATTACCAACTGCTCTAACAACTATGGCCCTTATCAGTTCCCAGAAAAGCTGATTCCACTTATCATTAACAATGCCCTTCAGGGCAAGGACCTGCCAGTATATGGTGATGGCAAGAACGTTCGTGACTGGCTCTATGTAGAGGACCACGCCAAGGGAATCGACATGGTTCAGGAGCAGGGCCGTCTCTTTGAGACCTACAATATCGGTGGTCACAATGAAAAGCAGAATATCCAGATTATCCATATTATCCTGGATACCTTACAGGAGATGCTTCCAGATAATGATCCACGCAAGGCTCTCGTATCTGAAAATCTTATCAAGTATGTGTCTGACCGCAAGGGCCATGACCGCAGATATGCCATAGCTCCAGACAAGATTAAGGCAGAGATAGGCTGGGAGCCAGAGACCTGCTTTGAGGTAGGCATCAAGAAGACTATTGCTTGGTTCTTCGAGCATGAGGACTGGATGAAAAATGTTACCTCTGGTGATTACCAGAAGTACTATGCAGAGATGTATAAATAAGAATTTCCACAGGCGTACCCCAGGCATTTTGGGGTAGGCCTTTTGGAGTATAATGAGGTAAAAATGAAATACGATTATTTAGTAGTTGGAGCAGGCCTTTTTGGAGCTACATTTGCTTATGAAGCTGGCAAAAAGGGCAAAAAGGTCCTTGTTATCGACAAGAGAGACCATATAGCTGGCAATATATATACGCAAGAGGATTCTGGCATCAATGTGCATGTATATGGAGCCCACATTTTCCACACCAGTGACAAGGATATATGGGACTATGTGTGCCAGTTTGCCGAGTTTAATAATTACATTAACTCACCGGTGGCCATATATGGTGATGAGCTTTACAATCTGCCTTTTAACATGAATACCTTTTCAAAAATGTGGGGCATCAAGACTCCTGCTGAGGCCAAGGCGAAGATAGCTGAGCAGATTGCAGAGCTTGGCATTAAAGACCCTCAAAACCTGGAGGAGCAGGCACTGTCCTTGGCAGGCCGTGATGTATATGAGAAGCTGATAAAGGGCTACACCCAAAAGCAGTGGGGCCGCCCATGTAATGAGCTGCCAGCCTTTATTATCAAGAGATTGCCATTCCGCTTTACCTATGACAATAACTACTTCAATGATCGTTTCCAGGGCATCCCTATGGGAGGCTACACCCAGATTGTTGAAAAGATGCTTGAAAAGGCTGATGTTGTAACAAATCAGGATTTCTTTGATATGGTAGGGGGAGCCGACAAGGCAGTAGGTGCCACTTCAGGCAAGCTTAATGATGGAAGCCAGGTGACCTGGGATAAGCTTATTTTTACCGGCCAGATAGACGAGTATTACAATAATTGTTATGGCCCTCTGGAGTATAGGTCAGTTCGCTTTGAGACAGAAAAGCTTACCGGCCAGGATAACTACCAGGGCAATGCTGTAGTCAATTACACCTCAGCTGATGTGCCATATACCCGTATTATAGAGCACAAGCATTTTGAGTTTGGCAAGCAGCCAGATACCATCATTTCCAGGGAGTATTCATCGGAGTGGAAGCCTGGTGTTGAGCCATACTACCCAGTCAACAACGATAAAAACAATGCCCTCTATCAGCAGTACGCTGACAAGGCAGCAGCCGAAAGCCATGTAGCCTTCGGAGGTCGCCTGGGCCAGTACAAGTACTATGATATGGACAAGGTTATCAAGTCAGCCCTTGATTTTTGTGAGGCGGAGCTTTCATAGCCAGATGAGCTAAGTCAGTGGTAAAGCTTGTTTGTTAGCTGCTGGCTTAATAAAAATAACAATACATTACTTATTTAATTAAAGAAAATATCGAGAAAAAGTAGAATTTGATATTTTCTTATAAGAGAAAGGACCTGTAGTAATGAAAGGAATTATTCTTGCCGGAGGCTCCGGCACAAGACTTTACCCACTGACCAAGGCTATATCCAAGCAGATTATGCCTATATATGATAAGCCAATGATTTATTACCCATTGAGCACTCTCATGCTGGCAGGTATCAGGGAGGTACTTATCATCTCTACCCCTCGTGACTTGCCTACATTCAAGGAGCTTTTTGGTGATGGCAGCCAGCTGGGCATGGATATTCAGTATGCTGTACAGGAGGCACCAAATGGACTTGCCGAGGCCTTTATCATCGGTGCCAACTTTATTGGCTCTGATGCAGTAGCCCTTGTTTTAGGTGATAATATTTTCTATGGCCAGAGCTTTTCAAAGGTTCTTCAGACTGCTGCCAAGCGTACAGAAAGTGAGCCTGGTGCCACTATCTTTGGTTACTATGTTCGTGACCCAAGGGAGTACGGCGTAGTAGAATTTGATGACAATGGCGTGGCTATTTCTATCGAGGAAAAGCCGGCTCAGCCTAAGAGCAATTATGCAGTACCTGGCCTATATTTTTATGACAATTCAGTAGTAGAGATAGCAAAGACTATTAAGCCTTCAGCTCGTGGAGAGCTGGAAATCACAACAGTTAATAATGAGTATCTGTCTCGTGGCAACCTTCACGTAGAGACTTTAGGCCGTGGCTTTGCATGGCTCGATACCGGTAATCACGACATGCTTCTTTCTGCAGCCAATTTCGTAGAGACCTTGCAAAAGCGCCAGGGCATGTACATTTCCTGCATAGAGGAGATTGCCTATAA
>CAVJHG010000002.1:217071-218292 GCA_963649335.1 bacterium
CCTACAGTATATGGTGATGAGCGCGGTTATTTTGTAGAGACCTACAATAAGCAGGACATGGAGGCAGCCGGCCTTGGCTATGACTTTGTCCAGGACAATCAGTCTGCAAGCAAAAAGGGTGTCCTTCGTGGCCTTCACTTCCAGAAGAATTTTCCACAGGATAAGCTGGTACGTGTAATCAAGGGTGCAGTATATGATGTGGCTGTTGACCTTAGAGAGGGCTCAGCTACCTTTGGTAAGCATTACGGTATCCTGCTTTCAGAGGAAAATAAAAAGCAGTTTTTGGTACCAAAGGGCTTTGCTCACGGATTTTTGGTAGTCAGCGACTATGCAGAGTTCTGCTACAAGGTTACTGATTTTTATCACCCTAATGATGAGGGCGGACTTATGTACAATGACCCTGACATTGCAGTTCAGTGGCCTATTCCAGAGGGGATGACAGAGGCAGATCTTATCCTTTCTGACAAGGACAAGGTCAATGCAAGCTTTAAGGAATATTGTGCTGAAAAAGGCATTAACGCATAATTTTGGAGATTAAGAGAACAAAATGGACATTTTAAGCAAGATCAAATTAATAATTCTTGGCCACAAGGCAGTCAGCATCACTGCAGCGGCAGTGATTGCAGCAGGAGCTTTGGGAGCTGGTGGATACAGCATCTACAAGCATATGCAGCCTGAGGTGACTGAGGAAGTGGCAGAGGAAGAGACAAAGGATACGACAGCGGAGGATGTCTATGTTCCTGATTTCAAATCTGTATATTTAAAAAGTGAATCAGTGGAAAAGGATTTGACCATCTATCTCACTGATGCCGATGATAATTGCATTACCGGTGAGGCTTTTTCTGTAAAGCTACTAAGCAAGGAAGCAGCTCAAGACCTGCAGCCATATGTAGATGCAGTCCAGGACATCAACAAGCAGATAGCTGAGATAACTGAGCAGACGGACCTTGACACTGGTGATGAAAGCAGTTTAAGCGATTCTGATACAGCTGACTCTGACAAAAAATCAGATTCCGACAATTCATCTGATTCAGATGCTTCTTCTGATGCAGACAGCAATGACTCAGAGGATGGAGAAGCTGCAGAGAATTCAGATGGCATAGAGGGCAGCTCACCACAGGAGATACTGGCTAGCAGGACTCTTGACATAGTTGTTACTGACTCTGATGGCAATGTTACCGATGAGTCTACAGGGGATGTGTCTTCAGACCCTCTCTATTC